>JAIXPD010000031.1 GCA_027486405.1 Azospirillum sp. | reverse complement strand
GCCGCCGACGCCAACGACATCCGCGCCATCACCCGGCGCATCAACGGCGGCTACAACGGGTTGGATGACCGGCAGGCGTGGTTCGACAAGATCTACCCGCTGGTCAGCGGCGACGCCCCGGCCCCAACCCAGGCCCCGGCGGCTGAATCGGCCACCGGCGGAGTTGGGGCCGACGACGGGTCGGTCGCCTGGCTGCAAAAGGCGCTGAACGCCGCCGGGGCCAAACCGGCGTTGAGCGTGGACGGCGTCAGCGGTCCGGCCACCACCAACGCCGTCCGCGCCTTCCAGCAAAGCGCCGGGTTGAGCGTGGACGGCATCGCCGGGCCGAAGACGCGCGCGGCGCTGGCCAGTCACCCGGCGGTCGCCACCGGCTGATCCGGCCATCGGCGCGACGCTCATCATAACGCCCGCCGTCATAACGCCCGCCGTCATAACGCCCGTCGTCCCAAAAATATCCGTTTGAACCGGACCCGGTCGCTCCCCATAGTTGATGGAGCGACTGGGCCTTTCCGGCGCAACGGACCGTGATGGACATGGCGTTCTGACATGGCGTTCTGGCCGACCAAATACGACACGTCCCAACAGCGGCGCACCGCAAAGCCGGCCGCGCGGACGGTCGTGGGGTCGCCCCCGGCTCCGCCCAGCGCCACCCCGCCGGAAGACGGGACCACCAAGCCGCCGCGCGCGATTGACGAGGCGCGCACGATCCTGCGGCTGAACAGCCTGCTGCGCGGGGCCATCACCCCGGTTCGGGCCGACAGCGTGCTGGAGCTGGTGGAACCCCACCGCCCGCGCCTGACGCCAAAGCCGCTCAACCCATTGGCCGGGATGGTCGGGCAACCGCAAGGGCGGATGCTGGAGGCGCTGTTGCGCCCCATTGGTCAAATCGTCACCGACGTGCTGCTGCCGGGTGTGCGCGACCATCTGATCGACCGGCTGGTGCGGAACCAGACCCTGCACGACGCCAGCCTGCCCAGCGCGGTGGATGTGGCCGACGCGATGCGCGCCCTGGTCGAACGGCTGCGCGGCGGCGGTCGGGGCCATCTGGTCGCCGTGGTCCACGCGATGGAGGCCGACGCCCGCGCCACCGCCGACCGCCTGACCCGCGACACCGCCCCCATCGACGAGGGCGGCATCGACCGGCTGGCCCGCGCCCTGCTGCGGTTCGAGGTGCGGCGGATGGTGCTGGAGGCGCTGGGGGCCACCACGGCGCTGAACGACACCACCTATCAGGCCCGCCGCCTCGCCCGCTTCTCCCTGCGCCGCGCCACCGAGGCGCTGGACGGCTTTTCCACCGACCGGGGGCTGCGGGCGCTGCACGCCAGCCTTGCCACGCTGGCCCAGGCCGATGGTCTGGTCGTCATCGCCCTGCGCAATCTCGACGACCAGAGCGAGAGCAAGGAGGAAAGCGGCCCCTTCGTCGAACCCGCCGACCGCAAGGCGATGACCGACTGGCTGGGGGCGGTGTGGCGTTTGGCCGACACGCTGTTCGACCTGGTCGGCCGGGCGGCGGCGGGCGGTGAGCTGGACGATTTGCTGTTCGCCGCCATGATCCGGCAACTGCGCAGCCTGCATCATTTCTGCGCCGACCTGACCCACGACGGCCGCCCCGCCACCGTGGACACGCTGAAAGAGCGCCTGATCGCCCAAACCCTGGGCACCGGCCAAAGCCTGGGCGATCACCTGATCGCCGCCCTGCTCGCCCGCCCGCCCGACCGGGGCAAGGCCGAACGGCTGCTGACGCGCGGGCGGATGATCGCCCAACTCCTGTACGACATGGAGCAGGACAAGGCGGTGGAGGAGCTGGCCTTGCGGCTGGTGCTGGCGGGCGACGCGCTGGGGCGGGAGAGTCCAGGCCCCGAAACAGCCGCATCGGTGACGGCGGTCGAGTAATCCGACACCGCACATGCGAACGACGCATGGCTTGCGTGAAAAAAGACAGGATCGTCCCTGATTGTTCCTCTCATGGGCACATGATTGACTTATCGGGACTCAAACGCGTTGTCAAAAGCCGCGCCCGGTCATGTGCCCGCCCGCGTCATTCAATCGGGACTTGTTGCTCGCATGTTTGGATTCATCACATCCGCCACCCCCTCCTCTGCCAGCGCGCAAGCCGTCCTCACCGCGTTGGACCGGTCGCTGGCGGTCATCGAGTTCTCGCCCGATGGAACGGTCATCACCGCGAACCCGAATTTCCTGAAGACCATGGGGTATGAGCTGGCGGAGATCCGGGGCAAGCACCACAGCCTGTTCGTGACGCCGGAAGACCGGAACAGCGCCGCCTACCGCAGCTTTTGGACCACGCTGGCCCGTGGGGAGCATCAATCGGCCCTGTACAAGCGGATCGCCAAGAACGGCCAGGATGTGTGGATCGAGGCCACCTACAACCCGGTGCGTGACGCGGGCGGGCGCATCGTCAAGATCATCAAATTCGCCACGGACGTTTCCGCGCGGCAACGCGAATACGCCGACCTTCGGGGCAAGGTGAACGCCATCGCCGCGTCCCAGGCCGTGATCGAGTTCCAGACCGACGGGACCATCCTGACCGCCAACGACAATTTCCTGTCCCTGCTCGGCTACCGGTTGGACGACATCCAGGGCCGCCACCACCGCATGTTCGTCGCGGAGGACGAGGCCCGAAGCGCGGAGTACCGCGCGTTCTGGGAGGGGTTGAACACCGGGACGTTCCAAACCGGCCAGTACCGGCGTCTTGGCAAGAACGGCAAGGTCATCTGGATCCAGGCCAGCTACAACCCGATCCACGATCTGGACGGGCGGCTGTGCAAGGTGGTGAAATTCGCCACCGACATCACCGACCAGATCACCCTGCTGGATCGTTTGAAAACGCTGATCGACACCAATTTCGTGGACATCGACCGCGAGTTGCTGGCCGTCCGGCAGGCGACCAATCTGACCACCGGCGCGTCCACCCAAACCCGCAGCGCGGTGGAGAGCGTGGCCGCCAGCGCCGAGGAGCTGCCGCATCGACCCGATCCATCGGCGACAGCGTGATCCGTTCGCGCCAAGCCGCCGACACCGCCCACACGGAGGCCGACAGCGCCGACCGGTCCGCCGCCCGGCTGACCGACGTGGCCGCCGCCATGGGCGGCATCGTCGATGTGATCCGGTCCATCGCCGGGCAGATCAATTTGCTGGCGCTGAACGCCACCATCGAGGCGGCCCGCGCCGGGGAAGCGGGCAAGGGCTTTGCCGTGGTTGCCAACGAGGTGAAGAATCTCGCCAATCAATCGGCCAACGCCACCGCGCAAATCTCCAAGGAAATCGATGGGATGCAGGCGGTGTCCGGCGACGTCGTCGCCTCGCTGGGGGCGATCCGCCAATCGGTCGTCACCCTGCGCGATTCGATCACCACCACAGCCAGCGCGGTGGAGCAGCAGACCGCCGTCGCCGCCGATCTGGCCAGCACCATGGACGGTGCCGCGCGCTCCGTCGCCACCGTCGATCACTCCATCGGCTCCATCACCACCGCCATCGATCAGGTCGCCGCCGCCGTCGTCCGCACCAAGGAGGCCGCGACCATCCTGGCGCGTTGAGCTTGGCGCGTTGAGCGTCCGCTCAATCGCCGCTTGACGTTGCCGCGCGAGGCTTTCTAATGGGGATCAAGGGGTTGCCGTGGCTTCACCGCCATGGCAACCCGCTGTTCGTTCCCACCGCTTGCCGGATTGACGCCGATGCCCTCGACCACCGCCCGCACCGCCGTCTGGCCCGGCAAACCGCACCCGCTGGGCGCGACGTGGGACGGGTTCGGGGTTAATTTCGCGCTGTTTTCCGCCCACGCCGAGCGGGTGGAGCTGTGCCTGTTCGACAAGACCGGCCAGCGGGAGCTGGAGCGCATCACCCTGCCCGAGCACACCGACGAGGTGTGGCACGGCTATTTGCCCGACGCCCGGCCCGGCCAGCTCTACGGCTACCGCGTCCACGGCCCCTATGAGCCGGAGGAGGGCCACCGCTTCAACCCCAACAAGCTGCTGATCGACCCCTACGCCCGCGCGCTGTTCGGCGGTTTCAAATGGTCGGACGCCCATTACGGCTACCGCGTGGGTTCCACGCGCGAGGATTTGTCCTTTGACCGGCGCGACAACGCGCGCGGCATGCCGAAATGCCGGGTGGTCGATGGGGCCTTCACCTGGGGCCACGACCGCCACCGCCCGGTCCCGTGGAGCGACACCATCCTGTACGAGGCCCACCCGCGCGGCTTCACCATGCGGCACCCCGACGTGCCCAAGCCGGTGCGCGGGACCTTCGCCGGCATGTCCACCGCCGCCGTCATCGAGCATCTGAAGGCGCTGGGCATCACCTCGATCGAGCTGCTGCCGATCCACGCCATGGCCGACGAACAGCATCTGCTGACGCGCGGGCTGACCAATTACTGGGGCTACAACAGCATCGGCTTTTTCGCCCCCGAACCCCGCTGCATGAACACCGGCGTGCTGTCGGAGTTCAAGACGATGGTCGCCCGCCTGCACGAGGCGGGGATCGAGGTCATCCTCGACGTCGTCTACAACCACACGGCGGAAGGCAACCATCTGGGGCCGACCCTGTCCTTCAAGGGCATCGACAACCTCAGCTATTACCGGCTGATGCCCGACAGCCCGCGCCACTACATCAACGACACCGGCACCGGCAACACCCTGAACTTCGCCCACCCGCGCGTCGTGCAGATGGTGATGGATTCGCTGCGCTATTGGGTGACGGAGATGCACGTCGACGGCTTCCGCTTCGACCTGGCCACCGTGCTGGCGCGCGAACCCTATGGCTATGATCCCGGCTCGGGCTTTCTCGACGCGGTGCGGCAGGACCCGGTTCTGGCCGATGTGAAGCTGATCGCCGAACCATGGGACGTTGGCCCCGGCGGCTATCAGGTCGGCAATTTCCCGCCCGGCTGGGCCGAATGGAACGACCGTTACCGCGACACCGTCCGCCGCTATTGGCGCGGCGACGACGGCATGCTGCCGGAACTGGCCGGGCGCATCGCCGGGTCGGCCGACCTGTTCGAAAAGCGCGGGAGGCGGCCCTGGGCGTCGGTGAATTTCATCACCGCCCATGACGGCTTCACCCTGCACGATCTGGTGTCGTTCAACGACAAGCACAATTGGGCCAACGGCGAGGACAACCGCGACGGCCATTCCGCCAACTGCTCCTGGAATCACGGGGCGGAGGGGGAAACCGACGATCCGGCGATCACCGCGCTCCGCGCCCGGCAAAAGCGCAACCTGCTGGCCACGCTGTTCCTGTCCCAAGGCACGCCGATGATGCTGGCGGGGGACGAGCTGAACCACACCCAGCGCGGCAACAACAACGCCTATTGCCAGGACAACGACACGACGTGGCTTGACTGGTCGCGCCAGGACGCCCGGCTGCTCGCCTTCGTCCGCCGCCTGATCGCCCTGCGCAAGGCCCATCCGGTGCTGCGCCGTCCGGTTTTCCTGCATGGCCGCGACACCGCCGCCAACGGGTTGAAGGACATCGTCTGGTTCAACAGCCAGGGGGTGGAAAAGACCGCCGAGCATTGGCGCAACACGCAGGCCCGCTGCATTTCCCTGCTGCTGAACGGACGGGCGGGCCATCACCTCGGCCCCGATGGGCAGGCGTTGACCGACGGCGTGCTGCTGATCGTGCTGAACGCCCACGCCGACAGCGTGCCGGTGATCCTGCCCGATGTGCCGGGCGGGCGCGGCTGGCGCTGCACGCTCGACACCCGCCAGCCCGACGGTGCCGGGGACGAACGCCTGCACCTGTCCGGGCGTCCGGTTCCGGTGGATGGGCGCAGCGTGCTGGTCTTCACGCTGGTCGAACAGCCGGGGTTGTGACACTGGTGTTGTGACGTGGGGGTTGTGACGAGCCGCGCCCGCCCCTCACAACGCCCTCCCCTCACAACAGGTGTGCGCCGCTTTGCCCACTGGCGTTTGTTTCGGGAACGTAGTAACCGCAACAGCCGGTGGCAAAACCATGCTAAAGTCGCAGGATCCTGCGACCCGTCGGAAAAAGCGATGCCGGATTACGATTTCTCCCAGGTGGACGCCGCAATCATCGACCCGCAACTGAACACGGCGCGGGTTTTCCGCGACGTGTTGGCGCGGCTGAGCTTCCGCCGGATCGAGCTGTTCGATTCGGTGAAGGCCGCCATCGGCCTGTTGAGCGCGGGGACGCCCGACCTGGTGCTGGTGGACGCCGATGGGGAAAGCGACGAATCCTTCCGCTTCATCCGCGCCCTGCGCAACGAACCGGGCGTGCCCAACCCCTTCACCGGCCTGATCGTCACCACCTGGGCACCCACCCCGGCGCTGCTGGCCCGCGTGGCCAACGTCGGGGCCGATGATCTGTTGCTGAAGCCCGTGTCACCCAAGCAGGTGCGCGATCGCATCATCGCCCTGGTCGAAGCGCGCAAGGGCTTTGTCATCACCGCCGACTACACCGGGCCGGACCGCCGCAAGGCCCCGCGCGAGGGCGCGCAGGTGCCGGTTCTCGACGCCCCCAACACCCTGCGGATGAAGGCGAGCGGGCAATGGAGCCACGCCGCCGTCCGCCCCCTGATGACGGAGGCCAACGCCTTCGTCGTGGAGCAAAAGCGGATCCGCGCCTCTATCCAGGTCGCCTTTCTCGCCGAATTCGCCAAGCCGGGCCTGATGCGCCCGGTGGCGGAGCGCTCCGCCCTGGACCACATCGGGCGGATCGGCGGCTTCATCGACGATCTGCTGCGCCGCCTGCCCGACGATGGCAGCCTTGCCCATGTCGAAACCGTCGCCAAATCGGTCAAGCGGTTGGCCGACAAGCTGCGCGCCCAGGCCGAACAGGGGGCGATTGACTCCGACGATGTGGACCAGTTGCAAACCCTGTCCCGCGCGTTGATGCAGGGGGTGGACCCCGACCGCTCGCTCGGCGACATGACGCGGGAGGTGACGACCGCCGTCACCGGCTATCGCAACCGCTTGGAACAGATGGCCCAGGCCAAGGCCGCCGCCCAGGCCGTGCAGGCCGCCGCCCCGGCGGAGGACGGCGTCACCGTCCCGCCCGCTGCCACCGCCGAAGCGGCCCAGCCACAAGCCCCGGCACCGTAACCACCCCATACTCCGCTCCAAGACAAGAACCCAGGGCAATCGCTTGAACGACCGATCATCGTTACGGCAGCAAGAATGGACACGGATTTCACGGACAAAATTAAGAATTACACGGATTTCTGATCCCAATTGCCTCATCCATGCCGCCACGAGGTTTGGGGCAAGATCGCAATCAGGATGGTTCTGCGACGCGTTCCGTGAAATTCATGGAAAAAAAATCCGTGAAATCCGTGGCTGCTCTTGTTCTGGCTTGTCGCACGATGCGTCAAGCGATTGCCCTGGACAAGAACCCGTTCCAAGAGAATTTGTGCGCCTGCACACGCTTTGGCTGGACCTTGCGCCGGAGCCAAGCGATCCTTTGCCGTGGGTGGGGCCGGACGCGTGTGGGCGCGTCGGCTCCCGCCCAGCAGACGCAGGCGACCGAACAACGCACGGGGATTCTTGGATGAGCGCTCTCGACCGGCTGGCCGATTTCGTCGGGATTGAACCCTTTTACCACGACATTTGGGGCAACCGGCGCGAGACCTCGGCGGCGACCAAGCGGGCGCTGGTCGGGGCGATGGGCCTGCCCACCGCCACCGATGACGAGGCGGAGTCGTCCTTGCGCGCGGTCGAACAGCGGGCGTGGCGGCGGTTGCTGCCGCCGGTGCGGGTGGTGCGGGATGGTCAGGGGATTGACCTGTCGGTGTCCCTGCCCGCCGGGTTGGACGCCGTGCCCCTGTCCTGGCGCTTGGAGATCGAAGGCAAGGCGCGGGCGCGCACCGGCAAGCTTGCGGTTGGCGATCTGCCGGTTGGTGATCTGCTGGTTGGTGATCTGCCGGTTGGCAACCGCATCGATCTGGACGGCGTCGCCTTCGAACGGCGGTCCTTTCCGGCGGAGCTGCTGGCCGGTCTGCCCCAGGGCTATCACCGTCTGACCGTCAGCCTGCGCCCCAAGCGCGGCGCGCCGGAACTGCGCGGCGACACCCGCCTGATCGTCGCCCCCGAACGCTGCCTGACGGTGGAGGAGGTGATCCCGGCGGGCCGCGCCTGGGGCATCGGCCTGCAACTCTACGCTCTGAACAGCGACGCCGATTGGGGGCTGGGTGATTTCGGCGGCCTGGGCCGCTTCGCGGAAACGGCGGCGGCGCTGGGGGCCGGTCTGGTCGGCCTCAACCCGCTGCACGCGCTCTACCCCGCCGACCCGCACCACATCGCGCCCTATTCGCCGTCCAGCCGCAGCTTTCTCAACATCCTGTACATCGACGTGACCGACGTGCCGGAATTGGCCGACACGCCCGACGCCCAGGCCCGCATCGCCTCACCGGAGTTCCAGGCGGCGGTCGTCGCCGCCCGCGCGGCGGAACTGGTCGATTACCCGGCGGTGTCGGCGCTGAAGCTGCCCTTGCTGGAGCGGCTCTACGCCACCTTCGCCGCCCTGCCCGCCGACCACCCGCGCCAGACCGCCTTCGCCGCCTTCCGCCAGGAGATGGGCGCGGCGCTGGAGCGTCACGCTCTGTTCGAGGCGCTGCACGAGCGGTTCTACCGCCAGGATCCGGGCCTGTGGATGTGGCGCGCTTGGCCCGCCGCCTTCCAGAGGCCCGACAGCCCGGAGGTGCAGGCCTTCGCCCAGGAGCGCGCCGACCGCGTCACCTTCTACGCCTATCTGCAATGGGAGGCCGACCGCCAATTGGGCGAGGCCGCCGCGCGTGGGCGCGCCGCCGGGTTGCCGCTGGGCTTCTACCGCGACCTCGCCGTCGCCGCCCATCCCGGCGGTGCGGCGGCCTGGGGCGACGCGGGCATTCTGGTGCAGGGGGCGAATGTCGGCGCGCCACCCGACCAATTCAACCTGAAGGGCCAGAATTGGGGCCTGTCGCCGCTGTCACCGCTGGGGTTGCGCGAGGCCGCCTATCAGCCCTTCATCGACCTGCTGCGCGCCAACATGCGCCACGCCGGGGCGCTGCGCATCGACCACGTCATGGCCTTGCAGCATCTGTTCTGGATCCCGGAGGATGGCAGCGACGGCGCTTACGTGATGTACCCGCTGGACGATCTGCTGGGCATCGTCGCGCTGGAAAGCCGCCGCAACCATTGCGTGGTGATCGGCGAGGATTTGGGAACCGTCCCCGACGGCTTCCGCCCGGCGCTGGAGCGCACCGGCGTTCTCAGCTACCGCGTGCTTTACTTCGAACGCCACCCCGACGGCGCGTTCAAGGCCCCCGGCGACTACCCCACCGACGCCATGGCCACGGTCAGCACCCACGACCTGCCCACCTTCAAGGGCTTCTGGACCGGGCGTGACCTGGAATGGCGGCAGCGCCTGGATCTCTACCCCAGCCCGGAAAGCCGGGAGAAGGATGTCTGGGACCGTGGGGTCGACCGTTGGCGGCTGTTGCAAGCCCTGTCCTGGCAGGGTCTGCGCCCGGCCAGCTACCCCAACGACGAAGGCGACCAGCCCTATCGCACGGAACTGGCCGCCGCCCTGCACGGCTATCTGGTCCGCGCCCCGTCGCGCATCGTCATGGTGCAGATCGAAGACATGCTGGGCGAGATCGAACAACCGAACCTGCCCGGAACCGTCGATCAACACCCGAACTGGCGCCGCCGCCTGTCTCAGCCGGTTGAAGCTCTGACCACTCTTTCGGAGGTGCGACAAATTGTCGCACCCTTGCGAAACGCTCTCACTGGTCAGACCAGCTGAACGGCCGCTAAATAGACCTCAGAAGAAATTCATCCGTTGTTTCAAGCACTTGCGACGCATTCGCAACTCTGTTCAACGGACGGACAGTGATAATAAGGAGGTTTAGGACATGAAGGGCGATCCCACCATCATCAAGCATCTGAACACGGTGCTGACGAACGAGCTGACCGCGATCAACCAGTATTTCCTGCACGCGCGCATCCTGAAGAACTGGGGCCTGCTGCGCTTGGCCGACAAGGTCTACAAGGAATCGATCGAGGAGATGCGCCACGCCGACAAGCTGGTCGAACGCATCCTGTTCCTGGAAGGCCTGCCCAACCTGCAGGACCTGCACAAGCTGAAGATCGGCGAAGAGGTGCCGGAGATGTTCAACGCCGACATGGCCGTTGAGCTGCACAACCGCGCCATCCTGCAAGCCGCCATCACCGACTGCGAAGCGGTGAAGGACTTCCACAGCCGCGAAATCTTCGTGGAAATCCTGGAAGACACCGAAGAGCACATCGACTGGCTGGAAACCCAACTGGAGTTGATCCAGCGCGTCGGCCTCACCGGCTACCAGCAGCAGCACATCCACAGCGGCAGCTGACCGCCGCCCCACCGTGGGGGAGCCGGTCGTCAACCGACCCGACCGGCACAGCCTGACCAGGCATGGCCGACGCCCATCCGGAGCGTCGGCCATTTTTTTGGGCGCATCGCGAAAAAAGATCTAGGCAACCCAATCCCCCACTGCTATAAGCCCGCCCACACCACGGAGAACGGCACACCACGCCGCTCCGGTGACGGTCTGGGGGATCGTCTAGCGGTAGGACAGCGGACTCTGACTCCGCCAGCCTAGGTTCGAATCCTAGTCCCCCAACCAACCTTTCCAGATCCCTTTGAAATCGACTTGCCAATCCTGTGGCCTCGCAAGGCCAGACAGCAGGTGACGCTTACTCTTTCCGCTCAACACGCAGCCCTTGCGTGCTCGCGCTGAGTATGGGCGACGCTGTGCACCGGTTGGGCGGTTGCTTTTTGCCAGCCCAATCGCGCTGGCGGCACCAAACTCCCCTCACGACCAATGCCCCGCTCTGGTCGAGCGGGGGAAGTTGCGGTCAGCGGGCATGGGTCAGCCCTCCCAGCGCTCCAGGATCAGCGTTGCCAGCGGCGGCAGGGTGAGGGGCAGGGAGTAGGTGCGGCCGTGCCAGGGGGTCGGTTCGGCCTCCACCGCGCCGCCGTTGCTGACGTTGCTGCCGCCATAGACGGCGGCGTCCGTGTTCAGCCGTTCGGTGTAGCGGCCCGGCAATGGCACGCCGATGCGGTAGCCGTGGCGCGGGACCGGGGTGAAGTTGCAGACCACCACCACAATGTGACCGGAATCGTCGGCCTTGCGCAGGAAGGTGAAGACCGAGTTTTCGCTGTCGTTCGATTCAATCCACTCGAACCCCGATGAATCGCAATCGGTGCGGTGCAGCGGCGCGAGGTCGCGGTACAGGTGGTTCAGATCGCGGATCAGGGCGCGGATGCCCTGGTGGCGCGGCTGGTCCAACAAATGCCAATCCAGGCTGCGCGCTTCGCTCCATTCCCGGCGCTGGGCGAACTCGGCCCCCATGAACAGCAGCTTTTTGCCGGGATGGGCGAACATGAAGCCGTAATAGGCGCGCAGATTGGCGAATTTCTGCCAGTCATCGCCCGGCATCTTTTCGATCAGCGAGCCTTTGCCATGCACCACCTCGTCGTGGCTGAGCGGCAGAACGAAGTTTTCGGAGAACTGATAGATCAGCCCGAAGGTCATCTGGTGGTGGTGGTAGCGCCGGTGGATCGGGTCGCACTGCATGTAGGACAGGGTGTCGTGCATCCACCCCATGTTCCATTTGTAGCCAAAGCCCAGACCGCCGAGATAGGTCGGGCGCGACACCATCGGCCAGGAGGTCGATTCCTCCGCCACCGTCATCGCCCCGGGATGCTCGCCATAGACCAGCTCGTTCATCCGCTTCAGGAAAGCGATGGAGTCCAGATTTTCCCGACCGCCGAATTCGTTGGGAATCCACTCTCCCTCCTTCCGGCTGTAATCGAGGTAGAGCATCGACGCCACCGCATCGACGCGCAGACCGTCCAACCCGTATTGGTCGAGCCAGAACAGGGCGTTGCCCAACAGGAAATTCTGCACCTCACGCCGACCGAAATTGTAGATCAGCGTGTTCCAATCCTGGTGGAAGCCCTGGCGCGGATCGGCGTGTTCGTACAGATGCGTGCCGTCGAACTGGCCCAGCCCGTGCGGATCGGTGGGGAAATGCCCCGGAACCCAATCCAGCAACACCCCAAGCCCCGCCTGGTGGCAGGCGTCCACAAACTCCTTGAACTCCTCCGGCGAGCCGTGGCGGCTGGTGGGGGCGTAGAGGCCGATGGGCTGGTAGCCCCAGGACCCGTCAAAGGGATGTTCGGTGATCGGCAGCAGCTCGATGTGGGTGAAGCCCAGATCGGTGACGTAGGGGATCAGGCGGTCGGCCAACTCCCGATAGGTCAGGAAACGGTCGCCCTCCTCCGGCACCCGCGCCCAGGACCCCAGATGCACTTCGTAAACCGACACCGGCGCGTTGCGATCGCCGCTGTGCGCCCGCTGCTCCCGCCAGGCCCGATCCTGCCAGTCGTAGGGCGGCAGGCCATGGATGATCGAGGCGGTGTGCGGGCGCAGCTCCGCCCGGAAGGCGAAGGGGTCGGCCTTGGCGGGCAACAGATGGCCATCGGGGCCGCGCACCTCGAATTTGTAACGCTGGCCGACGGTGGCGTGCGGCACGAAGATGTCCCACAGCCCCGACACGCCCCGGCGGCGCATCGGCAGGCGGCGGCCGTCCCAATTGTTGAAATCACCGATGACCGACACGGTCCGCGCGTTGGGTGCCCACAGGGCAAAGGCCACGCCCGGCACGCCATCGACCGCGCGCGGGTGCGCGCCCAGCCGTTCGAAGGCGCGCAGATGGGTCCCTTCGTTCAACAGATGGATGTCCAACTCGCCCAACACCGGCCCGAAGCGGTAAGCGTCGTCAAACTCCTCCGTCGCCAAGGGGAATTGGGCGCGCAGGCGGTAGCGGAACCGCTGGGTCCGGTCGGCCAGCGCGGCGACGAAAAAGCCATCCTCAAGCAGGCGGGCGGCCTCGCCCACCGGGTCGCCGCTGGCGCTGTCGATCACCCACAGCCGTTCGGCCCCGGGCACGAAGGCGCGGACCTCCACCGGCTGGCCCGGCCCGCTCTGGTGCATGCCCAGCACGGCGAAGGGGTCGCCATGCTCGGCCCGCGCGATGGCGAGCGCCGCGTCGCGCAGGGCGCGGTCGTCGGCCCGGCGTTGCTCCTCGGCGCTGTCCGTCGTCACCGCGTCGCTGGTCATCGGCTGCCCCCTGCCCTGTCGCTGTTGGTCGTGCCACGCGGTGTGAGCGCGTGTGGTGTGATCGTTTGGTCCACCAGCTTACAGGGTCGCGCCCGGTCGCACCACGCCCCAGCGACCCTGGCCGGGCAGTCACGTCACCAGACGGGTCCGGCGCACCACCCGTTCGCGCGGGGCGAAACGGCCCTTCTGTTCGGTGGCGAGCGTCAGCGCCTCGTGCGCGATGCGGCGGCGGTAATCGCGATCCACCCGCGCGAACATGCCGAAGGCGGTCTTCACCGCCTCCGGTGTTTTGGATTGGAGCGCCTCGCGCAGCGCGTTGCGCAGCATGCGCAGTTCCACGATGCCAGGCACGCAGGCCCGTTCGACGGCCTCCGACAGGATTTCGATCGAACAGAGCGCTGCGTCGTCGTCGAGCCAATGCTGCATCCCGAACAGCCTCGTCCCCGCCACGCCAAACCGTTGGAGTCACCCGCTGCCTGTCTAACGGCGGTGTGTGCGAATGACCAGCCTCTTTCCAACAGGCGAAGGCACTTACCCCGCTGGGAAGGGTTTCGGACGCAGCTTGATTTCGTGGTCGGCCGGGCCATCGCCGCCGTCGGGCAGCTTTCCCCGGTAATAGCCCTTCTGCCAGCGCTCTTGCGCGGCGGTGCTGCCGGGGGTTTGCAGGTCGGCGTTGAACTGGGTGCGCGAGGTCGCCCAGTGGCGGTACTGCGCGGCCGTTTCGGGATCGCTGTCCAGCGGGCGGATCTCCGGCTCCAGGCTTTCCAGCAGGCCGCGCTGGATCGGCATCAAATGGGCGTAGGGTTCGCCGCGCTCCCACGTCACCGGCACGCCGGGGGCGGTGAATTTCCAATTCATGGTGAAGGGATAGGGCGACCAATCGGTTTCGATGATGCCCGACAATCCCATGATCCCGTGCTTGGGGTGGTTGATCGGCCCCGTGACCATCAGATTGATCCCCGGCGGCGTGCGGAACAGCACGGCGACGTGAAAGGTCAGCACGCCGCTGCCGAAATGGCTGGCGGGGATCAGCGGGTGTTGCTCCTCCGCCGTCACGGTGATGGCGTCCAGGCCAGCGCCGCCGTCCCACACCGCCGTGACCCGGCAGGGGCTGCACACCTCCCACCCGTGCATGCTGGCGATGTTCAACGGCAGGCAACGATAGCCGTATTGTTCGGGCAACGCGTCGATCCAGTCGCGCGTCGCGCGGGCCGGGCGGATGTCGGGCATGGCCCCCGACAGCGGGTATGCGATCAAGGTCATGTCGGTCAATCTGCCAGAGTGCGGGGGGAAGGGTAAGATCCGCCGGAGCGGTTGCGGCGCAAAGGGGGATCGGTCTTTGGCCACCCCGCCGCGTCAGACCGTCGCAGCCCTGTCGTAAGGGTATACCCTGGTATGTGAAGCATCGGCAAATGGTCGTATGATTTTACGCATAACAAGGGATAAATTGCGGTTTATCCGGCCCAAACCCTTGTTTTTGTATCAAAAACATCCGAATTCGCCGAGGGTGTCATGCGCATCTCCGTCCACAGCATCCGTGCCAAGCTTCTCATCCTGCAAGCGCTGTTCATCATCGCCATCCTGATCGGCGGCGTCTGGTCGGCCTACGCCAAGCGGTCGCTGATGATCGCCGGTTATGAAAACGCGATTCGCGCCGTGGTCGAATCGGCGCTGGCGATCACGAAATCCTACGATGAGCGCGCCACAAAGGGGGAGTTCAGCCGGGAGGAGGCGCAAAAGCGCGTCAAGGAGACGCTGCGCGCCCTGCGCTTTTCCGGCAACGAATACATGTTCGGCTACGAGTATGACGGCACGAACATGTTCCACCCCATCCGCCCGGATGTGGAGGGGACCAAGAAGCTGGCGGAGTTCAAGGACATCAACGGCGTCTTCGTGGTCAAGGAACTGGCCCGGCTGGCGCGCGGCGGCGGCGGTTTCCTGACCTATCATTTCCCCAAGGCCACCGGGACGGAGCCACAGCCCAAGCTGGTCTACACCATCGCCTATGAACCGTGGGGCTGGCTGATGGCGACCGGCGTCTACATCGACGATGTCGATGTGGCGTTCCGCGCGGTTCTGCTGGAAACGCTGGCGACGACCCTGGTCGGTGCCTTGCTGCTGGGCGGCATCGGCTTCCGTTTGGCCGCCAACATCGCCAACGGGCTGAACCGCCTGAGCAGCGCCACCGAAAGCATCGCCCGGGGCGACCTGTCCACCAAGGTGACGGGCGATGAGCGGCGCGACGAGGTGGGAACGCTGGCCCGCTCCATCGAAATCCTGCGGCAGACGGCGGTCGAGGCGACGCAGTTGCGCGCCAGCCAGGCGGCGATGGAAAGCCAGGCGGCGGCGGAGCGACGCAACGCCACCATCCGCTTTGCCGATGAGTTCGAACGCACGGTCGGCGGGCTGGTCCGGTCCGTGACCGACGCGGCGAACAAACTGACCGCCACCTCCTCCGCCATGAGCCAGGGAGCCGAACAGACCACCCATCTGATGGACAGCGCCGCCCAGGCGTCCGGCCACACCTCCGACAACGTCAACGCGGTGGCGGAGGCAACCGAGCAGCTCGCCGGGTCGATCCGCGAGATCGCCCAGCAGGTCGCCGAATCGACCGCCGGGTCTTCGCGCGCGGTCGAGGATGTCCGCCGCACCTATCAATTGATCGAGCAGTTGGACAATGTGGCCAAGCGCACGGTCGAGGTGGTGGATTTGATCCGCAGCATCGCCGCGCAAACCAACCTGCTGGCGCTGAACGCCACCATCGAGGCCGCGCGGGCCGGGGAAGCGGGCAAGGGCTTCGCCGTGGTGGCGAGCGAGGTCAAGAACCTCGCCAACCAGACCGCCAAGGCGACCGACGACGTGCAGGCGCAGATCGAGGCGATGACCAGCGCCACCGCATCGGTGGTGGAGGCGATGCGCGGGGTGGGCGGCGTCATCGAAACCGTCAACAGCGTGGCGTCCAGCATCTCCGCCGCCATCGAGGAGCAAGGGGCCGCCACCCGCAACATCAGCGCCAACGTGAACGAGGCCGCGCACGGCGTGGCCTCCGTCTCCAACAGCCTGACCATGGTGTGCAGCCACGCGACGGCGACCGGCACGGCGTCCGCCGATGTGGCCGCCGCCGCGCGGGCCGTCTCCACCCAATCCGAACGGATGCAGGCGGAGGTCACGACCTTCCTCGCCCGCATCCGCCAAGGCTGACCCGTCGACGGACCCATCGACGGACCCGTCACGCGCCGCGCGGCTCCGGGTTAGGGAACGCGCGGCGTGCCGCCCGCCAGAACGGTGGCGAACGCGTCGCTGTCGATGTTGGCTCCGCTCAGGATCACCCCCACCGTCCGGCCGCGCAGCGCCGCGCGCTCCTGCATCACGGCGGCCAGCGCCGCCGCTCCGGCCCCTTCGGCGGCGTTGTGGGTGGTGCGGTACAACAGGCGCATCGCCGCCGCCACCGCGTCGTCGTCCACCGCGACGACGCGCGAGGCCCCCTTGGAATAGATCGCGAAGGCGTCGGGCACCGGAACCCGCACCGCCATCCCATCGGCGAAGGTGCGGGCGGACGGCGTTTCGATCAACCGCCCGGCCTCGAACGACCGTTTGGCCGCCGCCGCTTCGGTGGACACCACGCCGACGATCTCGGTGCGCAGCCCCAGCGCGTCGCGCGCCGCGATCAGGCCGCAAACGCCCGATCCGCAGCCGATCGGCGCATAAACGACGTCCAGGTCCGGGACCGCCGTGAAGAACTCCAGCCCATAGGTGGCGACGCCGCGCACGATCTCCGTGTGGAAGGGCGGGACGAGGAACAGCCCCTCGGCGTCCGCCCGCCGCATCGCCTCGCCCCGCGCCTCGTCGAAATCCCGACCGAATTCGACGACCTCGCCGCCCCAACCGCGCATCGCCGCGTTCTTTTCGACGGAATTGCCGTGCGGGACGACAATCGTCGCCGACAAACCGACGGCACGGGCGGCGCGGGCCTGACTCTGCCCGTGGTTGCCACGGGTGGCCGTCACCACGCCGCGCGCCTGCGGATGGGCGCGGCGCAACCACTCCATGAAGGTGATGCCGCCCCGGATTTTGAAGGCACCGGTCGGGGTGTGGTTCTCGTGCTTGACCCACAGGGTGGTGCCGACCGCCTCCGACAGCAACGGCCACGACAGTTGCGGGGTGGGCAGCATGCGGCGGTGGACGGTCGCCGCCGCCTGCTCCAGAGCGTCACGGGTGAACACGGTCATGATCGGGTTTTCCTGCTTGCGCGATGACCCATCTTTCCCCTGAATCGCGCAAGCGCGCTTTCAGAATCCTGACACGAACGATCCGCGCCCAACCGGGAGGAACCGCGTGGCACGCGACGGTGAGGACACGGAACCGATCGAGCCGATCCGAACGCTGCGCCTGGGGCGCTGGACCGCCCAGCTTCTGCCGCGCCAGCCCTACGAAAGCCGTTACACGGCGGAACGCCCCGCGCTGGGCTTTTCCTTCGACCATCAAAGCGGAACCCACGCCATCGCCAGCGACCGGGTGACGCCGTTCCAGGCGATGCCGAACGGCTTGGCCTTCGTGCCCACCGGTTGCGACGTCTATTCCCACTCGCGGCGGGGCGGGGAGTATTTGGTGGTGAGCGGTTTCGATCCAGGGCTGGATCTCGGCCTTGATGGGGGCGACGGCCTCCGGGACCCGTTCCGCGACCGCATCGACACCCCGGCGGTCGCGGCCGCCCATGCCCTGCGGCGGACGCTGCTGCACCCCACCCCCGCCAACGCTCTGACCGGCGAGGCCGCCTGTCTGGCCCTGCTCGACCGGCTGCGCGGCCCTTGCGGACCAGCGCCCGGCCAGCGCGACGCCGCGCGCTGGATGACCCCGGCCCGGCTGCGGATGGCCTTCGACACGATCGAGGCCAAGCTCGACAGCGCCCTGAGCGTGCAGGACATCGCCGACGCCCTGGGCCTGTCCGCCGGTTTCTTCTCGCGCGCCTTCCGCGCGGCCACCGGCCAGCCGCCCCACGCCCACATCATCGACCGTCGGCTGGCGCGGGCGCGCGCCGCGCTGGCCGCCGGTGCGGTGGATTTGAGCGCCCTGGCGATGGAGACCGGTTTTTCCTCCCACGCGCATTTCACCACGCAGTTCCGCCAGCGCTTCGGCCTCAGCCCGCGCGCCTTTCGCGACAGCCTGCGGGGGGACCGCCTGGGCCGGGTTGGCCACACCCCTATTGCCCAAAAATCTTCTGTGGAATAGGGTGGCGGCGGAACCGTTCGCTCACTGGACGGTTCATCTTCTGGACAGGATTCCATGACCGCGCTTTCCGTTCCCCCGTCGCCCGCCGCCCGTTCCTGGCTCGATGAAGCGCTGCGGCGCATCGAGGCGGACGTCAACCGGTCCGCCGACACCCATCTGTTGCGCCTGCCGCTGCCCGCCACACCGGGCATCACCCTGTATCTGAAGGACGAATCGACCCACCCCACCGGCAGCCTGAAACACCGGCTGGCGCGGTCGCTGTTCCTCTACGGGCTGTGCAACGGCTGGATTCGCGAAGGAACCACGGTGATCGAGGCGTCGAGCGGCTCCACCGCCGTGTCGGAGGCCTATTTCGCCCAATTGCTGGAGCTGCCCTTCGTCGCGGTGATGCCGCGCGGGACCTCCCCGGCCAAGATCGCGCAGATCGCGTTCTACGGCGGGCGCTGCCACATGGTCGATCAGGCGTCGCAAGTCTGCGCGGAGGCCCGGCGGCTGGCCCGCGACGCGGGTGGGCATTTCATGGACCAGTTCACCTACGCCGAACGCGCCACCGACTGGCGCGGCAACAACAACATCGCCCAATCCATCTTCGAACAGTTGGCGCGCGAACCGCAGCCGATTCCCGACTGGATCGTCTGCGGGGCCGGGACCGGCGGCACCTCCGCCACCATGGGCCGCTACGTCCGTTACCGGCGGCTGCCGACCAAGGTCTGCGTGCCGGATCCGGAGCATTCGGCCTTCTTTGACGGCTTCCGCGACCAGAATCCGGCGGCGACCGTCGGGCGCGGCTCCGGCATCGAGGGCATCGGGCGGCCGACGGTGGAACCGTCCTTTCAGCCCGGCGTCATCGACCGCATGATCCGCGTGCCCGACGCCGCCAGCGTCGCCGCCGCCTGGGTGCTGCGCGACCGGTTGGGCCGGTCCTGCGGCGGATCGACCGGGACCAACCTGATCGGCTCCATCAGCCTGATCGCGGAGATGGCGCGGGCCGGGCGGCGCGGCAGCGTCGCCACGCTGATCTGCGATCCGGGCGAACGCTACAGCGGGACCTACTTCAACCGCGACTGGCTGAACGCCGCCGGGATTGATATTGATCCCTGGATCGCGCGGGTGGAGGATTTCTTCCGCACCGGACAATGGAGCGACGACGGGCTGGATTCGGCCGCCCGCTGACCCGACACAGGCACAGGCCCCCGCATGACGCGTCTGCACATCCGCATTGATTTCGATCCCGCCGGGGCCATCGGACCGGGAAAGATCATGCTGTTGGAGCGGATCCGCGACACCGGATCGATCTCCGCCGCCGGGCGGGCGCTGGGCATGTCCTACCGGCGGGCGTGGCTGCTGGTCGATGACATGAACCGCCTGTTCAAGGAACCGGTGGTCACCGCCGCCGTCGGCGGGCGTCAGGGCGGCGGAACCGTCCTGACCGCCGTCGGCGAACAGGTGATCGACCATTACCGCGCGGTGGAGCGGGAGGCGCGCGTCGCCACCGCCCACCGGCTGGCCGCCCTGCAAGCCATGGTCAATCCGGATTACCAGGCCGAGGAGCCGTAAGCGCCCTCATTCCGGCGGCACCTCGCGCGGCAAACGATCCTCGCCGATGGCGACGTAGGTGAAGACGCCTTCCGTCACCTTGATCGCCTCCTCGCCGGAGCGCTGGCGGCGCACCCAGGTTTCAATGCGGACCCGCATGGAGGTGCGGCCCACCTTCTCAATGGTGGCGAAACAGCTCACCTCATCGCCGACGAAAACCGGCTTGTGGAAGGTCATCGCCTCGATCCCCACCGTGGCGACACGCCCGCGCGACCGCCGCACCGCCACCGTTCCCCCGGCCAAATCCATCTGCGACAACAGCCAGCCGCCGAAAATATCGCCATTGGGATTGGTGTCGGCGGGCATGGCGATCGCCCGCAGGGCGGGACCATGGTCAAAGTCGTAGGTGGCACCTTTGCTCATCAGACCCTCGCCGTCGTGAAAATTTGACGCAGCATCGCGCCGGACCTCGGTATATAAGCCCCACAGGATGCGCTTGCGCACCCCTGACGAAATTCCTACGATGCGCCCCCATGAGCGATCTTTTCGAGAACAACGGCCGCAAGGCCGACAGCTACTCCGCCCAGGACATCGAGGTTTTGGAGGGGCTTGAGCCTGTCCGCCGCCGCCCCGGCATGTACATCGGCGGCGTGGACGACCGCGCCCTGCACCATCTGATCGCCGAAATCCTCGACAACGCGATGGACGAAGCCGTGGCGGGCCACGCCAGCCGGATCGATCTGGAGCTGATGGCGGACAACACGGTGGTGGTGCGCGACAACGGGCGCGGCATCCCCATCGACGACCACCCGAAATACCCCGGCAAATCAGCGTTGGAGGTCATTCTGACCACGCTGCACTCCGGCGGCAAATTCTCCAACAAGGTGTATGAGACCTCGGGCGGCCTGCACGGCGTGGGCATGTCGGTGGTCAACGCGCTGTCGGACCGGCTGACGGTGGAGGTGGCGCGCGACAAGCACTTGTTCGTGCAGGAGTACAGCCGGGGCGTGCCGCAAGGGCCGTTGACCGGCAAGGGCCACGTCAACCGGCGCGGGACCACCATCCGGTTCCACCCCGACGCCGAGATTTTCGGCGAGTCGGCCCGGTTTGAGCCGCACCGCGTCTATCGGATGGTGCGGTCCAAGGCCTATCTCTACCGGGGCGTGGAAATCCGCTGGAGCTGCGATCCGGCGATGCTGCCCGCCGATTCGACGACTCCGGCCAGCGAGACGCTGCATTTCCCCGGCGGGCTGCTCGATTACCTGACGGCGGCGCTGAAGGACCGCAAGACGCTGACCCCCGCCCCCTTCGCCGGATCGTTGGATTTCCCCAATGGTCAGGGCCGGGTCGAATGGGCGGTCGCCTGGCCCGACGACGACGAGGGCTTTTCCCACACCTATTGCAACACCGTTCCCACCCCGCAGGGCGGCACGCACGAAGCGGGCCTGCGCACCGCCTTGACGCGCGGTCTGAAGGGCTATGGCGAGCTGACCAACAACAAGCGCGCCGGGCAGATCACCGCCGACGACGTGCTGGGCGACGCCTGCGTGCTGCTGTCGGTCTTCATCCGCGAGCCGCATTTCCAGGGCCAGACCAAGGAAAAGCTGGTCACGGCGGAGGCGCAAAAGCTGGTCGAGGCGGCGGTCAAGGACCATTTCGACCATTGGCTGTCGGGCAACCCGCCCTCGGCCAACGCCCTGTTGGACCGGCTGATCGAAAAGGCCGAGGAGCGGGCGCGGCGCAAACAGTCCAAGGAGATGGGCCGCAAGACCGCCACCCGCCGCCTGCGCCTGCCCGGCAAGCTGGCCGATTGCTCGCGCAACTCCCCCGAAGGAACCGAAATCTTCCTGGTGGAGGGCGATTCGGCGGGCGGTTCGGCCAAACAGGCGCGCCAGCGCGAAACCCAGGCGATCCTGCCCCTGCGCGGCAAAATCCTGAACGTCGCCAACGCCTCCATCGACAAGATGAAGGCGAACCAGGAGCTGAACGATCTGACCCAGGCGCTGGGCTGCGGCGTCGGCAAGGAGTTTTCCACCGACAAGCTGCGTTACGAGCGGGTCATCATCATGACCGACGCCGACGTGGACGGCGCGCACATCGCCTCCCTGCTGATGACCTTCTTCTACCGGGAGATGCCCGGCCTGATCCAGAACGGTCATCTTTACCTTGCCCTGCCCCCGCTCTACCGCCTGAGCCACGGCAACAAGCAGGTCTACGCCCGCGACGATGCCCACAAGGACGAGCTGATGGCCCGCATGTTCAAGGGCAAGAAGCCGGACATCAGCCGATTCAAGGGGTTGGGCGAAATGATGCCCGCGCAGTTGCGCGACACCACCATGGATCCGGCCAAGCGCAGCCTGTTGCGGGTTGTGGTTCCCAACGCCGCCGATCCCGAAGAGCGCGAGGACAGCGAACGCACCCGGTCCCTGGTTGAAGATTTGATGGGAAAACGCCCCGAATTGCGGTTTAAGTTCATTCAGGACAACGCCAAATTCGTGAAGGTGGACGACATCGATGTCTAACACGCCCATGCCGGTCCTGTACCAAACCGACCTGTTCATGCCCCGTTACGACGCGCGGGAGGGGGCGAACTGGTTTCTGATGGTGTCGCCGTTCAACCTCGGCACCGGGTATTGGAGCGGCGGGGTCATCAACCAGAATCTCGCGGTTCTGGCCCGCAAAGCCGTGGATGGCCGGGCCGACACCTGGATGTCGCTGTCGGCGCGCGAGGTGGAAAGCCAGGAGTTGGGCTGCCGCGCGGCGGTGGGCGACACCGTGGTGATGGGGCTGGGCATGGGCTGGGCGGCGGCGAACGCCGCGCTGCGCCCGGAGGTGACGCGCGTCACCGTGGTGGAGATGGATCCCGAGGTGATCGGGCTGATCGATGAGTTGGCGGTGTTCAGCCAATTGCCGCCCGAGGCCGCCGCCAAGATCCAGGTCATCCACGGCGACGCCATGACCTTCACGCCGGACCGCCCGGCGGACACGCTGCTGGCCGACATCTGGCTGCCGCTGAACGGGGACGAGCGGGTGGCCCAGGTGCAGACCATGGCCGCCAACACCGGGGCCAAGCGGGTTTATTTCTGGGGTCAGGAGATGGTGATCGCCCGCCGCGCCCGCGCGCTGGGGGTGGAGTTGACCACCGAGACGGTCGCCCGGATCATCGACGAGATGGGATTGCCGCTGATCGGGCCGGAATGGACGAATTACCCGGAGTTGATCGCCCTCGCGGCGAACCGCTGGCTGCAAGACGCCTGACACCCCCGGTCCAGGCGCGGGGGTGCAGGACCATGGAGGTGATGCCATGATCGATCCCCGCCTTGGCCGCAAGGCTGGTTCCCGCCGCGCCGCTCGGACCGGTCCTCTTCTGGCCATCGCCCTGACCGCCGCCCTGCCCGCCGCCCTGCCCGGTTGCGCCGAACGGGTGGTTGCCGGCGACCCGATGCCCGCCTACACGCTCCAGGAGGTGGTGTACGCCGCCAACGACCGCGACCTGCGCGTCGTGCTGCACGGGCAGCCCTTTGGCGGCGGAGCGGAGGCGTTGGCCCGCGCGGTGCTGCCGTCGATGCAGAACCGCATCATGGGGGTGCGCACCACCCTGACCACCACGCCGAACGACAGCGCCCGGCCCGATTACCGCGTCGTCCTGGTCTTCAACGCCACCGGCAATCTGCCCAGTTGGGGCGTCTGCCGCGACGATGCGGTGCCGACCCAGCCGCCGGGTGCCGCACTCCCTGGCACCACGTTGGTCGTGCAGGGGGCCTTCTGCCGAGGCGGCGGGGCGCTGACCACCGCCACCGGCTGGCTGGACAACCCCAAGGGCCTGGACGATCCCGGCCTGCGCCAGCTCATCAGCGACATGACCGTGTCGTTGTTCCCGACCCGGCGCGCGGACCGTGTCTGTTTCCTGCGGCCGGATTGCTGACGTCGGCCCCGGGCACGCTCCGCGTCAGGAACGCAACAGCCAATCGCGCAGCAGCGCCGTGACCGCCACCGGCTGTTCCAGGCTGGACAGGTGGCCGCACTCCTCGATCACCACCAGGCGCGCGCCGGGGATCGCCTCGGCCATTTCCGTGTGCAGGGCGGGCGGGGTCAGCGCGTCCTGACGGCCGCAGAGCACCAGCGTCGGGCAGGCGATGGCCGACAGGCCGGGGCGGCTGTCGGGTCGGGTGATGATGGCGGTCTGCTCGCGCAGATACCCATCCACCCCCACCCGCTCCATCTGGGCCAGAACATCGTCGACCAGGGCGCGGTCGGCCAGCCGGTCGGGATGGACCAACCGCGCCATGCCCGCCTGCATCACCGTCCGGTATTTCCCCTGTTGGGCCAGCGCCATCGCTTCACGCCGGGTGGCGGTCTGTTCGGGCGTGTCGGCGCGGGCGTTGGTGTCGAGCAAGGCCAGCCGCTCCACCCGCTCCGGCGCGCGGCGCAGAATCTCCAGGGCGACATAGCCACCCATCGACAGCCCGGCCACGGCAAAGCGCGGCGGGGCGGCGTCCAGCACCCGCGTGGCCATGGCGGCGATCGAGTCCTCGCCGCTCAACACCGGGACCACCGGATCGGCGATGTCGGCCAGAAACCGGGTCTGGTGCGCCCACAGCGCCGCGTCCAGCGGCATGCCGGGCAGCAGGATCAACGGGGTTCGGGTGGGGATTCGGGTGGGGCTGCTCATGATCGGTTCTCCGTCTCGCCCGCCATCAGCGCACCAGCGCGCTGACCGCCTTGAACTGCGGGGTTCCCGCCCGCTCCATCCATTCGAACAGCGCCATTTCGGTGGTGACGACCGGGATCCCGGCAGCGCTCATCCGCTGGACGGCGGCGGCGTGATTCTCCGGCGTGCGCGACGACACCGCGTCGGCGACGAGATAAGGCGACCGCCCGGCCTGCCGCAGCCCCAGCACGGTTTGCAGGACGCAGACATGCGCCTCCGTCCCGCAGACGACGATCTGGTGGCGGCCTTGCGCGGCCAGGGCGTCCAAAGCCGCGTTGAAGGCGGGTTCGCCGGTGCAGGCGAAGGTGATTTTCTCGATGGTCGGGGTTCCGGCGGGCAATGCCGCGCGCACCGACTCCACCGTGCCGCCCAGCCCCTTGGGGTATTGTTCGGTGACGATCACCGGCACACCCAGCAGCCCGGCCCCGGTCAGCAGCGTGGTCACGGTGCGCAGCACGCGGGCGGAGTCGTGGATGGCGGGCAACAGGCGGTCCTGCACGTCGACAACGACCAAAACCGATTCTTCGGCGCGGAGAATCATGGATGCACACTCTTCGCTGATGAACGCCCTGATGAACGCCCTGAGGAACGGCACCGCGCCGCCCGGCCCATCAGCCTATCCCACAGGCGAATGTTCGCCAACCGCGCGCGTGAATCCCTTTATTTTCAGCCCAAAATGCGGGCGTCTATTGACATAGGGCGGCGATTACCTATTCTGCGGCACTATCTAAGCGTCGGGCGTTGTGCGCTCGATTTGCGAACTCCAAAGCAGAAACAGGTTGGATGCTCTTTTCGGAACTTGGGCTCGGCCCTGACGTCCTGCGTGCCATCGAGGACAAGGGTTACACCCAGCCGACGCCCATTCAGGAACAGGCGATTCCCTGTGTCCTGCAAGGCCTGGATGTGCTCGGCTGCGCGCAGACCGGCACCGGGAAAACGGCTGGCTTCACGCTGCCAATGATTTCCATTCTGGCATCGGGCCGCGCCCGCGCGCGCATGCCCCGATCGCTGATCCTGGAACCGACGCGCGAACTGGCCGCGCAGGTTGCCGAAAGCTTTGAAACCTACGGCAAGTACAACAAGCTCAGCATGGCCTTGCTGATCGGCGGGGAAAACTTCTCCGATCAGGTCAAGAAGCTCGACCGTGGGGTCGATGTGCTGATCGCGACTCCGGGTCGTCTGATCGACCTGTTCGAGCGCGGCAACATCATGCTGAACGACATCAAGATCTTCGTGATCGACGAGGCCGACCGCATGCTCGACATGGGGTTCATCCCCGACATCGAGCGGATCGTCAGCAAGCTGCCCAAGACCCGTCAGACCCTGTTCTTCTCGGCCACCATGCCGCCGGAGATTCGTCGTCTGGCCGACGCCTTCCTCACCCAGCCCAAGGAGGTGACGGTTGCCCCGCCCGCCTCCCCGGCGGAAACGGTGACGCAGGCCATGG
Source organism: Azospirillum sp. (assembly GCA_027486405.1). Lineage (GTDB taxonomy): Bacteria > Pseudomonadota > Alphaproteobacteria > Azospirillales > Azospirillaceae > Azospirillum. The sequence continues at coordinate 88,683 of JAIXPD010000031.1, read as the reverse complement.
TTCTGGTGAACGAGATGGACAAGCGCAAGGCGCTGCGCCATCTGCTGAACACCGAGGATGTGAAGAACGCCTTCATCTTCTGCAACCGCAAGCGCGACATCGCGGTGTTGCAGAAGTCGTTGGAACGTCACGGCTTCAACGTCGGCGCGCTGCACGGCGACATGGTGCAGTCCAAGCGCACCGAAACGCTGGACCTGTTCAAGAAGGGCGACATCTCCCTGCTGGTCTGTTCCGACGTCGCCGCGCGCGGCATCGACGTGCAGGGGTTGAGCCACGTGTTCAACTTCGATGTGCCGCTCAGCCCCGACGACTATGTCCACCGCATCGGGCGCACCGGGCGGGCGGGCAAACAGGGGCGCGCCTTCATGCTGGCCAGCCCGGACGACGTGAAGCTGGTTGGTGCCATCACGCGCCTCATCAAACGGGAGATTCCGATGATCGCCATCGACGGTCTCGAAACGGTCGAGTTTGGCGATGAGGATGCTGTGCGTCCCCGCCGTGGTGGGCGTGGCGGTCCGGCGGGCCGGGATCGTTCGGAACAGCGTGGCCGTGGCGGCCGCGAGGAGCGCCCGGCGCGCGAGGAACGGGCTGAGCGCCCCGCGCGTGAAGAGCGCGCCGAACGCCCCGCCCGTGAGGACCGCGCCGAACGCCCGCAGCGTGAAGAGCGTGCCGAACGTCCGCAGCGCGATGACCGTCCCCAGCGCGAAGAGCGTCAACCGCGCGAATCGCTGGCCGCCGCCGAAGCCCGCCGCAACAACGGCGACAACCGCCGCGACCGGGATCGCAACCGCAGCCGTCGGCGCGACGAGGACGATGATGATGGCGTCATCATCGGCTTTGGCGATCACATGCCCGCCTTCATGCTGCGCTCAGCCCGCCCGCGCGTGGTGACGGAGGTGGTGGACAACACCACCGACACCTCCATCGAGTCGTCGCAAGAGGATTGATCCGGTGCAGACCATCTTCATCATGGTCAAGTGCGAGCTGGGCAAGGCCTACGCCGTTGCCGATCAGGCCGTGCAACAGATCGAAGCGGTGTCGGAGGTGCATTCCATCTCCGGCCAATATGATCTGCTGATGAAATGCTATCTGACGCAGGAGGACGACATCGGCCGGTTTGTCACCGACCATGTTCAAACCCTGCCCGGCGTGCGCGACACCTTCACGCTGATCGCGTACAAGGCGTTCGCGTAAGCGGACACGCGATTGAAGCCGCCGCACGACAGAGAAGCGGCGGCGATGGTCACAAAAAAGGGCGCTTTCCCAACCGGAAAGCGCCCTTTTCATGTTTGCACGCTCGTGTTTGCCCGCGTTGGTCCGCGCGCTTGCCCGAGGGTTACGACCCCGGAGCCAGCGCCACGCACATGCTGCCCTTGCCGGTCAGGCTGCCGCAGCCCTTGGCGTTTTGGGAAATGAAACGGATGACCACGCGTTGACCCGCCGCGACCGATTGCGGGGCCAGCAGCGCTTCGGCCACCTGGGTTTCCACACTGCGCGCCGGAGCGGCGGGCGGCACAGCGGCCACCTGGATCGGCGCGGGAGCGGGGGCGGGAACCGGGGCAGCGGCGGGCGGTTCGGCCTTGGCCACCACCACCGGCCGCGACTCGGGGGCCTTGGCCGGAGCGTTGGTGGCGGGGGTGGTGGATGGGGCGGTGACGGCCACGGTGGTTTCCGTGCGCTCCGGGGCCTTGGCGACCGGGGCGGCTTCCGGGACCGCCATGGCGACCACAACCTGCCCTTCGCCCTTCTGCGGCTTGGGCGCGTCGTTGGGAACGACGGCGATTTCGATGGCGGACGCACCCGCCGACTGCGACGGCGTGCGCGGGGCCGACCCGCGCAGCACCGGCGTCAGGGCGGCGATGTACTGCTTGGTTTCGCGCGGCAGCCGTTGCTTGCCCGCCAGATGGCTGGCGTAGCAGGCCGGGCCGCAATTGTAGGCGGCGAGGAAGCCCGGCGCGCCGAACAGATCGTACATCTGCCGCAGATAGGCCGTGCCCGCCATGATGTTGTCGCGCGGATCCGCCGGGTCCGGTCCCAGTCCGTATTGGAAGCGCATCAGCTCATAGGTGCCGGGCATCACCTGCATCAGCCCGATGGCCCCGGCCGAGCTGGTCAGCGGCTTGCCGCTGTTGCTGGTCGCCCGCCCGTTGCTCTCGCGCATCATCACCGCGCGGATCCATTTTTCCGGCATGTCGTAGCGTTCGGACGCCTCGCGAATCAGCGGAACCCAACGGCCCAGCGGGTCCTTGGGATCGGGCACATAGGCCGTCTCGACCGCGCCGTTTCCGGTTCCCTGCGTGCCGTCCGTCGCACAGCCCGCCAGCCCGAAGGCAAGACACACCAAAGCACCAATCGTCGGAAGAGTCGCGAGAGAACGATGTTTCACGAGAACAGATCCCTGATGGTGTCGCGGTGAAGCAAAGGCCGATGTGCTTTGTCGGTGCAGCGTGCGCCAGTGTCAAGCGACAACGCCACCGGTGCGCGTGAAGACTTTCACCGCGCGCGCGAGAACATCGATCCCAAGCAGTTTCATCAAATCTCGAACATTGCGTCACACGACACGGATTCGGTTGCGCTTCTGTGCCGCAGACTCGGCAAGCTTGACGCAAGCCTCGTATCACACCTAATCAATGGAGTTTCTTGCTTTTTGATTTTTATCCGGGTAAAACGCGCCGCCGCCGGTCTCGCCGGTTGGCAACCGCCAACGCAGGACGCCCACCATGACCTCGCCGACCACGCACGACGTCCCCCGCAACGCAGCACCGGCGGCGCGGCGGCGATCCCGCTGGGTGTGGCTCCTGCTGCTGCTCGCGTTGGCGCTCGGCGGGGGCGCGGTGTGGCGCGCCCGTCTGGCCGGAGAGGCGGCGGCCACCGCGCCGCAAACCTCGGCCACCCCTCCCGCCGAACGCCCTATTGAACTGGCGGCGATCGAGGTGACGCGCGTCACCCCGCGCCGTCTGGCCGACACCGTGCGCCTCAGCGGCTCCATCACCCCGTTGGAGCAATCCTCCGTCAAGTCGGAGGTGGCGGCGAAGCTGACCGACGTGCTGGTGCGCGAAGGCCAGCCGGTGCGCAAGGGCGATGTGCTGGCCCGATTCGACACCGCCGACCTGACCGCCCGCCTGACCGAAAAGCTCAGCAATCTGGACGGGTCCAAGGCGCAATTGGAGCTGGCAGCCAAAACACGGGCCAAGAGCGCGACCCTGCGCCGCAACGACATCGTGTCCGAAACCAATCTGGATCAGGCGCAAAGCAGCTTCGAATTCCAACAGGCGCAGGTCGCCGCCCTGGGCGCGCAGGTGGAGTTGGCGCGCAAGGCGCTGCGCGACGCCGTCGTCCTCAGCCCCATCGCCGGGACGGTCGCCACGCGGTCGGTGCATCCCGGTGAAAATCTGGCGGTCAACGCGCCGATGTTCACCATCGTCGATCTCAGCCGGGTGGAGGTTGAAGCCACCGTTCCCGCCGACGAGGTGGCGCGGCTGGGAACCGACCAGCCGGTCAGCCTGCGGGTGGAGGGGTTCGGCGACCGGCGGTTCCCCGGCCGCATCGCCCGCATCAACCCGATGGCCAAGGCCGGGTCGCGCGCCATCCCGGTCTATGTCAGCGTGGACAACGCCGACGGTGCCTTGCGCGGCGGCATGTTCGCCAGCGGCGAGGTGCTGGTGAAGGAGGCCGAACGGGCCGTCGCCCTGCCCCCGGTGGCGATCCGCACCGACGATCAGGGTGATTTCGTGCTGGTCGTCGCCGCCAATGGCCGGACGGAACGGCGGGCGGTGGCGCGCCGGGGCCTGTGGGCGCGCGGCGATCTGGTGCAGGTCGATGGCCTGGCCGAGGGCGACCGCGTCGTCACCGGCAATCTGCCCGGCCTGACCGCCGGGCGCGCCGTCACCGTCATCGGGGGTTGATCGCCATGCCGATCACCCGCATCAGCGTCGACAACCCGGTGTTCGCCACCATGATGATGGTGGCCCTTCTGGTGCTTGGCCTGTTTTCCTACAACCGGCTGGGCGTGGACCAGTTCCCGGACGTCGATTTCCCCGTGATCGTCATCTCCACCCAATATCCCGGGGCCAGCCCGGAAACGGTGGAGACCGACCTGACCCGCCCGATCGAGGACGCGGTCAACACCATCGCCGGCATCAAGACGCTGACCTCGCGCTCCTACGAAAGCCAGTCGGTCGTCATCGCCGAATTCGACCTGAAGACCGCCTCGACCCAGGCGTTGCAGGACGTGCGCGAAAAGGTCTCCGCCATCCGCGCCACCTTCAACACCGACGTCAAGGATCCGCAGATCACCCGCTTCAACCCGGACGATCAGCCCATCCTGTCCATCGCCGTCAAATCCGACCTGCGCACCCTGCGCGACCTGACGACGCTGACCGACCAGACGATCCTGAAGCGCTTGCAGAACGTGCGCGGCGTCGGCAAGGCGACCATCGCGGGCGGGGTGAAACGGCAGATCCAAATCCGTCTGAAGCCCGAGCGGCTGGAGGCGTTGACCGTCGGCGTGGACGAGGTCATCCGCGCCGTGTCCAACGAAAACCAGGACCGCCCGGCGGGCACGGTGTCGGGCAACGGGGCCGAACGGGTGGTGCAGGTCGATGGCCGGGTCAGCGAGCCGCGCCAACTGCTCGACCTCATCGTCGCCCGCCGGGGCAACGCGCCGGTGCGTCTGGGGCAGGTCGCCGAGGTGATCGACGGGCAGGAGGAACAGGACTCGCTCGCCCTGTTCAACGGCGCGCCCGCCCTGGCGGTGGATGTGGTCAAGGTCCAGGGGGCCAACACGGTGGAGGTGGCGCGCGGCCTGTACCGCGCCATCGCCGATCTGAAGGCCGGCGGCGGCCTGCCGCCCGACGTGACGATGGAGGTGGTGCGCGACACCTCGCGCGGGATCACCAACTCGCTGAACAACGTGCAGAAGACGCTGGTCGAGGGTGGCGTCCTGACGATCTTCATCGTCATGATCTTCCTGGGGTCCTGGCGCAGCACGGTCATCACCGCGCTGACGCTGCCGGTGGCGGTCATGGGAACCTTCGGGGTGCTGGCCGCCTTCGGCTTCACCCTGAACGTGATGACGCTGATGGCGCTGTCGCTGGCCATCGGCATCCTGATCGACGACGCCATCGTCGTGCGCGAAAACATCATGCGCCATCTGGGCAAGGGGCAAGGCCACCGGCAAGCGGCGTTGGACGGCACATCGGAAATCGGTTTGGCGGTGCTGGCCACCACGCTGACCATCGTCGCCGTCTTTCTGCCCGTCGCCTTCATGGGCGGCATCATCGGGCGGTTCTTCCTGCAATTCGGCATCACCGTGTCGGCGGCGGTGCTGATCTCGCTGTTCGTGTCCTTCACCCTCGACCCCATGCTGTCGAGCCTGTGGTACGACCCCGCCGCGCACGGACGGCACGGCAACGGCCCGTTCGGCCGCTTCGCCCGCGCCTTCGAACGCGGGTTCGACGCGCTGTCGCACGGCTATGGCCGGGCGCTGGGCTGGGCCTTGCGCTGGCGCTGGCTGGTGCTGGTGTTGGCGCTGGGCAGCTTCGTCGGCAGTTTCCTGCTGGTCCCGCGCATCGGGGTGGAGTTCGTGCCCGCCGCCGATCTGGGCGAACAGGTGATCGATGTGGAAGCGCCGGTGGGATCCTCGCTGGACTACACCGCCGCCAAGATGCGGCAGGTCGAATCGGCGGTGCGCGAGTTTCCCGAAATCGCCTACACCTACGCCACGGTGAACACCGGGGTGTCGGTGGGGCGCAACCGGGGCAGCCTGTTCCTGCGCTACAAACCGATCGACCAGCGCAAACGCTCGCCCAGCGACCTCGCACCGCTGCTGCGCGGTCGGCTGGCCGCGATCCCCGGCATCACCATCGGCATCGGCATCCCCGGCGTCGGCGGCGTGCAGAAGCAGATCCAGGTGTCTGTCCAGGGCCGCGACATCGGCGAGTTGGACCGCATCGCCAAGCACGTCACCGCCGCCATGGGCCGGATTCCCGGCTTCGTCGATGTGGACAGCAGCTTGAAGGCGGCCAAGCCGACCCTGTCGGTGCGGCTGAACCGCGATCTGGCGAGCGATCTGGGCATCGGCACCGCGCAGGTCGCCGCCACCCTGCGCCCGCTGTTCGCCGGGGACAAGGTGTCGAGCTGGAAGGCCCCGGACGGCGAAAGCTATGACGTGCAGGTGCGCCTGCCGGAGGGCGACCGCGTGGGCCGCCCCGATCTGGACCGGGTCTATCTGTCCGGCGGGGTCGACGCCAACGGCGCGCCGCGCATGATCCCGCTGGCCCAGGTCAGCCGGGTGGACACCACGCTGGGCGCGTCGCAGATCAACCGCCGCGACCTGCAGCGCGAGGTCAACGTGAACGCCAACGTCCAGGGCCGGGCGGCGGGCGACGCGGGCAAGGATTTGCAGACGGCCATCGCCAGCATCAGCCTGCCCCCCGGCTACCGCATCGTCTTCGGCGGCTCCACCAAGGACATCGCGGAGACCAGCAGCTACGCCGCGCAGGCGTTGGCGCTGGCGGTCATCCTGATCTACCTGATCCTTGCCTCCCAGTTCGGCAGTTTCCTGCAACCGCTGGCGATCATGGTGTCGCTGCCGCTGTCGTTGATCGGGGTGTTCTTAGGCCTGCTGGTGGCCGGGACCACGCTGAACATCTTCAGCGCCATCGGCTTCATCATGCTGATGGGGTTGGTGACGAAGAACGCCATCCTGCTGGTCGATTTCGCCAACCAGGCCCAGGCCAAGGGCAGCGACCTGCGCGCCGCCCTGATCGAGGCGGGCGTCATCCGCCTGCGCCCCATTGTGATGACCACCATGGCGATGATCTTCGGCATGATCCCGCTGGCGCTGGGCATCGGCGAAGGGGCGCAGCAGCGTGCACCGATGGCCCACGCGGTGATCGGCGGCCTGATCTCCTCCACCATCCTGACGCTGCTGGTGGTTCCGGTCATCATGACCTATCTCGACGCGCTGTCGCGCCGGGCCAAGCGCTGGTTCACCCACGCCGACCCCGACGCGCAAAGCCACGCGGCGGCGGAGTGAACGCCTAAGGCAATCGCTTGAAGGTTTATAAACCTATACGAAGAATTTACCGTCATCCCTGCGAAGGAGGGTATGACGAATGTCCTAATAAAGGAATTTCAAGCCTTCACCCGATTGCCCTGAGTGAACGCCGCCGCCGCGTGGCTTTCGGGTTGTTTTTCGTGTTAGACTTTCGCCAAACGCCTCCCGTTGCGGGGCCGGGTCATCGCAGGAGAGCCAACCGTGGGAAAGCCGACCAACACCCCGCCCGTTCCGGTCCCTGCCCAGGTCCAAAAGGCTCCGCCGCGCCATTTTGCCCCACCACCAACAGCGTTCGGGGCAACGGCGTCCGGCCCATCCCCCGCCGCACAACCCAAGCAGGCGACACGACCGGCACCGCCCTTGGCCCGCCCGGCCCAACACCCGTCGGCACCTGCGTCCAGGCCGCTTCCGGTCGCGCCAGCCCAACCGCCAGCGCCCCGTCCCGCTGTCCCAACTGTGCAGGCCAAAGCCGCACCCGACGCCGCAACGGGCGACGGGGTGATCCAACGCGTGCGCATCGGGTTGGTAAACGGAAACATCACGGCCAGCCACATCCGGAGAAGCCGCCGCGTGGCCGGTGGGCTGCGCAACGGTGGGCAGGGGGACCACACCACGGCCTATCTGTCGATGCAGCACATGATCGTCAACGCGGTCAACAACCTCGCCCCAGGGGATGCGCACGACAACCTGATCGACACCCACTTGGCCATGATGAATTTCCCGGGCTACGCACGATCCCCCCAATGGCTGCGGAACCAGAGCCAAAACCGCTTTCTGCTGGAGCAGGCACGGCAAGGTGGGGCCATCACGCTCGCCCAGATCCGGGATTACGGCACCTTCCTTTTGCAGCTTCGCAACCGGATGGCGCTGTCCTCCCTCCCCACCACCGGCGGCTCAACCGGGAACCACGCCGAACAGCGACACGGCGGCGGACTTCAGCAGGAGGAGCAACGGCTGCAAAACGGGCATGCCCCTCGCTACACGCGACAGGACATCCTGATTTCGATGGTGGCGTTGTGTGACACACGGCGAATTCGGCGGTCGGTGCACAACGTCAACCGACAGGACGAGATCGCGGTTCAGCATGGTCTGTCGATGGTGCAATCCTACCCCACCATCTGCCAGCAATACGGCATCACGGCGCAGAATGTCACAGGCCGGGTGATCGCGGCGCTGTAGCGCCCCCTCCTCCTCTTCCGATCCCCCCTTTACGGCAAGGCGGCGGTGCGCAGGGTGGCGCGCTGGCCGACCGCGTCGCGGTTGGCGGCCAACCACAGCTCCGCCGTCTGACGCCCGGTTTCGCGCAGCCAGCACAGAAAGGCCCAATCCGTCACCAGCTTTGAATAGACGCCCAGATCGCGCAGGGCGGTGTCGGCCTCGATCAGATGCAGGCGCGGGGCGTCGGGTTGGCCGATCAGGCCGCGCAGTTCGGTCAGCAGCGGGGCGTTGAAGGTGATCTGGTTCAGCCGGGCGGCGATGGCGGTGGGCTGCTCCGGCGTGTTGGTGGCGGTCAGCGGGTTGATCGTGACCACCGCCACATCCGCCCCGGCGCAGGCCGCAACCAGCGGCACGACCGGCGGGTTGGCGACGTAACCGCCGTCCCAGCACTCCACCCCGTCGATGGACACGGCGCGGAACAGGTGCGGCAAACAGGCCGAGGCCAGCAGGTGATCCACCCCGATCTGCGTTTCGTCGAACAGCAGCAACCCGCCGCTGCGCACGCTGGTGGCGCTGATGAACAGGCGCAGGCCCGACGCGCGGATCAGTTCCGGCTCCACCAGCTCCGTCAACAGCGGGCGCAGCGGGTGCCCCTCCGCCGCTTGGGTCTGATAGGGCGACACCCAGCGCCGCGCCCATTCCACCAGATGGCTGCCAAAAGCCTGATCGACGTTCCAACGGTCGCTGGCGATCCGCTCCCCCCAGCGGGCGAACAGACGGGCCGACAGGCCGGGGCGGATCGGCCCCAATTGCCCGGCCGCGCTGATGCGCTCCCAAAAACGGTCCAGTTCCGCCCGCGCCCCGGCACGCCCGCCGCGCGCCCAGCCCTGCGCCAGCATCGCCGCGTTCATCGCCCCGGCGCTGGCCCCGCTGAGGCCGACCAGTTCAAAGGTCTCCTCCTCCAGCAGCCGATCCAGCACACCCCAGGTGAAGGCCCCATGCGCGCCACCGCCCTGGAGCGCCAACGCCAACGGGCACGGCGGCGGCGGTTGCTGATCCGGCGACGGTGGGGGCAAGGCGGCGGGGCCGGAGGCGCGGACGGAGGCCGAATCCCACCCCCCATCCCATCCGGTGACGCGGTGGCGCAGGCTCTGCCAGAAACGTTTGAGGATCGGCACGACCGGACACTCCCCGCAAAGGCGGCTGCCGCGAATGCCGCACTGCAGCATGGGCTGTCCGCCCGGCCCTGGCAAGGCCGCTGTTCGGCTGGGTGAGCGTCAGGACGCCCCGTCTTTGCCCAAACCGGGGAGATCGACCGACCGGATCACCGGGCCGCCGAAGCGCTCCCACGCCAGCTCATGGCCGATGTAGACGAAGGGACCGATGACGAAGGCAAAGGCCGATAGACCGGCGGCGGCCACCGCGTCGCCGATCACCCAATAGTTGGTTGAGAAATCCAGCGTGGTGACGACCGCGCGAAAGGTGATGGTCTTCCACACCGTTCGGCCCAGCCCGCCGCCCTCCGTCTCCTCTGCCGTCGTTGCGGGGGCGGGCGTCGCCGTGGCCGTCCAATTCGGCAGGCTGGTCCCGGTGGCCAACCGGTTGCGGAACCCACGCTCGATCTGGTCCCAGGCGCTGTTGACCCACCCCTCATCGGGCGTGGCCGGGGTGGTGTCCGGCGCGCCCGCGAAGGCGTAGCGGACCTGCACCGCGTCGCGCGGATCGGTGACGCGGAAGGCGGCGGCGGCCCACCGCGCGGGCACGCGCCATCCCTGGCGCTGCGCCTCGCCCAGGCTCTGCGCCCAGGCGGGATCGAGCGTTTCCGCCTCCGCCCCGCCAACCAGGCTGACCCAGGCGCAGGAGCCGTCATGGTCGGACGCGTAGCGCACGCGGGCCAGCGGCAGATCGCTGCGCTCGCAGGCCGGGGCCTTGCCCCACAGCGGATCGGCCCCGGGGCTGGCGACCTGGATCAGCGCGGTGGCGTCCACCGCCCCGTCGCGCAGGCGCACCAGGCTGAGGCTGGTCACGGCCCCCGGCTTGTCGAAGCCCGCCGGGGAATGGACAGCGCGCCCGGTCAGCCGCCAATCGCCTTCGGGCAGCGGCACTTGCTTGCCGTCCACGGTGACGCCGCCGCTCAACAGAGTGTTCGGGTCCAGCAACGGCGCGTCCGCCGCGCCCACCCGGCCCCACGGCAGCAGCGCCAACGCGCAGGCCGCGCCAAACACAAGAGAACGCACAGGCATCGGACGGGTTGGGCGCACGGTCGCTCTCCGGCATCACGGTCAAGGTCGCAAACGGGTCGCAGCATCGCACGAAGCCGGTGCGTCCGTCACAATAAGATTCGTTGACGTCATGCGGATTTTCCCGCGCGGCAAAAGGTGACGTCGCGGTTGTCCATCTTTGTGCTGGCGCGCGATTGTTTTCCACTGCGACAACCCATAGGCGGCCTCCGTCTGCGCTTGCGGTTATTGGTGCAATCGCCAGGTCCTCGCCCAATTTTTGTCCAACAACTGCCTGATGGCCAATCACTCCTCCGCTGGCGCAACCCGCGCGGCTGGAAAGGCGGGATGGAATGGTCTAAGCATGGCGCGCCAAACCCTGCCCCCGCGCGTCAAAGGCCGCCGCCCGTGCCGATCCTCACCCCCATCGACGACCCCGACGATCCGCGCATCGCCCCCTACCGCGATGTGCGCGAACGCGATCTGGTCGGGCGCGAGGGGCGTTTCATCGCCGAGGGGGCGGTGGTGGTGCGCAGTCTGGTCGCCGCCACCGGCCATCGGGCGCTGTCGCTGCTGATCGCCGACAAGCGGGCCGCCGCGCTGGCCCCGCTGCTGGCCCGCCTGCCCGCCGACACGCCGGTCTACACCGCCGGTCAGGCGCTGCTCGACCGCATCGTCGGCTTTCCGCTGCACCGGGGCATTCTGGCGCTGGGCGAACAGGCTCCCGGCCCCAGCGCCGACGCCCTGCTGGCCGCCATGACCGCACGGGCGCGGGTGGTGATGCTGTTCGGCATCGGCAACCACGACAATCTCGGTGGCATCTTCCGCAACGCCGCCGCCTTTGGCGCGGATGGCGTCATCCTCGATTCCGGCTGCTGCGATCCCTTCTACCGCAAGGCGCTGCGGGTGTCGGTGGGGGCAACGCTGCTGGTCCCCACCGCCCGGCTGGCGGCGGGGGAGGATCCGCTCGCCCTGCTCGACGCCCACGGGTTCGAGGCGGTGGCCCTCAGCCCGTCGGGGGGCGAAACGCTGGCGCGCCTCGTCCCGCCCCGACGCGCGGCGCTGCTGTTCGGGTCGGAGGGGCCGGGACTGCCGCCCGCCCTGCTGGCCCGCGCCCGCAGCGTGCGGATTCCCATGGCGGGCGATTTCGATTCCCTGAACGTCGCCACCACCAGCGGCATCGTGCTGCACCATTGCGCCAGCGACGCGCCGGAGGAGCGGGCATGACCGACCCCACCCAGACGGACAGCCCCGACGCGGACGGCCTCCCCGCCGCCGACCCGCATCTGGTCCATGACCTCGCCATCGCCCACCCGGAGGTGACAACGCTGGCCGCCGCCGGGCTGTTGCGGATGACCGACGCGGAGGGGCGTGGACTGGTGGCGCTGGGCCTGCCGCTGCCCAAGGGCAAACGCGACCTGCTGGTTCCCGCCGACCGCCGCGCCGCCATCCTGCTGGAGATCCAGGGCCGCATCGACCGCGCCCATCGGCGCGACGCGCTGCTGGCGCAGGGTCGCCGGGCGCTGGCCGGGCGCGGCACGGCGCTGTTGGCCGCCGACCACAGCGTCCCCGACCACCGCACCCGCGTGCGCGCCGTGCGGGAGGAGTCGCTCCACTGGCCCGGCCTGCCCGCGCCGGTGCGGCTTCAGGTCAGCCGCAGCCTCGACGCGCTGGAGTTGGACGACCTCGACGACGCCACGCTGGCGGAGCGGCTGGAGCGCGACCCCGCCCTGTCGCGCCGGATGGAGGACGCGCTGTCCCGCGTCGCCGCCGCCCTGCGCGCCTACGCCGAGGAGATCGGCGACCCGCCCGACGAATGGGGCTTTTCCGCCTTCGCCGACCGGCTGATCCGCGCCGCCCGCAACCGGCTGGACGCCGACGATCTGCTCGACCGTTGGGAGCGTGAACACGACCAGTGGCGGCGCGACCGGGCGGAAGGGCGCGGCCACGCCTATGTCCGCCGCCATTTCGACCTGTCGCGCTTCGAAGGGCTGTTCCCGATGGCGCGCGGCCTGGCCCGCAAGCTGGTGCTGGTGATCGGCCCGACCAATTCCGGCAAGACCCACCACGCCCTGTCGGCCCTGCGGGCGGCCCGCGACGGCGTCTATCTCGCCCCGCTGCGCCTGCTGGCGTTGGAGGTGATGGAGCGGCTGACCGCCGACAGGACCCCCACCACCCTGCTGACGGGGGAGGAGGAGATCCGCACCCCCGGTGCCCGCCACACCGCGTCCACCATTGAGTTGATGGATCCCAACCGCCCGGTCGCGGTGGCGGTGATCGACGAAATCCAGATGCTGGCCGATCCCGAACGTGGCTGGGCCTGGACCGCCGCCCTGATCGGCGTGCCGGCCGACACCGTCTACATCCTGGGCGCGCCGGAGGTTCGCCCGCTGGTGGAGCGCGCCGCCGCCCATCTGGGCGAAACGCTGGAGGTGGTGGAGCTGGAGCGCAAGGCCCCGCTCTCCCCCCTGCCCCAGCGGCTGGATTGGCCGGACGTGGAGCCGGGCGACGCCCTGATCGCCTTTTCCCGGCGCGAGGTGCACAGCGTGCGCGACACGCTGCTGGCGCGCGGGCTGACCGTGGCCGCCGTCTATGGCGCGCTCGCCCCCGCCGTGCGTCGGCGTGAGGCCGCGCGCTTCCTGTCCGGCGAGGCCGATGTGGTGGTGGCGACCGACGCCATCGGCATGGGGCTGAATCTGCCCTGCCGCCGCGTGCTGTTCACCGCGCTGGAGAAGTTCGACGGCGCGTCCGTCCGCCCGCTGACGGCGACGGAGATCAAGCAGATCGCCGGGCGCGCCGGGCGGTTCGGCCAGCATGAGGAGGGGTTTTACGGCGTCATCGGGCGCGGGACCCCGCAGGCGCTGCGCCAGTTGCTGGAGAAGCCCGACAGCCGCCTGCGCGCCGACGCGCCGCTGCCGGTCCGCCCGTCCCGCGCCATGCTGGCCCGGCTGGCCGAGCATGTCGGAACCGCCGAAACCCGGCTGGTGATCGATTGCTTCGTCGCCGGGAACCGGAGCGGCGGGGGGGCGGGTGGCGGCGGGAATGGCGGCGGAGCCTCGCCCTTCCGCCTGTCCGATCTGTCGGGGCTGCGGCGGGTGGCGCTGCTGGTGGACGCGCGGCGGTTGACGCTGGACCAACGGCTGGACCTGCTGCTCGCCCCCGCCGACCTGGAGGATGCCGCCGACGCCCGCGTCTTCGCCGCCATCCTCGACGCCATCGAACAGGGGGAGGTGTTGCCGCTGGGCCGCCTGCTGCCCGACCGGCTGGACGGGTTGGAGGCCGACGCGCTGGAAGCCTGTTCCCGCGCCTGTGACCTCTATTTCTGGGCCGCGCGCAAATTCCCCGACGCCCTGCCCGACCGCGACCGCGTGCGCGCCGCCCGCGACGCGCTGGGCCAACGCCTGTCCGAAAAGCTGGCCTCCCGCGCCCGCCGCCGCGAACCCCCACCCGCCGCCGGTTTCCGGGGCGCGCCGCGCAAACGCTTCGGCCCGAAACGGCGGTGAGGGGGGCGGATCAGCCGTCGGCGTCGTTCAACTTTCCAGCGCGCAGCAACGCCGCCTGTTCGGTCGCCCAGGCGTAAAAATCAGTGTCGTACAGGCTGTTGTCGCTCATGCAGCCCCCTTCCCCTCCGGCGTGGTTTCCGGCGTGGTTTCCGGGGCGCTCTCCGGGGCGGCCTTGCTGCGGGTGCGTTTGACCGGGGCGGCCGGGGGCGGGGCTTCGCCCGACGGGTCGGCCAGCGCGTGCAGCAGCCGTTCGCGGATCTTGGCCAATTTGCCCTCGTGCATCACCTTTAGCCCGAACACGTCCTTCACGTAAAAGACGTCGATGGCCTTTTCGCCGAAGGTGGAGATCTTGGCCGAGGAGATTTGCAGCGTCAGGTTCGACAGCGCGCGGGTCAGATCATAGAGCAAGCCGGGGCGGTCGCGCCCGTTCACCTCGATCACCGTGTGGGTGGTGGAGGCGGCGTTGTCGATCAGCACGCGCGGCGGCACATGGAACACCCGGGTGCGGCTGGCGTGGGTGGTCTTGCGCGTCGCCAGCTCCTGCAACGGCTTCAACTGGCCCGACAGCACGCGTTCGATCATCACGGACAGCTTGGCCAGCTTGTCGCCGCTTTCGAACGCCCCGCCCGCCCCGGCGTCCTGCACCGAAAACACGTCCAGCGCCATGCCGTTGGTCATGGTGAAGATGCGGGCGTCCACAATGTCCGCGCCCGACGCGGCGAAGGCCCCGGCCAGGCGGGAGAACAGGCCGTGGTGGTCGCTGGCGTAGATCGTCACCTCCGTCACCGCGCGGGCGCGGTCGATGCGGGTGTCCACGGTCAGTTCGCGCCCGTCGCGTTCGGCCCCGCGCACGATGCGGGCGTGGTGGGCCAGCGTGTCGGCGTCGAAGGCCAGCCAATAGGCCGGATAGCCGAGCGTTTTGTGATGCTCATAGGCCGCGTCGTCGAAATCGCGCAGCTCGTCGCGCAGGGCGGCCTGCGCCGCCTCGATCCGCCGCCCGCGCCCTTCGACGGTCATGCCGCCGGACATCAGCTCTTCGGACCGGTTGTAGAGTTCGCGCAGAAGCGCGGCCTTCCAATTGTTCCAGCGCTGCGGCCCGACCGCGCGGATGTCGGCCACCGTCAGCACCAGCAGCAGGCGCAGGCGTTCGGGCGATTGGACCAGCGCCACGAAATCGCGCACGGTCTTGTCGTCTTCCAGATCGCGTTTGAAGGCGGTGTGCGACATGGCCAGATGCCAACGCACCAGCCACGCCACCGTTTCGGTTTCCTCCGCCGTCAGGCCCAGGCGCGGGCACAGCGTTTCCGCCACTCGCGCGCCCAGCACCGAATGGTCGCCGCCGCGCCCCTTGGCGATGTCGTGCAGCAGCACGGCGACGTAGAGCGCGCGTTTCGACACGACCTTGTGGATCACCTCCGACGACAGCGGCAGTTCGTCCACCAGCTCCCCGGCGGCGATCTTGTGCAGGATGCCCAGCGCGAACAGCGTGTGCTCGTCCACGGTGTAGACGTGGTACATGTCGTACTGCATCTGCGCCACCACCCGACCGAAATCGGGGATGAAGCGGGCCAGCACCCCGGCCTCGTTCATCCGGCGCAGGGTGATTTCGGGATCCTTCATGCCGGTCAGGATGTCCAGGAACAGCCGGTTGGCTTCCGGATCGACACGCAGCTTCGCCCCGATGGCGCTGAGCGACCGGGTGATGGAGCGCAACGCGTTGGGGTGGATGTCGATGTCGTTGAGCTGGGCGGTGTGGAACAGCCGGATCATGTCGATCGGCTTGTCCTTGAACTGCTTCTCGTCGCGGGCGTTCAGCCGTTCGCCATCGACGACGAAGCCGTCCACATCCTTGCGCCGGGCCACCGTGGCCAGCCGCAGCAGGTTGAATTTCGGCGGGCGTTTCGATTCCGCTTCCAGCGCCGCGCAGAAGATGCGCGTCAGGTCGCCCACATCCTTGGCGACCAGGAAGTAATGCTTCATGAAGCGTTCCACGCCCTTGGTCCCGGCGTGGTCGGTGTAGCCCATGCGCGCGCCGATGGAGGTCTGCACGTCGAACGTCATGCGGTCTTCCAGCCGCCCGGTCAGGTAATGCAGGTGGCAGCGCGCGGTCCACAGGAAATTCTGCGCCTTGGCGAAGCGCTGCGCCTCCTCCGGCAACAGGACGGAGCGGCCGACCAGATCCTCCACATTCTCGACCCGGTACAGGTATTTGGCGATCCAGAACAGGGTTTGCAGATCGCGCAGGCCGCCCTTGCCGTCCTTCAGATTGGGTTCCAGCACATAACGGCTGTCGCCCATCTTCAGGTGGCGGTTGTCGCGTTCGGCCAGCTTGGCCTCCACGAACTCCGGCCCGGTTCCGATCACCACATCCTTGTCGAAGCGGCGGCGCAGATCGGCGAAAAGCTGGCCCGGCCCCCAGAGGTAACGCGATTCCAGAATGGCGGTGCGGATGGTGACATCGGCCTTGGACTGGCGGACGCAGTCATCGACGCTGCGCACGGCGTGGCCGACCTTCAGCCCCAAATCCCACAGGATGTAGAGCATGTATTCCACCACCTGCTCCACGCGCGGCGTGCGCTTGTAGGGCAGCAGGAACAGCAGGTCGATGTCCGACGCCGGGGCCAGTTCCCCCCGACCATAGCCGCCGGTGGCGGTGATGTCGAACACCTCGCCCGCCGTCGGGTTGGCGGTGGGGAAGATGTGCATCACGGTGAAATCGGCCAGCGAGCCGATCAGCCGATCGACCAGATAGCAATTCTCCCGCACGCAGCTTTCGCCCGACCCGCCCGCCTCGAACCGCCGCCGCACCTCCTCCCGCCCGGCGGCCAGCGTGCGGCGCAGGCAGGCGATCAGGGCCGGGCGCAAGGAGTCGCGGGTCCCGTGTTCGGCGATCAGCGCCTCCAACTCCCCCGACAGCGCGCGGCGGGAGATGATCGCGCGCTTGTTGGGGATGCTGTGCGGCTTGGCGGGGGCCAGAGAAGCGGTGGCGCGTGCGGACAAAATCAAGGAACCGACCTCGCATCAACGGCTGTCCGGGTCTGGACAGGCCGTTTGGACTATAACGGCAAACGCACACCCATGACATCCCCCCCAATGACATCGCCCCATCACGCTCCCGGGGTGCCCGCCCTGTGACCATCGTCACTGCCGCCCCCGTCGGGCCGGTTCAGGATGATGCTGGAACAGCGCGAACAGAAGGGGGCGAACCATGATCGGCGGCATCGACAGCGGACGGCGGGAGTTGACGGCCCTGGGCGACGCCCTGACCAGCGCCGAACGCGGGCAGACCGGTTGCGCGTCCCCGACTGCGCTGGCGGCCCGGCTGCTGCGGGTGGCGCGGCTCTATTCCGGCTCGGTCGACGCCGCGCTGATGTGGCAGATCACCGATCTGGTCGCCGGGCGCGACATCGGCGACGCCTACAAGCTGACGGTCATCCGCATGGGCTGGGCGTCGATCCTGCAAGCGGAGTTCAAGGCGCACGGCCTGCGCGCCGTCGGCGCGGACATCGCCCGCCCGCAAGCCCGCGCGGCCTGATCGCCGCACACCGCGCCACGCGTTTCCCCCGGCACGCTTTTCCCCCGGCACGCTTTTCCCCCGGCACGCTTTTCCCATCGGGCAAAAACAACCGGGCGGCGGCTGCCCCTCCGCCCGCGCCACCGCGCAAAAATCTCACACCAACGCTTTGATGCACATCGGTTTTTGATGGTGGCACAACGCGTGCTTGTCCAAACGGCACCCCCGCCGATTTGGGACGACCATCATGCAGGTTTCCGGTTACGCCAGCTACGCCACCAACCCCTACGCCCAAACCCGCGCGGCCTCGCAAACCCGCAGCGCGGCGTCCGGGGCCACGGACGAGAGCGCCAGCAGCAGCGCGAGCAAGACCAGCGCCGCCGACGCCTTTCTGGCCGAAGCCAAGAAGACCCCGGCCCAGCGCATCCGCGAAGACTGGCTCGCCCGGCACAAGATGTCCGAGGAGGACCTGAAGACGATGGACGACAAGCAGCGCGAGGCGGTCGAAAAGGACATCGCCGAGGAGATCAAACGCAAGCTGACCGGCCAGGACAGTCAACGCGGCGCGGTGGTCAATCTCAGCGCGTGAGATCGACCGCGCCGCGCGGCACCGGTCAGACCTCGCGCACCGACGGATGGACGTTCTGGCCGCCTTCGCGTTCCAGCAGGGCGGTGGCGCGCACCTCCTGTTCGTCGTTGGTCACGGCCACCCACAGGATGACGCCGCCCGCCTCCAGAGCGCGGGAAAACTCGTCGGGCTTGGGGTGGCTGGTCAGTTCATCCAGGTAATCCTTGATCGCCACACCGCCCAGGCTGGCGGCGACCAGGGCGGCGACCGCCGCCTCGATGGGACCGCCGACGATGGCGATCAACCCGGCGGTGGTCAGGGGAAAGGCGTATTTCAGCTCGCCCACCAGCCCGGTCAGCGCCTCGTCGCGCGGCTTGCCCGCCGTGGGGTCGGCGGCCTCCAACGACGTGTGGCTGGCCAGGACCGACAGATCGGAGCGGTCGAACCCGTCCCCGATCAGGGTGGCGACGGCGCGGTCGAAATCCTCACGGGTGGTGAACAGGGCCACGACCTCGCGCACCTCGCGGGGGGCGGCTTGTGCGGTCGATGACGTCATGATGGTCGGCTCCCTGGGAGTGTTTTGAGTCGCGCGGGCTTGGTTTCCGTCGCGCGGGCGGCGGGTCTGGCCGCCGCGTTCCCATCATTGAACGCCCCGGCGCACGCCCGCGTCAATGGTGGGGGCCATCGGCACGCAATCGTTGGTGCGCGTCCGATTGCCTCAGCGCCCTCCCCGGTCACACCCACCGGATCACGCATACCCAGGCACACCGCGTGTCGCCGTGGTTCCGACCGCGTGCTAGGGTGCGCGGCCCCGCCCACCTCTCTTCACCAGATCGAGCGTTTTCCGTGTCCGACACCGCCGCCACCATCATCATCCCGCCCGATGCCACGCCGATGATGGCCCAATATCTGGAAATCAAGCAGGCGCACCCGGATTGCCTGCTGTTCTACCGGATGGGTGATTTCTACGAGATGTTCTTTGACGACGCGGTGACGGCCGCCGCCGCGCTCGACATCGCGTTGACCAAGCGCGGGCAGCATCTGGGCGAAGACATCCCGATGTGCGGCGTGCCGGTGCATTCCCACGAAAACTACCTGCAACGGCTGATCCGCCAGGGCATCCGCGTCGCCATCTGCGAACAGATGGAAGACCCGGCGGAGGCGAAGAAGCGCGGCTCCAAATCGGTGGTCAAGCGCGGGGTCATCCGCATCGTCACGCCGGGCACGCTGACCGAAGACAGTTTGCTTGATTCCCGCTCCTCCAACTGGTTGGCGGCCATCGCCGAAACGGCGGGCGGGGTCGGGCTGGCGTGGCTGGAGATGTCCACCGGCGAACTGGTGGTGCAACCGGTGGAGCGCGCGGGGCTGGGGGCGGCGCTGGGCCGTCTGGACCCGCAAGAGGTGCTGATTTCCGAAAAACTCTCCCAACAGCCCGACCTGTTCGAGCTGTGGGCGGAGTGGAAATCCCGCCTGACCATCCAACCCACCCCGCGTTTCGACAGCGAAAACGGCAAGCAGCGCCTGCACAGCCTGTACGGGGTCGGCACGCTCGATTCCTTCGGGGCCTTCACCCGGGCGGAGATCGCGGCGGCGGGCGCGCTGGTCGGCTATGTCGAGTTGACGCAAAAGGGCCGCGTGCCCCGGCTGTCGCCGCCCCGCCGCCTTGGCCCCGGCGCGGTGATGGAGATCGACGCCTCGACCCGGCGCAATCTGGAACTGACCCGGACCATGGCCGGGGAACGGCGCGGCAGCCTGCTCGCCACCATCGACCGCACGGTGACGGGGGCCGGGGCGCGGCTGCTGTCGGCCCAACTGTCCGCCCCGCTGACCGACCCCGCCGCCATCGCCGCCCGGCTGGACATGGTGGAGTTCGCCGTCGCCGAGGAGCGGTTGCGCGGCGATCTGCGCGACACCCTGCGCCGCTGCCCCGATCTGGAACGCGCGCTGACCCGGTTGACGTTGGGGCGCGGCGGGCCGCGCGATCTGGCCGCCGTGCGCGACGGGCTGATCCAGGCCGCCATCGTCCGCCAGTTCCTGACCGACGCCCGCCCCCTGCCCGCCGGGTTCGACCGGCTGGACCGGCGTTTGGGCGAACACAGCGAGTTGATCGGCCAATTGTCGGCGGCCCTCGCCCCCGATTTGCCATTGCTGGCGCGCGACGGCGGTTTCATCGCGCGCGGCTACTCCCACCCGCTCGACGAGCTGGTGACGCTGCGCGACGAAAGCCGCCGCCTGATCGCCGGGTTGCAGAGCGGCTACGCCGAACTGGCCGGGGTTCCGTCGCTGAAGATCAAACACAACAACGTCTTGGG
Organism: Azospirillum sp.; assembly: GCA_027486405.1. Classification (GTDB taxonomy): domain Bacteria; phylum Pseudomonadota; class Alphaproteobacteria; order Azospirillales; family Azospirillaceae; genus Azospirillum. Next base: position 68,349 of record JAIXPD010000031.1, on the reverse strand, counting down.
CTATCACATCGAAGTCACCGCCACCCACGCCGACAAGCTGATGACCGGCAAGGGGCGCGAGACCTTCATGCACCGCCAGACCATGGCCAACGCCGTGCGCTTCGGCACCGTCGAGCTGTCGGACCTGGAACGCCGGATTTCGGAGGCCGCCGACCGGGCGCTGGCCGTGGAGGTCAGCCTGTTCAACGATCTGGTGACGGCGGTGACGGCGCGCGCCGACGCCATCGCCCAGACCGCCCACGCGCTGGCCGAACTGGACGTGGCGACCGCGCTGGCCGAACTGGCGGTGGAGCGGCGTTACACCCGCCCGCTGGTCGATGACTCGCTGGCCTTCTCCATCCGGGGTGGGCGTCATCCGGTGGTGGAAGCGGTGCTGGACGCCGCCCAGGCCGGGCCGTTCGTCGCCAACGATTGCGATCTGGCCCCCGACAACCGGCTGTGGCTGCTGACCGGCCCCAACATGGCCGGTAAGTCCACCTTTTTGCGCCAGAACGCCCTGATCGCCGTGCTGGCCCAGATCGGCAGCTTCGTGCCCGCCGACCACGCCCACATCGGCGCGGTGGATCGCCTGTACAGCCGCGTCGGCGCGGCGGACGATCTGGCGCGCGGGCGGTCCACCTTCATGGTGGAGATGGTGGAAACCGCCGCCATCCTCAACCAGGCCGGGGCGCGGGCGCTGGTGATCCTGGACGAGATCGGGCGCGGAACCGCCACCTTCGACGGTCTGTCCATCGCCTGGGCCTGCGTGGAAAGCCTGCACGACGTCAACCGCTGCCGCGCGCTGTTCGCCACCCATTACCACGAACTGACGATGCTGGCGTCGAAGCTGCCCGCCCTGTCCTGCCACACCATGCGGATCAAGGAATGGCAGGGCGACGTCGTGTTCCTGCACGAGGTGACGTCCGGGGCCGCCGACCGCAGTTACGGCATCCACGTCGCCAAGCTGGCCGGGTTGCCCCCGGCGGCGGTGGCGCGGGCCGAAGCGGTGTTGAAGCTGCTGGAATCGGGCGACCAGAACGCGGCGATCCACCGCTTGGCCGAGGATTTGCCGCTGTTCAGCGCCGCCCTGAAACGCCCGCCCGCACCGGAGATGGCGGCCCCGGCGGCCAGCGGCCCGTCCCCGGTGGAAGAGGCGCTGCGCGCGCTCGACCCCGACAGCCTGACCCCGCGCGCCGCGCTGGAGGAGCTGTACCGCCTGCGCGGCCTGCTGGGGGCGTAACAAAAACGCCCCTCTTCCGCGCGGGAAGAGGGGCGTGGACACGCTCAAGAAACCGACAAAAACCTTACGCCGCCGCCCGCAGCTCGCGGAAACCGATCATGCGGCGGTTGTCCTCGTCGATCAGGGCCAGCCGCACGGTGGCGAAGCTTTCCCAGATGCCCAGCTTGGCGACCTTCTGGAAATCCTGGATCGCCAGATGGCAATCGCGCAGACGGTAGTTCGGCACGCGCGAGGCCAGATGGTGGACGTGGTGATAACCGATGTAGCCGGTCATCCAGTGCAGCCAGCGCGGCAGATCGTAGAAGGAGCAGCCTTCGATGGCGGCGTCGTGGAAATCCCACTCCTTTTGCGTCCGCCAATAGACATTCTCGAACTGGTGCTGCACGTAGAACAGCCAAATCCCGATGGTCGCGGCCAGGATCACCACCGGTGCCCAGATCATCAGGACGTGCAGCGCGCCAAAGGCCAGCATGAACAGGGTCAGGCCGGTGCCGATCATGACGTTGGTGGACAGAACGCTGATCCACGCCTTCAGGTCACGCTCCTGCCCGCTCAACGGAAAGCGGAACTTCCACATGAACAGCACCGTCGGCCCCAGGCCGAACAGCACCAGCGGGTGGCGGTAGACCCGGTACAGAAAACGCTGCCAACGGCTGAGCGCCAGATACTCGCGCACCGTCAGGGTGTTGATGTCGCCGGTCCCGCGCTTGTCGAGGTTGCCGGAGGTGGCGTGGTGCACCGCGTGGTCGCGCCGCCACACCTCATACGGCGTGACGGTGAAGACGCTGAGGCAGCGCCCGACCAGATTGTTGGCCCAATCCTCCTTGAAGAAGGAGCCGTGGCCGCAATCATGCTGCAACACGAACAGGCGGGTCAGGAACAGCGCCGCCGGAATGGCCAGCAGCAGGCTGAGCCAATAGCCGACCTCCAGCGCAAAGCCCATGGCGGCGACCAGGGCGGCCAGCGGCAGCAGCGTGCTCGCCAACTGGCCCAGGCTGCGGCTCGCCACCGGGCTTTTGAAATCGGCCAGCCGCTCGGCCCACAGACGGGCTTGGGCCTTGCGGTCACGAAGGGTGGATTGCGGGGTGGAAGTGCCGGAGGAGGCGGCAAGGGCGACGGCGTGGTCGGCGTGTGGCGCGGGTGCGCCGTGATCCAGCGCCTGGGCAACAACGGTCATTGCGAAGGGGTTTCCGCGATCAAAGGTGGCCTTGGGACCATCCCATGCGCGGGACCGTCCGTGCGCAAAATACCTGAAGAGATCGCGGATTTCCGTCGCAAAAACACGACGCGACAATTTTTCTAAAAATCGCACCCGGCGGAGCCGCCGCGCGCAACGCCGTGGCTCACGCCCCGTAACGCCGTTGCGCCTCCACGGTCAGGCCCAAACCGACGGAGCCGAAAATATTGCCCTCCACCACGCGGGCGTCGGGCGCTTCGGCCAAAATCGCCGCGCGCACCTGCGGCAGCAGGGTGGAGCCGCCGGTCAGGAACACCGCGTCGATGCGGTCGGGCGTGACCCCGGCGTCGGCCAGACAGTCGCGAATCCGGGTGCCGATTCGCGCCGCGAGCGATCCGGTGGCGCGGTTCAGGCCGGGCACATCGACCGGCAAGGCCAGGGATCCCTCGCCCCAATCCAGCGCCAATTGGGCTTCCGGGTGGTCGGACAGGGCGATCTTGGCCCGTTCCACCGCCATCGCCAGCGCGTGGCCCTGGCGGTGTTCGACGATGCCGATCAGCCGCTCGATCTTCTCCGGGACCGCCGAATCGCGCATCAGCCGTTCCAGCTCGGCCAGCGCCTTGGCGGTGTAGAGGAAGTTGATCTTCGACCAGGTGGCCAGATCGAAATAGACGCTCTTCGGGGCCAGCAGCCCGGCCCGCTTCAGCGCGCTGCCATGGCCCAATTCCGGCATGGCGGTGGCGAGGCTGAAATCGCGGTCGAAGTCGGTGCCGCCGACGCGGATGCCGTCGTTGGCCAGAATGTCGCCCGACCGGTCGGGCTTGCCGCGCCGATCCGGCCCGATGCGCACCACGGAAAAGTCGGAGGTGCCGCCGCCGATGTCGGCGATCAGGGCTAGTTCCTCGCCCGTCACCTGCTGTTCGTAATCCAGCGCGGCGGCGATGGGTTCGAACTGGAAGGAGACGTTGCGGAAGCCCGCCGCCCGCGCGATCGCCCCCAGCGTCTCTTCCGCCGCCGCGTCGCCCGCCGGATCGCCGTCGACGAAATGGACCGGCCGTCCGACCACCACGTCGCCCAGTTCCGCGCCCAACGTCTCTTCCGCCCGCCGCTTCACCGTGTCGAGAAAGGTGCCGATGACGGCGCGGAAGCTGATGCGGCCCTTGCGCAGGGCGGTGTCGGCGTCGATCAGGTCGGTGCCCAGCATCGACTTGATGGAGCGCATCAGACGCCCTTCGACGCCGGACACATAGGAATCGACCGCCGCCTGCCCGATGGTGACGGCGTCGGCCTCGAAATCAAAAAAGACGGCGGTCGGCAGCGTCGTGCGCGTTCCGTCGAGCGCCAGCAGCCGGAAACCGTCCCCTGCGTCAGGCACGCCCAACGTGGTGTTGGAGGTGCCGAAATCCAAACCGCAAGCCGTCATCGCCCAATCCCCACCGCTCTGGCCGCCCCACCCGACACCGTCCGCCGACGCGGTGGGACGCCGCAAAAGGGGCGAGCGTATAGACGCTCCCGCACCGGCGATCAAGACACAGTTTTGCACAGGCCCGCGCGGAGTCCGAAGGGTGGACGCAGGGCAATCGCTTGAACAGGCGATCCTCACAACGCAAGCAAGAATGGACACGGATTTCATGGACAAAATGAGGGATTGCACGGATTTTCTCCCCCAAACGCATCCTGCATCCGGTCACGAGGTTTGCCGCCGGATCGCAAACAGGATGGCTCTGATACGGGTTCCGCGAAATCCGTGGAAAAATCTGTGAAATCCGTGGTGAATCTTGTTCCGGTCGCACGCACGATGCTTCAAGCGATTGCCCTGAGGGTGGACGCTACCGGCTGGAGGTGGTGGGCGGAACCGGCTACAGTCGGTGGTGTTTTGCGAACACAACGCCCAACGGACGAGGACCACGCGCGGTGACGGTGAAGGAACTGGACGTGACCGGGCTGCATTGCCCCTTGCCGATCCTGCGCACCCGCGCGCTGCTGGACCGGATGGAACCGGGGGAGGAGCTGGTGGCGCTGGCGACCGATCCGGCGTCGGTCATCGACTTCAAGCATTTCTGCAACACCACCGACAACCGGCTGATCGCCCACGAAACCCGCCCGCACCCGGACCACGGGACCCTGTTTGTCTACCGCATCCGGCGCGGCGGCTGAAGCCATGACGCGCCCCGAAGCCGCCCCCCTCACCCCACCTGCCCTCCCCCCCGCCCTGCCGCCGCCGCTGCGCGCCGGTGCCGTCATCCATGGCCCCGGCTCGGCCGGGGTGGACCGGCTGCTGGAGGATTTCGCGGCGGAATTGACGGCGCGGGGGTTCCGCGTCGGCGGCCTGATCCAACGCAACCACGGGACCATCGACGCCTGCGCCGAGGTGATGGAACTGGTGGACGTCGCCACCGGGCGGGCCTTCGACATCACCCAACGGCTGGGGCGGGAATCGCAATCCTGCCGCGTCGATCCCACCGGGGTGGCCGACGCCAGCCAGGCGGTGCGCCGCGCCGTCGCCGACCGCGTCGATCTGCTCGTCATCAACAAATTCGCCGGTCTGGAAGCGCAGGGCGACGGGCTGGCCGACGAGTTTCTGTCCGGCATGGCCGACGGCGTGCCGGTGCTGACCAGCGTCGGCGGCCGCTATCTGAACGAATGGCAAACCTTCACCGGCGGTTGCACCGATCTGCTGACCCCCACCGCCGACTCCCTGTGGCGCTGGTGGGGGCCGCAGCGGCTTTACGATGACCTGCGGCTGGCCGTGCCCGACGCCGAGGTGCAACGGGTGGTGGTCGGGGCCAAATGGGTGCTGGTGGACACCGCCGACGGGCTGGGGGTGGCCGCCCGCCAGGGGTCGGGGACCGGGGCGGTGGACGGCGCGCGCTGGGCCGGGTTGGGCCTGCGCGACCTGGCCGCCTTGGCCGCGCGCGCCTGGGATCCGCTGGACATCGCCGTGGGGGTGGCGGCGATCAACGCCCATTGCAACCGCCCGGACCTGACCGGCGCGCCCGGCAACGGGCTGGACCTGTTCGCCGACGTGGATGGGCGGGTGGTGGTGATCGGCGGCTTTCCCGGATTGGCCCGCCGCCTGCCCCGCGCCCAGGTGATCGACATGACGCCGCGCGCGGGCGAACACCCCGAACCGGCCAGCGATTGGCTGTTGCCGGGAGCGGCGGCGGTGGCCGTCACCGCGTCGGCCCTCGCCAACCGCACGTTGCCCCGCCTGCTGCGGCAAGCGACCGGCGCGCGGGTGGCGATGATCGGCCCCGGCACGCCGCTGACCCCGCGCCTGTTCGCCTATGGTCTGCAATCGCTGGCCGGATTCGTCGCCGAAGACCGCGCGGCGGTCGCCCGCATCATCGCCGAGGGCGGTGGGTCGCGTGACTTTCTCCCCTATGGACGGATGGTCACGCTGCACCGCCCCTCCATATAACTCGCCAAACCGTTCAACACCGAAAGACCATCACCATGGCCGATCTGGATCCCCAGACCCGCATCGAACTGGAAGCCGCCGCCTTTCGCGGGCTGGTCGCGCATCTGCAAAAGCGCACCGACGTGCAGAACATCGACCTGATGAATTTGGCCGGATTCTGCCGAAACTGCCTGTCGAAATGGCTGGCCGCCGCCGCCAAGGAACGCGGCGTCGCCTTCAGCGACGACGACGCGCGCGAGGCCGTCTATGGCATGCCCTACAGCGCGTGGAAGGCCAAGCACCAGGCCCCGGCCAGCGCCGAACAGCAGCGCCTGTTCGAGGAGTCCAAGCCCCTGCACGCCGACATCAGCGGGCACACCGCCCGCTGATTCGCGCCTGCTCGCTCAACTGCCCGCTCAGGGGTTGACGAAGAAGGGCTGGGCGATCTCCTGAAACACCGCCAGCCCTTCGCAGGCGTCCGCGTGCGCGGCCAGCGCCGCCCAGCGTTCCGCGTCGAACACGTCGGGGTGCGCCTCGCGCAGGAAGCGCAGGACACAGCCGCCGGCGATGTCGGCGTGGCCCATCCGCTCCCCGAACCACCAGGGGCCGGGCCGCGCCGCCCGGTCGGCGTTCAGCGCGTCGAGCACGCCCGACACCTGGGAGGTGCAGCGCTCCACCCACGGGCGGGAGCTGCTCTGGTGCATGATCCGTTCATAGACCAGGCTCACCGCCTTGTCGCCCAGCCCCATCGCCAGGGTCGCCACCTTCAGGGCGCGGCGTCGCTCCACCCCGGCGCGGGGAAACAACGCGCGCTCCGGCCCGGCCAGCTCGTCCAGCCAATCCAGGATGATGGCGCTGTCGATCAACACATCGCCGTCGTCCAGCACCAGCGTCGGCACCCGTTTCAACGGGTTGTAGGCCGCCAGCGCGTCGGCGTCGCCGAACACCGACCAGGGGCGATGCTCGAACGCCATGCCATAGAGCCGCAGCGCGATGGCGACGCGGCGGACAAAGGGGGAGTCATACTGACCAATCAGGATCATCGGGCGGCTCCGTCGCGCGGGGAAAGGGTGAGGCGCGCTCTCATCCGAGGTCGGATGGTATCACAGCGTCACCCATTGACACCCCCAACCGTCATGCGGACCGCACAACCCTCCCCATCGGACGACGGTCAGTCGCGGGCGACGATGGGCGACAGCTTGTAGCGCTCCGCCGCCGCCGCCAGCCGCCCATCGGCCTTGATCGCGGCGACGAAGGCGTTGACCCGCGCCAGCCACGCGTCATCCCCCGGAGCCACCGCGTAGGCGTAGGGGGTGGGCTGCACCGGCTGGTCGGGGATCACCAGATGCGCCCAGGGATGGAACGCCAACATGCGCTGACCATAGGGGTAGTCGGTGAGGAAGGCGTCGGCGCGTCCGGCCTGCACCTCCTCCTCCCGCTCCTGCGGACGGGTGACGGCGACGATGCGGGCGCGTGTCATGGCGCTGCGGGCGTAGCCGTCCATGAAGGTCCCGCTTTGCACGACGACGACGTTGCCCTCCTGGTCCAGATCGGCCCATTTGCGGATCTGCGCGTTGGTCTTGGTGGTGACGGCGTAGATGCCGCTGCGCAGATAGGGCGCGCTGAAGGCCACCTGCGCGGCGCGGGCGGGCGTGGCCCCGATGGCGAACATGCCGATGTCGCAGCGGTCGCCGCGCAGATCGTCGATGAAACGGGGAAAGCTGGTTTCGACGAACTCCAACGCCACGCCCAGATCGGCGGCCAGCGCCCCGGCCATGTCGATGTCCACCCCCTCCAACGCGTTGGTGCGCGGGTTGCGGAACGAGATCGCGTAATAATCCGGCCACATGCAGACACGAAGTTTCTTGTCAGCGGCAATTTTATCAAGCTTTCCCGCCGCCTGCGCGCCGCACGCGCCAAACGAAAGGACAATGAACAATGCAGCGGCGAACGAAAAAAGGCGATGGACACGGGCGTTCATGGCGTCCCCTTCACATTGGACTTTCAACACCATCTTTCCAGGAATCTCCCTGGATTGCCAACCGGACCAAAAGGATAGCATCCCGAATGCCGCAGGGTCCGCGTATGCTTTGCGGAATTCTGCAACCGCTGTTACCATGGGTTCCGGTTGTTCGCGATATGGCGAACCTCCAACCACCCCCTTCGTCTTCTGTCCCCTTCGTCCCCTGGCCCTTCGTCCCCTGCCCCTTCGTCCCCTGCGTTGGAACGCCGCTCTGACCGCGCCCGCCCCGCCTTCCGATTCCCGCGCCGACCTGAAAAGCCTGTTCCTGCACCGGGGCGGGGTGTTGGTGTTCGGCCTGTTGGCGGTGATCGCGCTGCTGGTCAATCTGACCTATCAATCGACCGTGGTCCGGCGCGCCACCCTGAACCAGACACGGGCCAATCTGGCCAGCCTGGCCAGCGCGCTGGAAGCCTCGACCACCCGCACCATCCAATCGGTGGACATCACCCTGTCGTCGCTGATCGACAGCCTGGGCGACAGCGATCTGATGAGCGGAGAGGCCGGCCGGGCCGAGATCGCCGCCCTGTTGAAAGACCGCCTGCGGCGGTCGCCCCATCTGCGGGCGCTGGCCCTGCTCGACCGCCATGGCCGCTTGCTGTTGAGCACCGACGGCGCGCCGCGCGATCCGGTCACGCTGGCCGAGTTCGACATCGTGCGCAGCCACGCGCAGGACCGCAGCTCCGGCCTGGTGATCGGCGCGCCGATCGCGGGCCGCAGCCTGCTGACCGCCAACAGCAAGATGGAGCTGTCGGGCCGCTGGCTGCTGCCGATGAGCCGCGCGCTGCGCGACGCCGAGGGGACGTTGCAGGGGCTGGTGGTGGCCACCGTCAACCCCGACTACCTCCAGGGCCTGTATCAGACGGTGCGGGTCGCCGACGGCACGCGGGTGGCGCTGCACCGCTACGACGGCACGCTGCTGGTCGCGCAACCGCAACCCAACCCGCCCGGCGATCTGCGCATCGGCGGGTCGGCGGCCGCCACCCCGCTGTTCCGCAGCCGACTGCCCGCCGCCGAACACGGCGTGTTCGACGAGGTCGGGGCCGACGGCACGCCCCGCATCACCGCGTACCGCACGACGCCCACCTGGCCGCTGGTGCTGGCGGTCAGCGTGGACGAGGCGGCGGAGCTGGTGGTCTGGCGCGACACCATCCGGCAATCGGCCTTGCTGGCCGGAGGCTTCATCCTGCTGATCCTGCTGTTCGGCACGCTGCTGGCCCGCTCGATGACCACGCAACGGCGGCAGGCGGCGGCGCTGGAGGAAAGCAACGCCCGGCTGAACGCCATTCTGCACACGGCGGTGGAAGGCATCCTGACCGCCCGGCCCGACGGCGTGATCGAAAGCGCCAACCCGGCCGCCCACACCATCTTCGGCTGCCCGCCCGGCGGCTTGATCGGTCGGTCGATCACCGACCTGCTGCCGCCGGAGATGCGCGCGGCGCAAACCCGCTTCCTCGACGACATCGCCGCCGGAACCAAGCAATACCGCACCGGTTTCAGCCGCGAATTGACCGTTGCCCGGCTGAACGGCGACCTTTTCCCCCTGCTCTTTTCGGTGGCGGAGGTGCAAACGGCCGCCGGCCCGCTCTACGCCGCCATCATGCGCGACCTGACCGAGGCCAAGCGGGCCGAACAGGTCCTGCTCGACGCCAAATTGCGGGCGGAGGACGGCCAGCGGGTGAAGATGGAATTCCTGGCGACGATGAGCCACGAAATCCGCACCCCGATGAACGGCGTGATCGGCATGGCCGGTTTGCTGCTCGACACCCGGATGACCGACGAACAGCGCGGATTCGCCACCACGATCCGCGATTCGGCGGAATCCCTGCTGGTCATCATCAACGACATCCTCGATTTCTCGAAGATCGACGCCGGACGGCTGGATCTGGAAATCGACGATCTGGAGCTGGTCCCGCTGGTCGAAAGCGTGCTGGAGATCCTGGCCCCGCGCGCCGCCGCCAAGGGGTTGGAGTTGGCCAGCTTCGTGCCACCGCCGTTGCGCCGCCTCTATCGGGGTGATTCGGGGCGGCTGCGGCAAATCCTGCTCAACCTTGCCGGCAACGCGGTGAAGTTCACCGATCAGGGCAGCGTCACCATCCTGCTGTCCGAAGAGTTGGGCGAGACGGGAAACCCGCAGATCCGCTTTGAGGTGCGCGACACCGGCATCGGCATCGCCGAGGAGGATCGCGCCCGCCTGTTCACCATGTTCACCCAGGTCGACGCCTCCCCCGCCCGGCGGCATGGTGGGACCGGGCTGGGGCTGGCGATCTGCAGGCGGTTGGTCGAGTTGATGAACGGGCGGATCGGCGTGGACAGCCAGGTCGGCCACGGCAGCGTCTTTTGGGTGACAATCCCGCTGGAGCGCAGCACGGCGGTGGCGCTGGCCCCGGCCCCGATGGCCGATTGGACCGGCCGCCGGGTGCTGGTGGTCGATGACGTGCCGGTGAACCGCGACCTGCTGGCCCGCCATCTGTCCAGCTTCGCCATCGAAACCGAAACCGCCGAAACCGGGGACGAGGCGCTGGCCCGCATGATCGCGGCGGCCAAGGCCGGGCGGCCGTTCGACGCCGCGATCCTGGACCATCGGATGCCGGGCATGACCGGCCCCCAACTGGCCAACCGCATCCGGCAAACGCCGGGCCTGTCGGGGGTCCGTCTGGCGCTCGCCACCTCCCACCTGTTTCCGACCGACGCGCCGGACGGCGACCCCGCCGACGCCGCCCCGGTCGAGGCCAATCTGACCAAGCCCATCCGCTTCAGCGCCCTGTGTCAGGCGCTGGCCACCGTGCTGGACCGCCGCGCCAGCGGCGGCTGGGCGGCGGCGGCCCCCGCGCCTTTGCCAGCCGCCACCGCGCCCGCCACGGCCACCACCGGCGCACCGCCCCAGCCCGGCTTCCAGGCCCGCGTTCTGGTGGCGGACGACAACCCGGTCAACCAGCAACTGACGCTCGCTCTGCTGCGCCGGGCCGGGCACAAGGCCGAAGCGGTCTCCAACGGCGAGGAAGCGGTGGAGGCGGTGTCCTCGCGGCCCTATGATCTGGTCCTGATGGACGTGCAGATGCCGGTGATGGACGGGTTGACCGCCACCCGTGTCATTCGCGGCCTGTCCGGCGCGGTGGCCCGCATCCCGATCATCGCGCTCACCGCCAACGCCATGCAGGGCGACGACGCGGTGTGTCTGGACGCCGGAATGGACGATTACCTGTCCAAACCGATCAACGCGCGCAAGCTGGCGGAAGCGGTGCAGCGCTGGGCGCGCCGCCCCACCGCGCCCTGTGCGCCGTGCGCGCCCGCCGCCGCCCCCTGCGCGCCGATCCCACACCCGGCCCCCTGCGCCCCGGCCCCGATCCTCGCCCCCCCCTGTGCGCCACACACGCCGAACACCCCGCCGCCCTCACCCGCCGTCTGGTCGCCGCCCAACCCGGCCGAGGACCCGTTCAACCCGGTCAAGCGGGCGGAACTGCTGTCCGTTCTGGGGCCGGATGGGCTGGTCATGCTGATGAACGCCTTTTTCACCGACGCCCCGCGCCACATCGATCTTTTGCGCGCAGCGGTTGCAGATCTCAATCCTGAGGTTGTTGCGCGCGAAGTTCATGTGATGAAAGGCTCCGCCGCCAACGTCGGGTTGGATCGGTTGTCCGGCTTCGCCGAGCAATTGGAATCCGCCATTCGCCTGAAAAAATGGGAGAACGTGCGACCTGACCATGTGGACGGACTTGCGGCGGAACTGGCCCACGCCCACCATTGGAGCGTCCGCTTCTGTGGAACGTCTGGAACAGTTATGCCAACCACAACCGTTTCTTAAGCGAACCTTTGACGGCGCGGGTGATCTGTGGCAGTTGAACACGCAAGCGTCGCACGCACCGTCAGGAGAAGTCCGCGATCATGGCCGAACCCGTCACAGCTTTGGTGGTCGATGACGAGGAAATGACCCGCGCGATCGTCGCGGGTTATCTGGCGCGCATCGGCTACCGCACGCTGGAGGCGGCGTCCATCGCCGAAGGCTGGGCGATCCTGTCCAACCCGGCCAACACCATCCACGTCGTGCTGCTCGACCGTCGGCTGGAGGATGGCGACGGGTTGGAATTGTTCGAGCGGATGAAAACCCAGCCGATCCTGGCCGAAATCCCGGTGATCGTGCAAACCGTGTCGGACAGCAGCGCCGACATCGCCGCCGCGATCCGCGCCGGGGTGTTTTATTACCTGATGAAGCCCTATGACGGTGCCCTGCTGCGCTCGGTCGTGCGTTCGGCGGAGGAACGGTCGGGCCGTCTGCGCAGCCTGCAAGGCGATCTGCGGTCACGGGCCGACGCCATCGCGCTGCTGCGCGACGCCCGTTTCCGCTTCCGCACCCCGCAGGAGGCGCAGAATCTGGCCATCACCCTGTCCACCATCGCCGACACCGCCCACAGCCTGACCTTTGGTCTGTCGGAAATCCTGATGAACGCGGTGGAGCATGGCAATCTTGGCATCGGTTATGACGCCAAGAGCGAGTTGAAGGCCAACGGCGGCCTGATCCGCGAGATCGAAGCCCGGCTGGCCTCGCCCGAGCATCGCGACAAATACGCCACCTTGCATGTGGAGCGCAGCGACACCCGCGTGTCCTTCACCGTCACCGACATGGGCCAGGGCTTTGATTCAAGCCGCTATCTGACGGTGGATGCCTTCCAATCGACCGCCACCCACGGGCGCGGCATCGCGCTGGCCCGGATGGTCGGTTTCGATCAATTGACCTATGTCGGCACCGGCAACCGGGTGATCGGCGTGGTCAATCTGGATCGTCCGACGGATCCGGCCGTCGGCTGATCCACAACGCGGTCAGATCGTCGGCCAGCGGGCGCGGCATGCTGGTGAAGTAGCGTTCCAGCAACTGGCGCAGCGGGCCGCCTTCCACCTCGGCGTCCTCATCCAGGCCGCTGACCAGATCCACCACCCCCTGATAGCCGAAAATCTGCCCCTCCCAGTCGCGCGCCTCGAACAGCGCGTCGCTGAACAGGAACAGGAAGGATCCCGGCGGAAACGGCATCGCGCGGTTGCGGTAGCTGGCCTTGGGCGACACCCCCAGCGGCAGGCCGACGCTGACCCCCACATCCAGCCCGCCGTCGGGCCGCCCGATGATCGGCTTGGGCGCGCCGGCCGTCGCGTAGACCACCGAGTCAGCCCGGACATCGACCACCGCGTAAATCATGGTCGCGAATTGGGTTTCCGGCAGCAGCCCGACCAACAGGCCGTTGATCGCGGCCAGGGTTTCCGCCGGATCGTCGCCGGGCAGCGTGATCTTGGTCAACAGCGCGTGCAAACGGAAGGTGTTGAGCGCCGCCGCCACGCCATGGCCGGTGAAATCGCACAGGAACACGGCGAAACGGTGGTCGTCGAGCGCGCGCGCGCCCCAGATGTCGCCCCCCAGTTCCGAACTCGATTCAAAATGGCTGTCGAACCGGATGGCGTAACGCCGCTCCAAGCCAGCGCATTCGCCCGGCGTCGGCAGCAAATCGAGCTGCATGTCGCGCGCCAACGTCATCCGCTGCACCGCGCCGGTGTGGTAGGTCTGAAGGCTGCCGATCACCGCCTGAAGCGACCGGTTGAGCGCGCGGTTTTCCAGATGCACCCGCAGCCGCGCCGCCAGTTCCGGCCGCGTCACCGGGCGGGGGATGAGGTCGGTCGCCCCCGCCTTCATCAGCGCCAGACGCTCCCCGGCTCCGGCGAAGCGGCCCAGCACCAGGATCGGCGCGTCGCGCATCCCCGGCAACGCCCGCAGCCGCGCCAGCAGATCCAGCCCGTCGGCCAGAATGCCCAGATGCAGAACCAGCAGATCGGGCGCGCCCTGGACCACCATCGCCAGCAGCGCGTCGGTGTCCTGCGCCACATCCATCACCCGGACGCCGATGGCGCTCAACGCCGCGCGCAGCACCGCCAGGGCGGGCGGGCGGGGATGGCCGATCAGAACCCGCTGCCCCCCCACCGCGCGGGCGGCGTCCGTGGCGGCGGTGGAGATTGGGGCGGGGGCAAGCGGGGCGGTTGGATCAGAACTCACAGGGGATGATCGTGTGAAATTCGGAAATCTCGATCATGTCACGGACCTGCCCGCGCGGGTGCTTCATCTTCAACTGAACCGACACGCGATTCCCGGCGTTGTTCGCCAGCACCAGCAACCCCAGCCCCGCCGAATCGATGAAATCAAGGCCGCCAAGATTGAGCACGCACTCAACGATGCCGTCCTTTTCCATGCCGTCGATGATCTGGCGAAAGGCGTCGGTGGCCTCGAAGGTCAGTTGCCCACGCAACTCAACCTCGCGGACCCCGCCTTGATCGCGGACCGTGTAGTTCATGCCCCACCCACTTCACTCGGACCCAAACGCGCGAACACCAAAGGATGAACAGGCTATCAGATCACGTCCATGAAAACGATGAAAAGACGGTGAAACACAACCGAAACCCATCGCCATGGTTGAAAAGATGTGCGGAGACTCGCGCGGGGCGACCGCGATCAGACCGATTGCATGCCCGGTTCATAAACCACAACGCGGTTCCGCCCTTCCCGCTTGGCGCGGTACAGCGCCAGATCGGCGCGGTGAATCGCCTTTTCCAGCGAGTCGGAAGCCCCTTCCAACCCGGCGATGCCGATGCTGGTGGTCAGATGGAAGGAGGTGCCGGGGGCGGGAATCGCCATGCGGGCCAGATTGCGCCGCACCCGTTCGGCCACCACGCGGGTTTCATCGGCGGTGGCACCGGGCAGGACGACCACGAACTCCTCCCCGCCCAGACGACCAAGAACATCGTATTCGCGCAAAATCGCCTGGCACCCGCCCGCCACCATGCGCAAGGCATCGTCGCCGGTGGCGTGGCCATAGGTGTCGTTGATCTTCTTGAAATGATCGACGTCGAGCACGAACACCGCCAGCGGTTCATGGAAACGGTGGGCGCGGGCCAATTGCTGGCGCGCCAGTTCCATGAAGGAGCGACGGTTGTAGATGCCGGTCAGCGGATCGCGCGACGCCATGTCACGCAGCGCCTCTTCCATGTTGCGGCGTTCGGTGTAGTCGTAAATCCAGGCGAGGTTGACCGGCGCGCCCTGGATCACCGCCTGATTGACGGTGAACAACGTCCAGAAGGGCGATCCGTCGGCCTTCTTGAACTGGACCTCCATGTTCACGACCGCGCCGTTGCCGCGCAGCCGCTCCAAAACCCGTTGGCGCTGGTGGTCGTCCAGATAATAATCGCGCGCCCGGCTGCCGATGAGCTGGTCGCGCGACAGGCCGATCAATTCGGCAAAGCGGGTGTTGACGAACACGATCCGCCCATCGTCGCGGCGGGACACCGAGACGCCGATCGGGCTTTGCTCCAGAATGGCTTCCAGCCGCGCTTCGTAGGGCTGCGATTCGGTCAGATCATGCACCACGCCGACGATGCCGCCCGGCGCGCCCAGCCCATCGCGGAACGACGCCTTGGACAGGTCGATCAGGCGCAGATTGCCATCGGCCAGCGGAACCGCCTCTTCATAACGGGTCGTGGCGTCGGCCCCCAACAGCAGGCGGTCCTGCTCCACATGGGCCTGCGCCACCCCCGACCGCATCATCGCGAAGGAGGTCTTGCCGAGCAGGGTATCGCGCTTCAGGCCGGTGTAACGCTCGAACGCCTGGTTGCAGGCGGTGAAGACCCCACGGGCGTCCTTGATGAAGGTCGGGACCGGCAGAATGTCGAACAGCGCGTCCATCTGCGCGACCCGGCCTTGCAAGGCGATGTCGCGGCGGACCTGGGCGTCGATGTCGGTGAACAGATGCAGGCGCATCGCCTCGCCCGCCGGGCCTTGGACGGGCTGGGTCGTTTCGGCAAACCACCGTTCGCCACCATCGCCCCCGCGCAGCGCGCGCAGGCCGGGGCGGCTTGCCCCGTCGGCCCCGTGAAAGGACTCCAGCGTCCGGCCGACGGCGTGCGCGACCGCAAGGCCAAGATGCGCGCACAGCGTCGGGTTGGCGTGGCAAATCACGCCCGTGGACGTCGCCACGCACGCGCCAATGGGCAAGGTGTCATACGCGCGCCAATGATCACGCGACGCATCGCCTCCCCCGCCCTCAACCGTCGCCACACCATACGCCATTGTCACCATAGAGGTGAGTGTCCCATAAAATATTATTGCCCCGCAATGATGGTATTTGACAAATATTGTTTGCTATCAAACCGTCGGCCGCCTCAACCGTTGGCGCGCGCCGAAACGCCCTGATTGTTCAATGGGCTGACGGATTTCATCCCGCCAGGACGCGGGCACAGGCGTCGCTCAACCGCTGGGCCGCCACCGCGTCGGGCGGCAACCCCAGACGCAGCCACTCCGCTTGACGGTCGAATCGGCGCGCAAGAATCCCGGCCTCACCCAACCCCCGATACAACGCCGCCGCCCGTGGGTCAACCACCAGACGGAAGAGTCCGGTTCCTCCCGCCACCCGCAGCCCCAGCGCCGCCAGTCGCGCGTCCAGCGCCGCCGCCGCGTCGGCCAGCCGTTGGCGGGTCGCCACCGCCCACGCCGCATCGGCCAAGGCGGCGGACGCCACCACC
This sequence comes from Azospirillum sp., assembly GCA_027486405.1. Taxonomy (GTDB): domain Bacteria; phylum Pseudomonadota; class Alphaproteobacteria; order Azospirillales; family Azospirillaceae; genus Azospirillum. Next base: position 51,983 of record JAIXPD010000031.1, on the reverse strand, counting down.
AGCCCCGGCCCCGACACCGCCCATGGCCCGATGGCCGCCCGCAGCGCCGCCGCCAGCGGCTCCGCGCACAGCGCGATGCCCAGACGCAATCCCGCCAGCCCATAGAATTTGCCGAAGGAGCGCAGCACGATCAGCCCCGGTTGATCGACATGCCCCGCCACGCTCGCGACCGGATCGGCGTCGGCGAACGCCTCGTCCACCACCAGCCAACCGCCACGCGCCGCCTGCCGTTCCGCCAGCGCCAGCAGATCGGCCACCGGATGGACCCGGCCATCGGGGTTGTTCGGGTTGACGACGACGACGACCTCCGCCCCCGCCGCCTCGGCGTCCGCCAGCGTCGCCACCTCCCCCACCCGGTGCCCGGCCCCGGCCCAACAGGCGGCGTGCTCGGCGTAGGTTGGGGCCAGCACCGCCACCCGCCCCGGCGGGCGCAGGCGCGGCAGCAGTTGGATCAACGCCTGCGAGCCGGACGCCGCCGCCACATGGTTGGCCGAGGGCGCGCCGTAGCAGGCCGCCGCCGCCGCCCGCAACCCGGCCTCCGCCCCGCGCGCGGGCAGGCGGTTCCAGGCGTCGGCGGGAATGGGCGGCAGGGGATAGGGCCACGGGTTGATTCCGGTGGACAGATCGATCCAGGGCAGCGGTGCGGTGGGGAAGGCCGCGCGCGCGCCGTCCAGATCGCCACCGTGCAGAATCCCCGGCCCGGCCCGGCCCGCGTCCACACCGGTGCCCGCATCCGTGCCAAGGCCCACGCCCGCGCCGTCTGTCCCCTTGGTTGCCGTCTTGCTTTCGGCCATGATCCCCGCCATTGCACCCACCCATCCCCGCGCCGCCGGACCGGCGCCATTGCCAGAAAGCCCGCCGCCCGTGTCTGCCTTTCACCCTGTATTGCTCGCCACAGCGCTGCTTGTCGAGGCGGCGGTCGGTTTTCCCGATGCGCTGTACGCGCGCATCCGCCATCCGGTGGTGTGGATCGGCGCGCTGATTTCCCATTTGGACCGCGCGCTGAACCGGGACACCGACTCCTTTGACCGCCGCAAGGCGTCGGGCGTGCTGGCCCTGCTGGCGCTGCTGCTGGTCGTGGGCGGCACGGCGGCGGCGGTGGCCGGGCTGTGCCGGGCGCTGCCGCTGGGCTGGCTGCTGGAAGCCGTCCTGGCCTCCACCCTGCTGGCGCAACGCAGCCTGCACGAGCATGTCGCCGCCGTAGCCGAGGGATTCCGCACGGGCGGGCTGGACGGCGGGCGGGACGCGGTGTCGCGCATCGTCGGGCGCAACCCGGCCAGCCTGGACGAACCGGCGGTCTGCCGCGCCGCCATCGAAAGCCTGGCGGAGAATTTTTCCGACGGCATCGTCGCTCCGGCCTTTTGGCTCCTGGTGGGCGGCCTGCCCGGCATCGCGCTTTACAAGGCGATCAACACCGCCGACAGCATGATCGGCCACCGCACCCCGCGCCACGAGGCGTTCGGCTGGGCCGCCGCCCGGCTGGACGATCTGGTCAATCTGCCGGGTTCGCGCCTGACCGCCCTGCTGCTGGTCGCCGCTGCCCGCAGCGTCAGCGCCGACGCGGCAACGCGGGCCTGGACGGCGGTGCGGCGCGACGCCCACCGCCACCGCTCCCCCAACGCCGGATGGCCGGAAGCGGCGATGGCCGGGGCGCTGGATCTGCGGCTGGGCGGCCCGCGCGTCTATGGCTCCACCCGGATCGACGATGTGTGGCTGGGCAGCGGCCGCACCGCCGCCACCCCGGCCGACATCGATTCGGGCCTGCGCCTCTACCGGCTGGCCTGCCTGCTGCTGGGCGGCGGGGCGCTGGTGCTGGCCATGGTCGGTTGAATCCGGTTCCGAAACGATGCCTTTCGGATCGCGCTCATTCCGCCATCGCAAGAATCGCGTCGATGTCCATCTCTCGCTCCAGACGGTCGGCGATGGCGTTGAGCGCGTCCTCCACCGCCGCGTCATAGGACAGGCCGGACGCCGTTCCGCCCAACCCGGCGAGGCAGGCGGCGCGGAAGCCGTCGGCGGCGAACAGGCCGTGCAGGTAGCAGCCCTGCACCCGCCCGTCGGCGGAGGTGGCACCGTCGCTGGCCCCGCCATCCAGATCCAGCCCCCCCAGATCCAACATCGGGCGGGCGCAATCCGGCCCCGTCGTGCGGCCCATGTGCATCTCATAGCCGGACACCGCCGCGCCGGTGGCGCGCTCCACCCCGCGCGCCTCCTCCAGCACCTTCGGCCCCTTCAGCACCGTGTCGACGGCAAGCAGCCCCAGCCCGGCGGCCTCGCCCGGCGGGCCTTCGATGCCGTCGGGGTCGGCGATGGTCCGGCCCAGCATCTGATAGCCGCCGCAAATCCCCAGAACCCGCCCGCCGCGCCGCGCGTGGGCCAGCAGGTCGATGTCCCAGCCCTGCGCGCGCAGAAAGGCCAGATCGGCGATGGTCGCCTTGGTCCCCGGCAGGATGACCAGATCGGCGACCGGCAGCGGTCGGCCCGGCGGAACCATCAGCAGTTCGACCCCCGGTTCCTGCGCCAGCGGATCGAAATCGTCGAAATTGGCGATGCGCGACAGCATCGGGACCACCACCCGCAGCGCGCCGCCGCTGCCAGTCTCACCACGCGGCCGGGGCCGGTCGAGCGCCACCGCGTCCTCGGCGGGCAGCGTCGCCGCTTCCTTCAGCCAGGGAACCACGCCGAAACTGGGCCAGCCGGTGCGGTCGGTGATGATGCGCAGGCCGGAATCGAACAGGCGGACGTCGCCCCGGAATTTGTTGATGACGTAGCCCTTGATCCGCGCCCGCTCCTCCTCCGGCAGCAAGGCGTGGGTGCCGACCAGGCTGGCGATCACCCCGCCCCGGTCGATGTCGCCGACCAGCACCACCGGGACCCCGGCGGCGGTGGCAAAGCCCATGTTGGCGATGTCGCCCGCGCGCAGATTGACTTCGGCCGGGCTGCCCGCCCCCTCCACCACCACGATGTCGGCCTCGGCCCGCAGACGGGCGAAGCTGTCCAGCACGGTGCCGAGCCACTCGCGCTTGCGCGCCTGATAATCGGCGGCCCGCGCGGTCCCGACCACGACGCCGCGCACGACGATTTGCGACCCGATGTCCGACTGCGGTTTCAGCAGCACCGGATTCATGTGTACGGTGGGGGCAACGCCGCAGGCCCGCGCCTGCAACGCCTGCGCCCGCCCGATCTCGCCGCCGTCGGCGGTGACGGCGGCGTTGTTGGACATGTTTTGCGGCTTGAACGGGCGCACGGTCAGCCCGCGCCGGGTCAGCGCCCGGCACAGCCCGGCCACCAGCAGCGATTTGCCGACGTCCGACCCGGTCCCCTGGAGCATGATGGCGCGCCCCGGCTTGGCCCCAGCGGGTGCGACCATGCTCAGAACTCGATCCCGGCCTGGGCCTTGATCCCGGCCTCGAACGGGTGTTTGACCAGCGTCATTTCGGTGACGAGGTCGGCGGCGGCGATCAGTTCCGGCTTGGCGTTGCGCCCGGTGACGCAGACGTGCAGGTCGGGCCGCCGCGCCGCGAACACCGCCAGCACCTCGTCCACCGGCAGGTAATCCATGCGCAGCGCGATGTTCAGCTCGTCCAGCACGATCAGGCGGTAACGCGGGTCCTCCATCATCGCCTTGGCCTTATCCCAGGCCGCTTGCGCGGCGGCGATGTCGCGGGCGCGGTCCTGGGTGTCCCAGGTGAAGCCCTCCCCCATCGTGTGGAAATCGACCAGATCGTCGAACCGCTCCAGCGCCACGGTTTCGCCGGTGGACCAGGCCCCCTTGACGAATTGGACCATGCCGACCCGCATGCCATGGCCGACCGCCCGCATCATCAACCCGAAGGCGGCGGTCGATTTGCCCTTGCCCTTGCCGGTGTGGACCATCAACAGGCCCTTCTCCAAGGTTTTGGAGGCAAGGGCGCGATCCTGCAACGCCTTGCGGCGTTTCATTTTTTCGGCGTGGCGGCGGTTGATCTCCGCCTCATCAACGGTGGGATCGGTCACAGGGCCTGTCCTTTTGCGTAAATCGGCAGCCCCGCCACGGTCAGAACGACGCGGGGGGCAATGGCGGCGATGGCCTGATGCAGCCGCCCGGCGTGGTCGCGGAAGCGGCGGGCCAGCGCGTTGTCCGGCACGATGCCCAAACCGACCTCGTTCGACACCAGCACCACCCGCCCCGGCAGCGTCGGCAGCAGGGCGACGAGCGCGGCGGTGTCGGCGGCGATGTCGGCGTCCTCATCGGCGAGCAGGCGATTGGTCAGCCACAGGGTCAGGCAATCGACCAGCAGGCCGCCGCCCGCCGCCGCGTGGGCGCGCAAGGCCCCGCAGAGGTCGAGCGGCTCCTCCACCGTCCGCCAGTGCGGCCCGCGATCGCTGCGGTGTTGGGCGATGCGGTCGACCATCTCCTGGTCCCAGGCCTGCGCGGTGGCGATGTAGACGCGTGGCCCGTCCAACGCCGTGACCAGCCCCTCGGCAAAGCGGCTCTTGCCCGACCGCGCGCCGCCCAGCACCAGCGTCAGGTCGGGGGGTGGGCAAACAGCGGTCGTCATGGGCAGGAATCTCCGGCGGGCGGGCAAGCGGCGGGTGGGAGCGGACTGTCGCAAACCCTGCCCGATCCGTCAAACCCGCCACGGGATCGACCAGGGCAATCGCTTGAACGAACGCTCATCGTCACGCAAACAAGAATGGACGCGGATTTCACGGACAAAAGGAAGGATTGCACGGATTTTCGCCTCCAATGGCCTCCTGCACCCCGCCATGAGGTTTGTCGCAAGATCGCAAGCAGGGCAGCTCTGGTGCGCCTTCCGCGAAACCCGTGAAAAAATCCGTGAAATTCGTGTCCATTCTTGTTTTGACCGGGTGCACGGTGCTTCAAGCGATTGCCCTGCGGGATCGACCCACGCCTTGCCGTCTGGACGTCATGCCGACTGGACAGGGTTGCGGTGCCGCGCCATCTTTTTTGCGTTGCACCAAACAGGATCGCCGGTTGCCCGATGCCCCAGCTTGAAATCATCACCCGCCGCCCGGCGGGAACCGCCCGCCCGGTCCCGCTGCTGTTCGTCCATGGCGCGTTCAGCGGGGCCTGGATTTGGGACGCCCATTTCCTGCCCTGGTTCGCCGCCCAGGGGTGGGAGGCGCACGCCGTGTCCCTGCGCGGCCATGGCGGCAGCGAAGGGCGGGAGCAACTGCACGGCTTCGGCCTGTCCGATTACATCGACGACGTGCTGGCGGCGGCGGCCGAGCGCTGCGCCGTGCCGCCGGTGCTGATCGGCCATTCGATGGGCGGCATCGTGGTTCAACGCGCCTTGGCGCGCCGCCGCTTTCCCGCCGCCGTGCTGATGGCCTCCACCCCGCCGCACGGGCTGTGGTCGTCCACGCTGGGGCTGGCGTGGCGCGCGCCGGACGTGCTGGGCCAGATGGCCACGCTGATGACCTTCGGCACGGCGGCGGTCGATCCGCGCGCGGTGCGCCGCGCCATGTTCTCCGACTCCACCCCGGCGGAGGAGGCCGCGCGCTACGAACCGTTCCTGCAAGAGGAGTCGCGCCGCATCCTGGCGGAAATCGGCGGGTGGATCCCCTTCCCGGTCCTGCCGCCGCGCGACGTGCCGCTGATGGTGCTGGGGGCCGATCAGGACCTGCTGTTCCCCCGGACGGAGGTGCTGGCCACCGCCCGCGCCCTGGGGGTGCAGCCCCAGTTCCTGCCCGGTCTGGGCCACGCCATGATGCTGGAACGCGACTGGCAAAGGGCCGCCGAGCGCGTCGGGGCGTGGCTGGCCACCGCCCTGCCCGGTGCCGTCGCCGCCTGACCATAACGCAAAAGGCCCCTTCCGCTGGAAGGGGCCGTGCGACAGGGCGGGGGTGCGGCCTTATTGGATCGTCGCACCGGCGGGCATGGCCCGTTCCACCGCCCGCGTCATGCCATAGCTGTCCAGGCCACGGACCAGACGGCGGTAATAGCCGACGATGTAGACGCGCAGCGCCCCGGTCAGATGGGCTTCACCGCGCGTCTGATCGATTTCCGTGAGCAAGGCGTGAATGGTCATGGCCCGACGCTGGGCAATGTCCTGCGCCGCATCCCACAATTCCGGCTCCATCCGCAAGCTTGTGCGACGGCCATCCACTTTCACATTCCGGCAAATCAGCATAACGCGCCTCCATCATCCGACTCCGGATACATACCCGCGCAATGCCCCGCCCGCAGTGAACTCCTTCACAGTCGCACCCCAACAATAGTCAGGCTCCGATTTGGCCAGGACAGTCCAATGTCATAGGCCGTTCAGCCAGTTGAGATAAATTCGACAGAGCGGCCTGGCGCGCGCGGATCGGGAGCGGACACGCCGCCCTCCAAGCCCGCTTCAGTTGCACTCCCCAACCGAATGGGGGGCGCACAGCCGCGCTCCGTCGATCCAGCGCGCGCCGGACAGATCGGCGTTGTGCAGATCGGCCCCACCCAGCTTTGCCCCGGTCAGGTCGGCGTTGGCCAGCGACACACCCACCAATTTGGCGTTGCGCAAATCGGCGTCGCGCAGGGAGGCCCTGGTCAGGTCGGCGCGGGTGAAATCGACCTCGATCAGACGCGCCCGGTCCAAACGCGCGCCAACCAGCGTCGCGCTGATGAATTTGGCGCGGTAGCCGTCGGCGTCGCTGAGGTCGGCCCCGGTCAGGTCGGCGCGCTGGAAGGTGCTGTCGCGCAGCATCGCCCCGGTCAGGCGCGCGCCCGACATCGCCTGCCCGTCAAAGGCGCAGCGCCGCCAGACCACACCCGCCTGCGCCACCCCGTTGCAATCGGCCTGCGCCGCGCCGGAGACCGTCACCAGGAACAGCCCAAACACCAGGGTGGGGAAAGGTCGCTGCATCATCCCCCTGAGATGGGGAGTTCGGACGCGGACACAAGGCCGCGCACCGCCCGCCCCGCCTGCGGCGGGCGCGGCAACAGGGCGTGCGCCGCCGCCAACGCGGCCAGCGCGGCGGCGGGGGTCGGTTCAAAGGGGCAGGATTTCCGCGTCGTCAGATCGACGTGCAACAGCATGAATTCCGCCGTCGCCGCCAGCGCCCCATCGCCCGCGTGGTGCATCTGGTGGAACAGGTGCAGCCGCTTGCCGTCCGCCCCCAGCACCAGCGAGGTGAAGCGCAACGGATCGCCCTCCACCACCTCCCGCGCGTAGGTCAAATGCGCGTCGACGACGAAAAGGGACCGCTGTTCCGCCGCGACATAGGCCCGCCCCAAACCAAGATGGTCGAGCACCGCGTCGGTCGCCTGATCGAAGGCCAGCAGGTAATAGGCCACGTTCATGTGACCGTTGTAGTCGATCCACTCCGGCCGGACGGTGGCGCTGTGCAGGGTGAGCGGTGCGGGGGTGGTCATTCGGCAAATCCCAAAAAGCACAGGATGTCGGCGCGCACGGTCTCAATCTCGCCCAACCAGCCAACAACCTCCTCAACCGTGGGATCATCAGGCGGACCGTCAAACAGATCCGTTGCTGGCCACCGCGATCCAGGATCGGACGACGTCACGCTCCATAGACACGGACGCCGTTGTGGTTGGCTTCGTAACACAGCGTGCCAACCGAATCCTTGTAGCGTTCGAATCCGGTTCTGGAGCAGGGAACGATGTCCGCCGGAACGCCGGTGTCACGGTTGGCCGCAAACGCCCAACGCAGACTGCGCCGTTCCTTGGGCGTATCGTCGGGGACGATCACCAGCAGATCGTAATCGCTGTCTTCATGGCAATCGCCGCGCGCCCGGCTGCCGAACAGATAGACGGCCTCCGGCTTGAGCGCCGGGATGATCCGGTCCAGCAGGATGCGCAGCTTTTCGTCATCGACCACCGCCATGCCCACCACCATCCGGGTTGCCACCGCCCACCCATCCTAACACAGGATGGGCGGGCGGTGGTTGCGGGCCTTACACGCTGAAATACTTCGCGCGCGGGTGGTGCAGGACGATGGCCGAGGTGCTCTGTTCCGGGTGGAGCTGGAACTCGTCGGACATCTCGACGCCGATGCGGCCCGCGTCGAGCAGTTTCAACAACTGCTCCTGGTCCTCCAGATTCGGGCAGGCCGGATAGCCGAAGCTGTAGCGGCTGCCGCGATAGGACTGCTGCAACAGCTTCTCCTTGTCGCGGCTGTCCTCCGCGCCATAGCCCAGCTCGGCGCGGATGCGGGCGTGGACGTATTCCGCCATCGCTTCGGTCATCTCCACCGACAGGCCGTGCAGGTAGAGGTAATCCTGATAGCGGTTTTCGGCGAACCACTCCCGCGCCACATCGGCGCAATGCTGGCCCATGGTGACGACCTGAAGGCCCAGCACGTCGCGCTCGCCGTCGTTCACGTCGCGCAGGAAGTCGGCGATGCACTCGCCATCCTCCTTGCCCTGGCGCGGCAGGGTGAAGCGCGCGACCTCCGTTTCGCCGTTCTCGGCGAAGAGGATGACGTCGTTGCCGTCCGCCGCCGCCTTCCAATAGCCATAGACGGCGGTCGGGCGCAGGATTTCCTCCTTCGCCGCGATCTGCATGATCCGGTCGAGCACCGGGCGAAGCTCCTTCTTCGCCCACTCCTTGAACTCCTCGAACGACTTGCCGTCCTTCCGGTAGCCCCATTGGAGTTGGTAGAGCATCCGCTCGTTCAGATACGTGACCAGCGTCTTCAGCGGCACATGGTCGATCACCTTCGGCCCCCAGAAGGGCGGGGTCGGCACCGGCACGCCCTCGGCCAGCCGACGGCGGCGGGCGCGCGTGGCGTCCTTGTCCACCGGGCCGGTCGCCGCGCTGGTCGCCTGCCCCAACACGCGGCGGCGGTTGACCGCCTTGCCCGACCGCTTGGCCTGGATGATGGCGAGCTGCTGGTCAAAGCTGCCGTCCACCACCTTGTCCATCAGGGTCAGACCGTCGAAGGCGTCGCCCGCATAAGCCACCCGGCCGGAGCCATAGGAGTCGACGCAATCGCCCTCGACATAGGCGCGGGTCAGGGCGGCACCGCCCAGCAGCACCGGCACATCCAACCCCTCGCGGGTCATTTCGGCCAGATTTTCGCGCATCACCACGGTGGATTTCACCAGCAGGCCGGACATGCCGATGGCGTCGGCCTTGTGCTCCTTCGCCGCCTGGATGATCGCCGTCACCGGCTGCTTGATGCCGAGATTGACCACCTTGTAGCCGTTGTTGGTCAGGATGATGTCGACCAGATTCTTGCCGATGTCGTGGACGTCGCCCTTGACCGTGGCCAGCACCATCGTGCCCTTCTGCTGGCCCTCCGCCTTCTCCATGTGGGGTTCCAGCCAGGCGACGGCGGCCTTCATCGTTTCCGCCGATTGCAGGACGAAGGGCAACTGCATCTTGCCCGCGCCGAACAGCTCGCCCACCACCTTCATGCCGTCGAGCAGATAGGTGTTGATGATCTCCAGCGGCGAATGGGCCTTCATCGCGTCGGCCAGATCGTCTTCCAGGCCGGTGCGGTCGCCGTCGACGATGCGTTCCTTCAGCCGCTCCTCGACCGTTTCGGCGCGCGCCTTCTTCTTGGCGTCCGCCGCCTTGCGGCCTTCGAACAGGGCGATGAAGGCTTGCAGCGGGTCATAGCCCTCCGCACGGCGGTCGAAGATCAGATCCTCGGCGGTCTTGACCTCCTGCTCCGGGATCTGGTGCAGCGGCAAGATCTTGGAGACATGGACGATGGCCCCGGTCATCCCCTTTTTCACCGCGTGGTCGAGGAAGACCGAGTTCAGCACATGGCGCGCCGCCGCGTTCAGACCGAAGGAGACGTTGGACAGGCCCAGGATGATCTGGCAGCCCGGCATCTCGCGGGCGATGGCCTCAATCCCCTCCAGTGTCCAGATGGCGAGCTTGCGGTCGTCCTCGTTGCCGGTGGCGATGGTGAAGGTCAGCGGGTCGAACAGCAGGTCGGCGGGGGCCAACCCATACTCGTTGACCGCCAGATCATAGAGCCGCTTGGCGATGGCGAGCTTGCGGTCGGGCGTCTTGGCCATGCCCTCTTCGTCGATGGTCAGCGCGATCACCGCCGCGCCGAATTTCTTGGCCAGCGCCAGCCGCTGGCGCGCCGGTTCCTCGCCGTCCTCGAAATTGATCGAGTTGAGGATCGCCTTGCCGCCATACAGCGCCAGCGCCTTTTCCAACACGATGTATTCGGTGGAATCGATGACCAGTGGCGACGTGACGGAGCCGGAGAAGCGCGACACCACCGCCTGCATCTCCGCCACCTCGTCGCGCCCGACGAAGGCGGTGCAGACGTCCAGCGAGTGGCTGCCCTCCTTCACCTGCTCGCGCGCCATCTCGACGCAGCCGTCCCAGTCGTGGCGCTCCTGCAACTCGCGCCATTTCTTGGAGCCGTTGGCGTTGCAGCGTTCGCCGATGGCGAAGAAGGCGTTTTCCTGGCGCAGCGTGACCTGCGAATACAGCGAGGCGACCGCCGGAACCCAATGGACCGTCCGCCCCTTCGGGTTCGGGCGGTGCGACCCGGCGGGGGCCAGCTTGCGCAGCATCTGGTTGGCGGCCGCAATGTGCGGCACGTTGGTGCCGCAGCAGCCGCCGACCAGAGTGACGCCGTCCTCCACCACGAACCGTTCCAGCCAATGGGCGAAATCGTCGGCGCGCAGCGGGTAATGGGTCTTGCCATCCACCAGTTCCGGCAGACCGGCGTTGGGCTGGACCGAGATCAGGCCCGGCCAGTTCTGCGCCAGCCAGCGCACATGCTCGCTCATCTCCAGCGGGCCGGTGGCGCAGTTCAGCCCCATCAGCGGCACGTCGAGCGCCTGGATGACGGTCGCCGCCGCCGCGATGTCGGTGCCGACCAGCAGCGTGCCGGTGGTTTCCACCGTCACCTGCACGAACACGGGAACGTCGGCCTTGGCCTCGGCCCGCGCGCGCTTGATGCCGTTGACCGCCGCCTTGATCTGCAAGGGGTCCTGGCAGGTCTCCACCAGGATGGCGTCGGTCCCGCCCGCGATCAGCCCGGCGGCCTGGACGTAAAAGCTGTCTTCCAACGGCTGGTAGGCGATGTGGCCCAGGCTGGGCAGCTTGGTCCCCGGCCCGATGGAGCCGATGACGAAGCGCGGCTGCCCGTCGGAGAAGCTCTCGGCGGCCTCGCGTGCCAGCTCGACGGCGCGCTGGTTGATCTCAAACGCCTTTTCGGAAATGCCGAACTCGCCCAGCGTCACCGGCGACGCGCCGAAGGTATCGGTTTCCACCATGTCGGCCCCGGCCTCGAAATAGCCGCGATGAATCTCGCGGACGATGTCGGGACGCGACAGCGGCAGGATGTCGGTGCAGTTCTCGTGCCCCCAATAATCCGCCTCGACGTCAAGGTCGAGCGCCTGGATGCGGCTGCCAAACCCGCCGTCGCACAGCAGAACGCGGTCACGCAGGATGTCGAGGATGTGGGGCATGGGAGACAAATTCCTCAGAGAAAGGCTCAGCGGCGCATCGAAGCGTTGTTGGAACCACGAATTTCGTCCAGCAGGACAAAGACGTCAGTGGAAGGATTGCCGTTGGGTTTACCCTCACCATCGCGTTCGCGCAAACTGCGTTCGGCGTTCTTCCTGGCGGTGGCGTAGAGGTCTTTCATCAGCGCGTGGTCAAAGACCGGATGGTCGGAATGGTGATAGTTCGGCAGATGATTGCGCAGCAGTTTTTGAAGGGCGCGCCGGTCGATCTGGCTGTCATACCACTGGAAATGGAACAGCGCCCAAATCTCGAAGCAGGGGTTCGAGAAGCCGATGGGAATGTCGGAATCGCGCGCCTGCTGCCGGGCGTCATGCACCCGTTCATGGCTGTCGCGGTCAAACAGGCACCAGACCTCATCGTTGGCGCGCAGGGAATCCCGGCGCGCCTGTTTGCGAAGCTGATCGCGCCGTGCCTTCGCCAGTCCCACCAAATCCTTCGGATCCCCCAACCCGCCCTTCGGTTCAACCAGGATGCGCGGGTTTTTCCAGGCGTCGGCGAAAGACTCCAAATAGTCCGGCTCGGTCCTCTCGCCTTCGCAGAAGATAACGATGGTCTTCTGCGGCGTGGCCGAGGCGGTGGCCCGCTCGATTTTCGGCAACGTGCGTTTCGGTGCCATCGCCTTCACCCCTCTCCGCCGATCAGGGAGCGCCAGGGCGGCAGATAGGGAATGGCGCCAAAGCGCCCAGCCAGATAGCCCGCCTCGATGTCATCAGTCGGCTTGGTCTTGAAGTCGCTCAACGGGTAGCTGTGCGTCGCCCCGCCCTGGTCCTTCTCCGTCAACCACACCTGATCACGCCGCAACACGTCGGTGGACAACAGGTTTGTGTCATGCGTGGTAAACAGCAGTTGAGCGCCTTTCGGGTTGGTCTTGGGATCCATGAACAGGCGGATGATGGCACGGGACAGGAGCGTGTGAAGGCTGGAATCGAGTTCGTCGATGCAGAGCGTTTTTCCTTCCTCCAACGCTGAAAAACAAGCCATTGCCCTATAGAACAACTCCATTGTTCCGCGACTTTCATCTTTTGGCGAAAAAAAAATCTTGTGGTCTCCTGTAGAATGCTGAAATGCAGGATCCCATTTTCCAAATATTTCCCGCGCCGCTTTCGTCTCGGGAATGATATCCCTAAAGAAATCTTGCGTATCCAGATCTATTAAATCAACCCCTTTCCCATTATCGTAAGAAATTGTAGCGGCAACAATTCCCGTGTCAGCCAACATCAAAATTTTAGACACACGATCCCAAAATTTCTCATCACGGAAGTAATCAACAAAATCCCTCTCGGAAAAATGACTGTCATCCGGCACGATCTTCCTGAAAAGTTCAAAAATAACCCCAGACTTACCCAATCCGCTTTGAATAAAAAGAGAAATAATTAGAGATTTGTTTCTTTCAAAGAAAGTTCCCCTCAAAACCTTTCCAAATTCATGAACATGCTTCCCATAATGGACCTGCCCATCTATAGAGCGGTTAAACCACGTCTGCAAAACACGCCCAGGCGGCTTCGCATACAGCCATTCCTCCCGCACAACTTCGTCATCGCAGACAAAGCCATAGTGATAGCGAACGCCATCGACCAGAAAGTCGATCTCAAACGACGATGGTTCATCTTTCCAGGCTGGATCCAAACGGAAGGGTTGCCGGTCAATTCCCTTTTCCCAATCAACATGCGACCGCAGAGCCGCCCGTTTCAGGAACTCCAGCGCCTTCAGCATGTTGGATTTGCCGGACGCATTCGCGCCGTACAGCGCAACCACCGGCAGCACGCGCTGTTTGGACAGGCCGTTCACCGTTCGCGCGGCCTCGTCATGCTCCTTCACATGCTTGGCGGCGGTGAACAGGATTTCCTGCTTTTCCTTGATCGAGCGGAAATTGGAACAAGCAAAGCGCAGCAGCATGTTCGTCACTCCACACGGTGCCGGTTCACCGGCCACCACTCATCGTCAAGAATGTGTTCCAACGTGTAGGTGCACTCGGCGGGCAGCGCGTCGTTCGGGAGATCGTCGCGCTCCAAGCCGAGAGCCGCCATTTTCCGCGCCGTCCGGTGGATGCCCGACAGGTCGATTTTTCCGCGCAGGCTCGGGCTGGCCGACAGGTCGCGCGCCACGCGGTCGCGATGCTCGACCACCGACAGTTTCCAATCGCCGCGCGGCGCGGTTGCGGGAGAATACTCCAGCTTCAGCAGATGTTCGATCACACGGACCAGGGCGCTTTCGACCGCGCGCAACTCCGACCGGCCCATGCTTTCGATCTCCTCGGCGACGTTCTCCCAATCAATTTGGGTGTTGGGGGGCGTGTTGGGGCGTTCCCGCGCGGCGTCGCGCAGCAGGCGGGCCTGTTCTTCCGTCCAGGCGAGGAAATCCGTGTCGTAACCGATCCGGTTGTCCATGATGCCTCCCTTTGCCGCGTTGGGCCGTGAGTGTAGCACGGCCCTCCCACCCCGTCTTGACCCGGTGGCCTGGATCAGCGCCCGGCCCCGTCCACCGCCACGCCATCGCCCGCCGGGGCGGCCTGCGCCTTCACCCCCAGCATGCGGCAGATGGCGATGGTCAGGTCGGAGCGGTTGAGGGTGTAGAAATGGAAATCATTCACCCCCTGGGCTTGCAGGGCCTGGCACTGCTCCGCCGCCACCGTCGCGGCGACGAGCTGGCGGGTTTCCGGATCGTCGTCCAGCCCCTCGAAGGTTTCGGCCAGCTTGGCGGGCATGGAGGCCCCGCATTTCCCGGCGAACTCCACCGCGCGGGCGAAGTTGGTGATCGGCAGGATGCCCGGCACGATGGGCACGGTGATGCCCGCCGCCGCGCAGCGGTCGAGGAAGCGGAAATAGACGTCGTTGTCGAAAAAGAACTGGGTGATGGCGCGGGTCGCCCCGGCATCGACCTTGCGCTTCAGATTGTCCAGGTCGAACTGGGCGCTGGGCGCGTCGGGGTGGCTTTCGGGATAGGCGGCGACGGAGATTTCGAAATCGGCGATCCGCTTCATCCCCGCCACCAGATCGGCGGCGTAGGCGTAGCCGCCGGGGAACGGCTCATAGGCCCCACCCACCCCGCCGACGGCGTCGGGCGGGTCGCCGCGCAGGGCGACCAGATGGCGGATGCCCGCGTCCCAATAGGTCCGCGCGATGGCGTCGATCTCCGCGCGGGTGGCCCCGACGCAGGTGAAATGCGCCGCCGCCGGGATGCCGGTTTCGGCCTGGATGCGGCAGACGGTGGCGTGGGTGCGCTCCCGGGTCGAACCGCCCGCGCCATAGGTCACGGACACGAAGCTGGGCGACAGCGGGGCCAGACGGCGGATCGACTGCCACAGGCTTTGCTCCATCTTCTCCGTCTTGGGCGGAAAGAATTCGAAGCTGACGGACGGCGTGGCGGTCATGACGGAACTCCGCTGAACGAAAGGGCGGGGGTGGAGGCGGACGGCCCGGCCGCCGCAAGGCGGGTGGCGGGCCAGATGGAGACGGTGAGGGGATCGCCGGGCAGATGCACCACCGGGCCGCATTCCAGCCCGGCCTGTCGGCACCAGCCCGCCACCTCCTCATCGGCGAAGCCAAGGCGGCGGTGGGCGTGCTCCTCGCGCAGGGATTCCAGCGTGTGGGGCGCGAAATCGACGATCAGCAGCGCGCCGCCGGGGCGCAGCACGCGCGCGGCCTCGGCCACCGCGTCGGCGGGGGTTTCGGTGAAGTGCAGCACCTGATGGATGATGGCGGCGTCAAAGGAGCCGCCGGGAAAGGGCAACTGGTAAAGGTCGGCCTGCCGCACATGGCAATGGCGCAGCCCCGCCCCTTCCAGCTTGGTGCGGGCGACGGCCAGCATCTCGCGCGATTGATCGACGCCGGTGGCGCGCTGGGCGCGCGGCCCCAGCACCTCCAGCATCCGCCCGGTCCCGGTGCCGATGTCGAGCAGCGACTCCACGCCCGCGTCGGGGAACAGCCGCAGCAACGCCGCCTCCACCTCGCCCTCGGCGACATGGAGGGAGCGGATTTCGTGCCAGCGCGCGGCGTTTTCGCGGAAATAGCTGGCCGCACTCTCCGACCGGCCGCGCTTGATCGCCTCCAGCCGCTCCAGATCCAGCGCCTGGGTCGGATCGCTGTCGGGGATGGCGTCCACCAGCACCCGCGCCAGCTCCGCCGACGGGCCTTTCTCGGCCAGCCGGAAAAAGGCGAAGGTCCCCTCGCGGAAGCGGTCGAGCAGCCCGGCGTCGCACAGCAGTTTCAGATGGCGGGACACGCGCGGCTGGCTCTGCCCCAGAATCTGGGTCAGTTCCGTCACCGTCAGCTCACCATGGGCGCACAGCGCCAGCAGCCGAAGCCGCGTGGGTTCGGCCGCCGCCTTCAGGGTCGCAAGCAGATCGTCCATCGCCCCTTCACCCGACATCCGTTGTCCAGCGTTCCGGCGCAGGGCACTCGCGCCCCGCCGTTCTTGATACAGATATAAAGATATCTTTATGCGTCGTAAACTGGATTCGTCACGGCCCAAACGCAAGACCGCGCCCACAGCTGCGGCAAAGCGGCCACAGGTGACGCAAGGGCTGTGGCGGGGGAGCCACGGCGCTGGTCAAACCGGTGGTGGTGTGTTACTGGACGAAATGGTGGAAATTGGGTGATTTCTCGCACACACTTTTCACGCACGCGCCGCCGCCTCTGTTCGAAACCCCTGGCTCCCGCCGCAGGACCCAGGGGACCGGATGGGGAAACCCGGCGATCCGACCCGAGTTGAGCCTCCAGAAAAGAGCCGTCGCACCATGAAGCTGGCCAGTCTCTCACGCTCCATCCTCCGCTCGGCCGCCGTCGCCGCCTTCGCCCTGTCCGTGTCGGCCTGCGCGACCAAGCCCGGCGACACCGGTGCCAAGGACGCCGCCTACGAGGTCAACGACCCGTTGGAAGTGCCGAATCGCTTCGTCTTCGCCGCGAACGAGGCGATCGACACCATCGCGCTGCGCCCGGCGGCCGAGGTGTACACCGTGGTCGTCCCGGATCCGATTCGGGACGTGATCCACAACTTCATCGACAACCTGATGGCCCCGCTCTACATCGCCAACAACCTGTTGCAGGGCAATTTCGAAGGCGCGCAGATCGCGACGGGCCGTTTCCTGACCAACACCATCCTGGGTGCGGGCGGCATCGCCGACGTCGCCACACAGGCGGGCATCCCCAACCGTCCGGAGGATTTCGGCCAGACGTTGGCGGTGTGGGGCGTGGACAACGGGCCGTATCTGGTCCTGCCGTTGCTCGGCCCGTCGAACCTGCGCGACACCGTCGGTTATGGCGTGGACACGGTCGCCGATCCGGTCCGGGTCTGGGGCTACGCCACCCACCACAAGGGCGCGCTGACCGGGCGCGCCGCCGCCAACGCGGTGGACCGCCGGTCGCATGTGCTGAAGGAAGTTGACGATCTGCGCCGCAGTTCGCTCGATTTCTACGCCACCGTGCGCAGCCTGCACCAGCAGCAGCGCAAGGCCGAGGTCGAGAACAAGCCGGTCAGCGGGCCGGAGTTCCCCGATTTCACCTCCGCGCCGAAGCAGTGATTCGGTGATTGACCGCCGCCCTGGTCAATGGGGCGGCGGTCAGACCGTCACGAATTCCTTTGTTGTCTATGTTTCATGCCGGTCCAGGCATTTGATCGTTGACAACCACCGTCACGCCGCCACTTCATGATCCGATGATGCTGACACGTCGCCTGTTTGTCGCGTGCGCGGCCCTGCTCGCGGTGAGCAGCGGGGTCGGCCCCTCCCTGATCTCCCCGGCCCGCGCCCAAAGCGCGGACCCGGGCGCCAGCGCGTTCATCCAAAAGCTGGGGAACGACGCCATCGGCACTTTTTCCAACAAGAGCCTGCCGAAGGAGCAGGCCTTGCAACAGTTCCGCACCCTGCTGCACAAGGGCTTCGATGTGCCGTACATCGGGCGTTGGGTGCTCGGCCGCTATTGGAATCAGGCGACCGAGGCGCAGCAGACCGAATATCAGAAGCTGTTCGAGCAGCTCATCGTCGGCACCTACGCCGAACGCTTCCTGGAATATTCGGGCGAAACCTTCAAGATCGCCGGATCGCAGCCGGAAGGCGAAACCGACACGATGGTGACGACGCAGATCGTCCGCCCCAGCGGGCCGCCGGTCAACGTCAATTGGCGCGTTCGCAAGAAGGACGCCGATTACAAGATCATCGACGTCGTGGTCGAGAATGTCAGCATGGGCGTGACCCAGCGGCAGGAATTCGCCTCCGTCGTCCAGCAGAACGGCGGCAAGATCGACGGGCTGATCCAGGCCCTGCGCCAAAAGGTTGGCAAGGCGGGCTGATCCAACCGGTCCGGTTGCGTTGTGGGTTGAACAAGGGCTGTTCCCATCCGGGACAGCCCTTGTTTCGTTGATGCGCGGAATCCGTGACGCGGCGGTGCGAAACCGTTATCCTTGCGGCGATCATCCGCCCTGCCCTCACCCGTTTGTACACGCGCGATCCCATCAGGGCACAACCAGGACCAGCACCGCCATGGCCCAACGCGATCCGTCCGAGGTCGAGGAGATCAAAAAGATCATCCTCTCGCATCAGGCGTGGCTGAAACGACCCAGCAGCGGCAAGCGCGCCGATCTGAGCTTTCGCGACCTGTCGCGGCTCAACCTGGAACGGGTGGCGCTGTCGGGGGCCAAGCTGGCCGGGTGCAACCTGTCCAACACGCGGATGGTGCGGGCCGATCTGACGCAAGCCGATTTGTTCGGCGCGGACATGGAGGGGGTCAACCTGTCCGGCGCGGCGCTGACCGGGGCCGATCTGCGCGGGGCCAACCTGCACCGGGCGCAACTGACCGACGCCAACCTGCGCGGGGCCGATTTCCGCGCCGGGGAATTGATGGACGATTCCAACGCGGCGCGCGGCGGCGGAACCACCCGGTTGACCGAAGCCAAGATGGAACGGTCGATCCTGGCCGGGGCGAATTTCTCCGGCTGCGACCTGACCGGGGCCGACCTGAACGACGCCGACCTGACCGGGGCGGAGTTGACCTCGGCGGTGCTGATGGGGACCGATTTTTGCGGGGCGACGCTGGATGGGGTTGTGTTCGGCAACACGGTGATGGATCAGGCGACGCTGACCCGCACCTACATCCCCTTCGCTCTGCCACCCGAGGCGATCATCAAGCCCAACTACACCGCCATGCCGGTGGCGGAGTTTCTGGAGCGGGTCGCCGCGCACGAACGCTGGGTGGACAGCGGCGGGGCCGACGGGGCGCGGCTGGATTTGGATCTGGTGTCGGTGGCCGGGGCCGATCTGCACGGACGCACGCTGGCCGCCGCCCGTCTGCGGCGCTGCCGCCTGCCCGGCGCGCGCCTGACCAAGGCCAATCTGGACATGGCCGAACTCTCCTACATCGACCTCGACGAATCGGATCTCAGCGACGCCAGCCTGCGCGGGACCACCCTGCGCCGCGCCTATCTGGCCCACACCCTGTTCAACCGGGCCGACGCCAGCCCGACCATGCTGGCCGGGAACCGCGCCTGGCCCGCCAATTTCGAAGGGGCCGATTTCTCCGACGCCGACCTGCGCGAGGCCAGCATGGGCGACGCCGTGGTGCGCGGCAGCGTCTTCACCAACACGCTGACCGAAAACAGCGGCATCGACGTCGCCAACGCCGGGGCCATCACCCCGCCCCCGCCGGAAGAGCGGCGGCGGCAAAAGCGCTTCGTCCGCCCCGGTCTGGTCGTCCACACCGAACACGGCGTTTTCCCCGCCCGCAACTGGTCGGTCGGGGGCTTGTGCCTGCTGGCGGTCAACCAGCCCTACCGCCAGGGCCAGAGCTTTCAGGCCCGCGTGGTGATGGCCGACCGCGAGGACGTGACCGCCGTCGCCAATCTGGTGGTGCTCCACCGCGACGAGGAGCGCGGCCAACTCTCCGTCCGCTTCAACCAGTATGGCGAGGATTTGAAAGCCCTGCTGAAAACCGCCTTCCTGGAGCATCAGAAGCTGGCGGGGTAAGGCCCCATCACGTCGCCAGGAATCCGCCGTCCACGCACAGATTGTGGCCGATCACAAAGGACGCCGCGTCGGACGCCAACCACAGCACCGCCCGCGCCACCTCCTCCGGTTGGCCCAAGCGGCGGGCGGGCAAACCGGCGGCGACCACCCCCATATCCGCGATCTTGGACGCCAGCATCATCGGCGTTTCAACCCGCCCCGGCGACACCGCGTTGATCCGAATGCCCACGGGTGCGTTTTCCAGCGCCGCCGTGCGGGTCAGCGCCAGCACCGCCGCCTTGGACGCCGCGTAGAGGGCCAAGCCAGGGTTGGGGTTGCGCACGCCGCTGACCGACGCGTTGTTGACGATCACCCCGCCCCCCTGCCTCCGCATGGTCGTGATCTGCGCCCGCATCGCCTGAAACAGGGACCGGGTGTTGGTGGCGAACACACGGTCGAACACGTCATCCGATTGGTCAGCAAGCGGCGCGCGCGCCTCCTGCCAGCCGGCGTTGTTGAACGCGATGTCCAACCGCCCGAACTGTTCCATCACCCGCGCCACAACGCCGTCCAGCGCGCCCTGGGCCGTCACGTCGGCGGCCAGGAACACCGACCCGGCTCCGCCCGCCGCGTCGCAATCGGCAGCCACCGCCTCTCCGCGCGCGTGATCGCGGCCAACGGCCACCACCGTCGCCCCCGCCGCCGCGAAGGCCCGCGCCGTCGCCGCGCCGATCCCGGAGGTTGCCCCCGTCACCAGCGCGATCTTTCCCGCGAAATCCGTCATCACCCGCCCCTGTTCCGTCTGTGCGACACCGGGCAAGCCTGCCCGGTCCGGGCCGATCCGATCTTGGCGAAAATTGACAGACGGGCCTCATCGGGCGCGGTCATCCCCGCATGGCGCGGGCGTAGCACAGCGGCGTGATGCCGTAGGTCCGCTTGAACTGCCGGGTGAAGGCGCTTTGATCGTAAAAGCCGACGGCCAGCGCCGTGTCGGCCAGTGGCTCCCCCCGCTCCAGCCGCAGGGCCGCCGCCAACAGCCGGGTTTGCGTCAGATAGGCGTGCGGTGTCAGCCCTGTGACCTGCTTGAAGGCCCGGATGGTCTGGAACACGGTCAGGCCGGACACCCGCCCCAAATCCTCCAACGTCAAACGCTGGTCATGCGCGTCGTGAATCAGGGCGATGGATTGGGCGATGCTGGCCCGCTGACGACCCGATGCCCGCCTGGGCCGGTCCGTTGCGTGGCGGCCGACCAGACCAGCGAAGCTGAGCACCAACAGCTCCTGCCGCAGCAGCGGATCGCCTTCCCCCTCCATCGCCCGGTGCAGGCGCAGGAAAGACGCGGCCAGCGCCGGATCCGTGACCAGATTGTTGCAAAAATAGGGTTCCACCGAAACGTCGAGCAGCGCCATCACCGCGTCGATGGCCGATGGCCGCAGGTAGAAGGACCGGTAGCGCCACCGGTCGCTGCGCCCCATCCGCCCGGAATGGGGTTCCAGCGGGTTGAACACCAACACGGCCTGCCCCGTCGCCTCGGCGGTCAGGCCACGGCTGTGAAACTCCGACCCGCCCGCTTCGGTGATGGCGACGACCCAGGCTTCGTGAAAATGCGGGGTGTAATCGTGATGGGTGAAATCGGCGTGCAGCAGCCGCAGACCGGGAACCTCCCGGTCCCGCCAATAGCGCACCCGGTTTCCCGCCGCCCCGTCGGACATCGCCCCTCCCCCAGAAACGACAACGCCCCTTCCCCCGGATGGAGGAAGGGGCGTTGCCCGTCAGGTTGTCACAGCGGTCAGCCGCGAACCAGCGGCTTGTACTTGATGCGGTGGGGCTGGTCGGCCTCCGCACCCAGGCGGCGCTTTTTGTCGGCTTCGTAATCCTGGAAGTTGCCTTCGAACCATTCAACGTGGCTGTCGCCCTCGAAGGCCAGGATGTGGGTGGCGATGCGGTCGAGGAACCAGCGATCGTGGCTGATGACCACGGCGCAGCCCGCGAAGCCTTCCAGCGCGTCTTCCAACGCGCGCAGGGTGTCGACGTCCAGATCGTTGGTCGGTTCGTCGAGCAGCAGGACGTTGGCACCGGACTTCAGCATCTTGGCGAGGTGAACGCGGTTGCGCTCACCACCCGACAGTTGCCCGACCTTCTTCTGCTGGTCCGGCCCCCGGAAATTGAAGCTGGAGACGTAGGCGCGGCTGGGCATGGTCTTCTTGCCCAGTTCGATCACGTCCAGACCGTCGGAGATTTCCTCCCACACCGTCTTTTTCGGATCGAGCGAATCGCGGCTTTGATCGACGTAGCCCAGCTTCACCGTGTCGCCGACGCGGAAGGCACCGCCGTCCGGCCCCTCCGTGCCCGTGATCATGCGGAACAGCGTGGTTTTGCCGGCGCCGTTCGGGCCGATGACACCCACGATGCCGCCGGGCGGCAGGCGGAAGGACAGATTGTCGATCAGCAGGCGGTCGGCAAAACCCTTGGAGATGGCTTCGGCCTCGATGACCAGATTGCCCAGGCGCGGCGGGGTCGGGATGACGATCTTGGTTTCGCCCGCCGTCTCCTTGGCGCTTTCGGCCAACAGGGTTTCGTAAGCGGAGATGCGGGCCTTGCTCTTGGCCTGACGGGCGCGCGGCGACTGGCGAATCCATTCCAGTTCCGTGGCCAACTGCTTCTGGCGCGATTCCTCCTGTCGGCCTTCCTGCTCCAGGCGCTTTTGCTTCTGCTCCAGCCAGGAGGAGTAATTGCCCTCATACGGGATGCCCGCCCCGCGATCCAGTTCCAGGATCCAGCCGGTCACGTTGTCGAGGAAGTAACGGTCGTGGGTGACGAGGACGACGGTCCCCTTGTAGTCTTCCAGGTGCTTTTGCAGCCACGCCACCGATTCGGCGTCGAGGTGGTTGGTCGGTTCGTCGAGCAGCAGCAGGTCGGGCTTTTCCAGCAGCAGGCGGCACAGGGCCACGCGGCGCTTTTCACCGCCCGACAGCTTGTCCACGCTGGAATCGCCGGGCGGGCAGCGCAGCGCGTCCATGGCGATTTCCACGGTGCGGTCCAGGTCCCAGGCGTCGGCGTGGTCGATCTTTTCCTGCAACTCGGCCTGTTCGGCCAGCAGCGCGTCGAAATCGGCGTCGGGGTCGGCCATCAGCTCCGACACGGCGTTGAACCGGTCCAGCAGCGCCTTGGTGTCGGCCAGCGCCTCCAGAACATTTTCCTGCACGGTCTTGGTCGGGTCGAGCTGCGGTTCCTGGGCCAGATAGCCGACCTTGGCCCCTTCGGCGGCCCACGCCTCGCCCGAAAAATCCTTGTCGATCCCGGCCATGATCTTCAGCAGCGTGGATTTGCCCGCGCCGTTGACGCCGAGAACGCCGATCTTCACGCCCGGCAGGAAGGAGAGCCACACGCCGTCGAGCGTCTTCTTGCCGCCTGGATAGACCTTGGTCAGGTCCTTCATGACGTAAACATACTGATAGGACGCCATGCGCCACTCCGACCTTTGCACCGGGGATAAGAAAAAAGCGCCGCCACACGGCACCGCTTCGCTAGCCTCCGGTTTTAGCGCATAAGGGCGCGGGACGGAACCATGTTGACACCCCGCCACAGCCAGAGGACGCATCCGTGGTCGAGATTTATGTGGACGCCGACGCCTGCCCGGTGAAGGCCGAGATCTACCGCGTCGCCGGGCGCACCGGCTGCAAGGTCTGGCTGGTCGCCAACAGCCCGTTGCGGCTGCCGACGGAGTGCCTGGCCGAACTGGTGGTGGTCAGCGACGGGTTCGACGCCGCCGACAACTGGATCGCCGAACACGCCGGGCCGACCGACATCGTCGTCACCGCCGACATCCCGCTGGCCGACCGCTGCGTGAAGCGCGACGCCGTGGTGATCGGCCCGACCGGGCGGCCCTTCACCCCCGACAGCGTCGGTTCGGCGCTGGCCACCCGCGCCCTGATGCAGGATTTGCGCGACATGGGCGTCGTCAGCGGCGGCAACGCCCCGATGAGCCAGCAGGACAAATCCAAATTCCTGCAAACGCTGGATCAGGCGGTGCAGGCGCTGAAGGCCGGGCGGCGGCCAAAATTCCGCTGACCAGCCTTCCGCTGCCCGCCGTTCCGCCGCCCGCAATAGCCCTTGACGGCGGATCGCGCTTTCTGTAATTTCTGAGTTAACAGAAATTACAGACAAAACCACCCGAGGCCGCGATGATCCTGACCCCAACTATGGAGCGCTTTGTCCTTCATTGGGGGGAGATGGGCACGCGCTGGGGCGTCAACCGCTCCGTCGCCCAAATCCACGCCCTGCTCTATCTGTCGCCCCAGCCGCTTCCGGCGGACGAGATCACGGAGATCCTGTCCATCGCCCGGTCGAACGTCAGCACCAGCATCCGCGAGCTTCAGAGCTACGGCCTGGTCTCCGTCGTCCACGTCATGGGCGACCGCCGCGACCATTTCCGGGCGGAGACCGACCCCTGGTCGATCCTGCTGCTGATCGCGGAGGAGCGGAAGAAGCGGGAGATCGATCCGGCCATCGCCATGCTGCGCGCCTGCACCGCCGAGGCCGAGGCCGACCCCCGCATCGATCCCGAGATCAAGGCGCGGATGACCAGCATGCTGACCTTCATGGAGGACATGTCCGGCTGGTACGATCAGATGAAACGGCTGCCACGCTCGACCTTGCAGAACATCGTCCATGTCGGGGCCAAGATCGTCGGCTTCCTGAAGCGCTGACCGTCCGCCCAGGGCAATCGCTTGAAGGTTTATAAACCTATACGAGGAATTTACCGTCATCCCCGCGAAGGCGGGGATCCAGGCTTTCCCGTCAGAACCACTCTGCGAACTCTGGATCCCCGCCTTCGCGGGGATGACGAATGTCCTAATAGAGGAATTTCAAGCATTCACCCGATTGCCCTGTCCGCCGGACCGCCCGCCCTTGCGGTTTCGTCCGCAATCACGTCCAATATCCGGCGCAGCGCATCGCTCGACAGCGACGACTCCAGGCTCAGGGCGTCGGCAAATTTGCGCAACGCACCGATGGCGCGGCGCTTGTTCACATGCTCCTCATCCTCCGGCACGCAGGGGCGCACCACCGGCCCTTTGTAGAAGCTGCCGCGAAACGCCCACTGACGCCGCCCGTCGGCCTTCCACTCCGATCCATCGGACAGCACCATGCAGCGCTTGTCGTGGGTGTAATGCTCCACCACCGCGATGCTTTGCGGCCCGGATTGGCTGGTGTGGATGGTGACGCGGTCGCCAACCTTGAAACTGGCGGCGGTGATGGTGGTCTCGTCCAAAAGCGGCTCCCTCGACAAAAGTCTGTTCTCAAAAACGATCCGGGCGAAGCGATCAGGCCGACCGGGGCAAGGGCGCACCGGGGCGCAGGCCGCCTTCGATCACCTCGTCCAGTCCGGTCACGGGCAACGCGCGTTGCGTTTCCACCGCCGCTTTCAACCGATCCTTGGCCGCGTCACGGCTGTCCGCCTTGGCCCGCCCCGGCCGCAAGCCGTTGAGCGCCGCCAGAAAGCTGGACCCGACCGACCGTTTGGCCGGGCGCGGCGTGCCCGCGTCGGGCCGCGTGGCGGACAGGTCAACCGACCGGGCTTTGCCTGCCCCCGCCGGGACCTCCACCGTCACCGCCTCCACCCGTCCGGCCAGCGCGTGGGCCTCCGCCGTGGCGCGGGCGACGATGCGGGCGCGGGACGTGGTGTCCAGCCGATGGAAGACGCGGGCAGCCTCGGCCAGTTCGGCGCGGCTGCCGCTGTCCCCCGCCCGGCGCAGGGCGTCGTTCAGCAGCAGGAAATCCACCTTTCCCGGCTCCCGCTCCTGCTCAACCGCGCGGGCCAACACGCCGATGGCGTCCAAAGTCGCGCTGTCCAGGGAACGGTCGGCCATCACCGGGCTTGAATCGGATGGGGGGAAGGAGCGCGCACTATCCGCGAGCACCGCGACGGGTTCAACCCCACAATGCGCGGTGGGATCGCATAACCGTCATGCCGCGTCGTCACCAACGGAACGGTCCTCGCCGCGCGTCTTAAGCGGGTCGGACATCGGTGTCGGCCACGGTCGCCCGATGCACGGGCGTGTGACGCTGGGCGACCCAGCCATCGGCCACGCACCAGCACAGCGCCGCCCAGGATCCGCCGATCAACCAGCCCGCCAGCACGTCGGTCGGCCAATGCACGCCCAGATAAACCCGGCTCGCCCCGATGGTCAGGCTGAGACCCAGCACCACCGCCATGACGTAAACCCGCAAGCGCCGGTCGGCGATCTCGTGGGCCAGCAGCGCCCCCACCGACAGACCGACCACCATCGACAGCATGGCGTGGCCGCTGGGAAAGCTGGCGCTCAACACCGCGTCGCCATGGGGAACCAGATCGGGCCGCGCCCGGCCGATCAACGCCTTCAACACCGAACTGACCGCCGTGCCGCCGCCCACCGCCAGCAGCAGGGACAGCGCCGCCGCCCAGCGCCGCATCACCAGCAACGCGCCAAAGGCCAGCAGGGTGATGAGACCCAGCACCGTCACGCTGCCCAGCGCGGTCAGATCGCGGGCCATGCGCGCCAGCCACCAGGGGCCGCCGGGCTGGTCGGGGTCGAGCGGGTCGCGCAGCGCCAGCAGAACCGCGCGGTCGAAACCCGCCGCCGTCCCGGTCAGCACCAAGGCCATCACGCCGAGAAAAGCCAGGGAAAACCCGGCGGCGACCGCCGCAACCACCAGCAACCGCCCCGTTCCAAACCGCACAGCGCCCTCCCGCGTCTCCGTCAAGCGGCGGTCAGAAGCCGGATCGGCGCTCCCTGCTGCCACGCCAGGATGTCTTCCAGGGCGTCGCGATAGAACACCGCGTAATTCTGCCGCGTCACATAGCCCAGATGGGGAGTCAGCACCGTGTTGGGAAGATCCCGCCACGGGCTGTCGGCGGGCAAGGGTTCGACCGGGAACACATCGATGCCCGCCCCGCCGATTCGCCGGTCGCGCAGCGCGGCCATCAAGGCCGCCTCGTCCACCAGCCCGGCGCGCGAGGTGTTGATGAGCAGCGCCGTCGGTTTCATCCGCGCGATGGACTCGGCATCGACCACGCCGCGCGAACGGTCGCTCAACACCAGATGCACGCTGACCACGTCGGCGCTAGCGAACAGCTCCGCCTTGTCCAGCCGGGTCACGCCCGCCGCCGCCGCCCGTTCGTCGGTCAGATTCGGACTCCAGGCCACAACCTCCATGCCAAAGGCCTGACCGACCTTCGCCACCTGCGTGCCCAGCTTGCCCAAGCCGACCAGACCCAGCCGCCGACCGGCCAACCCATCGGTGATGCCGGTTTGCCAGCGCCCGGCGCGCAGGGCCTGTTCCTCCACCGTGATCCGCTTGGCCAGCGCCAGGATCAGGCCCCAGGTCAATTCAGCGGTGGGGGTGCCGACCATGGCGGTTCCGCTGACCGGAATGCCGCGCGCCGCGCACGCCTTCAAATCGATGGCGTTGTTGCGCGCGCCGGTCGTGACCAGCAGCTTGAGCGCGGGCAGCCGCTCGATCAACGCCGCCGGGAAGGGCGTGCGTTCGCGCATGATGACCAGGACATCGAACGGGGCCAGCGCCGCCGCCGCCGCGTCGAGATCGGCGAACGGCTGCTCGAACACCGTCAGGCTGGAGCCGTCGGGCAGGCGCGACCAGTCGGCGAGATCACGGGCAACCGATTGATAATCATCGAGAATGGCAACGGACAACGGCATGGGTCGATCCTTGTTGCAAACCGTGTTGCAAGACCGTGCGGGACACAGGGACCATCGGGGGCCGCCGGACGGCCCCCGATCCGGTCACTTGCCGAAATACGGGGCCAGATTGGTGCGGATGCGCTCCAGCACCGGCGTGACCTCGGTCGGCAGGTCGAAGGGCTGGCCGGTGATGGCCTCCGCCGCTTCGATGTAGACCCGCGCGGCCTGAAGCACGATGTCGTCGGGAATCGTCGGGATGTCCTGGGTGTAGGGATCGCACCGCGCCGTCACCCAGCTCCGCACGAAATCCTTGTCGAAGCTCTCCGGCCGTTCCCCCGCCGCAAAGCGTTCGGGGTAGCTGCGGGCGAACCAGTAGCGCGAGCTGTCGGGCGTGTGGATTTCGTCGGCCAACAGGATGTTGCCCGCCTCGTCAAAGCCGAACTCGTATTTGGTGTCGACCAGGATCAGGCCGCGTTCGGCGGCGATGGTGCGGCCACGCGCGAACAGGGCCAGCGCCTTGTCAGACACCTCGTCCCACTGGGCGCGGGTCAGGAGATTTTGGCCGACGATCTCCGCCGCCGTCAGCTCCTCGTCGTGACCGGCGTCGAACGCCTTGGTCGTCGGCGTGATGATCGGGGTCGGCAGGCGTTCGTTCTCGCGCATCCCGTCGGGGAAGCGGTGGCCGTACATCTCGCGTCGGCCCTTCTTGTACATCGACCAGATGGAGGTTCCGGTCGTGCCCGCCATGTAATCGCGCACGACGATTTCCACCGGCATGATGGTCAACCGCTTGGCCACCACCACGTTGGGATCGGGGTATTCCAACACATGGTTCGCGCAGATGTCCTGCGTCGCCTCGAACCAGAACCGCGCGGTCTGCGTCAGCACCTGCCCCTTGAAGGGCAGCGCCGTCAGGATGCGGTCGAAGGCCGAGAGGCGATCGGTGGTGATCAGAATCCGTCGCCCGTCGGAAAGATCGTAGTTTTCACGCACCTTCCCACGGTAATGATTGGGAAGCTCCGGGATGAAGGCGTCGCCGAGGACGTTGGTCAGGTGCGGGGCGAGCAGAGCGGTGTCAACCATGTGTTCCGAATCCGGCAAGACAAGAGGGCGGCATACTACCCCAATCCGGTCTCAGAGCCATGGCGGTAATTTCCAAGGGAGGATCGCTTCGTATGCATGACGATGGGTATGGCTTACCGGCGGGCGTCATCCGGGTGTGGTTCGCCGATCTCCGGGCTTTGGGCGGGCGGCTGGCCGATCTGCGCGCGGTGCTGAGCCAGGACGAGATCGACCGGGCCGAACGCTTCACCATGGAACGGCTGACCAACCGTTTCATCCTGCGCCGGGGGCTGTTGCGGGTGTTGCTGGGGCGCTGCACCGGGCGGGAACCCGCCGGGCTGCGATTCGATTACGGCGTGCACGGCAAACCGGCGCTGGCCGGGGGCGGGCCGTCCTTCAATCTGGCCGACAGCGAGGATTCGGTGGCCATCGCGCTGGCGGCCGACGGGCGGATCGGGGTGGACATCGAACGCCTGCGTCCGATCGAAAGCGCCGACGGCATTTCCGACCGCTTCTTTCACCCCATCGAATGCGCGGCCCTGCACGCCCTGCCGCCCGACCAGCGCAACGAAGGCTTCCTGTTGGGCTGGACCCGCAAGGAGGCGTTCATCAAGGCCGCCGGGGTCGGCCTGTCGATGCCGCTCGATCAGTTCGCGGTGGCGGTGACGCCGGGCGACCCGGTGGCGGTGCTGGCGGTGGACGAATCGCTGCGGGGCGATGCCGGATCACCGGACGACTGGTCGCT
This sequence comes from Azospirillum sp., assembly GCA_027486405.1. Classification (GTDB taxonomy): domain Bacteria; phylum Pseudomonadota; class Alphaproteobacteria; order Azospirillales; family Azospirillaceae; genus Azospirillum. The sequence goes on along the minus strand of JAIXPD010000031.1, from coordinate 23,115 downwards.
GTTCGACCGCCGGGTGTTGCCCGACACCATCGCGGCGGTGGCCGCGCGCGGCACCGGCTGGCGGGTGGACAGCCGACTGGTCGATGACGGGCTGTTCGGCGCGACGCCGCTCAGCGACCGGTCGTAACCTCCCACCCGATGCGGGCCGGGCTTTCGCCCAGATCCAGGGAGCCGATGATCAGTTCCCCCCGGCCCGACAGCGAGACGACCTCTCCCTGTTTCAACTGGCGGGTGTTTCCCCCGGCAACGTGCAGGCGGGTGCCGTTGCGGCTCAAATCCTCCACCACGCAGCCGCTGTCCTCCAGCCGGATCGCCACATGGCGGCGGGAGGCCGACGCGTGGTCCAGCATGATGCCGCATTCGGCCGCCCGCCCGATCACCACCTCCGGCCCCTGATCGGGCAGGACCACGCTCTTGCCCTGATAGGTCACGGTGACTTTCAGCAACAGGCGGGGCAGGCTGCGGATGTCCACGGTTTCCGATTGACGCGGCACCGGCGGCGGGGTCAGGGACCGCTGTTCGTCGGGGATGGACGCGATCTTGGCGATCAGCCCGTCGGCCAGGGCGCGCGGGATGCCCGCCGCGCGCAACCGCCGCCCCAACCCATTGCGCACATCCTGCACCGACACGCCGGGTGCGGCCAGTTCGGCGGCGGATTTGATCTGATTGAATTCGTCCGCGACCTTCTGGATCAGGAAGCTGACCTTGCGTCGCCCGAATTCGCTGGTCGCCAGATCCAGCAGGAAGCCCAGCCGCCCCGCCGGGGTGCCGAAGCGGCGCAGCAGGCGCAACACCGTGTCCTCAAAAGACAGGTCGCTGTCCCCGACCGCCCAGGCGACCTTCCCACGCTTGGTCATCGCCTCGGCCATCAGCGGGCCGCCCATGATGCCGTCGAACACGATCATGCCATCGACGATGGCCTGAAACGCCTTGGCGTCGCTGGCCGCACCGGTGCGGGTCAGCGGGGTCAGCCCTTCCAAGCCACCGCGCAACCGGTTGAGCAAAGCCGCCCGCACATGGGTGAAGCCGCCGCCGCCCACCGCGTTGGACAGGGCGAGCAACGGTTCGGTGTAGGGCAGCCGGTCGTCCAAATCGCCGCGCAGCGTGGCCTGCAACGCCAGCAGGGCCGAACCGAGATCGGGCGCGTAGCCGATCAGGGCACGGATCGGCTCCCGGCCATCGATGATTTCGGCGATGACCTCATCCACCAGCCGGGTGTTCTCGGCGTCTCCCTCCTCATGCAGGCGCAGCACCGCTTGCAGCTTCGCCCCCCATTCGCGATGCGGCTCCAGCATCGCGCCAAAGGCGTGGGTGATGATGCGGTCACGCTCCTCCGCCGGGCGGTCGATGGAGGCGGCGAGCAGGCCGCTGATGCCGCCGCGCGCCAGCGCCTGATCATAGGGGGCCAGCGTGTCGGCGTTCTGCGCCAAATCCTTCAGCGCGGTGAACAGGCGGATGATCTGGTCGTACCGCTCGGCGGGCTTGATCCCCAGCTTCGGGGCCTGAAGCGCCGCCAACCGCGTGACCGCCGGGTTGAACAGCAGCGCCTCGCGTTCGAAATACCGCAACGGGTAATAGCGGTGCAGTTGTTCGGTGGGAATGACGCCCTGATCGTCCCAATAACCGCGCAGCAGACGCAACAACGTCATCCGGCTTTCGAACGAAAACACCTGGAGAACGTCGGTGCAGAGGTTGCAATCGTCGATGGTCGAAATCGTCGTCAGCTTCCCGCCACCCGACGAGGATTTTTGGAAGATCGTCTCTTCCTTGCCCGATCCGCTGACCTTGACGACACGCACCACCGGGAATTTGGCCAAACGCAGCAGATAGACCGCGCGTTCGGTCGCGGCCTTCTCATCATCGAAAACGCCATCAATGTTGGGCTTCCCGCCCTGCTCCACCACCACTTCAAAGCGCACGACGCGCCGCGCCAACATCGCCATCCCGCCCCCTGACCGGCCCGCAGCCGGTTACGCTCACGCCTGGGATTTCCGGCGTCTTCCCTTCCCAACAACTTTATGACATGGCACTCGACAGAACAAAACGCCTTCGCGTATGCCACAGGCGGAACTGATGGAAAACCCCGATGCCGACCCTGCCGTTCTCCCGCCTGCGCCCTGTCACCCGCCGATTTGCCCTGGGTTTTATCGTGGTGTCCAGCCTGTGCCGGGTGGCTGTGGCCGCCCCGGCGGATGACCGAACCGCACGCGAAGGTTTCAACGACACGTCCGTCGGCTACATTTTGTTCAGACTCGACAGCGGTGCGGTGGTGGAGGAGCGGCAGGCCGACCGGCTCTTCGTTCCCGCGTCGGTGGCCAAGGTGCCGACGGTGGCCGCCGCGCTGGGCGTGCTGGGGGCCGATCACCGCTTCACCACCCGTCTGCGCGCCACCGGCCCGGTGGACAACGGGACCCTGCGCGGCGATCTGGTGTTGGAGGGCGGGGGCGATCCCTCCCTGTCCAGCGATAGCTTGGGCGATCTGGTGGAGGGGTTGCGCGCGGCGGGGGTGATGCGGGTGGCGGGGCGGTTTCTCTACGACACCAGCCTGCTGCCCGAATTGCCGGAGATCGATCCCGGCCAGCCTTGGGCGGCCCCTTACAACACCGGCATCGGTGCCCTGTCGGTCAATTTCAACCGCGCGCAACTGGCCTGGACCCGGCCAACCAACGGCCCGGCCACCGCGTCGGTCTGGTCGGTGGCCGACAGCGGGCGCACGGCGTTGGACAGCGTGACGGCGGCTCTGGCCCCCAGCGGGGCGGTGCCGCCGCTGCCCGGCGGCCCGGATCGCTGGCTGTTGCCCGCCAAACCGGACGGCAACGGGCGGCTGTGGGTCCCGGTGGCCCGCCCCGGTCTGGCCACGGCGTCGCTGTTCCGCCGCCTGGCGGGGGAGGCGGGGGTGGCGTTGCCCGCCCCGCAACCGGGCCGGATCGGCGGCGGCAAGGACGCCGACAAGGCCGCGCGGGCGCTGGCCTCGGTCGACAGCCCCCCGTTGAGCGAATTGGCCCGGTCGCTGCTGCGCTACTCCAACAACCTGTCGGCGGAGATGATCGGGCTGGCCGCCGCCCGGCGGATCGACCCGACGGTGGACCGTCTCGGCCAATCGGCGTTGCTGCTGCAAACCCTGCTGGCCCGGCAGGCCGACGCCGAGCGCGCGGGCAAGCCCGATTGGCAGGGCTTGCGGCTGGCCAACCATTCCGGGCTTGGCACCGGATCACTGTCCACCCCCCGACAGATGGCGGCGCTGCTGCGGCTGGGCGGCCCCGGCCTGTGGGCGCTGCTGCCGGGGGAGGAGGATGGCAAGGCCCTGCCCCCGGGCGTGCACGCCAAAACCGGGACCCTGTCCTATGTGAAGGGGTTGGCCGGAACCCTGGACGCGGCCAGCGGTCAGCGGCTGGGTTTCGTCCTCTTCATCACCGACGCCGCCCGCCGCCGCGCGCTCGACGCTGCACTGGATCGCCGGGTGACGGAACCGCCCCCCGAAGCCCGCGCCTGGGCCAGCCGCGCCCGTGCCCTGCAAAGCGGCCTGTTGGCCGACTGGATGGCGCGCTATTGAGCGCCGTTCAGCGGCGAATCCGGGAAAACCCGGAATTGGCATCTGGATCAAAAAATTCCATGATGCGCGGTGGTGCTCTACCATTTGGTGAAGGACACCCCATTTCTGGGAAGCACCCCTGTCCACAACCAGGATTCTCGCGACACGATGCCGTTCGATCCGCTGCGCACGGCGCGCCTCCCCCGCAGCCCGCAACAGCGGCGTCTGGAACGGCAGGATGTGGCCGCGAACCGTTACCGCGACCGGCGGCTGAACGCGGAGATGGTCAACATCGTGGTCGGCGGCTGCGTGGTCAGCGACAGCCCCGACGTGATCATCACCACCACGCTGGGGTCCTGTGTGGCCGCCTGTGTCTATGACGCCGAGGCGGGCATCGGCGGCATGAACCATTTCCTGCTGCCCGACGCCGGTCTGGACACGGTGTCGCGCTCCTCGCGCTACGGCAGCGCGGCGATGGAGCAGCTCATCAACCGGCTGCTGCGCGTCACCGGGCGGCGCGAGCGGTTGCGGGCCAAGGTGTTCGGCGGGGCCAACGTCAACGCCGCCACCCTGCGCCATTCCAACATCGGCCAACGCAACGTCGAATTCGTCATGGAGTATCTGGCGACGGAGGGGATCCCGACGGTCAGTTGGGACGTCGGCGGGACCAGCCCGCGCGCCGTGCGCTTCTTCCCCACCAGCGGACGGTCGCAACGGCGGCTGATCGGCGAGGAGGCGGTGCACGACATCGCCCGCAGCGAATCGTCCTTCTTCGAGCGGCTGCGCACCACCAGCATCGACGGCGACGTCGAACTGTTCTGACGCGGACGGTTCCACCATGGGAGGGGGCGATGGAGGAGGCACGGTTCCGCATCGCCACCTTCAATCTGGAAAGCCTGGACGACGACGTCGGCGACCCGCCCTTTGCCGCGCGCATCAAAACCCTGCGGCCGCAGTTGGAACGGCTCGACGCCGACATCCTGTGTTTGCAGGAGGTGGACGCCCAGCACCCGGTCAAGCGTGAACCGCGCGTGCTGCGCGCCCTGTCCCGGCTGTTGGAGGGGACCCGCTACGCCGGGTTCCACGTCACCGCCGGGGATGGGCTGACGCCCGCCGACCGGCACAACCCGGTGTTGGTCAGCCGCTGGCCGATCACGGCGACGCGGCTGTTGCGCCATCAATTGGTCCCGCCGCCGCGCGTGACGCTCGCCACCGCCCGCCCCGCCCCCACAGACGGCGCGCCAACCGATCATTTGGTGGAGTGGGACCGGCCGGTTCTGCACAGCGCCATCGCCCTGCCCGGCGGGCGGACGCTGCACGTCTTCAACCTGCATCTGCGCGCGCCGCTGGCCGCCCCCATTCCGGGGCAAAAGGCCGGGGCCTTCGTCTGGAAAACGGCGGAGGGCTGGGCCGAGGGCTATTGCTTGGCCGCGCTGAAGCGGGCGGGACAGGCGCTGGAAACCCGGCTGGCGGTGGACCGCCTGTTCGACGCCGATCCCGACGCGCTGGTGATGGTGGCTGGCGACTTCAACGCCGGGATGGAACACACGCCCCTGCGCATCCTGTGCGCCGATCTGGAGGGGACCGGCAACCCGGCCTTGGCCGGGCGGGTGCTGACGCCGCTGGAGCGGGTCATTCCCCCCGACCGCCGCTTTTCGGTGCTGCACGCCGGGCGGGGGGTGATGCTGGACCATCTGCTGGTCTCCCCCCAACTGGCCGGATGGTTCCGCGACGCCGCCATCCACAACGAGGCGCTGAGCGACGAGGTTTTCCACCCGACCGACGCGCGGTCGCCCGAAAGCTATCACGCGCCGATGGTCGCCAGCTTCGCCCTGCCCACTGCCCCCTGAAACGGCTTCCCCTGAAACAGCCGCTTATTCCGCCGCAGCGGCCCCGGCCAGGGCGGCGGCGCGTTCGGCGTCCTTGGCCTTGCGCGCCTTGCGCTTCAGCCACCACATGGCGGTTCCGGTCACGGCGAACAGCGGCGGCAGCACGCCCGACAGGAAGACCAGCCATTGCCACAGCGGCCCCAGCCCTTCACCGGCGTGCAAGGGGCGCTGCCACGCCAGCAGGGTTTCGCCCAGGCTGTAGGTGGCGGGATCGCGCAGTTCGACCACCCGACCGGCCCAGGGATCGACGAACACGGTCGCCATCGGCGCGCCGTGGGCGTGCCCGGCGGGCGCGAAGGACAGGCGGTAGGCCATGGTGGGCCGCGCCGGGGGCGAAACGGAGCGCAAGGTCGCCCCCGGCAGCACCGCGCGGGCCAGATCGGCCACGGCGTCGATGTCCAGCGGCTTGGCCCCCTTCACCGGCTCCACCGTCACCGGCGCGCGCAGGTCGCGGGCGGGGAAGACCGCCGACACGCCGTCGCCCAAGGTCTGCGGGAAGGCGAGGTAGACGCCCGAAAAGGTGACGATGATGAACACCACCAGCGACCAGATGCCGACCGCCCCGTGCAGGTCACGGTGCAGGCGCACACCGCGCGCGCCGGATTTGACGGTGAAGGCGGCCTTCCAGCGGCCCGGACGCGGCCACCAGATGACCAGCCCGCTCACCCCCAACACCAGCATGGCCACGCCCAGCCAGCCGATGATCTCGCGCCCGCTGCGGTCACGGATCAACGCGTTGGCGTGCAACATGTGAACGGTGCGCCAAAAGCCATCGCCCTGCGTCTGGGTTCCCAGCACGGTCAAGGACACCGGATCGATCTGCAAGGCTCCCATCGGCCCCTGCGGTTGCGGGGGCTGCGGTGCGGCCCCCGGCCCTTGGCCCGGTGCCTGCGGCCCTGCTCCCGCTTGGCCTGGCCCCGCTTGCCCCGCGCCGCGTTCACCGCCCCCCGGCGGCCGGGCGGCGGTCAGGCGGACGGACACGGGCTTGCCCGCCTCCTCCGGCAGGATGATGAAGCCGGGCTGGGTTCCGGCCGGGGCCGCCGCCTTGGCCGCCGCCAGGATCGCCGACAGCGGTTGCGGCGTGCCGATGGTCAGGTTGGGCGACGCCGGTTCGCTGGCCAGATCCTGCAACTCATGCTCGAACACCAGGATCGACCCAGTGATGCCCAGCACCACCAGCGGCAGGCACAGGATCAACCCGACCCACAGGTGAACGGTCTGAAGCGTGCGGAACCACAGGCGTTGGCGCTGCGGCAGAGCGGCGGTGGTGGCCATGAGGCGGGGTCCTCTTGTCGAATGGCTGCGGGGACGACGACCGGCGGGATGCGGTCAGGTGTCGGCCCAGTGGCGGAGCAAATTGTGGTAGAGGCCGGTGAGTTGGACGACCCCGGCGTGGTCGGGCAGATCGGCCCCGATCTTTTGAATGGCGCTGTCCAGATCGAACAGCATCGTGCGTTGGCCGTCGTCGCGCACCATGCTCTGCATCCAGAAGAAGGAGCAGACGCGCGCCCCGCGCGTCACCGGGCGGACCTGATGCAGGCTGGTGGACGGGTACAGCACCATGTCCCCGGCGGGCAGCTTGACCATGTGGACGCCATAGGTGTCCTCGATGGTCAGTTCGCCGCCGTCATACTCGTCGGGGTTGGTGAAAAACAAGGTGGCCGACAGGTCGGTGCGCACGCGGTGCGGCGTGCCGGGAATCTGGCGGATGGCGTTGTCCACATGCACGCCAAAGCTCTGGCCACCGCTGTAACGGTTGAACAGCGGCGGAAACACCTTCAGCGGCAAGGCGGCGGCCATGAACAGCGGGTTGCGTTCCAGCGCTTCCAGGATCATGTCCCCCAACCGGCGGGCCGCCGGGTGCTGTTCGGGGATCTGCATGTTGTGTTTGGCCTTGGCCGATTGATGACCGGCGGTGACGGCCCCATCGACCCAGTCCGCCGCGTCGAGGATGCGGCGCGCGTCAGCCACCTGATCGGCGGTGAGAACGTTGGGAATGTGCAGCAGCATGCGCTGTGTCCTGGCTTGACGGCTTGGAAGGAAACGAAAAAGCGCCGGGGCAACCCCATTGCCGCAGAGCGGCCCCGGCGTGGAGGCACGGCCCAGGCGGGCCGCCGAACAGACGGTTGAAACGCGTCAGAACTTCACGTTGGTGGTGAACAGCACGGTGCGCCCGGCCCCGGCCACCGCGTGGCCGCCACCCGAATGGACTCGCTCGATGTAGAACTTGTCGGTCAGGTTGTAGATGTTGGCCTGCAACTCCACACCCGGACGCAGGTTGTAGGCGACCATGGCGTCGAACACGGCGTAGTTCGGGATCTTGCCCAGGTTGGCGTCGGTCCAATAACGGTCGGCGACATACTGGACCCCGGCCCCGACCTTCAGATCCCACGGCAGCTCATAGGTGCTCCACAGGCTGAAGGTGTGCTTGGGCGTGTTGGCCAGTTCCTTGCCCTTGTTGGCGGCGGTGAAGGTCTTGACGATCTCGCTGGTCTGATAGGTGTAGCCGCCGAAGACCTGCCACTTGCTGGTCAGATGACCGGTCACGCCCAATTCGAAGCCATCGACGCGGCGCACGCCGTTCAGCACCTGCACCGTGCCGCCGGGCAGGGTTTCGCGGGCGTCGGTCTTTTCCGTGCGGAACACGGCCCCGGTCAGCGACAGCGCGTCGTTCAGCACGTCCCACTTGGCCCCGACCTCGTAGGTCATGTTCTTTTCCGGCGGGGTCGTGCCGTTGGCCGCCGTCAGGGCCAAGCCCTCCGCCGACGGGTTGTAGGCGGTGGACGCGCTGGCGTAGAGGCTGGCGTTGACCACCGGCTTGTAGACGATGGCCGCGCGCCAGCTCAGCAGATTGTCGGTGCGCTTGGGATTCAACGCGGCGGTGGTGCTGGTCGCGGCGATCTTGGTGTCGGTGTGGAAGCGGTCATAGCGCAGGCCGCCCGCGATCTCCCACTGTTCGCCGATCTTCACCGTGTCCATCACATAGAGCGCGGCGGTGCTGCTGGTCGTCTCGCTCTTGGCCCCCAGCGTGCGGGTGCCGCGATAGATGGCGAACGGGTTGGGCGTGCTCAGCCGGGTGGTTTCGGCGGTGAAGTTGTAGGGCTGGTTGTCGTAGCTTTCCGCCGCCAATTCCAACCCCGTCACCAGCGAGTGTTTCAGCGAGCCGGTGGTGAATTTGACGGTGACGTCGGTCTGGTTGTCCAGGCTCTTCAGCGTGGTGTCGCGCGCGGTCGGCGTGCGGGTCATCGTGTTGGCGACCGGGTTGGCGTTGCGCGGCACCGACACGTTGGAATAGCGCTTGGTCTGGGCGGCGCGCAGGGTGTTGCGCACGCTGACCACGTCGTTGAACTCATGCTCCAGCTTGGCGGTAGCGATGTCGGCGCGGACGTTCTCGGCGTTCAGATCCTTGTAGCCGTAGTAGTTTTCGCGCTTCACGTTGGGCAGGTAGGTGCCGTTGACCACCGGCAGGCCATAATCGGGGATGTTGTCCTCGACCAGATGCATGTAGCTCAGGGTCAGCTTGGTTGGGCCGCTCAGGCCGAACGTCACCGACGGGGCGAAGCCCCAACGGTTGTTTTCGACCACGTCGCGCCCGGCCACGCCCGCGCTGTGCCCCATCACGTTCAACCGCACCGCCGCGTCCAGACCGGCGTCGGTCAGCGAACGGTTGACGTCGGCGGTGATGCGCTTGGTCCGGTCGGTTCCCAGCGTCACCGACCCGGCGGTGATCGACTCCTTGGTCGGGGCCTTGGTCACGAGGTTGACCGAACCACCGGTCGATCCACGGCCCGAGGCGGTGGCCGACGCGCCCTTGATGACCTCGACCTGCTCCAGGTTGAAGTTGTCGCGGGTGTATTGGCCCTGGTCGCGCAGACCGTCGATGAACAGGTCAGTGTTGGCGGCAAAGCCGCGAATCTTCAGATTGTCGCCCTGCGGGCCACCGCCCTCGCCCGCCGACAGGGTGATGCCCGGCACCGTGCGCAGCACGTCGCGCAGCGAGGTGGCCCCCCGGTCCTCCATCACGTCGCGCGGAATCACCAGAATCGATTGCGGGGTGTCCAGCAGCGGTTCGGTCAGCTTGGGCGACGACGCGCGGTCGGCCTTGTAATCGCCCTGCGGCTTGGCCCCTTCCACGGCGATGGCCGGAAGCGTCTGTTCCCCCGTGGCTGGAGCGGCGGCGGACGGCGTGGCGGCGGTCGGCGTGGCCACCGGCGCGGTTTGCGCGGACGCCGCCGACACGGCGGTGCAGCTCAACGCCAGCCCCAGCGCCGCCCCCAGCGCGGGTGCTACGGGCCGGGACACTCTCATGGACACCAGAACAGCGGTGGACGACGACACGGCAATACCCCCCAAAAAACAGGAACTCATGATGCGACTGGTTCTTAAAATCACTTCGAAAGCAAAGCAAGCCCAAAATGCTAATGATTCTTATTCGCTAGAAATGCCGACGCCCGCACAGGCTCCGGTGCGGGCGTCGGCTGTGGCGCGGGGGTGTTCCTGCTCCCCCGCACCGCGTCAGGATCGGTCACTTCAGGAAGAACTGAACCGGGACCACCAGTTCGATGCGGTCCTGCTTCATCTCCTCCGGCGGCGTGGGCAGGGGAGAGGCGCGGCGCACCATCTCCAACGTCTCCTCGTCCAGCATCTCGTGACCGGCGCTGCGGTCGAGACGGACGGACAGGACCCGCCCCTCGCGGTCGATGGTGAAGCGGACCTGCGCCACACCCTCCTGCCGCCGGGCCTGGGCCGCGCGCGGGTAGCGCTTGTGCCGCTCCAGATGGTGCAGCACCCGGCCTTGCCAGGACGGAACCGCGTTGCTGACCACCGGAACCGGGGCCGAGGCGGGCGGCGTCGCGGCGGGGGCGGCGACCGGCGCGGCGACGGGTGCCGCAGGGACCACCGGGGCTGGCGTGACCGGGCGCGGCTTGGGCTTCTCCGGCTTCGGCTTGTCGGGCTTGGGCGGCGCCGGTTTCGGCTCGGGCCGGGGTTCCGGCTTGGGCGGGGGCGGCGGCTCCGGCGGCGGCTTGGGCAAGACGACCTCCGGCTCCACCAACGGGGGCGGTTCCGGTTCGGGCGGCTTCACCACCGGCTCCGGCGGCGGTGGCGGCGGTTCCACCACAGGTTCGGGCACGGGTTCCGGCACCGGCTCGGGCGGTGGCGGCTCCGGAGGCGGCGGTTCGGGAACCGGAATCGGCGGCGGCGGCTCCATCACCGGTTCGGGGGCCGGGGCGGGGGCCGGTTCGGGCAGCGGCGGCAGTTCCAGCAGCATGGCGGGCGGATCGGCCGGCAGCGGCGTCAAGGGCGTGTGCCAGGCCACCATCGCCACCGCAGCGGCCGCGTGCGCGCCCAGCGCCACGATCAAACTGCCGCTCCACCGGGCCACGCCCGCGTCGCGGTCTTCGGGAAGGGCCAGGGGCATGACGGTCATGGCGCGGGGGCCGTTTCCAGACCAACCAGACCGACTTTCAGATAACCCGCCGCGCGCAGGCCGTTCATGACCTCGGTCAAGGCCCCGTAATCCACGGATTTGTCGGCGCGCAGAAACACCCGCGCGGTCTTGTCCCCACCCGACGCGGCGTCGAGCGCGGCGGTCAGGCCCTCCATCGCGATCCGGTTCTCGCCCAGCGACAGGCTCTTGTCCGCCTGGATCGACAGGAACAGCGGCTTGTCCGGGCGCGGGGTGGGCGTGGCGGTGGAGGCGGGCAGATCGACCGGCACGTCCACCGTCGCCAGCGGGGCCGCGACCATGAAGATGATGAGAAGAACCAGAACGACATCGATGAAGGGGGTGACGTTGATCTCGTGCGTTTCCGCCAGATCATCCTCGCCACCGGATCCCAGACGCGCGCCCATCGCCGTTACTCCGCCGCCGCCGAGTTGGCCGCCGATCCGGTGGCCGTCGCACCACGCGGCAAGGCCCGGCGGTCGAGATCGCGGCTCAACAGCCGCAGCGCCGCCGCCGACACGTCGGTCAATTGGGCCTTGTGGCCGGAAATCGCCCGGCTGCACGCGTTGTAGACGACCACGGCGGGGATCGCCGCCACCAGACCGATGGCGGTGGCCAGCAGCGCTTCGGCGATGCCGGGGGCCACGACCGCCAGATTGGTGGTCTGCGCCCGCGAAATGCCGATGAAGCTGGTCATGATGCCCCAGACGGTGCCGAACAGCCCGATGAAAGGGCCGGTGGAGCCAATCGTGGCGAGGATGCCGGTCCCGCGCGCCATGCGCCGCCCGGCCGCCGCCTCGATCCGCTCCAGGCGCGACGCCGCCCGGTCCATCAGTCCGTCGCGCGACGGCGCGTCCGCCGACAGGTGGGTTTCGGTCAGCACCGCGCGCAGCAGCGTCGCCGCCGTGCCTTGGCTGAAACCGACCCGCTCCGCCGCCTGCGTCAGCGACCGCGCGTCCTCCAGCATCGCCAGCGCGGCGCGCGCCTTGCGCCTGGCCGCCGACAGTTCGATCACCTTGGCAATGGCGATGGTCCAGGTGGCGACCGAGGCCAACGCCAGCCCGATCATCACCCCCTGCACCACCGGGCTGGCCCCCAGGAACATGCCCCAGGCCGAGAGATCGTGCGGCAGAGTGGCCAGCGCGTTGGCCGGGGCCGACGCAACAGGCATAACCGGGGCAGGCATCACCGGCGGCACGGCGGGAACGGCTGGGGCCACCGTGGGCGCGGCGGTGCCGTCCTGCGCGGCGCACACCCCGGCGACCAGCGCGGTGGCGGTGCCCACGCACGCCGACAAGGCGGCGCGCAGGCGCGTTCCGGTGCAAAGACGATGACGCGGTGTCAACATGACCTTTCCCCCAATCCCCCAAACCGCGCGCGGTGGCGCGCTCCCCTCAGGCCACCGGCGCGATGACCGGGACAACACGCAAACGAGTCTTATTCGCATTGCCGTTCCCGTCACGCAACCAGCGTTTTGGCATCGCGGGGCGTCGCCGCGCCGCGAATGGTTCGCAACATTAATGCGACTCATTTTCAATGTCACGTCTTTTGCGGCGGTGCACCCTCACAACCGCGACTGTTGCGGCCAAGGGATACGACGCGCCGCAGTCCTGCGACGGAGTGCCACATCCAAGCAGCGGATTGCCGCTGGCACCGCCATTGGCGGGGGCAACTCGCACGATCTTGATGCTTTGATCCAAAATTGCGCAGATTTATAATCTTTTATACCGTTCTGACCGACAGATTGTAAAATCACCGGGAAGCAATCCATCAAGTTAGAAAATCCTAATGGAGTCCGCGTTTCCCTCACATTGGCACGCACACAAAGCGGGTCTATAAAATGTCGATGTTGTAACGCGACGGTCACACCGCAGATGGGAACGAGCCGCCGCGCAAACGGGCGGACGAATCATGAGCGGTAAGACAGCCGGGCTTCCGGCGGATGCGGCGTTCTTTGGGCTGACCGAGAACGAGCGTGCGTTGCTTCAATCCATGGGCCGTTTGATCGACGATCAACTGCCCGCCCTGTCGGAGCGGTTTTACGCCCATCTGGCGCGCTGGCCGACCACCAAGGCCCTGCTGGACCAGCATGGCAACCTTGCCGCGCTGAAAAGCACCCAAGCCGACCATTGGCGCCGCCTGTTCCGCGATGTGGGATCGCCGGAGCATGAGGCCCGCTGCCGCGCCGTCGGTCTGGCCCATCAGCGCGTCGGGCTGGACGCGTCCTGGTACATCGGGGCCTATGGCATCGCGCTGAGCGACCTGACCGCCATCGTCCGCAAGGCGCTGCGCTGGCGGCCCGGCACGGCGGACAACGCGGTGGCCGCCGTGATCCGCGCGGTGTCCTTCGATCTTGACCGCACCCTGTCCGTCTACACCCAATCGCAGGAGGCCCAACGCACCGGGGCCGCCCTGGGCGGGGTGGCCGGAACCCTGATGGACCGCACCGTGTCCGCCGCCATCGCCATCAACGAATCGGCGGTCGCCAACGCGCAGATGGTCGGCCAGCTTCGCGCGGTGGACGAGGAATCGCAGGCCATCGCCGCCGCCACCGAGGAAACCGTCACCGGCATCCAGGAGATTTGGGCGCGCAGCCGCGAGGTGGCGACCCTGGCGACGGAGGCGCAGAGCGTCACCGTCGAAGGCGGGCGCACCGTGACCGACGCCGTGTCGCGCATGGGCATCATCGCCGACGCCGTGCAGAGCGCCGCCCGCCGGGTGGGCGAATTGTCGGTCGCCTCCGAACGCATCGCCGAGATCGTCTCCACCATCGAAGCGATCGCCAAACAAACCAACCTGCTGGCGCTGAACGCGACGATCGAGGCGGCGCGCGCCGGAGAGGCGGGCAAGGGCTTTGCCGTCGTCGCCAGCGAGGTGAAAAGCCTGTCCAACCAGACCGCCCGCGCCACCGAGGACATCCGCCTGCGCATCGAAGCGCTCAAAGGCGAGATGAGCGCCATCATCGCCTCGATGGAGGACGGGACCCGCGCCGTCCAGGGCGGGCAGGAGGCGATCCGCGCGGTCAGCGAGCGCATGGCCGACATCGGCCATCACATCGACCGCACCGAACAGCGCATGTCCGACATCGCCAGCGTGCTGACCCAGCAATCGGCCGCCGCGAACGAGGTTGCCGCCGGAACCGCCCGCATCGCCGAAGCCAGTGCCGCCAACAGCGCGGCGATCCTGCGCAGCGTGGAGGCCACGCGCGGGGTGGAAACCCTGCTGGGCAACCAATTGAACATGCTGTTCGAACAGGACATCCCCGGCAAGATCATCAAGATCGCCAAGGTCGACCACGTCATCTGGAAAAAGCGGCTGGCCGACATGATGGTCGGGCTGGTGACGCTGCGGGCGGACGAACTGGCCAACCACGAGAATTGCCGTCTGGGCAAATGGTATTACGGCCCGGCGGCCCTGCCCTACCGCAACAACCCGGCCTTCGCCCGGTTGGAGCCGCCGCACCGCGCGGTGCACGAGCATGGCCGCGCCGCCGCCAAGGCTTACGCCGAGGGCGACATGAAGCGCGCCCTGGAAGCCGTCTCGGCGGTGGAACGCGCGTCGGCGGAGGTTGTCGCCCTGCTCGACACGCTGGACCGCGAAGACCAGGCACGCGCCACGCCGGGATCCGCCGTCGCCTTCTGACCGCCGCCCGGCCTGCCCACCGCAAGACCCGCCCGGATCCCATCGATCCGGGTGGGCCTTTGCCGTTACGGGCCATCGCCGTTACGGATAGTCGCGCACCGTGTGCAGGTGGTTCAGCGGGCCGTGGCCATGGCCGAAGCCGGGGGCGGTCAGGATCGCCGTTTCCACATAGGAGCGGGCGCGCGCCACCGCGTCGGTCATGCCCATGCCCTGGGCCAGGCCGGCGGCGATGGCCGACGCCATGGTGCAGCCGGTCCCGTGGGTGTGCGGGGTGTGGACGCGCGTGCCCTCGAACACGGTTTCGCCGTCCTCGCTCAGCAGCAGGTCATACAGCCGGTCATCCTCCAGATGCCCGCCCTTCAGCAGCACCGCGCGCGGGCCGAAGGTGAGGATCAGTTCGGCCGCGCGGCGCATGTCGTCCAGATCGCGGATCGGCACGTCGGTCAACGCCTCCGCCTCCGGCAGATTGGGGGTGACGATGGCGGCCATTGGCAGCAGCCGCTTGCGCAGGGTCAGCACCGCGTCGGGTTCCAACAGGAAATGGCCGCTCTTGGCGACCATCACCGGATCGACGACCAACGGCACGTTGCCGCCCTGGGCCTCATACACACCGGCCACCGCCTCGATCACGGCGGCGTTGGCGAGCATGCCGATCTTCATGGCGTCGGCCCCGATGTCCTCCAACACCACCTTCATCTGAAGGGCGACAAAGGCCGGGTCGATGGGCAGCACGCCGAACACGCCCTTGGTGTTCTGGGCGGTCAGGGCGGCGATGGCGGTGGCGGCGTAGGCCCCCAGCGCGCTCACCGCCTTGATGTCGGCCTGGATTCCGGCCCCACCGCCCGAATCCGACCCGGCAACGATCAGAACACGACCCCTCATCATGCGGCTCCTGCGGCGGCGGTTTCGGCGCGGACCCGGATGGTGTCCGCGATGTCGGCGACCACCTGATGCACCAGCGTTTCGTCGTCGCCCTCGGCCATCACGCGGATCAGGGGTTCGGTCCCGGATTTGCGGATCAGCAGACGCCCGCTCGCCGCCAGACGGGCTTCGCCGTCGCGGATGGCGCTTCGGACCTGCGCGTCCTCCAACGGCTTGGAGCCGGGGGCGAAACGCACGTTGGTCAGCTTTTGCGGAACCGGGGAGAAGACGCGGCACAGCTCGCTCGCCGGGCGACCGTTGGATTGGATCAGCACCGCCAGCACCTGAAGCGCGGCGATCAACCCGTCGCCGGTGGTCGAATAATCCGACAGCACGACGTGGCCCGACTGCTCGCCGCCGACGTTGTAGCCGCGCTCGCGCATCATCTCCACGACGTAGCGGTCGCCCACCGGGGTGCGCGCCAGATGCAGCCCCAACCCGGTCAGGTGCCGTTCCATGCCCAGATTCGACATGACGGTCGCCACCACCCCGCCGCCGCGCAGCGTCTGCGACTGCGCCCAGGACGACGCGATCAGCGTCATCAACTGGTCGCCGTCGATGGGCCGCCCGCCTTCGTCCACCATGATCAGGCGGTCGGCGTCACCGTCCAGCGCGATGCCCAGATCGGCGGCGTGGAAGATCACCTGCTCTTGCAGGCTTTGCGTCGCGGTGGCCCCACAGCCCTTGTTGATGTTGGTCCCGTCGGGGCTGACGCCGATGGGAATGACCTCCGCCCCCAGCTCGTACAGCACCTTCGGCGCCACGCGGTAGGCGGCCCCGTTGGCGCAATCGACGACGATCTTCAGCCCGTCCAGCCGCAGGCCGCGCGGGAAGGTGTTCTTCACATATTCGATGTAACGCCCGGTGGCGTCCTCCATCCGGCTGGCGCGGCCCAGATCGGGCGACCCGGCCAGATCGGGTTCGAAGGGCAGGCCCATGCGGGCCTCGATCGCCGCTTCCACCTCGTCCGACAGCTTGTAGCCGTCCGGACCGAACAGCTTGATGCCGTTGTCCTGATAGGGGTTGTGCGAGGCGGAGATCACCACGCCCATGTCCGCCCGCAGCGACCGCGTCAGCATCGCCACCGCCGGGGTGGGCAGCGGGCCGACCAACACGACGTCCATGCCCATCGAAATGAAGCCCGCCGTCAACGCCGGTTCCAGCATGTAGCCGGACAGGCGCGTGTCCTTGCCGATGACCACCCGGTGCCGGTGGTTGCCCCGGCGGAATTGCAGCGCCGTCGCCATCGCCACCCGCAGCGCCGTTTCGGCGGTCATCGGATCGACGTTGGCCGTGCCGCGAATGCCATCGGTGCCGAACAGGTGTCGCGTCATGAAAGACCCTCAGGAAAGGACAAAAGCGTGCCGCCCCGCCCCGTCCTGCCCGCGCGCGGGCGTGACGAAGCGATGACGCTGTTTCTTGGCCCCTCCCCGCCCCTGCGGTCAAGCCTTGTCGCCGTTCCCCTCGGGCAAGCCCTCATCGCGCCGCGTCGGCCGGGGGGTGCAGGGCCTCCCACACCGCGCGGGCCTGGGCGCTGTCGGCCACGTCGTGGACCCGCAGCATCTGCGCGCCCTGGTTCAAGGACTCCAGCCCGGCGGCCAGCGACCCGGCCAGCCGCGCGCGCGGCGGCTCCCCGCGCGACAGCGCGCCGATGAAGCTCTTGCGCGACAGCGCGATCAGCAGCGGGCAGCCCAGGGCGTGATACAGCGCGGCGTGGCGCAGGATCGCCACATTGTGGGCCACCGTCTTGCCAAAGCCGATGCCGGGATCGACGGTGATCTTGTCCAACGGAACCCCGGCGGCGGTGCAGCTCTCCACCCGCGCCTCCAGCCAATCGAACACGTCGAGCGCGGCGTCGCGGTAGTGCGGATCGCTCTGCATCGTGCCGGGTTCCCCCTGCATGTGCATCAGCACCACCGGGGTTCCCGATTTCGCCACCACCGGCAGGGCGAGCGGATCGGCCAGCCCGGCCACATCGTTGATGATGCGGGCACCGGCCCCGATGGCCGCCGCCATGACGCGGGCGTGGCGGGTGTCCACCGACACCGTGACGCCGCGTTCGGCGAAATGGCGGATCACCGGCAGGATGCGCGCCTCCTCCACCTCCGCCGGGACGGGGGCGGCACCGGGGCGGGTGGATTCGCCGCCAACGTCGAGGATGTCGGCCCCGGCCTCCACCAACGCCTGCCCATGGGCGATGGCGGCGGCGGGGTCGAGGAAGTCGCCGCCGTCGGAAAAGCTGTCGGGCGTGACGTTGACGATGCCCATCAGCCGGGGCCGCGCCAGATCCAGCCCGGCGAAGGCCGGGCGGGCGCGGGTCAGGGCACCCAATTGCCGGTCCAGCCGCTCGGCCACCGCCCGCGACCGCTCCCACCCCCAGGCCATGATTTCGGCCAGCGGGGCAAAGGCGCGCTCGGTACGGTCCTGTGGGCGGTCAGCACCCTGCGGGCGGTCGATCTGGCGGACGATCAGTTCGGCGGTGGCGAAGGCAAAGCGGCCCCCGGCCAACGGGACCGCCGCGCCCTTGGCCCAAGCGGCGATGGGCATCAACCCGACCGGACGCAGATAAACCCGAACGCCCTCCTCCGCCGCCCAGGGGCAGAAGGCGGCCAGGGAACCGGCGGCGGAACGGGCGGCGACGGCGGCCTTGCTGGCGGATGGCGGAACGGGCGTCATCGGTCGAACCCTCGAACAACGAAACAGGACGCGCCGTTCCTGGCACGACGCGGGGGCAACGCGCAAGCCGCAAGCCCACACAGCAGGGCAATCGCTTGAACGAACGCTCATCGTCACGCAAACAAGAATGGACGCGGATTTCACGAACAAAAGGAAGGATGACACGGATTTTCCACTCCAATTGCCTCCTGCACCCCGCCATGAGGTTTGTCGTGAGATCGCAAACAGGACAGCTCTGGGGCGCGGTCCGCGAAATCGGTGAATAAATCCGTGAAATTCGTGTCCATTCTTGTTTTGACCGGGTGCACGGTGCTTCAAGCGATTGCCCTGGCCCACACAGCCCCAGTCCCCGCGCCAACCACGCGCCAGCCCTGCGGCGGACGCAAGGCTGTTGGTCATTTCAACAAACCATTTCCGTTCAACCTGGCGGCTGCGTCATGCTGGCGCGTCGGTGCCATTCCGGTCCCGTGCGTTCCCGGTTAAGGACCTCCCATGGCGCAGGCCGCTTCCCTTTCCGCTGCCGAATCCCTGTATCCGCACGAAACCGCCAACGTGCTGCGGCTGTCGGTGGCGCAGGCGTTGGCCGGGTCGAACTCGGTCGTCGCCTACGCCACCGGGGCCATCGTCGGCAACAGTCTGGCCCCCAGCCCGGCGCTGGCCACGCTGCCGATTTCGATTTTCGTGGTCGGGATGGCGGTCTGCACCCTGCCCTTTGGCGCGCTGGCGCGCCGCCATGGCCGCCGGGCGGCGTTTCTGACCGGGACCGGCTGCGGGGTGTTGACCGGGCTGCTGTCGTCGCTGGCGGTGGTGCTGGGGTCCTTCTGGCTGTTCTGTCTGGCGATGGCGTTCGGCGGGGCCTACGCCGCCGTCGTGCTGTCCCTGCGCTTCGCCGCCGCCGACTGCGCCCCGGCGGAACGCCGCCCGCGCGCCATGTCCGCCGTGATGGCGGGCGGCATCTTCGCCGGGGTGATCGGGCCGCAGCTTGTCACCCTGACGATGAACTGGTCGCCGCCGCACCTGTTCGCCGCCACCTATGTCGCGCAGGCCGCTGTGGCCGTGCTGTCGGCGCTGGTGCTGATGGGGGTCCGCCTGCCCAAACCGACGCTGGCGGAAAGCGCGCAGGGCCGACCGCTCGGCGTCATCCTGCGCCAGCCGCGCTTCATCAACGCGGTGGTGTGCGGGGTGGTGTCCTATCTGCTGATGAACTTCATCATGACCGCCGCCCCGCTGGCCATGCACCTGTGCGGCCTGCCGCAAGAGGTGTCGAATCTGGGGCTGCAATGGCACGTCATCGCCATGTACGCCCCCAGCTTTTTCACCGGTCGGCTGATTTCCCGGTTCGGCGCGCCGCGCCTGACCAGCGTCGGGCTGGCCCTGATCGCGGCGGCGGCCGGCGTCGGCCTGACCGGGGTGGAGGTTGCCCATTTCTGGGGCAGCCTGATCCTGCTGGGGGTGGGCTGGAACTTCGGCTTTCTCGGCGCCTCAGCCCTGGTGCTGGAATGCCACCGGCCGGAGGAGCGGACGCGGGTGCAGTCGCTCAACGATTTCATCGTCTTTGGAACGATGGCGGTGGGATCCTTCGCCTCGGGCGGTTTGCTGTCGGCCTTCGGCTGGAACGTGGTTTTGCTGGTCTCCTTTGTCCCGCTGCTGATCGCCGCCGCCTTCCTGACGGTGACGGCGATGCAGCGGTCGGCCACACCTCAACACTCGTCTTCGACGTAAGCGCGGACGATCTCGGCAAAGCTGGCGTCGCCGGTAAAGCCCAGCGCCTCGGCCCGCGCCGTCTCCCAGGCGGCGGGCCAGCCGCCGACGATGCGGGTGATGGTCGCGTCGGGTTCCCAACGGATGCGGGCCGCCGCCTCGGCCCCGCCGACGCTCTCCAGCGCCGCCACCATCTCCGCCACCCGCACCGACAGGCCGGGCAGGTTGACGGTGCGGCGGTTGCCCAGCGTGGCGTCGGCCAGCTCATGCCCACGGATCAGGCACTCCACCGCCCGGCGCGGCGACAGCAACCACAGCCGGGTGTCGGGCGGAACCGGGCAAACCGCCGCCTCCCCGTTCAGCGGTTCGCGGATGATGCCGCTGGCGAAGGAGGACGCCGCCTTGTTCGGGCGGCCCGGACGGACACTGATGGTGGGCAGCTGCAGCACCCGGCCATCGACGAAGCCCTTGCGGCTGAAATCGGCCAACAGCAACTCGCCCATGGCCTTCTGCACGCCATAGGACGATTGCGGGTTCAGCGCGGTGTCGTCGCGCACCGGGTCGGGCAGCGCGCCGCCATAGACGGCGACGGAGCTGGTGAACACCACGCGCGGGCGATGCCCCACCGCCCGGCAACGCTCCAGCAACAGGCGGGAGGCGTCGAGGTTGATGCGCATCCCCAGATCAAAATCGGCCTCCGCCTGCCCGCTGACGATGGCGGCCAAATGGAAGATCGACGCGGTGTCGGGGCCAATGGCGTCGGCCAGCACCGCCGGGTCGGCGATGTCGCCGGTGACGACGCGGACGCGCGGGTCGTCCGGCCCGCTGGCCGGGACCACGTCCAGCAGGGTGATGCGGTCAATGGGCGTCACCCGGCCATCGGGGCCGGTCAGCCCGTCGCTGGCCAACAGCCGACGGGCCAGACGCTGCCCCAGGAATCCGGCACCGCCGGTGATGAGAATCGTCATGTTCGGTCCTTTGCCCCCGTCTGAAACGGCGGGCGGTTGAAGCGCAAACGCGGTCAGGACCGGGCGACGTGGCCCGGCCCTCGTGTGTGCCCTCACCCCATCATCGCCAGCGCCTTGGCGAAAAAGTCCGGGCCGCCGAAATTGCCGGACTTCAGCGCCATCAGCCGGTCGCCGCCGGGCAGACCGGCGGTGCGCAGCACCGGCACGCCGGGCGCGATTTCCGGCCCGACCAGGAAGGCCGGGATGCCCAACCGGTCCACCACCGCGCCGGAGGTTTCGCCACCCGCCACCACCAGCCGCCGCACGCCGCGTTCGGTCAAACCCGCCGCCACATCGGCCAGCGCCTGTTCGATGCGATGGCCGACCGCCTCGCGCCCATGGCGGGCTTGCAGGGCGGCGACCGTGTCGGGCGTGGCGCTGGACGCGACGACGACCGGGCCAGCGCCCAGGCGGGCGTCGGCGAAGGCCAGCGCGCGGGCCACCTCGGCGGACGGATCGGCCAGCAGCGCGTCGGTGTCCAGGCGTAGCACCGGAAACAGCGCCTCCGCCGCCGCCAACTGCTCCAGCGTCGCCTTGGAACAGCTTCCCACGACGATGGCCGCCGGGCCGCCGACCGGGCGGGCGATGTGGTCGGCCCCGCCGGTGGCGGGCGTCACCCGTCCCGACGCCACCAGGGCACGGGCCAGCCCCAAGCCCAGACCGGACGCGCCGGTGGACAGCGGGCCGTCCAACGCCGCCGCGCCGATGATCGCCAGATCCGCGTCGGCCACCGCGTCCACAATCGCGGCCCCCTGCCCCGCCGCCGCCACGGCGTCGCGCCGTGCCCGCACCGCGTCCACACCACGCGCCACCGCCAGCCGGTCGATCAACCCGACCCCGCCGGTCGATTGACGGTCGAGCACGCGGACCAGATTGGAATCGCGCATCGGGTTCAGCGGGTGATCCTTCAGCGGGCTTTCGTGCAGCGGTTGGCTGCCGACGAACAGATGCCCCATGAACACGGTGCGCCCGGTTTCCGGAAAGGCGGGCGTCACCAGCACCGGCCCGCCGCCGCAGGCGGCGCGCAGGGCGTCGGTGACGGGGCCGATGTTGCCCTGGTCGGTCGAATCGAAGGTCGAGCACACCTTGAACAGGGTGTGGGCGACGCCGCGCGCCGCCAGCCAGCGTTGGGCGTCCAGCGACAGCGCCACCGCCCTGTCCGGCGCGATGGAGCGGCTTTTCAGCGCCACCACCACCGCGTCCACCTCCGGCAGGTCCAACCCGTCGGTGGGAAGGCCGATGGTCTGAACGGTGCGCAGACCCGCACGGGTCAGCGTGTTGGCCAGATCGGACGCGCCGGTGTAATCGTCGGCGATGCAGCCCAGGGCCAGAGTCGTCTGGGTCATGGCGCTCACGCTCCCGTCACGGTGGCGCGCTGCGGCGTGAACCAGCCCAACCCGGCCAGCGTCCCGGCGCGCGGGCGGTATTCGCAGCCGACAAAGCCGTCATAGCCCAGCCGGTCCAACTCCGCGAACAGGAAGGGATAATTCAACTCCTCCCCCGCCGGTTCGTGGCGCGAGGGGACGGAGGCGATCTGCACATGCCCGGTGATCGGCAGCAGGCGGCGCAGCGCCATCGTGCAATCGCCGTGCAGGATCTGCCGGTGGTACAGGTCGAACTGAAGCCGGACGTTGGGACGGCCCTGATCGGCGATCAACCGCTCCGTCGCGGCGAAATCATTCAGGAAATAGCCGGGCATGTCGCGCCCGTTGATCGGTTCCAGCAGCAGATCGATGCCGCGTTCGGCCAGCGCGTCCGCCGCGTGCTCCACCGCGTGCCGGTAGCGGGCCTGAGCCTGCGGGTCGGCGGCGTCGGCCAGACCGGCCATCAGATGCAGACGGCGGCAGCCGGTGGCCTCGGCGTAGCGCAAGGCGGTCTCCACCCCGGCCTGAAGCTCGGCGAAGCGGTCGGGCAAGGCCGCCAACCCGCGTTCCCCCGCCGCCCAATCGCCGGGCGGCATGTTGAACAGCGCCTGGGTCAACCCGTTGCGCCGCAACCGTTCGGCCACCGCGTCGGGCGCGTGGTCGTAGGGAAACAGATACTCCACGGCCTGGAACCCCGCGTCGGCGGCGGCGTCGAAACGGTCCAGGAACGACCATTCGTTGAACATCATGGTCAGGTTGGCGGCGAAGATGGGCATCGGTGGCGGCCTCGTGTCGGCGTCTGACGGGGGTGTTGGGGGGCAGGGCAATCGGGTGAAGGCTTGAAATTCCTCTATTAGGACATTCGTCATCCCCGCGAAGGCGGGGATCCAGAGTTCGCAGAGTGGCTCTGACGGGAAAGCCTGGATCCCCGCCTTCG
>JAIXPD010000026.1 GCA_027486405.1 Azospirillum sp. | reverse complement strand
GCACCATTGAGGAACTCTGGAAAGCCGTCGGCTCCATCTGTGACCTCTATACACCTGAGGAATGCTGGAACTACTTCATGCACGCTGGATATGCGCCAGATTAAACGCTCGATGCTCTAGACGCTGAACTTCGCCCGGATCCCGTTCTTTTCCAGAACGCCGTCGGCACCGGGCTTCCATCCGGCGTCGGCGAGAATTTTGCGGGCCGCCGCCGGATCCGCGTCGGCCAGCCGGTGATTGGGATTGTCCCAGGGAAGATCGTCGGCGGGACCATAGGCGGGGCGTCCGAAGGCGTTCAGCACGGCGGCGGCCAGCGCCTTGCGGTCCAGCGCCACGTTCACCGCCTTGCGGATGGCCGGATCGGAGGTCACGTTGTTGCCGATGGGATAGCCCTTGTCGGTCTTCCGACCGGTGTCGGGCTGCATCGGGAAGGCCAGCCCGCGATTGTCGACGGTCTTGGCGTCGACCAAGCCCATGCCGACGGGAACCCCGCCTGCCAGCGCGTTGGACATCGTGGCCACGTCGAGCTTGCCGGCCTTCGCGGCGGCGTAGGTGGAATCATCCTTGGTGAACAGGAACGTCACCTTCGAGAAGGCTGATTTCGCGCCATAATAACAGGGATTCGGCTTGACGATGGCCTGTTCGCCTTCGGTCCAGGACAGAAGCCGGAACGGGCCGGAGCCAACCGGCGCGCGTCCATAGATCTCGGCCTTGTAGGTGTGTTCCGGGACAATCCCCAACACGGCCAGCGTGTTGGGGAAGGTGATGCGCGGTGCCTTCAGCGTGAAGACAACGGTCGTCGTGTCGATGGTCTTGACGGAGGCGAGTTCGGTCAGATCGAGCACCAACCCGGCCTTCTTGGCCGTTTCATAGGTGAAGGCGGCACCCCGGGCGGTCAGCGGGCGGCCATCGGAGAATTTGGCGTCTCAATCGCCGATCCGCGCTCAGGCCAGCGCCAAACGGTCCAGGGCGGTGACGCGGCGCAGCGGGCTGGCGGCGGTCAGACGGTCAACGCCCTTCAGCGCCACCCAGGTGAAGACCGGCTCGCACAGGACCAGCGGCAGGTAGGAGGCGGCGAACAGCGCCCAATCGGCCAGCGGCGTCGCCTCTTCGCCCAGGAACAGCCAGAAGCCGACCATGGCGACCACGCCGGAATAATAGGCGGCGTCGAAGGCCATGATGCGCCGCCACGTCACCGTTGCCTTGGCCGCGCCCTCGGCGAAGAAACGCTTGCCCACCGTTTCGTGGACGGCGACCAGCGGCACGATCAGCGACAGGCTGTTGACGCCCAGATGCAGCAGATCCTGCGGCTCGAACAGCGCGCCTTGCAACAGCAGGCCGATGGCGAAGCCGAACAAAGTGGGCAGGAAGCCGAAGGTGAAATAGACGGCCGACGCGCCGATCAAATGCAGCTCCGACGGGCCGACCGGCAGATGGAAGATTTCCATGAAGACGGAGAAGAACAGGGCCGCGAAGGCGGTCTTGACCAGTTCCACCGGCTGGCGGACCAGCGCCGGGCTGTAGGCGGCCAGCGTGGCGAGCGCAGCACCATTGGCGGCGGTGACTTTGACGGCGTCGAGGATGCCGGGTTCGATGTGCATGGGCGGATGTCCTGAGCGATGAAAACGGAAATGCGGGCGGGCGCGGTCCGGACGCGCCGAACGGATTCGCCAGACGGATTCAAGGCTCAGCCCGAGGGAAAAAACGTCATCGCCACCTCCCGGCCGTCCCACCGACGGCCTGCTGGGGTTGTTGGAACGGTGGCAGGTCTCCTGGCTTGCGGCGCTGCGCGTCGGGTCGCCTTCCCGGCTGGTTGCCAGTGGCGTCGTGACCCGGCGCTTGCCGTTTACAGTTGCGGGGGCAGCCCCGGATTTGGCCCTGACGGACCGCACCGGATTCCCTTTTCACGCGGCCATTCTTGAAACGCCGCGCACCACCGGGACGCAGCGTAGCCCGGCGGTCTTTCCCGCTCCAAGCCTTTTCCGTTCATCCCCTCCCTTTGAGAAGCACGACGCCCCTGCGTGAAAATGCCGCTCGTGCCGTGCATGGCGCTTGGGGTACTGTGTCGCGGTGCGTGTGACGCGCGCAGCGGTTGAGCACAGCGGCGGATCGGCATGATCGGGAACTGGGACAAGACGCGACGGACGCGGCGGGTCAGCCTGTTGGCTGGCGCGGTTGCGTTGCTGTTGCAGATCGTCGCCTGGGCCTGGATGCCCGCCATGGCCGCGCCGACCAACGATTCTGGAAACAACCGGATCGTCATTTGCACGCCTGACGGCTTCAAAACCGTTCTGCTTGATGATCGTGGCGCGCCGGTCGATCCTGATGGCGGTCAAGCCGACAGCGGCAAAACCGACCTGGCGATGTCCGGCGGCTCTTGCCCGCTCTGCCCGTTGATTGGCGGTTTGGCGCTGCCGCCGCCCGTCGCGCTGGTCATGCCCATCGACGCCGTGCGTCATGGGCCGGAGGCGCTGCCCGGCGACCGCATCGCCGCCGGTTGGTTCCTCTCCACCCTTCAGGCGCGCGCTCCCCCCTCCCTCGGCTGATCCCGTTCGCGACCGCGCTGGAGTCTGTCCTCCGCGCGGTCTTGCTTCGTGATTGCCCGTGTGGAGTCTCCCCATGCCCGGAATCCATCCGATTCCTGCGGTTTCGGCCTTGCCCGACGCCGATCCGCTGTTTGACGCCCTGATCACCCCCAACGACAGCGGCACCCGCCATGGCCGTCTGATTTTCGTGGCGGTTCTGGTCGCCTACGCCGCCATCACCCTGACCGCTTGGCTGTGGCTGGGGGCGTGGCCGATGGCGGCCTATGGGCTGTTGGTCGCCGCCTTCGTCGGCTGGTCGCTGCTCGGCGATTCCCGCCGCCGTCGGATGAGCGAGCGCATCCGCGTCTGGCCCGACCGCACGCGGGTGGAGCAGACCGACAGCGCCGGTCGGCTCTCGGTCAGCGATTGGCAAACCAGTTGGCTGCGCGTCGCGGTCGAGGCGGACGGCTCCGCCGGTCCCCGCCTGACGCTGGGCAGCCATGGCCGCCGGATCAGCGTCGGCGGCTTTCTGACCGCCGACGAGCGGCTGGCGTTGGCCGCCGCGCTGAAAGCGGAACTGGCGACGGCGTCCAACCGGTTGAGCGGCGCTTGGGCGTCCGCCCCGGTCGCGCCCGTGGCCCACGCCGCCGCCCTGCCAGCGTCCGAACGCTGAGCGTTCCCGCGCCTTCGCTTTTCATCATTCCATTGTTTCCAAAGGATTGCCCGACGTGACTCGTCTGTCGACGCGCCTGCGCGCCTCCTGGCTCGCCATCCCCGGTCTGCTGCTGTTGTCGGCGGCCCCCGCTTTTGCCCAACAGGTCGCCGCCCAAACGGGCGATTCCCACGCGGCTTCGCCCATCTTCCAGTTGGAGGCCGTGACGGTCACGGCGACGCGCACCGCCAACAGCGGTTTTGACGTTCCGGCCTCGGTCTCCACCGTCGGGCGGGAGCAGTTGGACGACGCCCAGGCGAACACGCTGTCCACCGTGCTGCGCACCCTGCCCAACGTGAATTTCGGCGGCGGGCCGCGTCCGGCCTCGCAAAGCCCGGCGATTCGCGGCCTGCTCGGCCCGCGAATCATCCTGTCGGTCGATGGCGCGCGGCGCAACAACGACGGCGGGGTGAACACGCCGCTGCTGCTCGATCCCGATGTCATCAAACAGGTGGACGTCGTGCGCGGCCCGGTCTCGGCGGCCTATGGCAGCGGCGGCTTGGGCGGCGTCATGGCCTTTGAAACCATCGGGGTGGAGGATGTCCTCGCCCCCGGCAAGACGGTGGGCGGGCGGATCAAGGCGGGCTACCGCAGCGCCAACGGCGAAGCCTCCACCAACCTGACCGGCGCGGCGCGGACGCAGGGCGTCGATCTGTTGGCCAGCGTGACCTACCGCGATTACAACACCATTCACACCGGCACGGGCGGTTCCGGCTCGACCCTGCCGAACGACGGCCAGTTGAAAAGCGCGCTGTTCAAAAGCACGATCACGCCGAACGATCAGAACCGGATCCAACTCGGCTACCAGAAATTCGCCGACGATCTGACTGGACCGAACAACCCTGGCGGCAACACGCTGTTCCCCTTCTCGCAAAAGCTCAAGCGGCGGCAGGAGCAGTACAACGCCGCCTGGGCCTTCCAGGACGCCGACAAGCGTCTGTTGGACGGCAAGCTGTCGGCCTATTACACCAAGTTCAAGCTCGACGGCGAAAGCCGCGTGGTTCCGGCGCTGGATCCGACCTCGGCGATGACGGCGACCTTCGGGGCCAGCCTTCAGAACAGCACGTCGTTTGAAACGGCGTCCTGGATGAAGCACCGCGTCACCTACGGGCTGGATTTTTACCGCGACACCGCCAAGAACCAATCGGCGGGCAACCCGAACAGCGTGCTGCCCGACGGCGCGTTGCAGGCGTTCGGCGGCTTTGTTCAGGATGAAATCCGCATTCTGAACGACTGGACGCTGACCGGCGCGCTGCGCCAGGACAGCTACCGCCTGTCGCCGTCCGGCCAAGCCGCGTCCAGCAACGACCGTCTGTCGCCGAAGATCGCCCTGAAGTATCAGCCATGGAGCTTCCTGGGCGTTTACGCCAGCTATGGCGAGGCGTTCCGCGCGCCGACCCTGACCGAGATGTTCGGCAATTTGAACACCACCCGCGCGCTGTTCAACTTCCGCCCCAACCCGTCGCTGAAACCAGAAACCAGCAAGACCAAGGAAGCGGGCCTGACGCTGGCCTTCGACGATCTGTTCGCCAAGGGCGACAGCCTGCGCGCCAAGGCGACCATCTTCACCGAGGACGTCAAGGATCTCATCAGCCAGCAGACCATTGGAACCTACCGCCGCGTCGCGCCCTTCTCCGGGACCGGGCTGATCTTCCAACAGCGCAACGTCGCCAACGCCGAACGCTGGGGCGGGGAGGCGGAAATCGCCTACACGCTGGATGATCTGACGCTGGGGCTGGCCTATTCGCGGCTGCGGGCGAAGGATTCCGCCACCGGGGCCAACCTCTACGCCCCGCCGGACAAGGCGTCGTTGGGCGTGCAGTACCGGCTGGGCGACAATTGGACCCTGCGCTATGTCGGGCAGGCCGCCGCCGCCCAGCATTACGATTCCACCGCGCTGCGCCGCCGCGACGCCTATGTGACCCACGACGTCGGCGTCGCCTATGACCGCGACTGGTACCGCGTCGATCTGGGCGTCACCAACCTGTTCGACAAGGCTTACGTCACCTACCAGCAGTCGCAGGCCGACACCTACAGCTACGAGGAAGGGCGCAGCGTGAACGTGACCTTCACCGCTCGCTTCTGACCGCTGGCCAAACCCGTCTTTTTTAGGAGGACCGCATGCGCCTGTTTTCCACCTTCGCCGCGCTGACCGCCGCCGCCGCTGGATTGGCGGGGTGCGCCAGCACGGCGCCGGAGGTGGCGACCCAGCCGGTCGCCATCCGCTTCGCCCTGACCGCCAACGGCAAGGCGGCCCGTTGCGGCGCTCCGCTGGGGCCGTTGGGCGTCGGCAAGACGGCGGCGACGCTGCGCGACGCCCGTTTTTACGTGCAGGACGTCGCCCTGATCGACGCGGCGGGCAAGCCGGTTCCGCTGACCCTGACCGTCAACGATTGGCAGACGGCCAACGTCGCCCTGCTGGATTTTGAGGATGGCAGCGGCGGTTGCGTCGGCGGAACCAAGGCGACCAACGTCACGGTGACGGGCACGGTTCCGGCGGGAACCACCTACGCCGGGCTGTCCTTCACCGTCGGCGTGCCGCCCGCCCTCAACCACAGCAGCACGGAAAAGGCCCCGCCGCCGCTGGACATCGCGGCGTTGGGCTGGAGCTGGCAAGCCGGGCGCAAGTTTGTGAAAATGGAGGTCGATCCGGTGGGCGGCGTTGCCAAGCCGGACGGCGGCAAGGCCCCGAGTTGGTACGTGCATCTCGGCTCCACCGGTTGTTCGGGCAACCCGGCGACCGGCGAAAACGTCGTTTGCACCCGCTCCAACCGCGTGCCGGTGACGGTCGCCGCCTTTGACCCGCGCGCCCAAGCGGTGGCGCTGGATCTGTCGTCGCTGTTTCAGGGCAGCGCCCTGAACAAGGACCAGGGCGGGGCCATCGGCTGCATGAGCGGCCCGACCGACGCCGATTGCGGGCCGATCTTCGCCCGGCTCGGCCTGTCGCTCAGCGACGGCAAGCCGGTGGAGTCCGGTCGTTCTCCCGCCTTCGCCGCCGCCTTCGTTGTGGTGGCGAAGCCGTGAGCGGGCGGGCGTCGGCTGTGCTTGGGACGCGTCTGCGGGCCGTGATCGTCGGCCTGTCCGCGTTGGTTTCCGCGTTGGTTTTGGCACCCCCGTCGGTTCTGGCCGACGGGTGGGCGTGGGGTTTGCCGTCCCACGTCCCCGAACCGCGCGTTCCCGCCGACAACCCGATGTCGAAGACCAAGGTCGAGCTTGGCCGACGCCTGTTCTACGACACCCGTTTGTCGGGCAACGGCACGATCGCCTGCGCGTTGTGCCATCTCCAATCCCGCGCCTTCACCGACGGGCGGGCGCGGTCGCCGGGGTCCACCGGCGGCCTGACCCACCGCAGCGCGCAAGGCTTGGCGAACAGCGCCTGGAACGCCACCTACACCTGGGCCAACCCGGCGTTGGTGTCGCTGGAGCGGCAAATGGAGGTGCCGTTGTTCGGCGACGATCCGGTGGAAATGGGCGTCACCGACGCCAACCGGCCCGTCATTCTGGAACGGTTGCGCGATGAGCCGCTCTACCCATCGCTCTTCCGCGCGGCCTTCCCGGACGAGGCCGATCCGCTGACCATGGCGACCATCATCAAGGCCATCGCCGCCTTTCAGCGCAGCATCGTGTCGGTGGACAGCCGCTATGACCGCTATCTTCAAGGCAAAACCAGCCTGAGCGATGCGGAAACGCGCGGGATGGCGCTGTTTTTCGGCGAGCGGGCGGAATGCCACCATTGCCATGGCAGCTTCAATTTCAACGACCAGGTTGTTCATGCCGGCAGCCGCGAGGTGGAGACGCCGTTCCACAACACCGGCCTTTACAACATCGACGGCGCGGGCGGCTTCCCCTTTCCCAACCGGGGCCTGTTCGAATTCACCGCCAACCCCGCCGACATGGGGGCGTTCCGCGCGCCCAGCCTGCGCAACGTCGCCGTCACCGCGCCTTACATGCATGATGGCGGCGTCGCCACCCTGGCCGAGGTGATCGACCTCTATTCCGACGGCGGGCGGCGGGTGACGACGGGGCCGCACAAGGGCGACGGGCGGCTGAACCCGCACAAGAGCGGCTTGATCGCCCGCATCGGCCTGACGGTGGCGGAAAAGCGCGACCTGCTGGCCTTCCTTGGCGCGCTGACCGACGACGGCCTGTTGACCAACCCGCGCTGGTCCAACCCATGGACGGCGGTGCGGTGAGGACAGCGAAACCATCGCGGGCCGCGCCGGAGGGGATGGCCCCGCTGTGGCTGTGGCGGCGCTGGGTCGCCGTCAACGGGCGAGGCTGGCCGCTGGGCTGGCCGCTGCGGCGGGTTGGTCGAGCAGCGCGGTGAGCGCCGCCGCCAGCCGATCCGCCGGGGTGGCGTGGGGCAGCACCTCCGCCACTTTGCCTTGGCGGTCGAGCAGGTAGAGAAAGGCCGAGTGGTCCATGGTGTAGGCGTCGCTCTCCCCACCCTGGGCGCGGGCGTAATAGGCGCGGTAGCGTTTTGCTGTCTCCGCGATTTGCTCGGGGGTGCCGGTCAGGCCGAGGATGCGCGGGCTGAACAGGGCGGTGAACTCCGCGAGTTGAGCCGGGCTGTCGCGCTGCGGGTCGATGGTGACGAACAGCGGCTGCACCCCGTCGGCGCGGGTGCCGAGCCGGTCCAGCGCCTCGGCGACGATTTGCAAATCGGTCGGGCAGATGTCCGGGCAGAAGGTGTAGCCGAAGAACAGCGCCACCACCCGACCGTGGAAATCGCGGTCGGTCACGGCCCGCCCGCGCTGGTCGGTCAGGGAAAAAGGACCGCCCAGCGCGGCCAGCAGAGCCTTGCCATTGTCCGCCGCGTGTTGGGCCGCGCCGATCTGCGACCACACCGCCCCCGCCGTCAGGGCCAGCGCCAACGCCGCCCCCACGCTCCAGGCCCATCCTTTTGCGCCCATCGCGCCGCTCTCCATCAAAAACGAAACCGAAAAATGCGAAATGGACCGCGCGGCGGCAACTCACGCCCGCCGCCGCGCGTCCGGACGGGTCAGTCCACCGTGTCGTCGGCGGGCAAGTGATGCTCATGCCACACGGCGTTCAGAATCCCGCAGGTGCAGGCGAATCCGACGCCGAGAACCCAGGCGAAATACCACATGGGGGCGGTCTCCTCAGTACAGGCTGTTGCTGTGGCGTTGGACGTCCGCCGGGCTGACCGTTCCGCGCAGGGTGCGGAAGATGAAGCCGGTGTAGGCCAACACGATGGGCAGAAAGATCAGGGTCGCCACCAGCATCACGAACAGGGTGACGTGGCTGGACGACGCGTCCCACACCGTCAGGCTGGCCGAGGGCGCAACGCTGGACGGCATCAGGAAGGGGAACATGCTGACCCCGGCGGTGCCGACAACTCCAGCGATCCCCAGGCCGCTGGCGATGAAGGCGGTACCGGCCCGCCCCACCGTCGACAGCCCCCAGACCAGCAGCGGCCCGACCAACCCCAGCGCCGGGGCCGCCATCATCCAGGGGTGCGCGGCGTAATTGGCCAACCACGCGCCGGGCTGGCGCACCGCCTCCTTGAACAGCGGGTTGGACGGGCCGTCCATCACCGCCGCCGTGGTCAGGGCGTAGCCCGGTACACCATAGAACACCCACACACCGGCCAGCGCGAACAACGCCACCGTCACCGGCGCGCCGACGCGGATGAAGCCGCGCGCGCGGTCGCGCACCGCCCCTTCCGTCTTCAGCGACAGATACACCGCGCCGTGGGTGGTCAGCATCGCCAGCGACAGCAGCCCGGCCAGCAGACCGAACGGGTTCAGCAGTTCGAACAGGCCGCTGCCCTCATAGGCGACGCGCAGATCGCCATCGATGCGGAACGGCACCCCCTGCAACAGATTGCCAAAGGCGACGCCGAACACCAGCGACGGGACCAGCCCCCCGGCGAACAGCGACCAATCCCAAAAGCTCCGCCAGCGGGGATCGGCGATCTTGTTGCGGAATTCGAAGCCGACCGGACGCAGGATCAGCGTCGCCAGCACCAGGAACAGCGCGATGTAGAAACCGGAAAAGGCCGCCGCGTAGATGGCGGGCCAGGCGGCGAAGATCGCCCCGGCCCCCAGGATCAACCACACTTGGTTTCCGTCCCACACCGGGCCGATGCTGTTGATGGCCACGCGCCGTTCCACATCGGTGCGCGCCACCAGCGGCAGCAGCGCCGCCACCCCCAGATCGAACCCGTCCATGATGGCGAAGCCGATCAGCAGAACGCCCAGAAACAGCCACCAGATCAGGCGGAGGATCTCGTAATCGACCATATGGTGCATTGGATCTCACCCCTTATTCGGCGGGTTGGAGGGCGGGCGCGGCGGGCAATGGGCGCAGCGCCTCGGCCGGACCGAACCGGATGTATTTGCGCATCAGCACGACATCGACGACGGCCAGCGACGAATAGAACAGGACGAAGCCGGTCAGGGTGAACAGCACCTGCGCCACCGACACCGAGGAGGAGGCGAGGAAGGTCGGCAACACCCCGTCGATCGACCAGGGTTGACGCCCGTATTCGGCCACGAACCAACCCAGTTCGGCGGCGAGCCAGGGCAGCGGCATGGACCACAGGCAGATTTTCAGGAACAGCGGGTGGCTGAAATCCCGGCGGCAGGACAGGGCGAAGGCCCAGACGAACAAGCCAATGAAGAAGAAGCCCAGCGCCACCATGATGCGGAAGCCCCAGAACAGCGGCCCCACCCCCGGGACCGTGTCGCGCGCGGCCTTGGCGATGGTGGCGTCATCCGCCTTGCGCGGGTCGGCGAGGTAACGTTTCAACAGCAGCGCGTGGCCCAGATCGGCGGCGTGGGCGGCCAGGGTCGTGCGGGCCTCTCCGTCGGCTCGGTTGGCGCGCAGCCGCTCCAACGCGTCATAGGCGACCAGACCGTTGCGGATGCGCCGCTCCGCCCGCGCCACCAGATCGTCGATGCCGGGCAGCACGGTGTCGGTGGAGCGGGTGGCGATCAACCCCAGCGCCCAGGGCACCTTCACCTCGGCGTGGTTGACGCGGTTCTTGGTGTCGGGAATGGCGAACAGGGTGAAACCGGCGGGGGCGGCTTCCGTCTCCCACATCGCCTCAATGGCGGCGAGCTTCATTTTCTGGTGTTCGGAGACGGCGTAACCGCTTTCGTCCCCCAGCACCACCACCGACAGGGCGGAGGCCAGCCCGAAGGCCGAGGCGACGATCATCGACCGCTTGGCAAAGGCGGCGTGCCGCCCCTTCAGCAGGTAATAGGCGCTGACCGACAGCACGAACATGGATCCGGTGACGTAACCGGCGCTGACGGTGTGGACGAACTTCGACTGCGCCACCGGGTTGAACATCAGCTCCCAGAAGGAGGTCAGCTCCATCCGCATGGTGTCGGGGTTGAACACCGCGCCGACCGGATTCTGCATCCAGCCGTTGGCGATCAGGATCCACAGGGCCGACAGGTTGGACCCGATGGCGACCAGCCACGTCACCGTCAGATGGCCCAGCTTGGACAGCCGGTCCCAACCGAAGAAGAACAGGCCGACGAAGCTCGATTCCAGAAAGAAGGCCATCAACCCTTCGATGGCCAGCGGCGCGCCGAAGATGTCGCCGACATAATGGCTGTAATAGGCCCAGTTGGTGCCGAACTGGAACTCCATGGTGATGCCGGTGGCGACCCCCATGGCGAAGTTGATGCCGAACAGCTTGCCCCAAAATTTGGTCATGTCGCGCCAGATGGCGCGCCCGGTCATCACGTAAACGCTTTCCATGATGGCCAGCAGGAAGGACAGCCCCAGCGTCAGGGGCACGAACAGAAAATGATAGAGCGCGGTCATGCCGAATTGCAGGCGCGACAGGCTCGACGGATCCAAATCAAACATCGTGAACAGACATCCTTATGAGCGCGGCGACGCCGGAACGGTCAGACGGTCGTCCATTGCGGACTCGTCGATCACCGGGCGGTGCGCCGCGTCGAACAGGAACAGCCGCATCGCCACCACCACGCACAGCTTGACCAGCAGCGTGACGGCGATGGCGCGGGCCAACGGGCGGTCCGTCATCGGTCCATCTCCCGAACGTCGGATGGGCGGTTGAGGCAGGGCGCAACCACCATCCCCAACAGCCCGAACAGCACGGGAAGGGACAGGAACAGGCTCCAATGCGGCGGGCGGTCGGCGCTGTGCAGCAGCGTGCGCAGGCCCGCGACGTCAAAGGCCAGCAGCAACGCCACGAACAGGCCGCCGCCAAAGGCCCCGGCGGCGAAGCCGGGCAGCAGGCGGCAGAACAGCCGCCAACCGGGCGGCGGTCGCCCGTGGGAACGGTCGGACAGAGGCATGGCAACAGGTTCCTCGGCGGGCGGCGGCAAGGGCCGCCCACGGTCGATGAATGGCCCATCCCGGCCCCGCGCAAGGGCGGGGTGTCGGGATGGGCCGTCGGCTCCATCAGGTCGGGAACCCCCACGGCGGCCCGCGCGGCCACGCCACCCCGACCGGACGGGCGGAGAGCTGTGGGTGCGGACGGTCGGAATACAGGGGCGGGCACAGCGCGACCGTGGGCAGGGCCAGCGTTGCGACCGTCGGCAGATCGGTGCCGCCCTGCAAACCGGGCAGGCAGAACAGACACAAATCGCCGTGATGCCCATCGGCGTCGGGCGGCACGGGTTGGCCGGTGGCGCGGTCGATCACGACCATGCCGCCGGCCGTGCAAATCACGATGCGGTCGCCGGACACATCCTGCGCGAACAGGGGCGACGACGGCGCGTCGGCGCGCGGCGGCTGTCCGCCAAGCGCCAGCAGATGGACCAGCAGCAGCCACACGCCCGCGCCCGCGCCGATCCGGCGGCGGCGGTCGGGCCGCAGGCCAAAGATGCGCCCAACAGGCGTGCGCTTGGCAGAGGGATGGAACGCGGTCATGACGCCGCTCGCGGTTCCGGTCGTCGCCTCAGACGGGCGCCAGAGAACGGAACGGGACGGGCGTGGAGGACAGGAACACCATCATGGGATCACCCGGGAAATGGCCGGGAAATGGCCGGGGGATGGGGGCGCGGCCCCAGGGCAGCGGGGCGCGCAACGCACGGATTGTGCCGTGAAAGGGGCGGATAACGGCCACACTTCCTTTCCGTTTGTATGAATCCGCAAGCGACGCGGATCCCCGGCGCGGAGGAGGTTTGGTGTGCTCGGACGGGCCGCAGCGACCGCTGGAGATGCCGGGGATTCACAAGGCGGGCGGGGGGTGCCACGCGCACGCCAACGGGGCGGGCGGGGTCCGCGCGCGAAAAATCGCTCCGGTCAGCCGACGGACGGCGGGGCGCGGGCCTGGAGGCTGGACAGGAACCATCCGGCGGCGATGGCGTCGCCGGGCAAGGCGCGCGCGTCGTGCGCGGCAACCCGTTCGGTCGGCAGCGCCAGCGGCGCAACCGGCGGCAACCCGGCTCCCGCCACCAGCGGGCAGAGCGGGCAATGGCCGGTCACGCCCGCCTTGCCCTGGTCATCATCAGGGATCGCCTGCCCGTCGGGGCCGATCTTGATCGTCTTGACCCCATCGACCGAACAGATGGTGATGCGCTCGGCGGACGCCGCCAGCGAGACGGCGGGCATCGCCACGCTCCACGCCAACACTTGGCACAGAAACGCCAGCACGCCAGCCATCAGGCCGACGCGGCGACATCCCAGGGCAAGGCGGCGGAACGGAGACACAGGGCAACAGCGCTTTCGGAAGGAGGCACGCACAAATCGCGGATCATTCTTCGCACAGGAAACCATGGGGGGCAATCACCAGCCGTGACGCTTTCCACATGGTTTGTCGAACGATGACATTGTGTCGCACCTTTGGCTGGGCATGACGGCGACCGGCCCCCCGGATGATCCGCCGATCACGGCTTCAGCGCCAGCATCCAGGTGCCGGAATAGCTCACCAACAGGAAGCGGGCGTGACAGTCGCGGAAGGACTGCGCCGGACCGCGCGTTAATGGCGGGCCGACCGACGTTGAGCGAGGCTGACGTCGAAATGCGGGGCGGCACCGTCGGCGACGTGGACAAAGCGTCCCGTCACCCGGAACACCGTTTCGATCAGACCGCTGTCGGCCAAGGCCGTCGGGGGGCCGTCGAACATCAAGACGCCCTTTTGCAGCAGGGAAATGGCGTCGCACACCGCCATCGCCTGATTGATGTCGTGAATCGCCATGATGACGGCGACGCCCCGCTCCCGGCTCAAACGGTGGACAAGGTCGAGCACCTCCACCTGATGGCCGATGTCGAGGAAGGAGGTCGGCTCGTCCAACAGCAGAACCTGCGCCTGCTGGGCCAGCGCCGCCGCGATCCAGGCGCGCTGGCGCTCCCCGCCCGACAATTCGCGCAGGCTGCGTTCGGCCAATGTGGTCAGTCCGGTGTTGTCCAGCGCCCAGCGGATGGCGTCCTCATCCTCCGGCCCATAGCGGCGGAACAGCCCGACATGGGCGAAGCGGCCCTGGCGGACCAGTTGCTCGACCGTCATGTCCTCCGGTGCTGTGGGCTGTTGCGGCAGATAGGCCAGCTTTTGCGCCAGCGCGCGGCGGGGCAGGGCGTGGACGGGGCGTCCGTCGATCTCCACCCGCCCGCCGGTTGGTTGGATCAGACCGGCGATGCTTTGCAGCGCCGTGCTTTTGCCCGAGCCGTTCGGCCCGATCAAGCCGCGAATCTCGCCGGGCTGGAGCGACAGGCGAAAATCGGTCAACGCCGGGCGGCGGCCATAGGCGACGGACAGGTGGGAACAAAGAACCGGCATCGCGCCCTCACGGAGTTTTCCGAAGCAAGACAATCAGAACAGGAACGCCGAACAGAGCCGTAACCACGCCGATGGGGATTTCCTCGGCACCGCCCAGCAACCGCCCGGCCAAATCCCCCGCCGTCACCACGACCGCGCCCAGCGTGATCGTCACCGGCAGCAGAAGGCGACGGCGACGCCCGACGACAAAACGCGCCAGATGCGGCGTCAGCAGGCCGACGAAGGCGATCGGCCCGACGGCCCCCACCGCGCTGGCGGCAAGGCCGGAGGCCAGACACAGAACCAACGTGAAATGCCGCTGATAGGACAGCCCGAAGGAGCGGGCGACCGATGCTTCCAGACTCAGCAAATCCAGCGGGCGCAGGATCAGCGGCAGCGCCGTCAGCCCGGCGAGCGTGAAGGGGGCGAGAAACGCGGCGTGCTCCCAACTGCGGGCGTAGAGGCTGCCCGCCAGCCATTCCAGCAGGATCTCGATCCGGGTGGATCCCCATCCGGCGATGACGCCCATCGCCAGCGCGTGCAGCAGCGCGCCGATGGCGACGCCGCACAGGGTGACGCGCATCGGGCCGAGGTCGTGGCGAAGGGCCAACAGATGGACCAGACCGGCGGCGCCCAATCCCCCCAGCGTGCCGACCGTCGGCAACCAGGCGACTGGCAGTTCCGGCAGGGTGTTGCCGCCCGGCGCGTGGCGGTAGACGCTGAACAGCAGGAAGACGGCGACCGCCAGGGTGGCCCCCTGCGAAATCCCGAGAATCGACGGATCGGCCAGCGGGTTGCGGGTGATCCGCTGCAACAGCAGACCGGCGACGGCGAAATTGATCCCCGCCAGCACGCCGGTGGCGACGCGCGGCAAGCGGAAATCGAGCAGGATGGAGCGGGCCATCGCGCTTCCGCCGCCGGTCAGCGCGGCGAGGCTGTCGGACAGCGGAATGTCGGCGACCCCCAGCAGAACCGCCATGGGCAGCGACAGGGCGACGGCCAGCAGGCAACCCGACAGCAGAAGCCAGCCCGAGCGGGCGCGGGGAAGGGGGGAGGGTATGGCGCGGTCCATCCTCACACCTCGGCCTGGGAGGAAAAGCGGTGGCGGCGGACCAGATGGAGGAAGACCGGGCCGCCGATCAGCGCCGCGACGATGCTGACGGGGATCTCGCGCGGCAGAACGATGGTGCGCGCCGCCAGATCGGCGGCCACCACCATGGTCCCGCCCAGCGCGGCGGTCAGCCCGATCAGCCAGCCGGGACCGGGGGGATTCAGCAGCCGGGCGATGTGCGGGGAGGCCAGCCCGACGAAGGCGACATGCCCGGCGACCGGGGCGACCCCGGCGACCGGCAGAACCGCCAGCAGCAGCAAAACCGGCTTCCACAGGGCCATGTTCACCCCCATTCCGGCGGCGGCCTGCTCGCTCAACCCGAACAGGGTGATGACGCGCAGGCAGGCCAACGCACCGCCCAGACCGATGAAGACCCAGGGCGTCATCGCCAGCAGTTGCGGCCAGGAGCCGCCCTGAAAGCCGCCCGACAACCAGAAGAACAACGCCGTCGATTGCGGGCCGCTCAGCAAGATCAGATAGGTGGTGACGGCCCCCAGAAGCAGCGACACGCTGATGCCGCCCAACGCCAGGCGC
This sequence comes from Azospirillum sp., assembly GCA_027486405.1. Taxonomy (GTDB): domain Bacteria; phylum Pseudomonadota; class Alphaproteobacteria; order Azospirillales; family Azospirillaceae; genus Azospirillum. Next base: position 82,293 of record JAIXPD010000026.1, on the reverse strand, counting down.
ATCGGGCCGCCGCCTCTTGCGATCCAGGCCGTGGTCAGGGCGGCGGACAGGCCGCCCAGCAAGCCGACCAGCGGGTAATAAGCCGACGAAAAGCCGGGAAGCAGGACGAAGCACAGCAAGATGGCCGTCACCGCGCCGGAGGTGACGCCGGTCAGCCCCGGCCCGGCCAGCGGATTGCGCGTCAGGGTTTGCAACAGCAGGCCGGACACCGCCAGCCCGACCCCGCCGACGAAGGCGCACAGGCTGCGCGGCAACCGCAACGTCCACACCAGAATCGACTCGATGGCGTCGTTCGGGTGCAGCAGAACCGACAGCAACGTGTCGAGGCGCAAGGGACGGCTGCCAAGCAACAGCCCCCCGGCGCACAGCAGCGCGGACGCCAGGAGCAGGGCGAGCGTCAGCGCGCCGGAACGGACGGATCCGTTCGGCGGCCAACGCTCACTCCACCCCGACGCGGCGGCGGATGACAGGCGGCTTTTCACAGACCGTCACTTCTGAACGGCGGCGGGGATCAGCGTGGCGGCTTCGGCCTTGACGTTGATCGCCGGGAAATGATCGGGGTAGAGGAAATGGGCGGCCTCGCGCAGCACGAGTTCGCGCGCGATGGGGCCGTTCGGCTCCACCCACTCGTCCCCGACATAATGGACGCGGCCATTTTTCACCGCCGACAGGCGGTTCCAGATCGGGTTGGCCTGGTGCGGGCGTTCCGGCCCGGAATCATAGACGAAGATCACCTCGGGATCCTTCTCCAGCATGGATTCCAGGCTCATCTCCAGGCCAAAGCGTCCACCCTGGACCATGGGGCCGGCGATGTTCTCGCCGCCGAGCTTGGTCGCGATCCAGGCGGCCATGGTCTCGGTGTGGAAGGTGAAGGGGGTGTTCCCGGCCCACATGATCTGAAAGCGCGGGTGTTTGTCCTTCGGTGCCTTGGCGGCGTACTCGTCCAGGCGCTTTTGGAAGGCGTCGTTCAGCTCCTGGCCGCGTTGGGGCTGGCCCAGCAGGGCCGCCAGTTCCGCCACCTCTTTGAAGCTCTCGCTGTGCAGTTCCATGTTGTAGGCGAGGTAGGGGGCGATCTTCTCGAACTGGGCGGCGTTGCCCTGGGTGTAGCGCCGCATGGCGACGATCAGGTCGGGTTTGGCTTCGGCCAGCAGCTCCAGATTCGGCTTGGCCCGTTGGCCGATCTTCTTCATGCCCGCCGTCAGGCCCAGCAGATAATCCGGCTCCCGCCCAGCGGTCATGTAGGTGGTGGCGACCGGCGTCACGCCCACCGCCAGCGCGACGTCGGCGGCGAGGTAGGAGATCGACGCGACGCGCTGCGGCTTGGCGGGAACCTGCACGGACACGCCACGGGCGTCGACCACGCTGCGGGTCGGCGCGTCGTCCGCGCGCGCCGACCCGACGGCCAGGGCGGCGACCATGCCGATGGTCAGGCAGACATTCGGGAGGCTCCAGGTCATGTCAACGCGCTTCCTTTGAAATGGGAGTGGTGTTCGGGGCATTGAGCGCCGACGACGCGCCGGTCAGCCGCCCAAGGTCGGAGAGAAAGCGCCGCCACAGCAGCAGGCTGGTCACGCCGAAGCCCAGGCAAAGGCCGAACCAGACCCCCAGCCCGCCCAGCCCGAGCGGGTGGGCGCAGAGCGCCATCGCGGGAACGCCGATCAGCCAATAGCCGATCAAGGTGTTGGTCAGACCCGCCTTGGTGTTTCCCAACCCGCGCAGCAACCCGACGCAGATGTTCTGCGATCCCTTGAAATACTGATGCGCGATGGCGAACCACAGCAGGGTCGTCGCCGTCGCGACGACGGCGGGGTCGGCTTGCGCGCCAAGGAAGGGGCGCAGCACAACACTCGGAAGGACGGCGTAGAGCAGCCCGACCGCCGTCATGATCGACAGGCCGATGGTCATGGCGCGCCGGGCGATGTCGGCCACCTCATGCGTCCGCCCCTTGCCGATGGCGCGGCTGACCAGGATGGAGGAGCCTTGCGACAGGCCGATGTTCACCTGATAAACGATGTAGGCCAACTGGTTGACGATGTTGGAGGCGGCGAGCGCGACCGCGCCGAAGCCGCCCATGAACAGGGTGGCGATGGAGGTGATGGCGGCTTCCGACCCGTAGGTCAGGGCGATGGGGGTTCCCAGGCCAGTGATCGTCTTCACGATCCCCCAGTCGGCCCGCCAGGCGTCCAGCGTCAGCAAGGGACCCAGCAGCGGATCGCGCCCGACCGTGCGCAGATAGACCAGACAGGTCCAAAGCTGCACCAGCGTGGTGGACAGGCCGACGCCCGCCAGACCAAGCGGCGGCAGGCCCAGCCAGCCATAGATGAACACAGCGTTCAGCAGAGCGTTGACGGCGATGGAGATCACCGTCACCCGCAGCAGCGACCCGGCCCGGCGCATGCCCACCGCGAATTGCCGCAGCACGTTCAGCCACAGCATCGGCAGCAGGCCGGGGGCCAGCGTCAGCATGATTCCCTGCGCCTGCGCGGCGACCTCCGGCGCTTGTCCCAGGACGGGCAGAAGGAGACTCGCCAACGCCAGGACGGCGGCGGCGACGACGGCGGCCAGGGTGGCGACCAGAAGGGAGGCGCGCAGCAGGCCGCGCACCTCCGCGCGGGCGGTTTCGTCCGGCTCCTTGACACCGGTTCGTTTTTCGCCGCGCCCGACGGCGGCGGCGACGAGGTTGCCGACCCCCGTCACCATGCCGACGCACATCGTCCGCAATTGGTTGTAGAGCAGCATGGCCAACCCGCCGGCGGCCACCGCCGAAACGCCGAGAAACCCCATCATCAACAGATCGGTGCTGGTCAGGGCGACCTGGGCGAACTGGATTCCGGCGATGGGGGCCGACAGCGTGACGAGGTCCCGATAGGGATGAAGACGCGCGATCATGGCCGGGTCACGCCGCCCGGCAGACGCCTGATGTCGGCGCGATCCGTTCGGGACAAGACGCGGAGAGCGGGGGCGGGGTTGGAGGATGTCTTCATGCCGACACTATCGTCCTATGGTCGATCAGCGTATTTCTGAGAAACTCAAGTATTCAGTAGCGTTGCTAGCAAAAATAAAACGAACAGGTCAAATAAAGATTCGGAATGAAATTTGCTGAAAATGCCGCGCGAATGCTTTTGTTTCATGGTTTCATTGATAATGGCGCGCTGGTGTTTTTTTGGTGTGATGACATTCCATACAGAGATTGGAAATGGCCGTCAATGAGAATAATTATTAATATCATAAATTTCCGCCGACGCCAAACGGGCGATCATCGGTATCCTGCCGTTTTTGAGACTGGTGCGCGCCTTGGCGAGGAGCCGACAGATGCCCAGGGCCGCCCCTCAGCGGGACGGATGGTCCTTCTCGTGGTCCAGAACCAGGCGGACCGCCCGTGACCGGATTTCCGGGGAAAATGTGTTCGTTGTCTTGCTCATCGTCGCTCCATCCTCTCAGGAGTGGGAGCCGCCGACAATTCCGGCGCGGTTCAAAACCTGGAATCTGCCCAATCCGTGACCATGCACTTTTTCTGATCGTTTGAAGGTCTTTCCAGATGGGTCGATCTGGTGGACAGTGGCGGATGGTGGAACACTTCACCGGTTGCCCGCCACCCGAACGACCCGGCAGGAGTCGGCCCATGCGTGAGACGCTTCGTTTCTATCTGGGGGATGAGTTGCGGGAGATCCGCGACGTTGACCCAACCCTGACGCTGCTCGATTGGCTGCGTGGGGAGGAGCGGCGCACCGGGACCAAGGAGGGCTGCGCGGAGGGCGATTGCGGGGCCTGCACCGTGGTGGTGGGGCGTCTCGATCCGGCGGGTGGGTTGCGGTACGAGGCGGTGAACGCCTGCATCCGTTTCCTCGCCACGCTGGACGGCTGCCAAATCCTGACGGTGGAGCATTTGAAGGGGCCGGATGGGGCGTTGCACCCGGTGCAGCGGGCGATGGTGGACTGCCACGGCTCGCAATGCGGTTTCTGCACTCCCGGTTTCGTCATGTCGCTGTTTGCGCTCTATCTCAACGAGGAACGGCCCGACGACGCGCGGATCAACGACGCGTTGGCCGGGAATCTCTGCCGCTGCACCGGTTACGACCCCATCGTCCAGGCCGCCCACCGGATGTATGAGCTGGGCGACCCTGCGGGCGACCGGCTGGCCGATCGCGCGGCGACGGCGACGTGGCTGGCGGCGCTGGCCGATGGGGCGTGCCTGTCGGTCGGGTCGGCGGGCCGCCGCTTCCTCGCCCCGGCCACGGCGGACCAGTTGGCCGATCTGTACGCCGCCACCCCCGACGCCACCCTCGTCGCCGGGGCCACCGACGTCGGGCTGTGGGTGACGAAGTTCCAGCGGGTGTTGGCGACCGTGCTCTACACCGGGCGGGTGGGGGACCTGCGTCAGGTGATCGACCATGGCGACGCGCTGGAGATCGGGGCGGGCGTGACCTACCGCGACGCCGCCGGTCCCATCGCCGCGCTGTATCCCGATTTCGGCGAGTTGATCCGCCGGATCGGGGCGGAGCAGGTGCGCAACGTCGGAACCATCGGCGGCAACATCGCCAACGGCTCCCCTATCGGCGACAGCCCCCCAGCCTTGATCGCGCTCGGCGCGGCGCTGCGGCTGCGCCAGGGGGCGGTGCGACGGACCATCCCGCTGGAAGAGTTCTTCATCGCCTATGGCCAGCAGGATCGCCAACCCGGCGAGTTCGTGGACGCCATTCTGTTGCCCAAGCCCAAGCCGGGCGAGCGGTTCCGCGTCGACAAGATCGCCAAGCGCTTCGATCAGGACATTTCCGCCGTCTGCGGGGCCTTCCGCCTGCGGTTGGGAACGGATGGGCGGGTGGAGGATGTCCGCATCGCCTTTGGCGGCATGGCCGGAATCCCCAAACGCGCCCACCACGCCGAAGCGGCCCTGATCGGCCAGCCCTGGACCGAGGCCAGCGTTCAGGCGGCGATGGCCGCGCTGGCGGCGGATTTCACCCCGCTGTCGGATTGGCGGGCCAGCGCCGCCTACCGCAGCGCCGTGGCCGCCAACCTGCTGATGAAGCTCTATGTCGAGACGACCGACCCCGACGTTGCCACGCGTCTGGTCGGCGACCGGAGGCTTGCCCATGCCTGACGCCATTGCTGACGCCGCCCCGGTTCCCACCGCCGCCACCATCGTCGGGGGCGTCCACACCGCCCGCGCGCACGACAGCGCGCACAAGCATGTCAGCGGTGAGGCGGTCTATGTCGATGACATCGCCGAACCCGCCGGGATGCTGCACGTCGCCCTCGGCCTCAGCGCCAAGGCGCACGCGCGGGTGCTGGCGCTCGACCTGTCGCGGGTGCGGGCGGCACCGGGGGTGGTGGCGGTCGTCACCGCCGCCGACGTTCCCGGTGTCAACGACATCGGCTGCATGGGCAAGGGCGACGAGCCGCTGTTCGCCAGCGATCGGGTGCAGCATGTCGGGCAACCGCTGTTCGCCGTCGCCGCGACCAGCCGCGACCAGGCCCGCCGCGCGGCCAAGCTGGCCGATGTGACCTATGAGGATTTGCCCGCCATCCTGACCATCGCCGCCGCGCGCGACGGCGCGCGCGCCCTTGTCACCGCGCCGATGACGCTGGCGGTGGGCGACAGCGCGGCGGCGCTGGCCACGGCCCCGCACCGGATCGACGGGCGGCTGGCCATCGGCGGGCAGGAGCATTTCTATCTGGAAAGCCAGATCGCCTTGGCGGTCCCCGGTGAGGATGACGAGGTGTTGATCCACGTCTCCACCCAGCACCCGACGGAGGTGCAGCACATCGTCGCCCATGTCCTGCACGTTCCCAACGGCGCGGTGACGGTGGAGGTGCGGCGGATGGGCGGCGGCTTTGGCGGCAAGGAGACGCAGGCCAACCTGTTCGCCGCCTGTGCGGCCCTGATCGCCAAGAAGACCGGGCGGGCGGCCAAGCTGCGCCCCGACCGCGACGATGATTTCCAGATCACCGGCAAACGCCATGATTTCGAAATCGACTACCGCGTCGGCTTCACCGGCGAGGGGCGCATCACCGGGGTGGAGATGCTGTTCGCCGCGCGGGCGGGCTACGCCGCCGATCTGTCGGGGCCGGTGACGGACCGCGCGCTGTTTCACGCCGACAACGGCTATCACTACCCCGCCGCGCGGCTGGACTCGCTGCCGCTGAAGACGAACACGGTGTCGAACACCGCCTTTCGCGGCTTTGGCGGGCCGCAGGGCATGGTGGCGGCGGAACGGGTGATCGACGAGATCGCCTTTGCCCTGGGCGAAGACCCGCTGACCATCCGCAAGCGCAACCTCTACGGAACCACCGACCGCAACCTCACCCCCTATCACCAGACCATCACCGACAATATTTTGCCGGAGTTGATCGCCGATCTGGAGGCCGATTGCGGCTATTGGGAGCGGCGGGCGGCGATCCGCGCCCACAACGCGGGCAGCCGGATTTTGAAAAAGGGGCTGGCGCTGACCCCGGTGAAGTTCGGCATTTCCTTCACCGCCACCCATTACAACCAGGCGGGCGCGCTGGTCCATGTCTACACCGACGGCAGCGTCCAGGTGAATCACGGCGGGACCGAAATGGGGCAGGGGCTGCACACCAAGGTCGCGCAGATCGTCGCCGAGGAATTCCAGATCGACATCACCCACATCCGCCCCACCGCCACCACCACCGGCAAGGTCCCCAACACATCCGCCACCGCCGCGTCGTCCGGCACCGATCTGAACGGCAAGGCCGCCCAGAACGCCGCCCGCGCGATCCGGGACCGGCTGACCGCCTTCGTCGCCGAACGGTGGGGCGTCGATCCGGCGTCGGTCGGCTTTGCCGCCGGGCGGGTCACGGCGGGCGAGCAGTCGATGAGCTTTCCCGATCTGGTGCGCGCCGCTTATATGGCGCGGGTGCAACTGTCGGCCACCGGCTTTTACAAGACGCCGAAGATCCATTGGGATCGGGCGGCGGGGCGGGGGACGCCCTTTTATTACTTCGCCTATGGCGCGGCGTGCAGCGAGGTGACGGTGGACACGCTGACCGGCGAGTATGTGGTGGACCGGGTGGACATCCTGCACGATTGCGGCCATTCGCTGAACCCGGCCATCGACAAGGGGCAGGTGGAGGGCGGTTTCGTCCAGGGCATGGGCTGGCTGACGATGGAGGAATTGTGGTGGGACGCGCAGGGCCGGTTGCGCACCCACGCGCCCAGCACCTACAAAATTCCGGCCTGCAGCGACCGCCCGCGCCGGTTCAACGTCCGCCTGCTCGCCAACGCGCCCAACCGGGAGGACAGCATCCACCGGTCCAAGGCGGTGGGGGAGCCGCCCTTCATGCTCGGCATGTCGGTGCTGCACGCCCTGTCCGACGCGGTGGCCAGCGTCGCCGACCATCGCCTGTGCCCGCAGCTCGACGCGCCCGCCACGCCGGAACGGGTGTTGACGACCATCGCCCGGCTGCGCGCCCGCGCCGTCGCCACGCCCTGAGGAGTGTCGGGCGATGAGTGGCGGGCGATGACCGGGTTGGCGGAGACGCTGGCCGAGTGGCTGGCGCGCGGCGACGCGGTGGCGCTCGTCACCGTGGCCGACACGCGCGGCTCCACCCCGCGTGAGGCCGGGGCGGCGATGCTGGTGGCCCGCGCGCGCACGAGCGGAACCGTTGGCGGCGGGCGGTTGGAATGGCTGGCGGTGGAGCACGCCCGCGCCCTGTTGGACAGCGACCGCAACGCCGACCGGTTGGAGGTGCCCTTGGGACCGGCCATCGGCCAATGCTGCGGTGGCCATGTCACGCTGACCGTCGAACGGGCCGACGCGCAAACGCAGGGCGCGCTGGCGGCGCGGGAACGGCGGGCGGCGGACGCGCGCCCGGTGCTGCTGCTGTTCGGGGCCGGTCATGTCGGCAAGGCGCTGGCTGCGGCCCTGTCTTCCTTGCCCCTGCGGCTGCGCTGGATCGATGCCCGCGCCGGGGAGTTTCCCGACCGCGTGCCGCCGGGTGTGGAGATGGTGGTCAGCGACCGCCCGCTCGACCATCTGGCGGCAGCCCCCGCCGGGGCGGGCTATCTGGTGTTGACCCACAGCCACGCGCTGGATTTCGACCTGACCGAAGCCGCGCTGCGCCGGGGTGACGCCGCCTATGTCGGTTTGATCGGGTCGGCGACCAAGCGCGGCCGGTTCGAGCGCTGGTGCGCCGCGCGCGGGCGTGACGCCACCACGCTGGCGGGCCTGACCTGCCCGATTGGCGCGCCCCTGACCGGGGACAAACGCCCGGAGGTCATCGCCGCCCTGGTCGCGGCGGAAATCCTGGTGGCCTTCGCCGCGCAGGCCGCAAAAACGGCGTGACCGCCCCCCGCATCGTTCGATGCGGGGGGCGGTCACGTCATCGGCTCGGATCGATCAGCCCAGATCGAACTTGATGCCCTGGGCCAGCGGCAGCGCGGAGGAGTAGTTCACCGTCGCGGTCTGGCGGCGCATGTAGGCCTTCCAGGCGTCGGAGCCGGACTCGCGGCCGCCGCCGGTTTCCTTCTCACCGCCGAACGCCCCGCCGATTTCCGCCCCGCTGGGGCCGATGTTGACGTTGGCGATGCCGCAATCCGACCCCGCCGCCGACAGGAAGCGTTCCGTTTCCCGCACGTCGGTGGAGAAGATGCAGGAGGACAGGCCCTGCGGAACCGCGTTCTGCAAGGCGATGGCCTCGTCCAGCGTCTCATAGGCCAGGACGTAGAGGATCGGGGCAAAGGTCTCGTGGCGGACGACGTCGGTCTGGGCCGGCATTTCGACGATGGCCGGGGTGACGTAATAGCCGTTGGGGAAACGGTCGGTCAGGGTGCGCGCGCCCCCCGTCACCACGCCGCCCTCGGCCTTGGCCTTGGTCAGCGCGGTCTGCATGGCGGCGAAGGCGTCGGCGTCCACCAGCGGCCCCATCAGCACGCCGGATTCCAGCGGGCTGCCGATGGGAACGGAGGCGTAGGCCGCCTTCAGGCGCGGCAGCAGCGTCGGCGCGACGTCCTTGTGGACGATCAGGCGGCGCAGCGTGGTGCAGCGCTGGCCGCAGGTGCCGACGGCGGAAAACAGGATGGCGCGCAGGGCCATGTCCAGATCGGCCGACGGGGCGACGATCATGGCGTTGTTGCCGCCCAGCTCCAGGATGCTGCGGCCAAAGCGTTCGGCCACCACCTTGGCGACCTCGCGGCCCATGCGGGTGGAGCCGGTGGCCGAGACGACCGGCAGGCCGGGATGGGCGACCAGCGCCTCACCCACGGCGCGCCCGCCCTGGACGACCTGATTCAGATGGGCGGGGGCGTCGCCGAAGCGGGCGACGGCGCGCTCGAAGATCACCTGACAGGCGGCGGCGGTCAGCGGGGTCTTTTCCGACGGCTTCCAGATCACCGGATCGCCGCAGACCAGCGCCAGCGCCGCGTTCCACGACCACACCGCGACCGGGAAGTTGAAGGCGGAGATGACCAGACACGGACCCGCCGGGTGCCAGGTTTCGCGCATGGCGTGGCCCGGACGTTCCGAGGCGATGGTCAGGCCGTAGAGCTGGCGCGACAGGCCGACGGCGAAGTCGCAGATGTCGATCATCTCCTGAACTTCGCCCAAACCTTCCTGGTAGATTTTTCCGGCTTCCAGCGACACCAGACGGCCCAGATCCTCCTTGGCGGCGCGCAGTTCCTCGCCCAGCAGGCGGACCAGTTCGCCCCGGCGCGGGGCGGGCACGACGCGCCACGCCTCGAACGCGCGGGCGGCGTTGGCGACGAGGTCCGGGACCAGCGCCGGATCGGTCTCCGCCACGGTGGCGAGGGTGGCACCGTCGACCGGCGAGCGGGCGGTCAGGCCGGTCTGGCCGGTGGATGTGATGCCGAAACGGGAAAGGATGTCGCTGTGCTGCACCGGGGTGGTTCCTTCTGACATAACTGCGCGCGTCGCTTGGACAGACGTTAGCGCTGCGCGCCGGCGGCGCGGATTTCGGACAGGGTGCGGGTCGGCGTCAAGGCCTCCGGGTCGATCGTGACGTGCAGGATCGCGGGCAGGCCGGACGCGCGGGCGCGTTCAAAGGCGGGGGCGAACTCCTCCGTCCGCGTCACGCTTTCGCCATGGCCGCCATAGCTGCGGGCCAGCGCGGCGAAATCCGGGTTGCGCAGGGCGGTCCCGGACACGCGGCCCGGATATTCCCGCTCCTGGTGCATGCGGATGGTCCCGTACATGCCGTTGTCGATGACCAGCACGATGACGGCGGCCCCCTCCTGCACGGCGGTGCCGAACTCCAACCCGGTCATCTGGAAACAGCCGTCACCGGCAAAGCAAATCACGTCCCGGTCCGGGAATTCCAGCTTGGCCGCCAGCGCGGCGGGCAGGCCGTAGCCCATCGAGCCGCAGACCGGGGCCGCCTGGGTGTTGAAGCGGCGGAAACGGTGGAAACGGTGAATCCAGGTGGCGTAATTGCCCGCCCCGTTGGTGAAGATGGCGTCGTCGGCCAGGGTCTGGTCCAGCCACGCCATGACGGCCCCCATCTGCACATCGCCGGGGATGCGGGCGGGTGGGGTGCTCCAGGCTTCGAAGGCGGCGCGGGCGGTTTCCGCACGGGCGGCCCAGGCGGGCTTCGGCGTCACGGCGATGTCGGCCACGGCGTCGAGGAACCCGGCGGGGGTGGCGACCACGCCCAGCGTCGGGCGGACGACGCGCCCGATCTCCTCGGCCCCCGGGTGGACATGGACCACCGCCTTGTCCGAATGGGGAATGCCGAGCAGCGTGTAGCTTTGCGACGGCACTTCGGAGAAGCGATCCCCCAGCAAAATCAGCAGATCGCTGTCGGCGACCAGCGCGGACAGCTTCGGGTTGATGCCCAGCCCGATGTCACCGGCGTAGAGCGGGTGGTTGTGATCGAACAGCATCTGGCGGCGGAAGGTGACGGCCACCGGCAGCGACAGTGTTTCGGCAAAGCCGCGCAGGGACGCCACCGATTCCTCGGTCCAGCGCGAGCCGCCGACGACCAGCAGCGGGCGTTCGGCCTGGGCCAGCAGCTCGGCAAAGCGCGCGACCTGGGCCGGGGTGGGGGCGCTGTCCACCGCCTCCGCGCGCGGGGCGACGGCGACGTCGGCCAATTCGGTCAGCGTGTCTTCCGGCAGGGCCAGCACGACCGGGCCGGGGCGTCCGGCCATGGCGGTGTGAAAGGCGCGGGAGATCATTTCTGGCACGCGGTCGGCGCTGTCGATCTCGGCCACCCATTTGGCCATGCCGCCGAACAGGCGGCCGTAATCGACCTCCTGGAAGGCGTCGCGCCCGCGCATCCCGCGTTCGATCTGGCCGATCAGCACGACCAGCGGGGTTTCGTCCTGCTGGGCGACGTGGATGCCGGACGCGGCGTTGGTTGCCCCCGGTCCACGGGTGACGAGGCAGACGCCGGGGCGGCCGGTCAGCTTGGCGTGGGCCTCGGCGGCCATCGCCGCCCCGCCCTCGTGGCGGCAGACCACCATGTCGATCGGGCTGTCGTGCAGCGCGTCCAGCACGGCGAGATAGCTCTCGCCCGGCACGCCAAACACCCGCCGCACGCCCTGCGCTTCCAGCGCTTCGACGATCAACTGCCCGCCGCTCTTCATTGCGTCCTCGTCCTGTCTGTCCCAATCCGCGACGGTGCCAACGTTGCGCCCTCGCACGCCATCCCGCAACCGACTTTCTTTCCGGGGGTCATGAGCTGTGGTAATGATGTGGAATGGATTTGCAACGCCGCCTCCTGCCGTCGATGAGCGCGCTGACCGCCTTTGAGGCGGCGGCGCGCACCGGCAGTTTCACCGCCGCCGCCAACGAATTGTCCCTGACGCAAGGGGCGGTCAGCCGCCAGATCAAGGCGTTGGAGGCGCAGATCGGCACGCCGCTGTTCGTCCGCAAGGACCAGCGCGTGACCCTGACGCCGACCGGCGCGCTCTACGCCGATCCGATCCGCGACGCGCTGCGCCAGATCGCGGCGGCGACGGTGCGGACCATCGCCGCGCCCAAGGGGGGCGAACTCAATTTGGCCATCCTGCCGACCTTCGGCACCCGCTGGCTGGTCCCGCGCCTGCCCGCCTTTCAGGAGGCGCATCCCCATGTGGTGATCCATTTCACCACCAAGCTGGCCCCCTTCGATTTCCGCACCCATGATCTGGACGCCGCCATCCATTACGGGCTGGACGATTGGCCCGACGCCGTGTGCGACCATCTGCTGGATGAGGAGGTGTTGCCGGTCTGCGCCCCGTCTTTCCTGAAGGCCCATCGGATCACCGACCCGGCGGATCTGATCGCCCTGCCGCTGCTGCACACCAGCACGCGGGCCGACGCCTGGGCCGACTGGTTCACCGCGCAGGGGCTGGCGGCGCGCACCGGGGCGGGGATGTTTTTCGAACAGTTCATCACCACCGCGCAGGCGGCGGAGGCCGGGTTGGGCGTGGCGCTGCTGCCGACGCTGCTGGTGCAGGGGGAACTGCGCGACGGCAGCCTGGTCCCGGCGCTCGACCGGCCGCACCGCAGCGCGCGGGCCTATTATCTGGTCCACCCGCGCAGCAAGTCCAACCACCCGCCGCTCGCCGCCTTCCGCCGCTGGCTGCTCGACGCCGTCGGCAAGGGGCGGTGAGGGGAGGGGGGCGGTCGGGAAAGGGTTACATCGCGTCGTTGCTGGTCTCGTCCATGCCCAGCGCTTCGGCCAGCGCATCGGGCAGCCCGGCGGCCAGCGGTGACACCACGGCGAAGCTGGAGCCGTCGCTTTTCGGGCGGTTGAGCGCCAGCGGGGTGCCGACGACCAGATAATGGATGGTTTCGGCGATGTTGGTGGCGTGGTCGCCGATCCGCTCCATGTTCTTGGCCATGAACAGCAGATGGGTGCAGGGCGTGATGTTGCGCGGGTCTTCCATCATGTAGGTCAGCCCCTCGCGGAACAGGCTGGTGTAGAGGTCGTCCAGCTCCTCGTCCCGCTCCCACGCGGCGATGGCCTTTTGCACGTCGCGTTCGGTGTAGGCGTCCAACACGTCCTTCATGATGGATTCGACCAGACGGCCCATGCGGGGGATCGCCACCGCCGGGCGGGCCACCGGCAATTGCGCCAGGGCCAGCGACCGTTTGGCGATGTTGGCGGCGTAGTCGCCGATCCGTTCCAGATCGGCGGCGATTTTCAGCGACGACACGATTTCCCGCAGATCCTGCGCCATCGGCTGGCGCAGCGCCAGCAGACGGACGGCTTCGGCGTCGATGTCGCGTTCGTAGGCGTCAAGCCGGGCGTCGGCCTGCATGACCTGGGTGGCCAGACCAACGTCCCGCCGGGCCACCGCCTTGACGGCGGCCTCCACCTGGGCTTCGGCCACCCCGCCCATCTGGGCGATGAGGTTGGAGAGGCGTTGCAGCTCCTGTGCGAAAGAGCGGACGATGTGTTCCGTGCCCATGGCGCGCCAATCTGCCTCTTTCCAGTCGATGTCATACGCCGGTGTGCCGATGGGACACACGCGATGGCGCAGAATAGCGTTGGGCGATGACGCGATGGTTGCGTCTGTGTTGCGGTTTCATGACAATCGGCGGGCTGCTTCCACGGACTGCTTCCAATGGCCGCTGACCCGCCATCGCCGGACACCGTGAAGGGGTTTGAAGTGACTCGGTAACTTCGCTAAGGATGACTTGGTGCTGTCCGATTTGGCGGGAGGGAACCCTCTTGTCCGCATCCCGGAGGATCTGTCCATCATGACCGTGACGTCCCACACCTTCCTTGCGGCGCTGGCCGCCGGAGCCGCGCTGTGCCTTGGGACCGTTTCGACCGCCGCCGCCGGTCCCGTCGCGCTGGTCGAGGATGTGTCCGATGGCGTGACCGGGGTCCAGCCGATGGATTACCTGAACGTCGGGCAGACGGTCACGCTTCCGGCGGGCAAGAGCCTGACCCTCAGCTACCTCGATTCCTGCGTGAACGAAACCATTCTGGGTGGAACCGTCACCGTCGGCACGCGGCAATCGGAGGTGTCCGACGGCAAGGTGGACCGGCACACCCTGCCCTGCGACGGCGGCAAGCTGCTGTTGGCCGCGAACGAAAGCGGCAAGGCGGGGGTGACGGTGTTCCGCAGCGTCACCGTGGCGCTGCCGGGGGCCAAGCCGAAACCCGATCTGACGCTCTACAAGACCCGGCCGCTGCTGGTCCTGTCGGCCCCCGGCCCGGTGCGGGTCGAGCGGCTGGACGAGGAGGCGGCCCCGATCACGGTGGAGGTCGCCGGAACCACGCTCGACACCGCCAAGAGCGGCACGGCCCTGGTGGCCGGTGGCCTTTACAAGCTCTCCGCCGGGAGCAAATCCTACATCGTCAAGATCGATCCCCAGGCCAAGGACGAGGCGGGTCCGGCGCTGGGCCGTCTGATCCGCTTCTGACCACGGCCCGCGTGTGACCATCCGACTGACCCGGCGCGCGCGCCTGATCCTGTTGGGGGCCATGACCCCGCTGCTGGCGGCGGTCATGGTCGCGGTGTTCAGCGCCTCCCTGCAAGGGCCGTCGATCGACACGCTGTATCGGCTGCGCGAGATGGTGCACGGGCCGAAACCAGCGCCCAGCCCCTCGCCGGTGGTGGTGGTGGGCATTGACGAGGAAACCTACCGTCGTCCGCCCTTCGCCGGGACGCCGCAAGCCCTGTGGGGGCCGAAGCTGGGCAAGGCGCTGGCCGGGATGCTGGACGGCGGGGCGGCGGCCATCGGCCTCGACCTTGTGCACCCGACCTCGGTCGAAACGCTGATTCCGGGCTTCGAGCGCGAGTATCTGCTCACCCTGCGCCGGGGCGGCAAGGACGGGCGGCTGGTTCTGGCCAAGGTCCAACACCAGAGCAACCCGCTGATGCCCTTTCGCGGCTACATGATCGCGGCGGGGGCGGGCAACATCCGGTCGGTCAATCTGGTGGAGGACCCCGACGGCGTGCTGCGGCGCATCCCGGTCACGCTGCTCGTCACCGACTCCCAGGGCGGGCCGCCGCGCCCGGAACCCGGCATGGCGGCGGAGGTGGCGTCCCGCGCGCTGGGGGCACCGCTGGTGCGGGACGCCGATGGCGGCCTGAGTCTGGCGGGCTATCGCCTGCCGGGCGGGACCAGCAACCGCATGCTCGTCAACCACGCGACGGCGGCGGGGGCCATCCCCACCTATTCCCTGGCCGATCTGCACGCCTGCGCCGAGGCGGGCAACACCGCCTTTTTTGAAAAGCATTTCAAGGGCAAGGCGGTGATGGTCGGCACCGTCCTGGATGTGGAGGACCGCAAGCTGTCGTCCAACCGCTGGGTGACGAAGCCGGAGGGTGTGAATCTGCCCGAACGCTGCGCCCTGCCGGTGATGAGCGACCTGTACGTCGCCGGGTTGCGGCGCGATTCCATTCCCGGCGTGTTCATCCACGCGGCGGCGATTTCCAACCTGATGACGCGCGACGGGCTGGCGGAGACCGGCGCGCCGGTCGGTTTCGGCCTGATCCTGCTGTTGGCCGGGCTGGCCGCCGCCATCACGCTCGCCACCCGCCCGGCGCTGGCCGCGCTTGGGCTGTTGGGGGTGGTGGCGCTGTGGAGCGGGGCGGCGGTGGAATCCTTCCAGGCCGGGTTGGTGCTGCCCTATCTGCAAGGGGTGGTGGGGGTGGCGCTGGTGTTTCCGCTGCTGCTCGGCTTCCGTTTCGCCGTGCTTGACCGCGACCAGCGGCGCATCCGCAACGCCTTCAAGCTCTATCTGCCCGGCTCGCTGATCGACGATATGATCGCGTCCGGCCGGTCGCCGCGCCTGGGCGGGGAAGAGCGCGAACTGACCATCCTGTTTTCCGACATCGCCGGATTCACCAAAATGTCGGAGGGGATGGAGCCGGAAGCCCTGGTTCTGGTGCTGAACCGCTATTTCACCGTGATGACCGACATCGTCGAGGCCCATGGCGGTTTCGTCGACAAATACATCGGCGACGCTGTGCTGGCCGTGTTCGGCGCCCCCCACACGCTGGACAACCACGCCCGCGCGGCGGTGGACGCGGCGTTGGCGATGGCCCGCGCGATGGAGGAGGATCCCACCCTGTTGGCGACCGACAGCGGGCGCGGCTCCGCCCGCATCGGGCTGGCCAGCGGCCCGGCGCTGATCGGCAACATCGGTTCGCCGCGCCGCTTCAACTACACGGTGATGGGCGACACGGTGAATTTGGCCTCCCGCCTGGAGGGGGCGAACAAATATTACCACACGCCGATGATGGTCAGCGGCGAGACGGCGGCCCGCCACGGCGATCCCGACGCCTTCCGCCCGCTCGACATCGTCCAGGTGGTGGGGCGGAGTGAGCCTGTGGCGATCTTCGAACCGCTGCCCGAGGCCCGCCGGGCCGATCCGGCGGACCGCGCCCGCCGGGCCGCCTACGCCCGCGCGCTGGCCGATTGGCAGGCCGGACGCTTCGACGCGGCGGCGGCGGGGTTCCGCGACCTCGCCCCCACCGACCCGGCGGCGGCCACCCTGTTGCGCAAGGCCGAGGCGCGGGTCGGTCGCGCCCCGGAACCGGGCTGGACCGGCATCACCGCCTTGACCGAGAAGTGAGCGATGCGTTCCCCCCGCCTGTTCCGTCATCCGCACCGCCGTTCTCTCGCCGCCCTTCTGCGCGGCGGGGTGCTGTGCGCGGCGTTGACCGCCCCGGCGGCGCTGGCGCAGGGCGTGCCGCCGGTGTCGTTGCCGCCGTCCCTTGATCCCAATCGGTTGGAGCAGCGCTTTGACCGCCCGGTCACGCCGCAATCGCTGCCCGAGATCGAGATGCCGGCCCCGGAGAAGGCCCCGCCGCCCAAGGACGCCGAACGGGTCAAGCTGACGCTGACCGAGCTTCAGATCAGCGGCAACAGCGTGTATGACGCCGACGCGCTGTCGCCCCTGTGGCGCGAGTTGCTGAACCGCCCGGTGACGCTGGCCGATCTCTACGCCGTGCGCGACGCCATCACCGGCAAATACCGCAACGACGGCTATGTGCTGTCGCAGGCCATCGTTCCGGCCCAGCGCATCCGCAACGGCGTGGTGCGGCTGGAGGTGGTCGAGGGCTATGTCAACGCGGTGGTGATCCAGGGCGACACCACCGACCGTTTGGGCCTGCTGCGGCGGATGGGCGACAAGATCACGCAATCGCGCCCGCTGCGCATGGCCGACATGGAACGTTACGTCCTGTTGGCCGACGATCTGCCCGGCGTGGCGGTGAAAACGGTGCTGGAGGCCTCCCCCGACACCCCCGGTGCCTCGCAATTGACGATGACGCTGGAGCGCACGCCCGTCGATGGGTCGTTGACGTTCGACAACCGTGGCACCCGCTCCGTCGGGCCGATCCAGGCGACGGGAACGCTGAACGTCGAGGATCAGGCCGGGCTGTTCGAACGCACCACGCTCCAGGCCATCGGGACGCAGCAATGGCGCGAGCTGCGCTACCTCGACCTTGGGCAGTCGGTGCCGATCGACGCCGAAGGGACAACGCTGAACTACGGCGTCCGCCGGTCCTGGTCGCGGCCCGGCGACAGCGTGCGCCCCCTGGAACTGGACAGCCTGACCTCGTCCGTCCGTGTCGGCCTGTCGCATCCCTTCCTGCGCAGCCGGGCGGAGACATTGCGGGGCGAGGTGAGCGTCTCCTACCGCAACAGCCGGACGACGGCGCTTGCCAACCCGCTGTCGGAAGACCGCCTGCGCAGCCTGTCCGCCGATCTGTCCTATGACGTGTCGGACGGGTGGGGCGGCAGCAACGTTGTCTCGCTCCAACTGTCCAAGGGCCTGGACATCCTGCGTTCCAGCCGCAGCGGGTCGGCGGGCCTGACCCGGGTGGGCGGGCGCAGCGACTACCGCAAGGCCAACCTGACCGCCCAACGCAATCAGAAACTCGACGACGCGCACATCCTGGTGCTGGCGGGCGAGGCGCAATACAGCCCCGATGAATTGTTGTCGTCGGAGGAATTCGGCGTTGGTGGCAAGGCTTATGGTCGTGCCTTCGACTCCTCCGAAATCAGCGGGGACAGTGGTTTTTCGGTGCGGGCGGAGCTTCAGCGCGTCTTGGAGGTTTCGTCCGACGGGCCGGATTATGCGATGATCTACAGCTTTGGTGATTATGGAGCGGTGTGGAACTACGAAAGCGGCTCGCGCCATGGCCGTCGCTCCCTGGCGTCGGCGGGGGTGGGGCTGCGGTTTGGACTTTTTCAACATTTCGATGCCAGTCTTGAGGCCGCCAAGCCCTTCATCACCGTTCCCACCAGCACGCTGGACCGTGGGGCGCGGCTGTTTTTCACCCTGTCCACGTGGTTTTGAGCTTACGGGTTTCGTCGCATGAGGATGTTGCCGCACCGGTTCCGCCGTTCATCGCCACCGCCTGTGTCCGCGCGGCTGCGCGGGGCGTCGGCGTTGGCCGGGCGGGCCGGTGTGGTGATCCTGGCGGCGACGCTGCTGCCCGGAACCGCCGTCGCCAACCCGGAGGGCGGGGTGGTGACGGCGGGGACCGTGGCGATCCGGCCGGGCGGTCCGGGGCAGCTCGACATCGTGCAGACCACGCCGAAGGCGGTGATCGACTGGCAGCGGTTTGGCGTGAAGGAGGGGGAACACACCCGGTTCGTGCAGCCGGATCGGCAGTCCATCACGCTCAACCGCGTGGTCGGGCCGGATCCCTCGGCCATCCTGGGGCGGCTTTCCGCCAATGGTCAGGTCTGGCTGGTCAACCCCAACGGCATTCTGTTCGGCCGCAACGCCCAGGTCGATGTCGGTGGTCTGGTCGCCACCACCCACGACATCCGCAACGATGATTTCCTGGCTGGCCGCTACCAGTTCGAAGGGCGTCCCGGCTCCACCGCGACGGTGGAGAACGCGGGCGTCATCACCGTGGCGCAAGCCGGGCTGGCCGCCTTCGTCGCCCCCGGCGTGGCCAACCGTGGGACCATCGAGGCGCGGTTGGGCGAGGTGACGCTCGCCTCCGGTCGGCGCTTCGTCGTCGATCTGTTCGGCGATCAGAAGATCAATCTGGCGATGGACGCCAAGACCGACGCCCGCCCCATCGGGGCCGACGGCAAGCCGGTCGATGCGCTGGTCCGCAACGACGGCCAGATTTTCGCCGATGGCGGGCGGGTGCGGATGTCCGCCGCCGCCGCCAAGGGGCTGGTGGACAGCGTCGTCAACATGTCCGGCCGCATCCAGGCCCGCAGCGTCGAGGAGCGCGACGGCGACATCATCCTGAGCGGCGATCCCGAGGGCGGAACCGTGCGCGTCACCGGCACGCTCGACGCATCCGGGGCCGCAGCGACACGGACGGGCGGGACCGTCACCGTCACCGGCGACCGGGTGGAACTGGGGGCCAGCGCGCGGGTGAACGCCAGCGGCGCGGCGGGTGGCGGGGAGGTGCTGATCGGCGGCGACGCGCAGGGTGGCCACGCCGATTTTGCCACCTACGCCCTCTACAACATCCGCCCGTCCCGCAAGCCGGTCCCGCCCGCCCGCAACCTGACGGTGGAGGCCGGGGCGGTCATCACGGCGGACGCCACGGCGCAGGGCAAGGGCGGCAAGGTGGTCTTGTGGTCGGAGGAGGCCACGCGGTTCGAGGGCAGCGTCAGCGCCCGGGGCGGTGCGTTGGGCGGGGATGGTGGCTTCGTCGAAACGTCGGGCAAGCTGACCCTGCGGGCGCGCGGATCGGTGGACGCCAGTTCGCGCACCGGCGGGCTGGCCGGTCATTGGCTGCTGGATCCGCGCAACGTCACCATCACCAACACCGGGTACGACCTCAGCGCCGGGGGGGTGTTCGATCCGGCGACCGACGCGCAGCAGGTGGACGCCGCCTCCATCGTCACAGCCCTGCAAAATGGCAACGACGTCACCGTCACCACCGGGAGCACCGGGACACAGGTCGGCAATCTGATCGTCGATTCGCCGCTGGCGGTGACGCTCACCGCGTCGGATCGCACGCTGACCCTGCGCTCGGCCAACGACCTGTTCCTGGGGGGCAACATCACGGCGTCGGGTTCGAAAAAGCTGAACGTCGTGTTGAACGCGGATTCCGATGCGGACGGTGTCGGGGCGGTCGAACTCACGTCCACGGTGTCGGTCACAACCAACAACGGCGATCTGACCATCGGTGGCGGAGCCAACCCGGCGACCACGGCGGCCAGGGGGGACAACAGCTCCAGCAAGGTCGGCGTGCTGATGACCAGCGCCACCCTGTCCACCGGAACCGGCAACATTTCGATCCGTGGCCAGGGCGGCGGCTACACCAACGGCAACAACCATGGTGTCAGCATCGATGGCGGGTCGATCACCACGACGACGGGCACCATCACCATCGTCGGGCAGGGCGGAACGTCCGGCAGCGGTTTCAACACCGGCGTCCGGGTGAACAACGGGGCCTTGATCACGGCGGATTCCGGCACCGTCACCGTCACCGGGACCGGCGGCACGGGCGTGACCACCGGGTCGAGCAGCGGCACGAACAACGGCGTGCATCTGTTGGGCGGTGCCATCCTGCGCGCCAATTCCGGGGCGTTGACGATCAACGGCACCGGCGGGACCGGGTTGGGCAGTTCCGGCGGGGCCAATCACGGCGTCCACATCAACGGTCAGGCGGAGGTGCGGTCGACCACCGGGTCGATCACGTTGAACGCGGTCGGCGGCAGCGCCGGGTCGCTGAACGAAGGGCTGCGGTTGGAGGGAGAGGCCAAGGTCTCGTCCTACGGCAGCGCCTCCATCGCCATCAACGCGTCCACCTCCGACACGGTCAATCCGGCGGCGATGACCGCTGGAAACGCCAACAACACCATCGGTGGGGCTTCGGCCACCGGCCCCATCACCTTCACGCTCGACAGCCTGGAGACATCGAACAGCATCGGCACGGTGCAAAGCACCGGGGCCTTGGTCATCCGCCCCGCCACCCTGTCCACCCCGATCAATGTCGGGACCGGGTCCACCGATTTGACCCTGAGCAGCACGGCGCTGGGGGCCTTTCAGAACGGCTTTTCGTCGATCACCATCGGCAGGCCGGACGGGACGGGCAACATCGCGGTTGGCAGCGCGTCGTTCATGGATCCTCTGGTGATGACCACGGGCGGCACCATCACCGTGTCCTCGACGCTGGGAACCGGATCGGGATCGAACGCCGGGTCCATCACCCTGCAAGCGGGTGGCGACATCGGCATCCTCGGCTCCGGCCTCAGCAGCTATGGCGAAACGATCACGCTCAACGCCGACCGCGACGGGACCGGCGGCGGGGCCATCGAAACCAGTTCGGCGGTGATCGACAGCCATGGCGGCTCCATCATCATGGGCGGCGGGACCAACCCGTCCGGGACGGCGGCCAAGGGCAGCAGCACCCGCGCCTATGGCGTGAAACTGTCGGGCGGGTCGGTGTCGTCGGGTGGCGGCAACATCATCATCACCGGCGAGGGCAAGGACGCCGACGGCGGGCATGGCGTGTATCTCCTCGGCGGGTTGGCGATGGACGCCGGGACCGGGACCATCCGCATCAAGGGCACGGCCACCGCCACCACGGGCACGGTGTCGGGCGTCAACATCAACGCCGACACCGGCGCGATGACGATCCGTTCGGCCTCGACCAGCGCCACGGCGATCCAGATCGACGGGGACGCCAGCGGGGCAAACGCCAACAACACCTTCGGGGTGGGGATCGGGAAGAACGTTGCCATCAAGGCGACCGGGTCGGGGGGCGGCATCGCCCTGTCCGGCAAGGCCGGGCGGTCCGTGGCCAGCAGCGTGGCGGGCCTTTCGATCGTCAGCTTCGGCACCGGCCCCACCATCGAAGCCGTGAGCGGACCGATCAGCCTGACCGGTCGGCCGGGAACCGGCGACGATCCCCTCGGCATTGCGTTGTACGGCGCGGTGAAGATCGGCACCGGCAGCCAGACGGGTGGCAGTTCATCGAACATCACCCTGACCGCCGACACCATGAATCTGGACCAATCCGGCACACCGGAATTGAAGAGCAGCGGCATCCTGACCCTGCGGCCGGAAACCTCCTCCACCTCCATCGGTTTGGCGGGCGGGGCCGGGGCGCTGTCCTTGTCCACCGCCTCCCTGTCGATCATCGAACCCGGTTTTTCCGAAATCGTGATCGGCGATGCGGCCGATTACGGCGCGATCACGCTGGGCGGCAGCCTGACCCTGGGCAGCCCGCTGACGCTGCGGAACTCGGCCAGCGGCAGCGGCGGCATTGCCATCAACGGGGCCTTGTCGGTCGGATCGAACCGTTTGACCCTCAACACCTCTGGCACGGTGACGCAGAGCGCTGGCATCACGGCGGATTCGCTGGAGCTTCTCGGGTCGGGTGCGACCCACACCCTGACCGGCAGCAACACCGTTTCCACATTGGCCGCCAACACCGGAACCGTTGCCTTTCACAACACGCAGGGGTTCAGCGTTGGGACGGTGGGGGCAACCACCGGCGTGACCACCAGCGGCCTGACCTCGCTGGCGGCGGACACCGGCAGCGTCACGCAGACTCAGCCGATCACCGCCGCGTCTCTGGAATTGAAGGGAAGTTCGGCGCAATTCACGTTGAGCGGCAGCAACAGCATCGACATGCTGGCCGCCGACGTCGCCGGTGTGAACCTGCGCAGCATCGACGGCTTTGTGATTGGAACGGCGGGTACAACCACCGGCATCAACGCGCACAGTGGCAACGCGCTGTTGGCGGCGGATTCCGGCACCGTTGAGCAGACCAGCGAAATCACGGCCCATGCGTTGGATCTGGGTGGAACCTCCGCCCATTATTCCCTGAGCGCCGCCAACACGATCGACGTGCTGACCGCCTCGGTCGCGGACCTGATTTTCCGCAACACCCAGAGCTATTCCATCGGTTCGTCCGGATCGCGTTCGGGCGTGTCCACACCCGGTGCGCTGTTGTCGCTGCGGGCGGACAGCGGCACGGTCAGCCAAACCGGCATCCTCACCGCCGGAAGTCTGGAGCTGTTGGGCAGCAGCGCGACCTTCACTTTGACCAGCAGCACCAACGCGGTCGGGCAGTTGGCCGGTCGGGTGGGAACCCTGACCTACCGCAACAACGGAACCTTGACCATTGGAAGCGCCAACGGAACCGATGGGCTGGAGGTCAACGGCACGACGCTGGGCTTGACCTCTAGCACCGGATCGATCCAAGGCAATCAAAGATTGCTGAACGTTGGCACCCTGAACGCCAGCGCCGCCGCTGGCGGCATCAATCTGGGCGTCGCGGGCGTCAGCAACACCATCGGCGCGCTGGGCACCGTGGTCAGTGGGGCCGATCTCAAGCTGACGGACAGCGCGGGCGGACTGGCCATCACCGGCGCGGTGTCGGCCGCCGGGGACGCGTCCATCCGCACGATCGGCACCATGACGATCGGCTCCACCGGGTCGGTGACGGTGACGGGTGCGCATGACCTGTCCCTGGTCGCCAGTGAGAATTTTGTCAACAACGGCACGGCGTCGAGCCTGACGGTTGGTGGTCGGTGGCTGATTTACGCGGCGGATAAGGCCGCCATGCAATTGGGTGGTTTGTCGGGATCCACCATCTACGCGAACACCTTCACCAGCCTGCCACCCGCCTCTGTCACCACGTCCGGCAACGCGTTCATCGTGGCGGGCGCGGAGCCAAGCACGCCGGTTTCGCCACCTCCTCCTCCACCTCCTCCTCCTCCGCCGCCGGAACCGCCCCCGGAAACGCCGGTTTCTCCGCCGCCCCCTCCGGTATCGCCACCGGTGGTTCCGCCGGTTTCGCCACCGGTTGTGCCACCTGAGACGCCCCCGGTGTCGCCGCCGGTGATTCCCCCCGTTTCACCGCCGGTCACGCCGCCTGAGCCGCCCCCGGTGTCCCCGCCGGTGGTTCCACCGGTTTCACCGCCGATCACGCCGCCTGAGCCGCCCCCGGTGTCCCCGCCGGTGGTTCCGCCTGTTTCACCGCCGGTCACGCCGCCTGAGACACCCCCGGTGTCGCCGCCGGTGATTCCCCCTGTTTTGCCGCCGGTTCTTCCTCCGGTGACTCCACCCGTTTTGCCCCCGGTCGTTGGTCCGGTGTTGCCCCCGGTGTCACCCCCGGTGCTGCCCCCCAGCGTGGTGCAGACATCCGGCCAAACGGTCGATTCGGTGTTGCAGACGGTGTCGCGGGTTCCGCCCGCTCCGCCACCACCACCGGTGCTCGCACCGCCTCCGCCGCCCCCCCCGGTCGTGGGAAGCAACCCGGTGGTGACGCGCAGCGCCGAGCCAAGGACGTTCCTGACCGCCCTTGAAACGCCTACCGCGTCCCCGGTGTCTCCGCCAGCGGTGACGCGGGATGGGGCGGCGGTGGCCAATGGAATCGGAACCGCCAACGCGTCGCCCTCATCATCGTCCGCAACCGGCAGCGGCGGGCAATCGACGTCGGACACCACGCCCCAGGCGGCGAGCGCGCAAACCGCCGCAAACACCGGTTCCTCGGGAACGACGCCGCCGGTGTCGCCGCCCGCCACCCCCACGCCGGCGGTCGTGGCCTTGGCCAGCGGTGAGACGGTGACGTTCTCGGCGACCGCGACGGTGGCCTACACCACCGGGGCGACCCTGTCGCAGCCCAGCCCGCAGGTTCTGACGTCGCCGGTGGTGCAGGCGGCGGCCAGCACCGTGACGCAGGCGGCCACCACCGGCGCGATCACCCAGGCGGTGGCGACGGTCGCCAGCAGCGGCATGACCATCACCGAACAAAAGGCCGTCTTCCAAAGCGTTCCGGTGGCCGCCATCGTCACCGGGCTGGTCAACAGCCCCGATCCGGTGGCCAAGCAGGTGGGGGGCTTGCTGCAAACCACCGCGACCAGCGGGCGGGCGGCCTACGCCGAGGTCAAATCCGTGCTGAAGCAGGCGGGCTATGATCCGGCGACGACCAAAACCTATCTGGCCATGTACCAGCGGGTGCGGCGGGAGCAGCGGACCCGGTCGCTGGCTGGGGCGCTGCGCCAACTGGCGGCGGATCCCGGCGCGGCCGATCTGTTTCCGTCCCGCGCCAACGACGGGACCCCGCCGCCCAACATCGTGGAGTTCGCCAACGCGGGCGCGCGCCGCACCCGCGCGCTCGTGCGCGGCCTGATCGACAGCAACGAACGGGTGGCCGAGGCGCGCGTCAACGGCCAATGGGTGTTTGTGGACGAGCAGGGGCGCTTCGGTGCCAATCTGGTCATCGCCCCCGGCCAGACCGAAGCCATCCTGACCGTCACCGACGACACCGGGGCGACGAAGGAGCGCCGCATCGCCGTGCAAGCCCCGGCCACCGCCGCCGCCGCGCCACCGACGGTGACGGAGGGGCGCAAGCTGGCGCTGATGATCGCGGTCGACACCTACCGCAACCCGGAAATTCCGGCGCTGGGGACTCCGGCGGCGGACGTGGCAGAGGTGGGCCTGGCGCTGAACGAGCGGTTGGGCTACGAAACCCGTGTGCTGCGCAACCCGACCAAGGCGCAGATCGCCGATGCCCTGCGCAAGCTGGGGCGCGAAGTGACGGAGCAGGATCAGGTGATGGTCTATTACGCCGGTCATGGCTATGAGCTGGCCGAAACCGGAACCGGCTATTGGCTGCCCGCCGACGCGGAAACCACCAGCGCCCGCAATTGGGTGTCCAACAACGACATCGCCCGCTTCCTGAACCGGATGCCCGCCAAACAGGTGTTGCTGGTGTCGGACAGTTGCTATTCCGGGGCCTTCACCAAGGAGCAGAAGCTTGACGCCGCCAGCCGGGCCAAGACGGGCGAGGAGTTGCGGCAACGCCGCTCGGTGATGGCGCTGTCGTCGGGCGGGGACGAGCCGGTGGCCGATGGTGAGACGAATTCGCCCTTCGCCACCGCGCTGATGGCTCGCATCCGCGCTCTGCCGCGCGAAAGCGGCGGCTTCGAGCTGTACGAGCAGGTGCGCGAGGATGTGACCCGCGATGTGCCGCAAACCCCGCAATACGGCGTCATCAAGGCCGCAGGTTACGACGAAGGCGGCGATTACGTGCTGTCGCCCAAGGCCACGGCGACCAACTGACGGTTATGTGGCGATGAGGCGGGGCGCGCGGGCCTGGGCGATCAGGTCGGCGTACCAGCGGGCCGAGGCTTTGGGCGTGCGCTTCAGCGTGGTGAAATCGACGTGGATCAGGCCAAAGCGCTGGCCGTACCCGCTGCCCCATTCGAAATTGTCCAACAGCGACCACAGGAAATAGCCGCGCACGTCGGCCCCCTGCGCCATCGCCGCCCGCAGCGCCTCGTTGTAGATGGTCAGATAGCGGATGCGGTGCGGGTCGTTGACGCTGCCGTCCGCTTCCACCGTGTCGCTGCCGCCGCAGCCGTTTTCCGTCACCACGATGGGCAGCCGGTAGCGGCGGTGGATGGTCAACAGTTCGTCCCGGAAGGCGTCGGGGAAGATGGCCCAGCCCACGCCGTGGGTGGGGGAATCGGGCGGCGCGTCGCCCCAGCCATAGCCCCAGACCCGCGACGGATCGGCCTTGGCGAAGATGGGGCCGTAATGGTTCAGGCCGAACCAGTCGGTCGGTTGGGCGATGCGCGCCATGTCGCCCGCCTGGACATGGGGGGCGATGTGCTCGGCGGTTTGCGGCGGGTAATGGCCGAGGATCTGCGGGTCGCAGAACACAAGGTTCCAATGCTCGTCCAGCAGCGCTGCCGCCGCCCGGTTGTCCGCCGTGTCGGTTTCCGGGATGACGATCTGCCGGTTGTGGATCGCGCCGATGGACGCACCGGGAACCAGCGCGCGCAACACCGCCACCCCGTCGCCATGGGCGAGGTTGACGTGGTGGATGGCGCGCAGATGCTGGGTGCGGTCGACAATGCCGGGGGCGGCCCAGGGAATCGCGTAACCGAACAGGGTGAAGACGGAAAACTCGTTGAAGGTGATCCAGCGTTTCACCCGGTCGCCGTACCGTTTGGCGCACAGGGCGGTGTAATCGGCGAACCATCCGGCGCAATCACGGCTGGACCAGCCGCCCAGATCGTGCAGCGCCTGCGGCAAATCCCAGTGATACAGGCACAGCCAGGGTTCGATGCCTGCGTCCAGCAGCCGGTCGATCAGCCGGTCGTAGAAATCCAACCCGGCCTGGTTCACCGCGCCGCGCCCGCGCGGCAGCACGCGCGGCCAGGCGACGGAGAAGCGGTAGGCGTCCACCCCCAGCCCTGTCATCAGGGCGACGTCCTCCTCCCAGCGGTGGTAATGGTCGCAGGCGACGTCGCCGGTGTCCCCGTTCACCACCCCGCCTTGCGTGCGGCAACGGGTGTCCCAGACGCTGGGGCCGCGCCCGTCCTCGGCGGCGGCTCCCTCGATCTGATAGGCGGAGGTGGACACGCCCCAGACGAAACCGGGCGGATAGGGGTGGGTGGTCATGCGTCCTCCCGCTGGTTGGGTGGGTCGCTGGGGTGAAAGGCGGTCAGGCGATGGTGTTGATGGCGCGGCAGCGCGCCTCGAAATCGTCGGAGATGAAATCCGGGCGCTTGTAATAGCCCTTGATCCAGCTTGCCAGCAGGCACAGCTCCTCCAACCGCACCAGCTCGTCCAGCGTCCCCTCGGGGAAACGGATGTCGAAGCTGTCGGAAATGAACTCCAGCACCTGTTCGACCTTGTCGATGGTCAGGCCGATGTCGGTTTCCAGCGTGGCGTTCCGGGTCAGCAACGCTTCATCAACGCCATACTCGTCGCGGATGAGCTTCACGATCCAACGGAACATGTGCATCCAGTTGGAAATGCCCTCAATCGATTTGCTCATCACGACACTCGTTGCGGTTCCCGGTGGGTCAGGAGGGCGTTTGAGAGAACGGGACTAAGCCGAACGGCATGGACTATACACGACCGCATCCTAAGAAGAACTCCGGATCATCACCAGCCCCCTGCGCGTGGTGAGAAAAATTCTCCGACGCTTTTGCCACCGCAGCGGGCGGGAGGAAAGCGGCGCGACACGCCCCGGTGCGTCTGCGCCGATGCGTCGCGGCCCGGTTGGTGTGCGGAATGGCGGAAAGCGGCCCGCTCCGGCGGTGCCGAAAACAGCGAACGCCCCGGCGGGTGGCCAGGGCGTTGCGGGGGGCGTTGCGGGGGTGTCTGCGGGGTTGGGGGCGCGAATCGGGAGGGCCGCCGACTCGCGCCATGCTGCTGGATCTCCAGCGGATCACCCGACTCGCGCGACCGGTTTGCTCGACGCCGGGGCGTGCAGTTGGTCGGTCAAGGCGCGCCAACGCGGTTCGACCGCCGCCAGCGCCCGTTCCTTGACGTGACCGAATCCCCGGATTTCCAAGGGCAGGGCCGCCAGCTCCACGGCGGTCGCCAGCCGGTCCGCCGTCAAATGATCGAGGATGTCGGCCACCGTGGCCTCGTAGCGGGTGATCAGGGCGCGTTCCATCCGGCGTTCCTGGGTGTGGCCGAAGGGGTCGAACGGGGTTCCGCGCAGCCGCTTCAACCCGGCCAAGCCCCGGAACAGCGGCAGGATCCAGCGCCCGAAGGCGATCTTGCGCGGCTCGCCCGCCGCGTTGCGGTTGGTCGCCAGCAGTGGCGGGGCGAGGTGGAAGACCGGCGTCCAATCCCCCTCGAAGCGGTCGTCGAGGCTTTTGAGGAAGGCCGGGTCGCTGTGCAGGCGGGCGACCTCATACTCGTCCTTGACGCTCATCAGTTTGAAGGCGCTGCGCGCCACCGCGTCGGCCAGCGCGGTGGAGCCGGGGGCCACGCGCTGTTCGGCCCGCCGCACCCGCTCGACCAGGGCGCGGTAACGGTCGGCGTAGGCGCGATCCTGATAGGCGGTGAGGAAGGCGGCGCGGCGTTCGATCAGGTCCGGCAACGCTTCGGTGGGGGCCTCCTCCTCCGCGCCCAGATCGGCGAGCGCCTCGGGTCGGTGGGCGGCAAGGCGGCCAAAGGCGAAGGCGCGTTCGTTGGCGGCCACCCCGGTTCCGTTCAACGCGATGGCGCGGGTCAACGCCTCCAACCCCATCGGCAGCAAGCCCTTTTGAAAGGCGTAGCCCATCAGGAAGACGTTGGCGAGGATGCTGTCGCCGAACAGGGCGGTGACGCGGCGGTTGGCGTCCACCACCTCCACCCGTTCCGGCCCGGCGGCGCGGCGCAGACCGCCAAGCAAGGCACCGGCGTCGGGCAACCGGGTTGCGTCGCGGGTGAAGGCCCCGGTCGGCGCGACATAGGCGTTGGCGATCACCCGCGTCCGCCCCAGCCGGATGGTGCGCAGCGCGTCGGGGGCGGCGGCGACCACCGTGTCGCAGGCCAGCACCAATTGGGCCTGGCCGGGGTCGATGCGGGCCTGATTCAGCCGGTCGGCGTCGCGCGCGACCCGAAGATAGCTGTAGACGGCCCCGCCCTTTTGCGCGAAGCCCATGAAATCCAGCACCGACGCCGCCTTGCCCTCCAGATGCGCGGCCATGGCGAGCAGCGCGCCGATGGTGACGACGCCGGTCCCGCCGACGCCCGCGATCAGGATGTCCGCCGGGTCGTCGCTGGCCGTCCGCACCGGTGGCGGCAGGGCGGCCAGCGCGTCGGCGTAGCGGGCGGCGACCACAGCCGGGTCGGGTTTGCGCAGCCGCCCGCCCATCACCGACACGAAGCTGGGGCAAAAACCCTCGACGCAGGAAAAATCCTTGTTGCAACTGGATTGGTCGATCTGGCGCTTCACGCCGAACGCAGTGGGTTTGGGCAGCACCGACAGGCAGTTCGATTTCTGCCCGCAATCGCCGCAGCCCTCGCACACCGCGTCGTTGATGACGACCCGGCGGGCGGGATCCGCCAGCGTGCCGCGCTTGCGGCGGCGACGCTTTTCCGCCGCGCAGGTCTGTTCGTAGATCAGGGCGGTGACGCCGGGGATCTCCCGCAACTCGCGCTGGACCGCGTCCATCTCCTCGCGGTGGTGGATGGTGGTGAAGGGGGCAAGGCCGGAGCGCGGCCCGAATTGCTCCGGCGCGTCGCTGACCAGGGCGATGCGGGTGATGCCCTCGGCCGCCAGTTGCCGGGTGATGGCGTCCACCGAAATCGGCCCGTCCACCGGCTGACCGCCGGTCATGGCGACGGCGTCGTTGAACAGGATCTTGTAGGTGATGTTGATTTGGGCGGCGATGGCCTGCCGGATCGCCAGCAGGCCGGAGTGGAAATAGGTGCCCTCGCCCAGATTCTGGAAAATATGCGGGCGGCGGACATAGGGCGATTGCCCGACCCAGCTCACCCCCTCGCCCCCCATCTGGGCCAGCCCCACGGTGTCGCGGTCCATCCAGGAGGCCATGAAGTGGCAGCCGATCCCGGCCAGCGCCGTGCTGCCCTCCGGAACCTTGGTCGATGTGTTGTGCGGGCAGCCGGAGCAGAAATAGGGCGTGCGCGCCACCGACGGGCGGGGGGCGGCGTCCACCGGCAGCAGCGTGGCCAGCCGGTCGGCGAAGCCCCGGTCGGGGAACCGGCGGTGCAGGCGGGACACCAGTGCCTTGGCGACGATCCAGGGCCGCAGCTCTCCGGTGGCGGGCAGCAGGGGGGCACCCTGTTCGTCGGTCTTGCCGATCAGGGCGCGCGGGCGTTCCCCATCGGGCAGATGGTAGAGCAGATCCTTCAACTGGCCCTCGACCACCGGGGCCTTTTCCTCCACCACCAGGATCTCGTCGGCCCCGCGCGCGGCGTCGAGCGCGCCATCGGGTTCCAACGGCCAGGACAGGCCGATCTTGTGGACCGACAGGCCCAGCTCCGCCGCCTCGCGCGCGCCGATGCCCAGCAGGCGCAGCGCCTCCATCAGGTCGAGATGGGCCTTGCCGGTGGTGACGATCCGCAGCCAGCCGCCCCGCCCCAAAACCGGGCCGTCGATGCGGTTGACGCGGGCGAAGGCCTTGACCGCCGCGATCTTGGCGGCCAGCCGTTCTTCGATGCGCAGGCTGGGCAAATCGGGCCAGCGGTAATGCAGGCCGCCCGGCGGCGGGGTGACATCCACCGGGGCGAAGGCGTGATCCAGGGCGGGGAGTTGCACGGTGGCCCCGCTCTCCACGCTTTCCGAAATCGCCTTGAATCCCACCCAGCAGCCGGAAAAGCGCGACAGGGCGTAGCCATACAGGCCGAAATCCAGATACTCGCGCACGCCCGACGGGTTGAGCACCGGCATCGACCAGGCGATCATCGCCAGATCGCTTTGATGGGGCATGCTGGACGACACGCAGCCGTGATCGTCCCCGGCAATCGCCAGCACCCCGCCGCGCGGCGAACTGCCATAGGCGTTGGCGTGCTTCAGCACGTCGCCCGCCCGGTCCACCCCCGGCCCCTTGCCGTACCACAAGCCGAAGACGCCATCGACGGTGGCGTCGGGGGAGGACTCCACCTGTTGGCTGCCCATCACGGCGGTCGCCCCCAAATCCTCGTTCACGCCGGGGACGAAGCGGATGGCGCAGCGGTCCAGATGCGGGCGCGCCTGCCACAGCGCCATGTCCAACCCGCCCAGGGGGGAACCGCGATAGCCGCTGACGAATCCGGCGGTGTTCAGCCCGGCCCGGGCGTCACGCTCGCGTTGCAGCAGCAGCAGGCGGACCAGCGCCTGGGTCCCGGTCAGGAACACCTGTCCGTGCGCGCGGGTGTAACGGTCGTCCAGGCGATAGCTCTGGTCAACGCGCGCCGGTTCGTCCAACAGGCCGCCGCCCGCCATGCCGTCCATGTCTGCGTCCTCGGTTCGTGTGATGTGTGAACCGAGTGTGCGCCCAAGCCGCGCAAAAATTTTTGCGCGTTGGTGGTGGGGGGAGGGTCATCCGGACATGGCCATGCGGATTGTTCGCTCCATCCGCAATATCTGTGCGCAAGCCCGTGTGCGGTGCCAGAGTTTTATCCCGGATTGCGGGAGCGGCGGATCACGTCGGCGTACCAGCGCGCCGACTCCTTGGGGATGCGGGCTT
The DNA here is from genome assembly GCA_027486405.1 of Azospirillum sp. Lineage (GTDB taxonomy): Bacteria > Pseudomonadota > Alphaproteobacteria > Azospirillales > Azospirillaceae > Azospirillum. The sequence continues at coordinate 50,503 of JAIXPD010000026.1, read as the reverse complement.
GGGTTTCGTAATCGACGCGGACGATGCCGAAGCGGGTGCCATAGCCGCCGCCCCATTCGAAATTGTCCAGCAGCGACCAGACGAAGTAACCGCGCACGTCGGCCCCCTCCGCCCGCGCGCGGGCCATCATGCCGATGCAGTCGCGCAGATAGCCGATGCGTTTGTCGTCCCGCACCCGGCCGTCGGCGTCGGGCCGTTCGTCCTCCTTGGTGCCGAATCCGTTCTCGGTCACATAGATCGGCAGGCGGTAACGCCGGGTCAGGTCAAGCAGCACGTCGCGGAAGGCGCTGGGGTCATAGGGCCACCCGACGTCGGTGCGCGGCATCTCCGGCGGTGGCGCGCCAAAGCCGAAGCCCCAGATCAGGCTGTCATCCTTGCGGCCATACACCGGGGCGTAGTGGTTCAGCCCGAACCAGTCCACCGGGCGGGCGATCCGCGCCAGGTCGCCGGGCTGGACATAGGGGTCGATGGCCTCGGCGATGCGGCGGGGGTAGTGGGCGCGCAATTGCGGGTCGGGGAAGGCCCAGTTCCAATGCTCGTCGAACAGGGCGGCGGCCTCGACATCCTCCGGCCGGTCGGTTTCCGGGCGCATCGGCTGGACGCTGTGAACGGCACCGATGGAGGCCCCCGGCACCAGCGCGCGCACCACATCCACCGCCGCGCCGTGGGCAAGGTTGACGTGGTGGATGACCTTCAGATGCACCGCCCGGTCGGCGATGCTGGGCGCGCCCCAGCCAAAGGCGAAGCCGAACAGGGTGAAGACGGAAAACTCGTTCACCGTCGCCCAGCGCTTCACCCGGTCGCCGAAGCGGCGGGCGCACAGCGCGCTGTAATCGGCGAACCACCCCACGCTGTCGCGGTTGGCCCAACCGCCCCGGTCCTGCAAGGCCTGCGGAAAATCCCAGTGATAGAGGCACAGCCAGGGTTCGATTCCCGCCGCCAGCAGCGCGTCGATCAGGCGGTCGTAAAAATCCAGGCCCTTGCCGTTGGGCGCGCCGGTCCCCTGCGGCAGCACGCGCGGCCAGGACACGGAAAAGCGGTAGGCGTTCAACCCCAGCCCGGCCATCAGCGCCACATCGTCGGCGTAGCGGTGGTAATGGTCGCAAGCGACATCGCCGCTGTCGCCGTTGTCCACCCGGCCTTTCAGATTGCAAAAGCTGTCCCAGACGCTGGGCGCGCGCCCATCCTCCTTCGCCGCCCCTTCGACCTGATAGGCGGAGGTCGAGGCCCCCCACAGGAAATCGGGCGGAAAGCCGGGCGTGTCGATCATGGTGGGGCCTGTCATGGCGGGGCCTCGCGGGTGGGTGGCGCGTGCGACCAGCCTACCCCTTTCGCGGCGTGGGGGAAGAGGCGCGCGCGGGCAAGATGTCGCGGAGCGTGTCGGCGGTTCCATCGCCGATGGCGGCGATCACCCAATCGGCGGCGCGCTCCACCTCCTCCGCCGTGGTGGTCCGGCCCAGGCCGAAGCGCAGGGTTCCGTGGGCCTCCTCCGCCGAGCGGCCCAGCGCGCGCAGAACGTGGGAGGGTTCCGCCGCATCGCTGTGGCAGGCCGATCCGGTGGCGGCGGCCAGATCGGGCAGGCCGAGCAGCAGATCGGCGGCGTCCAGGCCGGGCAGGGTGACGCTCAGGCAGCCGGGCAGCCCATCGGGCGCGCCGTTCCGGCGCAGGCCGGGCAGCGCAGCCGACAGGCGCGCCCACAGCCGGTCCCGCAAGCCCGCCACCCGCCGGGCGTCCGCCGCCGCGTGTGAGCGGGCCAGACGGCAGGCAACGCCGAAGCCGACGCACAGCGCCGTCGGCAGGGTTCCGGGGCGCAAGCCCCGCTGCTGCCCACCGCCGGGGGAGGGCGGGCGCAGCGCCACCCCATCCCCCATCCCCCCATCCCCGATCACCAGCGCGCCGATGCCCATCGGCCCGCCCAGCTTGTGGCCGGACAGGCTGACCAGATCCAGGCCCAATCCCGTCGCATCGACCATGCCCCATCCCGCCGCCTGCGCGGCGTCGCTGTGGAAGCGCCCGCCCCGCGCCCGCGTCACCGCCGCGAGTTCGGCCAGCGGTTGGCGCGTCCCGACCTCGTTGTTCGCCGCCATGATCGACACCAGCGCCGGGGTTGGCAGGCGGGCGAGCGTGGCGGCCAAACGGTCGGGATCGACGCGGCCGTCGCCGTCCACCGGCAGCACCGTCACCGGATGGCCGCGCCGCCGCAGCTCCGGCGCGCAGCCCAGCGCGCTGGCGTGCTCGACCGCCGACAGCACGCAGGCCCCGCCCGGCGGGACCGCGCCCAGCAGGGCCAGCGTGTTCGCCTCCGTCGCGCCGGAGGTGAAGAGCACGGCCCCCGGCGGCGCGCCGACCAGGGCCGCCACCTCCGCCCGCGCCGCCTCGATCGCCTCGGCGGCGCGCCAGCCGGGCCGGTGGGCGGCGTGCGGGTTGCCCACCGCCGCCGCCGACAGCCAGGGCAGCATCGCGTCCAGCACCCCGGGGGCGAGCGGGGTCGAGGCCAGATGGTCGAGGTAGATCGGTGTCGTCATCGGTGTCGTCATCTGCGTCGTGATCGGTGATCGGCCGTGCCTGCGCGCGCGGTCGCGCCTGCGGAACCCCGGTCTGCGGAACCCTGGTCTGCGTGGGGGCCGCGTTGACAGCGGCCCGCGCGTCCGGCTAGGTGCAGGGTGCCGTCCCTGGTGGGGCGGCGTCCATACGCTTGTTCTCAGGGCAGGGTGAAAGTCCCGACCGGCGGTGATCCGTTCCACGGAACGGCAAGCCCGCGAGCGCCCATCGTCCTTGCGGCGGTGGGGTCAGCAGATCCGGTGAAACTCCGGGGCCGACCGTCACAGTCTGGATGGAAGAGAATGAGCGGGTCAACGGGGGCACCCGACGCGCAAGCGCGTTGGTGCCGTCGCGGGTCCGTGCGCGGCGTTCCGGGGGATACCCCGGGGGCCGAACCCTCTTTTGCGCCCTGATTCAGGCTCGCCCAGAAACGGAGTGAGTGCCATGAATCAGATCAATCACAAAGACAACCACCAGCGCACCCAGCAAGACAGCCTTCTCAGCCCCTTCGGCGACGCCCGGGAACGGGTCGCCCGCGCGGTTGACGCCATCCGCCTCGGTGGCGGCGTCATCGTGGTGGACGACGAGGACCGGGAGAACGAAGGCGACATCATCTTCCCCGCCGACAGCCTGACGGTGGAGCAGATGGCGCTGCTGATCCGCACCTGTTCGGGCATCGTCTGCCTGATCCTGACCGACGAGCGGATGAGGGCGCTCGACCTGCCGCCGATGGTGTCGGCCAACTCCTCGCGCTTCGGCACCGCCTTTTCGGTGTCGATCGAGGCGCGGGTCGGCGTGACCACCGGCGTGTCCGCCGCCGACCGCGTCACCACCGTCCGCACGGCGGTGGCCGATGATTGCCGGCCCGAGGATCTGGCCCGCCCCGGCCATGTCTTCCCCATCCGCGCCCATCCTGGCGGTCTGCTGGCCCGACGCGGCCACACGGAGGCGACCGTCGCCCTGATGCAATGGGCCGGGCGGCCCCCGGCGGGTGTGCTGTGCGAGGTGATGAACCCGGACGGCAGCATGGCCCGCCTGCCCGAACTGGTCGTGTTCGCCCGCGAGCATGGGATGCCCATCGTCAGCATCGCCGATCTGGTCGCCGCCGAAACCCAGGCGCAAGCCGCCTGATCGGGGCTTGATGCGCAGCGGATATTTGTCCTATCATTAGGACAGTAATGGCGTGCGTGGATTGGCGGGGGCGTGCTCCCGCCAATCCGTTCCGCATCCGTGTTTGTGGTCCCCCGTCTGGCGTCCGTGACTGTGTGAAAGGGTGAGCGATGAGCGCGACGATTCCCGGTCCCGATGGCCGTCCCCGCTGCCGCTGGTGCGCGGCGGCCCCGGAGTTTTTCGCCTACCACGACGCGGAATGGGGCTTTCCGGTTGGCGATGACCAGCGCCTGTTTGAAAAGCTGTGTCTGGAGGCCTTCCAGTCCGGCTTGAGCTGGCGGACCATTCTGGCCAAGCGGGAGAATTTCCGCGCCGCCTTTCACGGCTTTGCCATCGACCGCGTCGCCGCCTTCACCGACGACGATGTTGCCCGTCTGTTGACCGACGCGGGCATCGTCCGCCACCGGGGCAAGATCGAGGCGGTCATCAACAACGCCCGCCGGGCGCAGGAGTTGATCGCGGCGGAAGGCTCGCTCGCCGCCTATGTCTGGCGGTTCGAACCCGATCCGGCCACCCGCCCGCCGCCGCAATCGGCCACCACGTCGGCTGAATCGGTGGCGATGTCGAAGGATTTGAAAAAGCGCGGTTGGGCCTTTGTCGGGCCGACCACGGTGTTCGCCTTCATGCAGGCGATGGGCCTCATCAACGACCACGCCGACGGCTGCGCCATCCGTGCCGAGGCCGAGCGCGCCCGCGCGGCCTTCACCCGACCGACGCGCTGACCCGGCATCCGGTTCCGGCATCCGGTTCCAGCCGCCTCGGAATTGGGCTGAAACCGCTTGTTTTTCAGGCACTTTTCCCGGTTGCGCGCGGGAGGGTCCCTTTTTTCACGCTCGGCCCCTCCGCCGACGAATCAACGCTGGCCGCTGGGTTGACGCGCGTGCCATGATTGGTGCGTTCGGGTTGTTTCAGCCCCCTTGCGTTCCCGTCAACCCGGCCCCCACACCGCGTTCGCATCCGGCGACCGTGGCCTGGCCGCCTGTTCCTTTCAGCTTCGGTCCTTTTTGGGAGACCGCTCCATGCGCATTCGCTTGGGCTATGAGTTGACCTATTCCTTTGCCGCGCCGACGCCGATGATCGTGCTGTTGAACGTGCATTATTCGCGGGTGGCGGCGTTGGAAAGCCCCGACCATGTGCGGACCAACCCGCTGGTGCCGATCCAGGGCTACCGCGACAGCTTCGGCAACTGGTGCAGCCGTCTGGTGGCACCCGCCGGTCTGTTTTCGCTGACCAGCGACAGCGTCATCCGCGACAATGGCCAGCCCGACCCCATCGCGGCGGACGCGGGCCAACACAAGGTGGAGGAGTTGCCGGCGGACGTGCTGCTGTTTCTGCTGGGCAGCCGCTATTGCGAAACCGATGTGTTGGCGGACGAGGCGTGGCGTTTGTTCGGAACCACACCGCCGGGTTGGGCGCGGGTTCAGGCGATCTGTGATTTCGTCCACAACCACATCCAGTTCGGGTACGAGCATTCCCGCCCGACCCGCACGGCGGTCCAGGCCTACGCCGAGCGGCGCGGCGTGTGCCGGGATTACGCCCATCTCGCCGTCGCCTTTTGCCGGTGCATGAACATTCCGGCCCGCTACTGCACCGGCTACATCAGCGACATCGGCACGCCACCGCCCCATTCGGCCGGTGATTTCGCGGCGTGGATGGAGGTCTATCTCGGCGGGCGCTGGCACGTCTTCGACCCGCGCAACAACGCCCGCCGGATCGGGCGGGTGCTGATCGCCCAAGGCCGTGACGCCGCCGACGTGCCGTTGACCCACACTTTCGGCCCGAACACGCTGACCGGATTCCGCGTGTGGACCGACGAGATTCCCGGGTAAGGGGGGCAGGCTTGGTCAGGCGTTGGTGGAGCGGGACCGCTTTTTGACGGGCGGGGGCAGGTCGGGGGGCAGGATGGGCCAGCCCGCGATGGTGCGCGCCCACCGCCCGGCCTCGTCGTCGTTGTCCAGACCGGGAATGTGATGCCGCAGGATCAACACAGCCGCCGTCACCCCGCTTTCACGGTAGGCGGTGCGGATCGCGGCGGCCATGGCGCTGTCAACGACGAACATGGAAGAAGCCTTTCAATGTTGGCGGTGTCGCCAGGCGCGCACGCCAAGCCAGACGGCGATCAGCGACGCGAACGCACCGCCGACCAGAGGCAACGGTTTTGCCGGAACACCCGGCGCATCGGAGGGGCGCGGCACGCCGTTCCATCCCCGGTTGGCGATGACGTTGCTGGAACGCTCCCGCTCCCACTCGTTTTGCGCCTGTTGGGCGGCGGCCACGGCCTCATCCGATCCGGCGCGCGGCGCACCATGGATCAGAAGGGCACCACCGATGCCGGTGAACAGCAGGCAACCAAAGAAAAATAAGATGGATTTCAAGCTCAACTCCGTCATATCGGAAATCAGATTATCCCAAAAATCCACCATTGGATCGGACAATCGTCGCCAAAAATTGATGCAGCGATACGAAAATATTTTTCCGAGATCAGGCGCGATAATGTTTTGGGATTTTGGTGTGTGGGATCATAATGACTGTATCTTTTCAGAAAGACAACATTGGCAATGACAAACGGCAACGCCGCGCCCTCCGCCCCGTGTGGCAACGATGACCAGTGGGAACGCGTTGCGTTTCTCGCGGGGCGTTTGGCGGCCGACGCGGGTCTGACGCGGGATGCGAATCCGCACCCCATCGGCAGCCGGTCCGCGCAAGGGTGGCTTTCGGGGTGGCAGAGCGGCGGACGGTCCGCCGCCCGCGCGCGCGCGGCGGTGGCGCGCCTTCCCGTTGCCCGGCCGGGGCGTGGGGATGGCGGGTTGGTGATCGCCATGATCGACCGTCTTCCGGGTATGGGGGCGGATGATCTTCACACCTTGGCGATCAACGCCGAACAGCAGGCCCGCAGCGGGGTGCCGGAAAAACGGGCTTCGGCGCAGGCGCTGCTGTGCGCCATCCGTGCGGAGGCCGCCGACCGGCAGGATGGCCGCAAGGCTGACACGGTGACGACCGCGCCGAACGGCGCGGCGATGCGGCCGCCCGCCACCGCCCGCCTCGCGTGACGCCGCTGCGGCGGGTCATCCGGGGACAGGCAGGCAGAGGCGGCAGGACGGGAGACGTGCCATGAACGGGCCGAAATACCATATCGGACAGGTTGTCCATTTTTCCGCGCCCGATGTGAAGCGCGGCGCGCCGCGCGGCGACCATCGGGTGGAACGCCTGTTGCCGCCGGAACTGGGCGAGCGTCAATACCGGGTCAAGGGCCTCGACAGCGGGCGCGAGCGGGTCGCGCGCGAAAGCCAATTGGATGGGCAGATGGCGGTCGAAGCGTTGGCGCAGCGCCTGTACGAGGCGGCGAACGCGACGAATGTGCCGTGGGCGCAGCGGGACCGGACGATCCGCGCCCCTTGGCTGACGGAGGCGTTGAACCGGCTGTCGACGTCGGAGAGGGTCACGCCATGACGCAGTTCCTGCGCAAAAGCCAACGCGTTGCCACCTTCGTCAAACCCTTTCGCGTGTCGGGCCTGGACGGTGTGCAACCGCCCGGCTCCTACAGCGTCGAGCTTGAGGAAGAGTTGATCGACGGCTTGTCCTTTCCGGCCTATCGCCGGGTGTCGGCGGTTCTGCTGGTTCCGGGGCCACCGGGCAGCGGCATCCTGGTGCAGGCGGTCACGGTCAGTGGCGCTGAACTGGATGAGATCGAACGGATCGACGCGCTGCCGTGATCGGTCCTCACCGCATGATCGGCGCGATGGGCGGGGTGTCGGGCAAGGTGGCCGTGGAGGTTGTGGCGGGACGGTGGCGCGGTGGTGGCGGGGCCGTCCAGGCGGTGGGGGCGATGGGCGTCGGGATCGGGCCGGTCAGCGTCGCTGGAGCCGCCGATGGGGTCTTTGGGCTGGCCGACGCGTGCAGCAGCTTCGGCACCCCTTCGGTCTGCATCCGCCAGGCGCGCAGGGCGAGCAGGGTGGAGTTCTGGTCGGGCCGGGAGTAGGCGGCGAAGCGGCGGTCACGGATCTTGGCCTCGGCGTCGGTCCACACCTTGGTCCAGTTGATGGTTCCGTCGATCAGCAGCCGGTCTTCGATGGTCCGCAACAGGGCCTGGTTGACGAGCGCGGTTCCGATGTTCTGGGTGGCGAGCACCAGCGCGTCCGGGGCCTGTTCCAAGGTGGCGCGCAGGCGCAACTGCCCGCCGCAGGATCCCCAGAAGACAAAGGCCGTGTTCGTCGAAATCTCCGGCATGGTGTCTTCCTCGTGATAGCTGTGGCCGCGATGCACGACCACGCTGGGCACGAGGTTTTTGTGGTGCAGCCACAGCTGCACGGCCATCCGGCCATTCTCGCCGCCGTCGGGGGTGTCGGCGACGATGATGATCCTCCGCCCGGCCCGTTCCGGGCTGGTGACGACGACGAAGCCGAGATACTCCTCGATCGCCCAGCCCGCCGCGCGGTGCGACTTGATGAAGCCGCTGAACGAGGATTTGCCGTCGGTGTCGTTGTAGAAGGTCATCCGCTGGACGTTGACGCCGTTCTGGAACAGCCGGTCTTCGCTCAACACCGGGGCGGGGGCGGGCGGGTAGCGCTCGGCAAAGCGTTCGGCGGCGAATTGCGGGGTGGTCGGGCGGTTGCCGACGCGACCCGCGTGGATGCCCCCGGCCACGCCGGTGGTGGCGCGCACCAGCGGCAGGGTGGTGGTGCGGTGGATCTCCGCCACCTCGTCTTCCAGCGCGGCGCGGACCTCTTCGGATTTGGTGTCCATCGCGTCGGCCAACGCCCCGGCTGCGATGGGCGGGTCGATGCGGCTTTCCTGGGCCAACAGCGCCCGCACGCTGCCGCGCGCCAGATCGCGGGCGTTGCCCGCCATCGTGCCGAACAGGGTGTCGGCGCGCCCGCTCGTGACCACCGCCGCGAAGAAATCCCCCCACAGCGGTGTCGCCACCGGATCGCGGGCCAAGTCGACGAAGGTCTTGTGATCCATCTTCAACTTGAGGGTCAGGATGTCGAGGATGCCGTCAAAGGACGAGGTGTAGAGCTGCGGCCCGATGCGGGCGATCATTTCGAACAGCACCGGGATCGGCAGGCCGTTGACGATGCGGAAACGCTCCCGCCCCGAATCCTCGGTCATGTCGTCCAGCAGGGCACCGATCTTGGCCGACAGGCCCGCCGGATCCTTGGCGAAGGCGGCGGTCAGCGCCCGGCGCGCCTGCACCTCCAACGCCATCAGATTGTCCGGCGGCATCAGCTTGTGCAACTCGTGCCGGGTTTCGAAAAAGATCATCCCGTTGTCGAGCGAGCGCACCAGCAGGCTGGGCGTCAACGCCCGCCCGATGATGGCCGCCCCGCCGGGGCGCAGCGACACTTGTTCGATGGCGCTGATGGCGTCGTAAGGGGTGGCGAGCGCCGCCTCATGCAGGATGGCGGTGGCGGCGTCGCTGGGGAACAGGCTGGCGCAGCGGAACGCTTCTTCGGGCTGTTCGCGCGCCAGCGCCTGGAACCCGGCGTCGCCGTTGGCCAGCGCCGCCAGAACCGCCGGTCCCGCCGGGTCGCCGTCCCAGCAGGTCGGGTTGTTTTCATCAAAAACGAAGGTCTTGGGCGGCGGGCGGTGCCGGGGCGCGGGTGGGCGGCTGTGCACGGCGGGGGCAACGGTCGTGGCTGCGACCGGGGCCACGACCGGGGCCACCGTCTGGGGTGCCCCCACCACCGGAGTCGAAACGGGTTGGGCACCGGCCAGGGACGGAAGCCCGACCAGCAACGCCGCACAGGCTGCCATTTTCCGCAGGCGGTGGCGGAAGGATGACCGTGATGAACGGGCGGCGGTGCTCAACATGCGTTCCAAATCGGCTGAAGGCGAATCCAGACCTTTTATGGACCGGGCAACGAACGCGGTTCAATGATGGAAATCACAGGGGGGTGCTTTCCTTGGGCCAAAGCCGACCACCCCCGCGCCGTTTTGCGGGAACCGTTGCAAAAACGCCGAAGGGGCGGAGCGTCCATCGGCTGCTCTGCCCCTTTCCTGTGTTGCGCAGAGGCTCGATCAATCCTCTTCCAGCGACACCAGCGAGGTGTTGCCGCCCGCCGCCGTGGTGTTGATGGTCAGCGTCCGTTCGGCGGCGAAGCGGGCCAGATAGCGCGGGCCGCCCGCCTTGGGGCCGGTGCCGGACAGACCTTCGCCGCCAAAGGGCTGCACCCCCACCACCGCGCCGATCATGTTGCGGTTGATGTAGATGTTGCCGACCGGCATCCGCTCCGCGATCTTGCGGGCGGTGCGGTCGATGCGGGTGTGCACGCCCAGCGTCAGGCCGTAGCCGGTGGCCTCGATGGCGTCGAGCGTCGCGTCAAGCTGGTCGCCCTTGAAGCGGATGACGTGCAGGACCGGACCGAACACCTCGCGCGGCAATTGGGCCAGACTGTCGATTTCAAAGGCGTGCGGGGCCAGGAAGCTGCCCTGGGCGCAGGAATAGGGCAGTTGGCCTTCGAACAGCGTGACGGCCTCGCGCTTCATCCGCTCGACATGCTGGCGCAGCACCGCCAGCGCCTCGCCGTCGATCACCGGGCCGACGTCGGTGGACAGCAAGGCCGGGTCGCCCAAGCGCAGCTCCGCCGCCGCACCCTTCAGCATTTCGATCACCTTGGGGGCGATGCCATCCTGAAGGAACAGCACCCGCAGGGCCGAGCAGCGTTGTCCGGCGGAGCGGAAGGCGCTGGTCAGCACGTCGTCCACCACCTGTTCCGGCAGGGCGGAATTGTCCACCAGCATGGCGTTCTGGCCGCCGGTTTCGGCGATGAAGGGCACGATCGGCCCGCCGCGCGTCGCCAAGGTCTTGTTGATGATGTGCGCCGTTTCGGTCGACCCGGTGAAGGCGACACCGGCGACCCGGCGGTCGCCGACCAGTTTGCCGCCAACCGTGGCCCCGTCGCCCGGCAGCAGATGCAGGACCTCGGGCGGGACCCCGGCCTCCAGCAGCAGCCGGACCGCCGCCGCCGCAATCAGCGGGGTCTGTTCGGCGGGCTTGGCGATCACGGCGTTGCCCGCCACCAGGGCGGCGGCGACCTGACCGGCGAAGATCGCCAGCGGGAAGTTCCACGGGCTGATGCAGACGAACACCCCGCGCCCGGTCAGGCGCAGCTCGTTGCGCTCGCCGGTCGGGCCGGGCATCACCATCGGTTGGAAATCGGCGCAGGCGCGGGTGGCGTAGTATCGGCAGAAATCCACCGCCTCGCGCAGTTCGGCGATGGCGTCGGGCAACACCTTGCCCGCCTCGCGGGTCAGCAGGGCGAGCAGGGTGTGGTGGTCCCGCTCCATCAGATCGGCGGCACGGGTCAGGCAATCGGCGCGCTCCGTCACCGGGCGGGCGGCCCAGGCGTGATGCGCCGCACTGGCCTGCGCCAGGGCGCGTTCGACATCCTCGGCGGTGGCCTCCACCACATGGCCGACGACGCGGCTGTTGTTGGCCGGATCGACGATGGGGCGGCCCGTTCCCGCCGGGGTGTGGCCGCCGACGATGGGACCGCCGGTCCACGGCTTGCTCCAGGACGCGGCCATGCCGGACAGCAGCGGGCCGACCAGCAGCGGGTCGCTGAGATCGACGCCCTGGCTGTTCAGCCGTTCGGCCCCGTAGAGATCCTTGGGCAGCGGGATGCGCGGGTGCGGCTTCACCGCCAGACCGGCGATGCGGGCGACCGGATCGGCGACGATGTCGGCGATCGGCACCTGTTCGTCCTGGATGCGGTTGACGAAGGAGGAGTTGGCCCCGTTTTCCAGCAGGCGGCGGACCAGATAGGCCAACAGATCCTCGTGGCTGCCGACGGGGGCGTAGACGCGCACCGGCATGTCGGGGCCGACGATCTGGTGGTAGAGCGGTTCGCCCATGCCGTGCAGGCGCTGGAACTCATAGCCGACGCGGTCGCCCGCCATCTCCATCACCGAGGCGACGGTGTGGGCGTTGTGGGTGGCGAACATCGGGTGGAAGACGTCGCGGCGGCTCAACAGCTTGCGGGCGCAGGCCAGATAGGACACGTCGGTGGACGCCTTGCGGGTGAAGACCGGGTAATTGTCCAGCCCGCGTTCCTGCCCGCGCTTGATCTCGCTGTCCCAATAGGCCCCTTTGACCAGCCGGATCATCAGCTTGCGGCCCACGCGCGCGGCCAGATTGCCCAGCCATTCGATGACCGGCAAGGCGCGCTTCTGATAGGCCTGCACCGCCAGCCCGAAGCCTTCCCAGCCGTTCAGGGCCGGGTCGCTGAACACCGCCTCGATCACGTCGAGCGACAGGTCGAGCCGGTCCGACTCCTCCGCGTCCACGGTCAGGTGAATCCCGGCGGCCTTGGCCTTCAACGCCAGTTCCAGCAGGCGCGGGCGCAGTTCCGCCATGACGCGGGCTTGCTGGGCGATCTCGTAACGCGGGTGGATGGCCGACAGCTTCACCGAGATGCCGGGGCTGGTCAGCACGGTGCGGTTGCCGCGCGCCTTGCCGATGGACTCGATGGCGCGGCCGTAGGTTTCCTGATAGCGGTCGGCGTCGGCCTGGGTGCGGGCGGCCTCGCCCAACATGTCATAGGAATAGCGGTAGCCCAGCTTTTCGCTGTCGCGGGCGCGCTCCAGCGCCTCTTCGATGCTGCGGCCCATGACGAACTGGCGGCCGAGGATGCGCATGGCCTGCATCATCGCCTGACGGATCACCGGTTCGCCCGCGCGGCTGACCAACCGATCCAGCAGGCCGGCGGGCTGGCGCTGGTCCTCGTCGTCCAGCCGCACCACCTTGCCGGTCAGCATCAAGGCCCAGGTGGAGGCGTTGACGAACAGGCTGTCGGCCTTGCCGAGATGGCGCGTCCAATCCGCCCCGCCAATCTTGTCGCGGATCAGCAGATCGGCGGTTTCGGCGTCGGGGATGCGCAGCAGCGCTTCCGCCAGACACATCAGCGCCACGCCTTCCTTGGTGGACAGGCCGAACTCTTGCAGGAAGGCGTCGAGCGCGCCGAAGCGCGGGCGGGTTTCGCGCAGCTTGGCGACGTAGCCGCCAGCGGTGTCCTGCACCCGGCGGCGGGCGTCGGGCGGCAGCGCGGCGATCTGGATCAGACCATCGAGCACCCGCGCCTCGTCGGCGCGGTAGGCGGCGACGATCGCGGCACGGTCCGGACGCACGGCGGGGAACTCGGCGGATGCAAGCATGGTCAGGTCCATCGCTCAGGTTGTTGTGAAGATAATTCAGTATAGTGAGAAATAAGCCGATTATGGTCCGTTTGATGGAGTGATAAACAGAATTTTTCGTGATAGTTTAAGAGAGAAGCCATATGAAATTTGGATATATGGGATGGAACGCTCACTCGACCCCACCGACATCAAGATCCTGCGCGAATTGCAGGAGGATGGGCGGCTCAGCAACGTCGAACTCGCCCGCCGGATCAATCTCAGCCCGGCCGCCTGTCTGGAGCGGGTGAAGCGCTTGCAGAATGACGGGGTCATCCAGCGCTACGTCGCCTTGCTCGACCCCCACCGGTTGGACGCCGGGATGCTGGTGTTCGTGGAGGTGGTGTTGGACCGCACCACCCCGGACAATTTCGACGATTTCAAGGGGACCGTGCTGCGGATGCCCCAGATCATGGAATGCCACATGGTCGCCGGTGGGTTCGATTACCTCGTCAAGGCGCGGGTGCGGGACATGAATGAATACAGATTGTTCCTGGGGGAGCTGTTGTCCACCGCGCGCGGCGTGCGGGAAACCCACACCTACGCGGTGATGGAAGAAGTCAAGAGCGTGACCGCGATTCCACTCGGTGGATCGAATGGGTGATGACTGTTTAGTCTCGCGACAAATTCCCAAATTGCAGACGCGCTTCCGAATCCCGACGCAAATTGCGACCGTTTCCGCGCGGCATCCGTTTCTTCGCGTGCGAATCAACCATTTTGGCTTTGATTCTTGGTTAACGGTTGCGGCACGGCGATTGCTTCAGTACGTCGCCGGTTGGTAGGCCACGATATATTGTTTCTGGACGACTTTGCGTTTGGACCAATTGTTGGATGCTGACTTTCATTGCAACGACCAAGGTGGACCAGGGTCATGCGCGTGAACATGCCGATCACCACGACTGAACTGCATCTGGCGGACGGTGTTCCCCTGGTGTCACGCACGGACACCGGCGGGCGCATCACCTTTGTGAACAAGGCGTTTGTCGAGATCAGCGGCTTTGCCGAGCATGAGTTGATCGGGTCGCCGCACAATCTGGTCCGCCACCCCGACATGCCGAAGGAGGCGTTCGCCGACCTGTGGGCCACCATCAAGGCGGGCAACCCATGGGAGGGGCTGGTCAAGAACCGCGCCAAGTCCGGCGATTTCTATTGGGTGCGGGCGAATGTGACGCCGGTGCTGACCGATGGGCAGGTCACCGAATACATCTCCATCCGTTCCAAACCGACGCGGGAGGAGGTGGCGGCGGCGGAAACGCTGTACGCCGCCATGCGCAACGGATCGGCCCCCGGCTCTCTGGCCCAGGGTGAATTGGTTCCGCGCAGCCGCGTCGCGCGTTTGGTTGGAACGGTGCGCCACAGCGTGGCCGGGCAACTGGCGGCGGTGTTCAGCGTGCTGATCCTGGCGATGCTGCTGGCGGGCTGGCTGGGGTTGGACGGCATGTCCGATTCCAACGAGTCGCTGCGCACGGTGTACGAGGACCGGACGGTTCCGGCCTATCAGATTGGCGAAATCCTCAACCACGCCCGCGAAAACCAGCAGATCGTCACCGATCTGGTCATCGGCCTGCGCGACGGCATGCCTGACAAGGAGGTCAAGGAGCAGGTCAAGCAAATCGATGAAAACATCGAATACATGGCCAAGCTGCTGAAGGACTATCTGGCGACCTACCTGACACCGGAGGAAGTCATTCTGGCGGCGACGTATCAGGAGTTGAGCGCCAAATTCCACAAGGAAGCCACGGTTCCGGCCCTGACCCACATCAAGGAGAGCAACTCCCTGGCGTTGGAACTGCACGTCCGCAAGGTGCTGAAGCCGATGTTTGCGGAACTGCACGACGTCAACGACAAGCTGCTGGAGTTGCAGGTCCGCGTGGCGCGGGAGGAGTATGAGAAGGCGGCGGCGGATTACAAGGCCCGCTTCATTCAACTGATGGCCGCCATCGCGGTCAGTTGCGCGCTGGCCACCCTGTTTGCGTGGCGAATCCTGCGCACGGTGCGCGGGCCGTTGGTGGCCCTGGAAAAGACCTATGGCCGCGTGGCGCTGGGGGACTATCTCAGCCCGGCCGAACCGATCCGCATCGCCGAGTTCAAGCGGGTGGCGGCGGAACTGAACGCGATGAAGGCCAAGATCGGTTATGGCATGCATGAAAAGCTGGAGGTCGAGATCCGGCAGAAGGACTTGACCCGTCAGACCCTGTTGGAAACCTGCAAGGCCATCGAAAGTGATCTGGACGCCACCTGGATCGGCGTGGATCAGGCCGGACGGCGGGCGGGCGACGGCATCACCCATCTGATGGAATCGCTGACGGTGGTGCGCGAAAACACCGTCGTGGTGTCGGCGGCGTCCGAACAGGCCAGCGCCAACGCCTCCTCGGTGGCGGCGGCGACGGAGGAATTGAACTCCGCCGGGCATGAGATCGCCCGGCAGGCGGCGCGCTCCAGCGAGGTGGCGCGGCGCGCGGTGGACAGCGCGCGGGATTCGGCGTCGGCCATCACCCGGATGGAGGTGGCGACGGAGGAGATCGGCAAGGTCGCCAGCCTCATCAACGACATCGCCGGACAAACCAACCTGCTGGCGCTCAACGCCACCATCGAAGCGGCGCGCGCGGGTGAGGCGGGCAAGGGCTTTGCCGTCGTGGCGGGCGAGGTGAAGAATCTGGCCGGGCAGACGGCGCGGGCGACCGGCGACATCGCCCGCCAGATCGACCAGTTGAAAGCGGCGGTGACGGGCAGCGTCTCGGCCATCCAGACCGTGATTTCGGTCATCCAGGAAATTGACGAGGCGGCGTCCGCCACGGCGGCGGCGGTGGAGGAGCAGGCGGCGGCCAACGCCGAAATCGGGCGCAGCGCCACCAACTCCGCCGAAGGGGCCTCGCAAGTGACCGTCAACGTCGTGAGCATCCGCGACCAGACCGACGAAATCACCGACATCGCCCGCGACGTCAGCCGCCGCATGAGCGACACGCAATCGGCCGTGTCCGACCTGAAGCGCCGCTTGGTCATCGCGCTGCGCCAATCGGTGGCGGGCGACCGCCGCACCTCCGACCGCATCCCGTGTGAGGAGCCGATCACGCTGGTCCAGGGCAGCAACCGTTTTTCGGCGACCATGCTCGACCTGTCCATCGACGGGTTGCTGGTCGATACCAAAGGGTTGCCGACCCTGTCCGAACAGAGCGTGGTCCGTGTGATCCTGCGCGACGCGGGCGACTTGCCCGCCATCATCGCCGGCACCAGCGACCTGGGCCTGCATCTGGCCTTCGCCAAGCTGTCCGATGCGGAATCGATCCGGTTGGAGGACGCCTATCACCGCATGATCGAAACCGATCGCCCCTTCATCACCACCATCCAGGAGGGGGCGGCGTCGTTGGCCAAGATGCTGGACGACGCGCTGCGCAACGGCCAGATCACCGAAGAGGCGCTGTTCACCACCAAGCTGACCAGCATCCCCGGCACGGAGCCGGAACAGTTCATGGCCCCCTTCACCGACCTGACCGACCGGCTGTTCCCAACCTTGCAGGAACGAATCCTGGCGTCGAACCCGCGCTTCCAATTCTGTGTGGCGGTCAACAGCGTCGGCTATCTGCCGACCCACAACGCCCGCTATTCCGAACCGCAGCGGCCGGGCGATGTGGTGTGGAACACGGCGCATTGCCGCAACCGCCGTGTTTTCGCTGACCGCGCCGGGCTGGCGGCGGCGCGCAACACCCGCGCCTTCCTGTTGCAGGCCTACAACCGCGACATGGGCGGCGGGCAGATGGTGCGGTTGAAGGAGGTCGATGCGCCCATCGTGGTGCGCGGCCGCCATTGGGGATCGTTGCGCCTGGGTTATCGCGCCTGACCCTATCGTGCCTGATCCCATCGTGCCTGATCCGGGTGAGATCGGACCATCAAGGCCTCCGTCGTTTCGCCGACGGGGGCCTTGGCGTGTCTGGGGTCGTTGTGTCTGAACTCAGGCGGCAGCCGGGGCGGGGACCAGCACCGCGCCGCAGATCGCCTTGATCGCGTCGGCCCGTTCCGCCCCGGTCGAGCGGGCCAGCAGCCCTTGGCCGAAGGCGAAGGCGTAGAAGAGATAGGCGCGGGCAAAGGCCTGATCGGGCGGCAGCCCCAGCGCCACGAACAGATCGGCCACGCAGCGCAGACGTTCGCCGTCCACCTCGGCCACGATGGATTCGGCGTCGGGGGCGTGGCGCGCCCAGTCGCGCACCGCCAGTTCGATCGCCATGCCGCGCGGGTTGTTGCCGCTGTAGAGCGCCAGCAGATCATGCAGTTGGCGGGCGGGTTCGCGCCCGTCCAGCCGGGTTTGCTCCTTGATCGCGGCGATGCGGCCCTGTTTCCAACTGTCCAGCAGCGCGGTCATCAGATCGGTGCGGTCGCGGAAATGCCAATAGAAGCTGCCCTTCGTCACCTTCAGCTTTTTCGCCAGCAACTCCACCCGAACCTGCTCCACCCCCCCTTCGGCCATGGCGGCAAAGGCGGCGGTCAGCCACGAGTCCCTGGTCTTTGTTTTCGCTTCCATCCCGCCGATCCGTTCCCTGTCCCCCGCAAGACCCCGCCCGAAACGCCGGATGGGGCGGACGATCTATACCCGAACAGTCGGCGGATTGCAGCTTTGTTGCCAAAAGCGGGGCGGGACAGCCCGGTTTCGCCTTGCTACAGTCCCTGCCCACGGAGTCCCAGCGACCAACCTTTCAAAAAGCAAGAGACAGGGCATCATGGACAAAGGCACGCCGAAGGCCATCCGACTTCAGGATTACCGCCCCCCCGCGCACCGGATCGACCGCGTCGATCTGCGCGTCGATCTGGGGGAGGACGTCACGACCGTCCGCGCCGTGCTGGCGATCCGCCGCAACCCCGACCGCGCCGACGCGGGTGCCGAACCCCTGACGCTGGACGGCCAGCGGCTGGTCTTGCGCTCCGTCGCGCTGGATGGCCGGACCCTGGACACCGCCGATTACACCCTGACGCCCGATCACCTGATCCTGACCGACACGCCGGACGCCTTCACCCTGGAAACGGTGGTGGAGATCAAGCCGCAGGAAAACACGGCGCTGGAGGGGCTGTACAAATCCTCCGGCAATTTCTGCACCCAGTGCGAGGCCGAAGGCTTCCGCAAGATCACCTATTTCCTCGACCGGCCCGACGTGATGGCGGTCTACAGCACCACCATCACCGGCGACAAGGCGCGCTATCCGGTGCTGCTGTCGAACGGCAATCTGGCCGATTCCGGCGATCTGCCCGACGGGCGGCATTGGGCGCGCTGGGAGGATCCGTTCCCCAAGCCCTGCTACCTCTTCGCCCTGGTCGCCGGAACGCTGGTGCATGGCGAGGAGCGGTTCCGCACCGCGTCGGGCCGTGACGTCACCCTGCGCATCTATGTCGAGCCGGGCAACGAGGACAAGATCGGCCACGCCATGCGCTCGCTCGTCAAATCCATGCGCTGGGACGAGGAGATCTATGGCCTGGAATACGACCTCGACATCTTCAACATCGTCGCGGTCGGCGATTTCAACATGGGGGCGATGGAAAACAAGTCGCTCAACGTCTTCAACACCAAATACATCCTGGCCAAGCCGGAAACCGCCACCGATCTGGATTTCCAGAACATCGAGGCGGTGGTCGCCCACGAGTATTTCCACAATTGGACCGGCAACCGCGTCACCTGCCGCGACTGGTTCCAACTGTCGCTGAAAGAGGGGCTGACCGTTTTCCGCGATCAGGAATTCTCCGCCGACATGAATTCCCGCGCGGTCAAGCGCATCGCCGACGTCCAGGGCCTGCGCACCGTGCAGTTCCAGGAGGATGCGGGCGCGATGGCGCACCCGGTGCGCCCCGACAGCTATGTGGAAATCAACAACTTCTACACCCCGACCGTCTACAACAAGGGGGCGGAAGTCATTCGCATGATCCACACGCTGCTCGGTGCGGAAAACTACCGCAAGGGTATCGACCTGTATTTCGCCCGGCACGACGGGCAGGCCGTGACCTGCGATGACTTCGTCGCCGCCATGGCCGACGCCAGCGGCGTGGACCTGTCGCAATTCCAGCTTTGGTACCGGCAGGCGGGCACGCCGGAACTGGCCGTCACCGGCCACCACGATCCGGCGACCGCGACCTACAGCCTGACCATCCGCCAGACCGTGCCGCCCACGCCGGGCCAGCCGACCAAGCGGCCGATGCACATCCCGGT
This sequence comes from Azospirillum sp., assembly GCA_027486405.1. GTDB lineage: Bacteria > Pseudomonadota > Alphaproteobacteria > Azospirillales > Azospirillaceae > Azospirillum. Next base: position 31,434 of record JAIXPD010000026.1, on the reverse strand, counting down.
CGTCGTCGGTCTGCTCGGACCGGACGGGGCCGACCTGCCCTTGCGGTTGGAGGGCGAGGACGCGGCGGCCGGGACCAGCCGCATCCTGCACGTCACCGCCGAAAGCCAGACCTTCACCTTCCAGGATGTGGCGGCTCGCCCGGTTCCGTCGCTGCTGCGCGGCTTCTCCGCCCCGGTGAAGCTGACCTCCGACCTGTCCGACGCCGATCTCACCTTCCTGATGGCGCACGACAGCGACGCGTTCAACCGGTGGGAGGCCGGGCAGATTTTGGGCGGGCGCATCCTGCTGGGGCTGGTCGCCGACCAGCAGGCCGGGCGGGCGCTGGTCCTGCCCGACAGCTACGTCGCCGCCGTGGCGGCGGTTCTGGCCGACGCCGACCGCGACCCGGCCTTTGCCGCGCAAGCGCTGGTGCTGCCGACCGAGGCCTATCTCGGCACCCAGATGGCGGTCATCGACCCCGACGCCATCCACACGGTGCGCGAATTCGCCCGCAAGACGCTGGCGACCGCGCTGCGCGCCGACTGGCTGGCCGCCTATCGCCGCAACGTCACACCGGGGGCCTTTTCGGTGGACGCCGCCGCCATCGGCAAGCGGGCGCTGAAGAATCTTTGCCTGGCCTATCTGATGGCGGCGGAGGACGCGGAGGCGCTGGGCCTGTGCCTGGGCCAGTATCACGGGGCCACCGGCATGACCGACGTCATCGCCGCCCTGCAATTCCTGTCCAATTCCCCGGCGGCGGAGCGGGACGAGGCGATCGCCGATTTCTACAACCGGTGGAAGGGCGAACCGCTGGTGGTGGACAAATGGTTCAGCGTGCAGGCCATGTCCCACCGCGCGGACGCGCTGGCGCGGGTGCGCGCGCTGCTGGACCACCCGGCGTTCGAAATCCGCAATCCGAACAAGGTTTATGCCCTGATCGGCGGCTTTGCCAACGGCAACCCGGTGCGCTTCCACGCGGCGGGCGGGGAGGGCTATCGCTTCCTGGCCGATCAGGTCCTGCGCCTCGACCCGATGAACCCACAGGTTGCATCCCGCCTGATGGGTCCCTTCTCCCGCCTGCGACGCTATGACGCGGCCCGTCAGGCGCTGATGAAGGCGGAGTTGGAGCGGATCGTCGGCACGCCGGGCCTGTCGTCCGACGTGTACGAGATCGCCAGCAAGAGCCTGGAGGCGGCGGGCTGACGCCCGTCCGCCCTGCCAAACCCAAGGGTTCGGGACCAAACGAAACGGGGCCGGAGGTTTCCCTCCGGCCCCGTTTCCAGCATCCCCGTGGTCGGGAGGGCTGTTACTTCTGCTCGGCCAGGAACGTGACCAGATCGTCCACCTTCTGCGGGTCCTTCAGACCGGCAAAGGCCATCGTGCCGCCGGGAACGACTTCCTTCGGGGCGGTGATGTAGGCCTTCAGGTTGTCAGCGGTCCAGGTGTAACCGGCAGCACCCTTTTCCTTCATCGGGGCCGAGTATTTGAAACCGTCGATCGAGGCGGCCTTGCGGCCAACGACGCCGAACAGCGACGGACCGACCTTGTTCTTGCCCTGTTCGGTGGTGTGGCAAGCCATGCAGACCTTGAACACGTCCTTGCCGGCGCCGGCGTCGCCCGCCTGCGCGGCACCCGCGCCCATGACGACGGCGGCGACCAGGGCCGCGCCCATCAGATGCTTCTTCATTCCTCGGCTTCCCTTCCGATGTGATGGCCGACGATCAGCGCGCCGACCGGAATCGCGCGGCAGAATACACATTCCCGGGGGCAGGCCAACCCCCCAACATGTCGCTGCCAACCCATGTTACAGTCCCTTCCGGCCCCCATCGCCTCAATGGGCGCTGGCCAGATACACAACCATTGCAACCACCACGAGGATGGCGGCCCAGGGCAGATAGAACCCGCTTCCCGCCGGTGCGGCGTATCCACCAGCGCGCGGCGCGCTGGACGCGGTGGGGGCCGGAGCGACCGCAGCCGCAGCCGGTGCCGTGTCGGCGGTGGCGGTCGGCGCGGCGGCCCCGGCGGGGCTGCTGTCCGCCGGGCTGTCGAGCAGCGCGCAAAAGCGGGTGAAGAAATCATCGGCCATCTTGCGGGCGGTGGCGTCCACCAGACGCGAGCCGATCTGCGCCAGCTTGCCGCCCACCTGGGCGTGCGCGGCGTAGGTCAGCACGGTGGCGGTTCCCTCGCTGGCCAGCGTCACCTTGGCCCCGCCCTTGCCAAAGCCCGCGACCCCGCCCGACCCCTCGCCGGTGATGGTGTAGCCGTTGGGCGGATCGAGGTCCGACAGCGTGACCTTGCCGGAGAATTTGGCGCTGACCGGTCCGACCTTTGCCACCACCTTGGCGGTCAGTTCGGTGTCGGACTGCTTCACGACCTCCTCGCAGCCGGGGATGCACTGGCGCAGCACCTCCGGGTCGTTGAGCGCGGCCCACACGCGGTCCCGCGTGGCTTCGATCCGGTGGCTTCCGCTCATGTCCATGATTCGCCCTACCTCCAAACCTGTTGTCGTTGGCGGTTTTGGTCGCCGCTGTCGGGTGCTGTTCCAGCCCGTCAACAAGATAGGGGATCGGTGGTCGGTGCGACAGCCCCCACGACGCACACCCCACGACGCAGACCGGGGATTGTGCGCCAACGATGATGCCCGGGCGGGGCCGACCGGTCGGATCACAGTTCCGTTAACGGATCGTCAATAGTGTAAGAATGACACTGATTTCCCTAAGAATGTTTCCATACAAACGAAATACCGCGCGACGCGCCGCGCACGGGGAGGTGCGGAATGGGGATCGATGCAAACGGTGGCCGTCGAATCCGGTCCATCGCCGATTTGGGCGTGCTGCTGATCGAGGATGAGGATTTCACCCGCAAGCTGATCGCCCGGCTTCTGCACGATCTCGGGGTGCGTTTGGTGTTCGAGGCGGCGGACGGCGTGCAGGCGCTCGACGTGTTGCGCAAGAACGGCCACGACATCAACGTGGCGATCTGCGATTTGGAAATGCCGCGCATGGGTGGGCTGGATCTGCTGCACGCCCTGCGCACCGCCACCGGCAACCCGCTGGCCGAACTGCCGGTGATCGTGCTGACCAGCCATCGCGAGGCCGACGTGGTCAAGCGCGCCATCGCCTATGGCATCACCGGCTATCTGGTGAAACCGGTGTCCAAGGCGGATCTGAACAAGCGGTTGACCTTCGTCATCCAACAGCGCGATCAGGCCTGAACCGTGCGTCCCTGTTGAAGCGAAAGGGCCGGAATCAAAAGGGCTTGAATCAAAAAGGGGGGCGTTGGCCCCCCTTTTTTCTGGTTCAATCGCCCAGCGCGCCGTTTGGAATGGCTCCGCCGAGTCCCTGGTCCTCCTCCACCGTCTCCCGCTCCACGCGCGGCACCCGGAACCACGCCGCGTAGAGGGCGGGCAGGAAGAAGATGGTCAGCACGGTGGCCCCGGCCAGACCGCCCATGATCGCCACGGCCATCGGCCCCCAGAACACGCTTTGGGTCAGCGGGATCATCGCCAGGATGGCGGCGGCGGCGGTCAGCACGATGGGGCGGGTCCGGCGCACCGTCGCCTCGATCACGCTCTCCCAACGCCCCTGGCCGCTGCGGATGTCCTGTTCGATCTGATCGACCAGGATGACCGAGTTGCGCATGATGATGCCCGCCAGCGCGATCACCCCCAGCATGGCGACGAAGCCGAAGGGCAGGTTGAACAGCAGCAGCGACGCCGTGACCCCGATCAACCCCAGCGGGGCTGTCAGCAGCACCAGGAACACGCGCGAGAAGCTTTGCAGTTGCAGCATCAGCGCCGTGACCATGATGAGCAGCATCAGCGGCATCATGGCGTTGATCGAATCCTGGCCCTTGGCGCTTTCCTCGATCGCCCCGCCCATGGCGATGGCGTAGCCATCGGGCAGGGTGGCGCGCAGGGCGTTCAGTTCGGCGTTCAACTGGGTGCTGACCACGGGGGCTTGCAGGCCGCCGGTGACGTCGCCCTTGATCGTCATCGTCGTTTCGCGCGACCGCCGCCACAGCACCGGCTCTTCCAGTTCATAGCGCACGCTGGCGATCTGGCTGAGCGGCACGGCGGTGTTGCGGCTGGTGCGCACGTTCAGTTCGCCCAGGCGCGACAGGTCGCTGCGCTCCTCCGGCGTGGTGCGCAGCATGACGCCGATCAGCTCCGTGCCCTCGCGGTACTGGGTGACGGTCATGCCGTTCAGCAGCAGTTGCAGGGCGTTGGACAGATCCTGCTTGGTCACGCCGAGCGCGCGGGCCTTGGCGGTGTCCACCTCCAACCGGACGCGCTTGGACAGCTCGTCCCAATCCAAATGGACGTTGGCGGTGTGGGGGTGGGCGCGCATGGTGTCGCGCACCTGATAGGCGATCTTGCGGATGACCGCCGGATCGTCGCCGGTGACGCGGAACTGCACCGGATAGCCGACCGGCGGGCCGTTTTCCAACCGGCTGATGCGCACGCGGGCGGCGGGGTAATCGGCCTCCAGCGTCGGTTCGACCCGGTTCAGGAAGGTTTCCCGCTCCTTCAGCCCCTTGGTCATCACCATGAATTGGGCGAAATTGGCGGTGGTCAGTTGCTGGTCGAGCGGCAGGTAGAAGCGCGGGGAGCCGCCGCCGGTGTAGGCCACCCAGTAATCCACGTCGGGATCCTTGGCCAGCAGGGCTTCCATCTTGCGGACCTCCGCCTGCGTGGCTTCGAAGGACGAGCCTTCGGCCAGACGGATGTCGATCAGCAGTTCGGGGCGGCTGGCGCTGGGGAAGAACTGCTGCTGGACATGGCCGAAACCGACCAGCGCGGTGACGAAGGCGGCGATGGTGACGGCGATGGTCAACCAGCGCGCCCGCACGCAGGCGGCGATCATCGACCGCAGGATGCGGTAGCCGCGCGTGTCGTAGATCTCCAGCTCATGCCCCTCGGCGATCACATGCTTGGGCTTGGGCAGCAGGATGTAGCCGAGATAGGGGGTGAAGATCACCGCCACGATCCAGGACAGCATCAGCGACAACCCGACCACCCAGAAGATCGAGTTGGTGTATTCGCCCGCCGCCGAGGCGGCGAAGCCGACCGGGACAAAGCCCGCCGCCGTCACCACCGTGCCGCTCAGCATGGGGAAGGCGGTGGATTGGTAGGCGAAGGCCCCGGCCTTCAGCCGGTCCCACCCCTGTTCCATCTTCACCACCATCATCTCCACCGCGATGATGGCGTCGTCCACCAGCAGGCCCAGCGCGATGATGAGCGCGCCCAGCGAGATGCGCTGCAAATCGATGTGCATGATCTGCATCGCCACCAGCGTCATCGCCAGCACCAGCGGGACCGCCAGCGCCACGACGATGCCGGTGCGCCAACCCAGGCTGACCAGGCTGACCAGGATGACGATGGCCAACGCTTCGGCCAGCGACTCCATGAACTCGCCGACCGAATGTTCGACGACGCGCGGCTGGTCGGAGATCTGCGCCACCTCCAGCCCGGCGGGCAGTTCGGCCTTGATCGCCTCCATCGCGTGGTCGAGCTGTTCGCCCAGCCGCAGGACGTTGCCGCCCTTGGCCATCACCACGCCCAGACCGATGGCGTCCCGCCCCTTGTAGCGCAGGGTGTAGCGGCGGGGTTCGACGTAGCCGCGCTTGACCTCGGCCACGTCGCCGATGGTCAGCATCCGGCCATTCACCTCCACCGGGATGGCGCGCACCGCTTCAGCCGATTCCAGCCCCAGATCGACGCGGACAAAGACGCGCTGCGACCCGGTGTCGACATCGCCCGCCGCCGCGACGGCATTCTCGCGCTGAAGCGCCTGGATCACCGAATCCACCGGCAGGCCGAAGCTGGCCAACCGCTGGCTGGAGATCTCGACGTAGATCCGCTCCTCCTGCGGGGCGATGGCCTCGACCTTCTCCACGCCGGGCAGCTTCAGCAGCCGCATCCGGGCCTGATCGGCGATCTTCTTCAACTGGGCCGGGGTGAAATCCTCGCCCATGAAGGCGTAGATGGCGGAATAGACGTCGCCGAACTCGTCATTGAAGAACGGCCCCTGGACCCCATCGGGCAGAGTGTAACGAATGTCGTTGATCTTCTTGCGCACCTGATACCACAGGTCCGGGACCATCTTCGGCGGGGTGTAGTCCTTCAACTGGACGAAGATGACCGACTCGCCGGGCTTGGAGTAGCTGCGCGAGAGGTCGTAATAGGGGACCTCCTCCAGCTTCTTTTCCAGCCGGTCGGTGACGAACTGTTCGACCTCGCGCGCGGTGGCGCCGGGCCACTGGGTTTGGATGACCATCACCTTGAAGGTGAAGGACGGATCCTCCGCCCGGCCCAAATTCTTGTACGCGAGCGCCCCGGCCAGCACGCTGGCCAGCATCATGAACAGCACGAGCGTCCGGTGGGACAGCGCCCAGGCGGACAGGTTGCCCCGGTGGTGGTTCATCGCGTCGGCTCCGTCCAGACGCGGACCTTCTGCCCGGCGTCGAGTTTGTGCACGCCCGCCGTGACCACCCGCTCACCCGCCTTCAGCCCGTCCGCCACGATGGCGAGATCCCCGGCGTAGGCGGCGATGGCGACCGGGCGCAGTTCCAAGGTGTCGTTGGGGCTGCCCACCACCCAGACGGCGGGTTTCTGGTCGCGCTGGGTCAGGGCGCTGATCGGCAGGCGCGCCACCAGCCCGCCGCGCTCCAGCGTGGCGGTGACGGTGGCGGTCATGCCCAACTGCACGCCCGGCGGCGGGTTGGTCAGGGTGATCTTGGCCTGGAAGGTGCGGGTGTTGGGGTCGGCGCTGGGCGAGGTTTCGCGCAGCTTGCCCGCGATCGGGGTGCCCGGCTGCGCCCACAGCTCCACCGACAGGGTGCGTTGGGTGAGGGTGCCGACCTGCTGTTCGGGGATGTTGGCCACCGCCTCCACCGTGCCCAGTTTGGCGACGCGCAGCGCGGTTTGGCCCTGCGCCACCACCTGCCCCGGCTCGACCAGCGCGGCGGTGACAACGCCAGCCTCGTCCGCCACCAGGGTGGCGTAGTGGGAGGCGTTGTTGAGGACGCGCAACTGCGCCTCCACCTCACGCACCCGCGACTCGGCCTTGTCCAGCGCGGTCTTGCGGCGGTCGTATTCCTGTCGGGTGGTCCATTCGCCCTGGCGCAGGGTGGCGTAACGGGCAAAATCGCTGCGGGCGTTTTCCGCGTCGGATTGGGCGGAGGCAAGCTGCGCCTGCGACGCCCGGATCTGCAAATCGAGATCGGTCGGGTCCAGCCGGGCCAGCACCATGCCGGGTTCCACGCGGGATCCCACCTCCACCATGCGGGCCACCACCTTGCCCGCCACGCGGAAACCGACGTCGGCCTCCACCCGTGGCCGGATCACGGCGGGGTAGCGCACGCTGTCGCTGGCGGGTTCCAGCGCCACGGTGGCGACGCGCACCGGGCGGATCTGCACCTCCGGCTGTGTGGCCGATTGGGATTCGTTGCAACCGCTCAGGCTGGTGGCCAGCAGCAGCGCGCCGACCGCCGCCGCCATCCCGCGCCCGACCATTCTGTGCGCGGCCATCCTGTGCCCGGCCATCCCGTGCCTGATGATCCGTGCGCCCCGAAAGGGCTTTTCCTGGCTGGACATCACCCGACTGGCCATCGCCACCGCTCCCACTGGACTGAACTGTATCGTACTGATAGACTCCTACGCCTGTGATCCCCCCTCGTCAAGTGTGAACGGTACAGTTCAGTGCAGTCAGACCACCCAACGATCCAGCCCCCGGCCGAGTCCCTGGCCGCCGCCTGCCCCCTGGCGGAAGCCCTGCCGAAGGACGCCAAGACGGTTCAGATTCTCGAGGCCGCGCGGGATATCTTTTTGGAGCTGGGCTACGCCGCCACCTCGATGGATCTGGTGGCGCAGCGGGCGCGCGTGTCCAAAACCACGCTGTACACCCGCTTTCCCTCGAAAGAGGACCTCTACACCGCGACGATTTCCAACGAATGCGAACGGCATGGCATGCGTTTTTCGCCCGATTGCTTCGATGGGCTGCCGTTGCGCGAGGTGTTGATCCAGGTCGGGACCCGGTTCGTTGAACTGATCTGGTCGGAGGCGGCGATCCGCGTCCATCAATCGGTGATGGGCGAGGCCCAGCGCGTGCCCGAGGCCGCCCGGCTGTTCGTGAAGGCCGGGCCGGAGCAGGGAACGGCGGCGCTGGTCGCCCTGTTTGAACGGTTGGCCCGGCGCGGTGTGATCGACGTTCCGGATCCGGCCTTTGCCGCCGGGCAGTTTCTGGCGACGATGCAAGGCGGGCCTTATTGCATCATGGCGGTGAGCCTGGCCCCGCCCCCCACAGCGGAGGAACGTGCTGCCTTTGTCGCCAAGGCGGTCGATCTGTTCCTTCACGGGGTCGCGCCAGGGCGTTGACCGGTTCGCGTGTGTAGCCTGTTGTCCGGGCCATGAATCGCGTTAGACTGGTCGGCAACGAAGGCGGTGCGCCGCGTCCCGCCCCGCGTGGCGCATGGGTGGGCGGACGGCGGCGACGGAGGAGTGTGGGATGCAACGGGGCGACGGCGGTTACATGCGGGTCGTTGCCGGGATGCCCGACGCCAACGCGCGTTTGCCCGCCAGCGCCGGACGCCGTCTGAAGGACGAGGAACGCCGCGCCCTGGTGATTCGCCTGCGCGAGCAGGGGTGGAGCTACCGCCGCATCTCCGATGAGCTGAACATCAGCTACGCCGTGGTCTCGCGCTGGCTCGACAGTGATGAAACGGGCGCGACGCCGCTGTCGCCGCTGCCCATCCGCGTGACCCTGGTGGCGGACACCGGGGATGGGGAGACGCCCCGACCGGTTCCGGCCCGATCGGTTGCGGTTGCGTCACCCGCCCCGCCAAGCCCAGCGGTTGTGCCGGTGGCGGTCGAGTCGTCGGCACCCTTGCTGGAGCATCTGGTTGCGCAGAACCGGGCGCTGATGCATCGGGTGGACCAGTTGGTGGCCGCCGAGGCCGCCCGCAAGCAGGCCATGAACGACTTGGAGTTGCGCCTTGTCGCGAACATCGAGGAGCAGCACAAGAAATTGGGCGAACGCCTCCTGGATTCCTTCAAGTCCTTGTTGCGAAAGTTTTCTCGCGGCTGAAACCGCCTGCCCCCCGATCATGCCGCCTTTCGGTTGCGGCGACTCGGCATAAACCCCGGCGCGAGAATCCCGGTGCGAAAAATTGTTGGCGGCGGTGGACTCTTCATCCGTTCTTCCCTAGCCTTGGCATCCCGGACCGGCCATGCTCCGGGGCGGTGATCCCCGGACAGCCCGCGAACGGGCGGCCGGACCATGGGTGGGAGGAATGCTTGGAGGTTCACGCCGACATGCGACAGGCGGCCCGCTGCGGCGCTGGTTCGGCGCGTGCGCGCCGGGCGCTGGGTGCTGTTCTGGCGTCGGGCTTGCTTCTGGCCGGATGCTCGACCGCCGAACCCCGGATCAAGACGGAAACCATCCAATTCGTGGTCGCGCCGAACGCCAACGCCGACAACGCCGTCGCCGTCGATCTGGTGCTGGTCTACGAAACCCCGCTGCTGGCCTCCTTCCTCGATCTGGCCTCCTCCGCCTGGTTCCGCAACCGCGACCAGTTGAAGTTGGCCAACCCGACCGGGATCGAGGTGCGGTCGTTCGAGGTGATGCCCGGCCAGCGCGGGCCGCAGCACGTCATCAGCGGGCGCGGCAGCAACGCGGTGGGGGCCTTTCTCTTCGCCAACTACGACACGCCCGGACCGCACCGGGCGCGGGTGGATGGGTTGCCGGTCGTCCTGCTGCGGTTGGGGGAAAAGGATTTCGCGGTGGCGGCCCCGCCGCCGTCCTGATCGGACGCACACCAAATCTTCATCTTCGCCAATCCATAAAATACGCATCAAAACAGTCGAGACGGCATGAGCCACCCCCCCCCCGATCCGATCCAGTGGTACGAGGGCATGCTGCTGACGCCGCAGCATTTCCAACAGGCGTGGCTGCGTCAGGACGCCGTGCAGCACTACCACATGGCCCGCCTGTCCCCGTTCCATTACGGAGTCGGGCGGTTGAAGGTGGATCCGGCAACGTTGGTGGTGGGCATCTTCCGCGTGCTGGCGCTGGACGCGGTGCTGCCCGACGGGCTGATCGTGACCCACCCGGCGGAAGGGGCGGGCGATCTGCAACTCAGCCTGGTTCCCCACGCCGAGGCGTTGAAGGACGCGCCCGCCACCATCCATCTGGCGGTTCCGGCCTACAAACCCGGATCGGCGGCGGGTGGCGAATTGGCGCGCTTCCGGTCGGTCGATGGCGTTCCGGCGGTCGATGAGAACACGGGTGACAACGAACAGGCGATGCCGCGTCTGCAACCCCGTCCGATCCTGCTGATCGGGGATGAGGTGCCGCAGAAATACACGGCCATCCCCATCGCCCGCGTCGTCTACCGCAACGAATCCTTCCAACTCACCGATTATCACCCGCCCTGTTGCGCGGCGGGGCCGGACTCGGCGTTGGTCGAGGCCGGGCGGCTGCTGGCCAAACGCCTGCGCGAAAAGGCGTCCTTCCTGGCCGGGCGGATGCGGGCACCGGGCGGGGCGATGCAACCGGCGATGCTGGCCGACGCCCGGCACGCCGTGCAATGCATGGTCGCCGGTCTGCCGCCGCTGGAAGCGCTGTTGACCGCTGGTCCGCTGCACCCCTTTGCCCTGCATGGGGCCTTGTGCGTGGTCGCCGGTCACGTTTCCACCCTGGGGCCGGGCCTGTTGCCGCCGCTGTTCGACCGCTACGACCACGCCGACCCGCTGGGGTCGCTGCGCCCGGTGATCGACTTCATCGAACGGATGATCGACACGGTCAGCGAGAGCTACACGACCATCCGTTTCGCCGTTGACGAGGCCGGGTTCCGGCTGAGGATCGAAGCGCTGTGGCTGGAGGGGGCGGTCGGCCTGCTGATCGGCGTGCGCCTGGCCCCCGGCCAGACGGAGGCGGAGGCCGAAAGCTGGATGATCGACAGCCTGATCGCGTCGGCCGGGACCATGGGGGTTCTGCGCGAACGCCGCCTGCGCGGGGCCGCGCGCGCGCGGGTGGAGCGCGACGACCGGCTGGAGGTGACGCCCGAACGCGGCGTCCTGCTGTTCCGCATCACCGCCGATCCGGCCTTCATCGAAGCCGGTCAGGTCCTGGAGATCGCCAACCCGAACGAACGCCATGGCGGACGCCGCCCGTCTGAAATCGCCCTGTTCGTTGCGCCGTCGGGCAGCCGCCCGGCCGGTGCGGCGGCCTGATCGCAGGACGGGGGAGGATCGCCGTGCGGCTGCCGGGGCAAGGTCAGGACGACGCCGACGCGCAGGACCCGGGAACCGCCGTGGCGACGTTGCTGATGGGCAACCGTGGCGGTGACACCCTGCTGGCGCAGTTCGGCGACTTCTTTGCCGAGCTTCTGCGGTTGAAATACGCGCTGTCCGCCGGGCGGCTGGGGGCGGGGGAGGGGCTGACTCCGGTCGATCTGGCCGGGCTGGTCCACCAGCGCCTGCGCACCTTGTTGGAGGCCCAGGCCGTGCGCGCCCGCCATTGGGGCGGGGCCTTTGGCGAGGCGCTGTATCACGAGGCGCAATACGTCATGGCCGCGCTGGCCGACGAAACCATGCTGCTGCGGGTCAATTGGGACGGCCGTCTGATCTGGCAGGACCGTTTGCTGGAAACCGCCCTGTTCGGCACGCGCGTGGCCGGGGAACGGGTGTTCGAGCGGTTGGACGCGCTACTGGCCGACGGGCCGCGCGCCTCGTCCGATCTGGCGACCATCTATCTGGTGGCGCTGGCGCTGGGGTTCCGGGGGCGCTGCTGGCGGGCGGAGGACGACGCCCAGCTTGCCAACTACCGCACCGCCCTGTCGCGCATCATCGCGCGCGAGGATCCGGCCATCGCGCGGGACGGCGGCCCCATCTTTGAACAGGCTTACGGTCATCTCATCGAACGGGGGCGGGCGGTGCGGCTGCCGCATCTGCGCCCCTGGTACATGGTGATGGCGGTGGTCTTCCTGTTTTTCCTGGTCAGCAGCCACGCCCTGTGGATCTCGCTCACCGCCGACCTCAACGACGCCCTTCTGCGCATCGAGCAGGCCGGGCGCGACGTGAACGGGAGGTAGGCGATGCGGCCCGCCATCGATCTGCCCTTCCTGTTGCAGTACCCGCTGCTGTTCAGCTTCGTGCTGGTGACGCTGGCGGTGTCGGTGCTGTCGCTGGTGGTGTGGCTGTTCCGCCGGTCGGAACGGATGGCCGAGGCCGTCGCCAACCAGGACGAGGATGTCGTCGCCGGGCCGAAGGGCTGGCGGCGCTTGCGTCCGGTGGACACGCGCGCGCTGGCCGCGAGTTTCGCCGCCGCGATGCGGGGGTTGAAAGCGGCGGTTCCCGGATCAGGCTGGCGCTATGAAGCGCCCTGGGTGCTGCTGTTGGGCGATCACGGGGCGGGCAAGACGGCGCTGGCCTCGGCCATCGGCCTCAACCGGCCTTTCGACCTCGACACCGATCCCGAATTGGCGGCGCAGGGCTGCGGTTGGCATGTGTTCGAGCGCGGAATCGTGCTGGATCCGGCCGGCTCGGTCCTGTGGGGCGAGGAGGGGGCCAAGGGCAAGGCGACGGAAACCGCGTGGCGCAAGCTGGTGGCGCTGCTGCTGCGCAACCGGGCCGAACGCGGCCTGGACGCGGTGGTGATCGCCATCCCCTGCACCGATCTGATCGGACCGGACCGGTTGGACACCACCGCGCTGTTCGCCAAGGCCAAGAAGCTGCGGGCGCGCCTGCGCGAACTGCAACAGCAGCTGGGCCTGCGTCTACCCGTCTATCTGGTCGTGACCAAATGCGACGCGATGCTGGGCTTTGCCAGCTATTGGAAGCCGCTGGCCGCCGAGCATGGGGTGGAGATGTTCGGCTGGTCGAACGGCCAAACGCTGGAAACCGGCCACAACCCGCAACTGGTCGGCGAGGCGTTCGAGACCATCGGGCGGGAGCTGCACCGCACCTTGATCGGCACGGCGGTGTCCACCGGGGCCATCAGCGACATGGCCTTTCTGTTTCCCGCCGAATTCCAGAAAATGGCCCTGCCGCTGACGCGGTTGGCCGACGCCCTGTTCCGCGCCGACGCCTATCAGGACCCGCATTTCTTCCGGGGGCTGTATTTCACCGGCGACGGCAGCGCCCTGACCGGCGCTGCGGCGGGGAGCGCGGCGGGGGAACCGGTCCGCCGCGCGCTGCCGGTGCCGTTGATGGCGCAGGGGCCGGGTCCGTTGATCGACGACGCGGCGGATGCCCAGCCGTCGGTCCACCCCATCTTTGTAACCGGCCTGTTCAGCGACAAGATTTTCCGCGAGGGGCGGATCGTCCAACCGGCGCGGCGCAGCCTGGTCGTGCGCAGCCGGGCGGTGCGCAACATGCAATTGGCGACCGTGGCGCTGGCGATTGTCCTGGCGCTGGGGCTGCGCATCTCCGCCCGGATGGTGGATTCGGCGCAGCAGGATTTGGCCCAGCCCCTGACCGTGATCGAAAACGCCGACCGCATGATGAGCGAGGCGCGGCTGACCGGCGACACGCTCAACGCCTACAAGAAGCTGCGCGACGTTGCCCCGCAGATTCTGGGGGCCTTCAAGACGGTGAGCGGGCGTGAGCTGCTGGTCCCCTTCATGCCCAGCTCCTGGTACAGCGGCTTGGCCGACGCGGTGAAAGGCGAGCTGGTCCAGGGCTTCCGACTGGTCGTGCTCGACCCCATGCGGTTGGAACTCATCAACCGGTGGAAAGCGGTGCAGGACCGTTACGCCGGGCCGCTGCCCCCCGATGCTGGCGATCTGGTCGCTTTCCAGCGCGTGCGCAATTACCTGGACGATCTGGACCGGGTCGCCAACGACATCACGCTCTACCGCAACGCCCAGAAGCTGCCGGTTCAGGAATTCGCAGCATTGGTGTCCTCCCTGCTGGCCATCGATCTGGGATCGACGCTGCGCAGCGATGAGAAGCTCTACGCCGATGTGATGAACGCGGTGGTGATCCGCCCGATCGACACCGATCAGAACCTTGCCCCCTCGTTGGAAACCCTCACCCGGCTGGCCAACGACGCCGACACGCTGACCAACCGCAACGGCCCGATGGTCCGCCCGATGAGCACGCTGGCGTCGGCCCTGGAGCGGGTCGAACTGGCCCGCTTCGCGGCGGCCGATGGGGCGGGGGCGGTGCTTCAGGATCTCAGCCTTGCCTTCCAGGAGGTGCAGGCGACCTTGGCCGACCCGGCGTTGCGCTGGCTGTTCGTGCGACACCCGGACAAGGATCCGCTGTGGCAACGGGTGTTGCCGCGCATCCGCAGCAACCTGTTTTTGGGGGACGCGGCGGCGCAAAGGGTTCTGAAGATCGCCATCGACGATGTGGACGATCTGCGCAAGGCGTTGCTGTCGATCCGCACCCCGGTGATGGGGCCGTTGATGGTGGAGGATGACAGCGCCGATGGCCTGCTGCGGCTGTCGCCCGCCCTGTCCGGTCTGGCGGCGGCGCTGCCCGAAATACTGCGCTACGACTTCATGGCCGACGCCCCGGTGAAACAGCCGGAGGCGCTGGGGGTGCGCGGCGGCAGCATCATGTGGATGCCCGAGCCGTTGGAAAAGGCCGTGCGCCAATACCGCGCCTTTGAGGCGATGGAGGCCGGGCCGATGGCCCGCGTGCCGGAAACCCTGCGCCCGATGTTGCAAGCGCTGGTCGCCCAGCGGTTGCAAGCCACCATGCTGACCGCCGTGGCGGACTCCCAGGTGATCGAACGGCGCGGCCAGGATTTCCGCCTGACCGCCGACGAAACCGGTTTGCTGCGCGAGGTCCGGCAGTTCGCCCGCGCCGCCCGGCCGATGGGCGATCTGCTGGCGGCCTTCAGCCGTCGCGGTTTCGAACAGGGCTACGCCAGCGTGTCGGCCATCTTCAGCCAGCATGTGTTGAGCATGATGGAGCAGGCCGACCGCATCGCCGAGGAGGGCGCGCCCTATCTGCCGCTGAACGAGTTCCGCGACTGGGAAGGCACCCTGCCGCTGAACGCCGAGGGCTGGCAGGCGCTGAGCGATGTGGAACTGGCGCAGTATCTCGACAACACGCGCGGGCGCTTTGATTGGCTGGGAACGGAGATCGCCGCCCCGCTCATCAATTTCGCTCTGCGCGAACAGATGCCCGCCAATCTGCGCAACGACCCGCGCGTCACCAAATGGCAGCGCATCCTGATCGAGCAGCAACGCTACAAGGCGGGCAACCCCGGCAGTTCGCTGGCGGTGCTGGAGCGCTACATCCGGTTTGATCTGGGCGACGCGGTGAAGCCCGACAATTGTCTGGTGCAACTGGCGGGCGGCTCCTCCGCCTTCGGCAGCGGGGCCGATTTCTTCCTGCAACGGCGCGACAGCCTCCGGCGGATGGCGCTGGCGCAGTGCCAGCAGTTGGCGGCGCGCAGCACCTCCACCGACTACGCGCGGTTGGCCGCCGACTTCAACAGCCTGTTGGCCGGGCGCTATCCCTTCGCCGATTACCAGGGGGCTGACACCGCCGAGGCCGATCTTGATGCGGTGACGGCCTTCCTGGAGCGGATGACCGCCGCCGAGCCGGGAATCCGCCGGGGGCTGGGCCACCCGACGCCGGGCAGCGCCAGCGCCCAGGCCCTGGAGTTCCTGAACCGGATGGCGGCGGTGCGGGAGTTCCTCTCGCCCTTCCTGGGAGCGACCTCGGCCGCCCCGGCCGGGTACGACGTCGCCGCCGAATTCCGCGTGAACCGCGCGCACGAAAGCGGTGGCAACCAGATCATCGACTGGACGATGGCGGTCGGCGATCAACGGCTGACGCGCGGCGGCGAGGTGAAATCGGCCCGCTGGTCGCCCGGTCAGCCGGTGGCGGTGACGCTGCGCTGGGCCAAGGACGCGCCGGTCGTTCCGCTCTCCATCCTCAGCCCCGACGGCACGGTGGAGGCCGACCGCGCCATCACCGTGTCCTTTGGCAACCGCTGGTCGCTGTTGCGGCTGTTGCAGGCCCAGCGCCCGCCCCCCGCCGAACTGCCCAAGCTGATCGATCCGCAGCCGCACACGCTGAAATTCTCCGCCGACACCGCGACCGTCGCGGTCCCGGGGCAAAATCCCGGCGGCGGCACGCCCGCCACGGCACCCATCACGGCGGGCGGTCCGGCGGCGGCCAAGCCGGTGGCGGGCGGGCGGACCACGGTGTTCCTGCGCGTCACCCTGTCCACGCCGAATGCCGACGGCAAGAGCAAGACGACGCGGGTGATGCCGGTCTTCCCCTACGCCGCGCCGCGTCTGGATGTGGGGGGATCGATGGGCGCGCGCCTGTCCTTTGTCCCGACCGATGGGTATGACGACGAGATTTACGACAGCGGCAAGCCGACCCGGCTGGTGCCGCGCAAACCCGTGGTGCGGAGGGTGAGCCGATGAGCGCCGAAGCGATGACCGCCGCCGTTGGCCCGTTCGATGCCACCGCCGCGCTGGCCCCCTTTCCCGGCGAATCGCCGGTTGGTCCGTCGCTGCGCTACGATCCGATTTACGACGCCATTCGTGAGGCGCGGCGGCAGGATGATCCGTCGCTGCCGATGGGTGTGTGGCAGAGCGTGCCCAAGCGCGCCGATTGGGATCTGGCGATCCGCCTGTGCCGCGAGGTGCTGGAACAGCGCTCCAAGGATCTTCAGGTCGCCTGCTGGTTGACCGAGGCGCTGGTTCACCGCCACGGCTTCGCCGCGCTGGCCCCGTCCATCCGTTTGCTCGCCGCGCTGTGCGACGCCTTTTGGGACGATGGCCTGCACCCGGATTTGGACGAGGATGGCGACGCCGGCGCGCGGGTGGCCCCGCTGGAATGGCTGAACGACAAGCTGCCCACCGTGTTGCAAACGCTGCCGCTCACCCGCTCGGGCGGACCGCCGCCGGTTGGTTTTTCCTTCGGCGATTACGAGAACGCCCAGCGCAACCAGTTGGCGGCGGTGCGCGACCCGCGCGGGGTGGTGGCCGCGCTTGCCCGCAGCGGCGGGCCGACCCTGGCGGAGATCGACGCCAGCGCCCAGGCGACTCCGGTGGCCTTCCACCGCGCCCATCATGATTGGTTGGACCAGGCCCTGGTCGCCGTCGATCGGTTGGCGGTGGTGCTGGACGAGCGGTGCGGGCGGCAGGCCCCGGGATTGACCGGGTTGCGTGATGGGTGTCTGGCCTTGCGCGGCTGGGTCGACACCGCTTTGCGCGCCAAGGGCGAAGATCCGGTCATGGCCCAGGCGGCGGCGCCCATCGCGGCGGAAACGGAGGGTGAATCGGTGGACGACGATGGTTTGGGCGCGGCCTACGACGCCTACACCGATCCGGACGGGGCGGCGGGCGATGGTGCGGCGGACGCCCCGGTGTTCGGGGCCGGTCCGATCCGCACGCGCGAAGAGGCCTATTTCTGGTTGGCGGAAGCGGCGGACTTTCTCATCCGTCACGAGCCGCACAGCCCGACTCCCTACGTCGTCCACCGGGCCTTGAGCTGGGCGAACATGCCTCTGCACGAAGTTTTGTTGGAGGTCAGCCGTGGACGAAACGATTTGTCCACCATTTTTGACTTCCTAGGATTCAATTTCACCGAATTGTCGCAACAGAAGGGAGGAAAATCGGGTTCCTGACCCGTGTCATCATGGGATTCATTCTTGTCACCGCGTGTAACTGCTTATAATCTTAGTAAAATTTACGGGTTATCGCGCCTGATAGTCTCGTTGGGCGTGCGTCGCAACATTTGGCAGAGGTCAACACCATGGCCGAGAGCACTCAGCACAAACTCAGCCGAGTCCGTCCGCCGCGCGTCCAGATCACCTATGATGTGGAAATCGGTGAGGCGATCGAAAAGAAAGAGCTTCCGTACATTGTCGGCATGATGGCCGATCTGTCGGGCAAACCGACGGAGGCCCTGCCCCCGGTCAAGGATCGCAAGTTCGTCGAGATCGACCGGGACAATTTTCAGGACGTTCTGTCCGCGATCGGCCCCCGTGTTGCGTTTCGCGTCCCCAACCGTCTGCAACCCGGCAGCGCGGATTCCCTGAACGTCGAGTTGCGTTTCAAGCATCTGGACGATTTCGGCCCGGTGGAGGTGTTGAAGCAGGTTCCGGCGCTCAAGCGTCTGTTCGAAGCTCGCTCGCGCCTGCGCGATCTGCTGACCAAGCTGGACGGCAACGACGACCTCGACGCGCTGCTGAAGTCGGTGATGGCGAGCACGGAGGATCTGGCCGCGCTGAAGAAGCAGTTGGCCGGCCCGTCGGCTCCGGCCGCCGCCGCAGCGGCGGCGGAACCGCCCGCCGAACCGGCGGCTGAGTGACCGCAAACCCGGCCCATCGAGACAATCATGAGACGCCGTGGGTGGCACGACCCGACGGCATCCGCGTGAGGAGAGGATTCCATGGCTGACGAGACCGAAACCACGGGCGGCGTGGCGGCGCAGACGCAAACCCTGACCATCCTTGACCGCATCATGGTCGAGGGCAAGCTGGCCCGCGACGAAACGCAACGCGGTTACGCCCGCGATCTGGTGGGCGAGTTCGTCAATTCGGTGTTGGAGGAAACCGGCGGCACGGTCTCGGGCGACGTGGTCGCGGCGATTTCCGACCGAATCGCCGAGATCGACGACCTGATCTCGCTGCAACTGAACGACATCCTGCACCATCCGGACTTCCAGAAGCTGGAAGCGTCCTGGCGCGGTCTGGCCTATCTGGTGTCCAACACCGAAACCAGCAGCATGCTGAAGCTGCGCTTGCTGAACGTCAGCAAGGCCGACCTGCTGAAGGATCTGGAAAAGGCCGTCGAGTTCGACCAGAGCGCCTTGTTCAAGAAGGTGTATGAGGAAGAATACGGCACCTTCGGCGGCTACCCATACAGCGTGCTGGTCGGCGATTACGAATTCGGCCGTCACCCGCAGGACATGGCCCTGTTGGAGAAGATCTCCAACGTCGCGGCCGCCGCGCACGCGCCGTTCCTCGCCTCGGCCAGCCCGATGCTGTTCGACATGGGCAGCTTCACCGAACTCAGCGTGCCGCGCGACCTGTCGAAGATCTTCGAGAGCGCGGAACTGACCAAATGGCGGTCCTTCCGCGCCAGCGAGGATTCGCGCTACGTCACGCTCTGCCTGCCGCATGTGTTGATGCGCCTGCCCTATGGCCCGGACACGGTGCCGGTCGAGGGCATCAACTTCGTCGAGGACACCGACGGGCGCGAGCATGGCAAGTATCTGTGGGGCAACCCCGCCTGGATGCTGGCCGCCCGCATCACCGACGCGTTCGCCAAGCATGGTTGGACCGCCGCGATCCGGGGTGTCGAGGGCGGTGGCAAGGTCGAAGGTCTGCCGACCCACACCTTCCACACCGACGAGGGCGACATCGCCCTGAAATGCCCGACGGAAATCGCCATCACCGACCGCCGGGAAAAGGAGCTGAACGATCTCGGCTTCATCGCGCTGGTCCATTGCAAGGGCACGGACTACGGTGCCTTCTTCGGCGGCCAGACCACCAACAAGCCCAAGATCTACAACACGGCGGCGGCCAACGCGAACAGCCGTCTGTCGTCGATGCTGCCCTACATCCTGAACTCGTCGCGCTTTGCCCATTACATCAAGGTCATCATGCGCGACAAGGTCGGCAGCTTCATGACCAAGGAAAACGTCCAGAGCTATCTGAACAGCTGGCTGATGGATTATGTGCTGGGCAAGGACGACGCCGGTCAGGCGTTGAAGGCGCAATACCCGCTGCGCGACGCCCGCGTCGAAGTCACCGACATTCCGGGCAAGCCCGGTTGTTACAACGCCACCGTCTTCCTGCGGCCGCATTTCCAGTTGGAAGAGCTGACCGCGTCCATCCGCCTTGTGGCTGAACTGCCGCCTCCGGCCGTTCACTAAGGCTCTCGTTCGCCACCCCGTGCCCCTCCGGCGCAACGCCGCCGGGGCGCGGGGGCGGCATCCGCGTTCTGTGTCGGCGCGCGGGCTTCCGGCCCCGCCAACAATAGGGAGATGACCGTGGCCACAAATATGTTCATCGTTTTCAAGACCCCGGACATCGTGGGTGAAAGCCTTGACAGCAGCAACATCAACTCGATCCAGGTTCTGTCCTGGAGCCACTCCTTCAACCAGCCGACTTCGCCGACCCGCAGCTCCGCCGGTTCGGGCACGGTCGAACAGGCCAACCACTCCGATTTCTCCTTCACCAAATACATCGACGCCTCGACCGACGATTTGCTGAAGATGTGCTGGAGCGGCAAGCAGATCGGTTCGGCGACCTTCACCGCCTACCGCTCCGACGGTGAAAACAAGGCGATCAAGTATCTGGAAGTGGTGATGACCGGCGTCATCGTTTCCAACATCTCGATTGGCGGCGGGACCGGCGACATCCCGGTCGAAACCATCACCTTGAGCTACAATTCGGTCCAATACACCTACATCCAGCAGAAGACGGCGGACGGCACGGCGGGGGGCAACCAGCCGGTCAAGCACGACCTCGGTGCCCAGACCGTTTCGTAACGGCCGGTCATGCCGGGGCCACGGGCCACGCAGGGTGTCCGGGCACCGCTGTTCGACCGCCTGGCCAGTTCCACCGGGCTGGACGGGCGGCGGGATCCGCGTTTGCTCGACCGGGATGGTCTGTTGGCCTCGATCCGGCGCGAACTGGATCGTTTGCTGAACACGCGCACGCCGCTGGCCGCCGACCAATTGGGTCTGCGGCCACGCGGCACGCTGGATTACGGCATTCCCGATCTGTCGCTGTTCTGGCCGTTCGACGCCGACAGCGAGGCGCGCTTGGCGGCGCTGATGACCAGCACCATCGCCGCCTTTGAACCGCGCTTGCTCCGCCCCTCTGTCGCGCTGGAGCGGGTGGGCAACGAGCGGTCGCGGCTGCGCGCGCGGGTGACGGGGGTCATCACGCTTGACGACGTCGTTGAATCCGTCAGTTTCCCCATCCTGCTGAGCGACAGCGTGGGGGATGGCGATGAGCAGTGATGATCGCAGCGATCTGCTGGACTATTACCAGCGCGAGTTGGATTACCTGCGGCATGAGGGCGCGCAATTCGCCGCCCGTTACCCGCGCGTGGCGGCACGGCTGGATCTGTCCGGGGCCGAATCCCCCGATCCCCATGTGGAACGGCTGTTGGAAAGCTTCGCCTTTCTGACCGCGCGCATCCAACGCACCCTGGATTCCGATTTTCCGCAAATTCCGTCGGCCCTGCTGGGGGTGCTCTATCCCCATCTGGTCGCCCCGGTGCCGAGCATGGCGGTGGCCCAGTTTCTGGTCGATCCCGATCAGGCCCGCGCGTCCACCGGCTTCACCCTGCCCGACGAAACCCCGCTGTTCGCCGAGGCGACGGACGGCCTGACCTGCCGTTTCCGCACCGCCTACCCGGTGGAACTGTGGCCGATCGAGGTGGCGGAGGCGACGATCCAGGCTCCGGCGGCCTTTCCCTTTCTCGACCGCCGGTCGGACGTGGGCGCGGTGCTGCGCCTGACCCTGCGCGCCCAAGGCAAGCTGACCTTCGCCGACATCGCCCCGCGTCGGTTGCGCCTGCATCTCAGCGGGGCGGCGGCGGGGGTGCTGTACGAGGCGATGTTGAACGAGGCGCGGGGTGTCGCGCTACGCCCGGTCGGTGCGCCCGTCCCGTTGCGGGAACTGCCCGCCGGGTGCCTGCGCGCCGTCGGTTTCGCCCCGGACGAGGATGTGTTGCCCTGGCCGCGCCACGCCCATCAGGGCTATCGGCTGATCCAGGAGTATTTTGTTTTCCCGGAAAAATACCTGTTCATCGATGTGGAGGGGCTGGGCGACGGCGCGACCGCCGGGCTGGGGGAAGGCAAGGAGGTCGATCTCCTGATCCTGCTGGGCAACCCGCCGCGCCGGTCGGTCACGGTGGACCGCAGCGCCTTCCGGCTGAATTGCGCGCCCATCGTCAACCTGTTCCGCAAAACGTCCGAGCCGGTGCGGCTGGACCAGACCCAGGTCGAATACCGCCTGCCGCCGGACAGCTACCGCGAGCGTTCCACCGAAATCCACTCGATCCTCAAGCTGTCGGCCAGTTCGGCCTATGAGGATGACAGCCGGGTGTTCCAGCCCTTCTACTCCTTCGATCACGACAGCCAGCGGGCCGACGCCCGCGCCTTTTGGCTGGCGCGGCGGCAACCGACCGGGCGGGCCGATCTGCCCGGCACCGATCTGATGCTGTCCTTCCTGGATTTGGATTTCAAACCGACCCGCCCGCCGGCCCAGGTGGTGTTCGCGCACACGCTGTGCACCAACCGGGGGGTGGCGGAGCAGATGCCCGCCGGGGCGCGGATGGAGATCGAGGTGGACGCCCCGTTGCAGGGCATCGTCTGCCTGACCAAGCCGACGCGGCAGGCCGCCCCGCCGCTGGGCGGGCAAACGCTGTGGCGGCTGGTGTCGCACCTGTCGCTGAACCAACTGTCGCTGGATGGCGAGGCCGGTCTGACCGCGCTGCGCGAGATCCTGCGCCTCTACGCCGTGTTTGACGACGCGACGGTGACGGGGCAGGTCGCCGGTTTGTCGGGCCTGTCCAGCGGCCCGGTGGTGCGGCGGATCGGTGGGGAGGCGTGGCGCGGCTTCTGCCGGGGCACCGAAATCCGCCTGGAACTGGACGAGGAGCGGTTCGTCGGCAGCCATCCCTTTCTGCTCGCCTCCGTCCTCAACCGCTTTTTCGGGCTGTACGCGGCGGTCAATTCCTTCACCCAACTGGTGCTGACCAGTCGGCAACGCAACGGGATCTGGAAGACATGGCCCCCACTGGCTGGCGATCGACCCGTTCTGTGATCGAGCAACTGGCCGCCGAAGCCCACCGCTTCGACGCGCTCCAGGCGATCACCGTGATCGAGCGGCTGTTTCCGCTGGCGGCGAGCGTGGCGGAAGGCGGCAACGCCGCGCATGAGGCGGTGCGCTTCCGGTCCAGCCTGACCACCGCCTTTCCGGCCAGCGACCTCAGCGCCGCCCACCCGCCACGACCGGACGCGCCGCAGTGGGAGATCCTGGTCAATTTCCTGGGATTGGCCGGGGGATTTGGACCGCTGCCCGTCCCCTTCACCGAGGCGATCATCCAGCAAACGCGGGCGGGCGACAGCGCGACCCGCGATTTCCTCGACATCTTCAACCACCGTCTGGTGTCGATCCTCTACCGGGCGCGGCGGCTGCACCGCCCGGCCCTGAGCCGTCAAGCCCCGGACGTCGGGCCGGTGGCCGAGCAGCTTTACAGCCTGATCGGCTTGGGCACGCCGGGCCTGCGTGGGCGGCTGTCGGTGCCGGACCGGGCGCTGTTGAACCATGCCGGGGCGTTGGCGCAACAGCCGCGCAGCCTGCACGGGCTGGAATGCCTGTTGAACGAGCATTTCGGCGTGCCGATCCGGGTGATCCCCTTGCAAGGGGGCTGGCTGCGGCTGGACGACAGTCAAGTCACCCGGCTGGGCCAGCGCAACGCCGTGTTGGGCGATGGCGCGGTGCTGGGACGGCGGGTGTGGGACCAGCAGGCGGCGGTGGTGCTGGAGGTAGGACCGCTGGATCTGGATGGCTTTCGCGCCTTCCTGCCAGGAGGGCACGCCGCCCAGGCGTTGCGCGATCTGGCCGGATTCTACGCCGGGGCGGGAATCGAGTTCCGCGTCCGTCTGCGCCTGCGCCCATCGGCGGTTCCGGGAACCCGGCTGGTCGGGGCCAACCGGCTGCATTTGCAATCCCCGAAAACGCTGGCGGCGCAGACGCGGGCGTCGGGGGTGCGGCTGGGCGGCGAGGGCCGTTTGCTGACCCACAGCGCCGCACCCGACGCGCCGCGTCTGGGCTGGACCAGTTGGTTGACCTCGCGCCCGCGACAGGCCGAGGGCGTGGTCACGCCGCACGCGGCGGCGTGACTCACCGGGAAGACCCAAATCGTCAGGGCAGGGCGTGCAGGGTGGCGACCGCCGCGTCGCCGTCGCGTCGCACCGCCACATGGCGGTTGTGGTGGGCCTCCAGACTGGTGCGATGGCCGACGCTGACGATGGTCGTGGCGGGCAGGCGGTCGCGCAACAGGCCATAGAGCCGGTTTTCCGTGTCGGGATCGCAGGCGGAGGTGGCTTCGTCCAGATAGAGCCAGGCGGGTTTGTGGAGCAGGGCACGGGCCATGGCGAGCCGTTGCTGTTCGCCACCGGACAGGCGTTGGCTCCAATGATCCTCGTCGTCCAGTCGGTCGGCGAAAGCCGCCATGCCGACGTCGGTCAGCAGACCGCGCAAGGTGGTGTTGTCAAAAGCGTCCGCGTCGGCGGGGTAGGCGAGGGCGGCGCGCAGCGTGCCGATGGGGATGTAGGGCTTTTGCGGCAGGACCATGCTGGTGGTTTGGGTGGCCGCCGATCCGGCGGGCAGGCGGATGCGGCCGCGCCCGAACGGCCAGATCCCGGCCACCGCGCGCAGCAGCGTGCTCTTGCCCGACCCGGACGCGCCGGAGATCAGCAGCCGTTCGCCGGGGGCCACGGTCAGATCGGCGGTCAACAGCGTGGCGGCAGCGCCGGGCAGGGCCAGGGCCACCCCGTCGAGATGCAGGGCGTCGTCGGTTCCCACCACCCGTTCCACCCCGCCCTGCTGCGCGGCGGCGGCGCGCACCGTTTCGACCGCGTGACGGAAGCCAACCAGTCGGCTGGTGGTGGCGTGCCAATCCGCGAGGTTGGTGTAGGCGTCGATGAACCAGGACAGGGCACCCTGCACCTGCCCAAAGGCTTGCGAGGTTTGCATCAGCGCGCCCAACGGAATGGCACCGCTGAAATAGCGCGGGGCGGCGACCAGCAGCGGGAAGATGATCGCGACCTGCCCATAGCCGGCGGTGAACCAGACCAGCTTCTTTTGCGTCCGCATGATCGCCCACCAGTTGGACACCACATGGCCGAACCGATCGGCGAAGCGGCGGGCTTCCTGCGCCTCGCCCCGTTGAAAGGCGATGCTCTCGGCGTTTTCGCGCAGGCGGATCAGGGCGAAGCGGAAGTCCGCCTCGTATTTTTGCTGATCGAAGTTCAACCGAGCCAGCGGCTTGCCGATCTTGTGGGTGATCCAGGTGCCAAGAACCGCATAGACCAGCGCCACCCACACCATGTAGCCGGGGATGGTGATGCCGAACAGGCCGACGTCCCCCGACAGGCTCCACAGGATCGCCAGAAAGGACACCAGCGAGACGATGTTGCTGAGAAAGCCCAGCGACAGGCTCAGCGTCAGTTGCACAAAGCCGCGCAGATCCTCGGCGATGCGCTGGTCGGGGTTGTCGGTGCCGGTTTTGCCGCCGCCAGCGCCACCGCTGGCCCCGTCATTGATGAAAGTCAGGCGGTAATAGGTCTGGTTGTTCAGCCAATCACCGAGGTAGCGTTCGGTCAACCAACGCCGCCAGCGGATTTGCAGCATCTGGTTCAGATACAGGCGATAGACCGCCACCGCGATGAAGACCAGCGCCAAGCCGCCGAACATCAGCAGCGCATCGACGAAGGCCCCCTGGTCCTTTTCCTCCAGCGCGTTGAAAATGGCGGAGTTCACCTTGGTCAACCACACTTCGATGGCGACCGCGCCCAGGTTGAGCGCGACAATGGCCGCCAACAGCCCGCGCGCCGCCCACCGCTCTTCGGACGACCAATAGGGGCGGGTCAACCGCCAGACATCGGCCAGAAAGGCGCGGACCACGGACAGGCGTTCAAGCATCGGGCGGGTTCTCCCAACAGGGCGGGGTGAGGGCGCGGGGGATGGCGGACCAACGGCCATCGCAAGGCCATCGCAACGGTCATGGTGCGTGACGGCCTTGTTACGATGATCGCGGCGAATGTCGGTGTTCTTTTTTTGCGATCAAGACGATTTTGCCGCTGGTCCCTGTCGGCGCATGGGGTGGAGCAGAACGAAGCGCCGCAAAAGGGTTGTTTCTGAATCAAAATGACAATTGTGAGCGCTGGAACGGGGCCGACTCCGTCGTGTTTCAGGCTCTTCGGCGCGGAGGCCGGTCGCCGAAATCAATCCGAAACCGAAACAAGTGTTGATCCGTAAGATTCGCCCCAACATCGTGGATCGGGGCGTCGGCGAACGCGCAAAACACTTGCGTCGCGGCGGGGGCGGTGGTCCGCTTGGACCGAAACAGGGGAGATGCAGGATGGGGCTGTTGATCGATGGGCGGTGGCACGACCAATGGTACGACACCCGCAAGACCGGTGGGGCGTTCGTCCGCACCGAGGCGCAGTTTCGCGACCGTGTGACCGCCGATCCGGATGGCCCATACCCGGCGGAGGCCGGGCGGTACCATCTGTTCGTCTCGCTGGCCTGCCCCTGGGCGCACCGGACGCTGATCTTCCGGGCGCTGAAAGGGCTGACCGGGGCGATTGGCGTCAGCGTGGTCGATCCGTTGATGCTGTCGGAGGGGTGGGTGTTTCCAGCGCCGGAATCGACCACCGGAGCAACCCGGCTGCACGAGATC
This sequence comes from Azospirillum sp., assembly GCA_027486405.1. Classification (GTDB taxonomy): domain Bacteria; phylum Pseudomonadota; class Alphaproteobacteria; order Azospirillales; family Azospirillaceae; genus Azospirillum. Next base: position 5,039 of record JAIXPD010000026.1, on the reverse strand, counting down.
TACAGCCGGACCCAAGCGGACTACACCGGCCGGGTGACGGTTCCGGTGCTGTGGGACCGCCGCACAAGCCGCATCGTGAACAACGAATCGGCTGAGATCATCCGCATGCTGAACAGCGCCTTTGACGGGATCACCGGAAACCGGCGCGACTTCTACCCGGCGGAGCTGCGGGAGGAGATCGACCGCGTCAACGCCTTTGTCTATGACCGGGTCAACAACGGCGTCTACAAGGCGGGCTTCGCCACCGCGCAGGACAAGTATGAAGCCGCTTTCGACGCCCTGTTCGCTGCGCTGGACGATCTGGACGCGCGCCTGTCCGGCCAACGTTGGCTGGTGGGCAACCAGGTGACGGAGGCCGATTGGCGGCTGTTCACCACGCTGGTCCGGTTCGACGCGGTGTATGTCGGGCATTTCAAATGCAACCGCCAGCGGATCGCCGATTACCCGCATCTGTCCGGTTATCTGCGCGATCTGCATCAGATCCCCGGCGTGGCCGAAACGGTCGATTTCGACCACATCAAGCGCCACTATTACGGCAGTCACCCCACCATCAACCCGACCGGCATCGTGCCGAAGGGGCCGACCGTCGATCTGACCGCACCACCCGGTCGGGAGGCTCTTGGCCCCGGATGGGCGGATCAGGGTTTGTAGCAGCGCGCCATGTCCTCTGGGTTCCCCATCGCCTCGCACTGGTAGCCGTTGGAGAATTTGAAACGCATCGGCCCGGTTTTGCGGACGCTGACCACGGCCTTGCCGCTGGAATCCTCGAACGCCACCCAGGCGCTGGAATCGAAACGGGTTTTCAGGCCGTTGGTCAGGCTGACGCGGCCCTGGTTGTCTTTGCGCACCTGCACCCCGCTGTTGAACAGGATGTGCGGCCCGTCGTTTTTCGCGGACACGCCGTTGGTGCAATTGGCCCCTTCCGGCTTCACCGCGACGCATTCGTAGGACGTCGGGTGGCCCGCGCTCAGGACCATGGCGTAGACGGCAACTTCCAGAATGTTCATCGGCATGGCAACCCGCCGCTGATGGGAACGATGCGCATCATGCTGTATGCAGATCGGTTGCGAAACCGATAATAACGCGGTCCGGGATGGATTCTTGCGCTCCTACCCCTCCGAAGCATCTTGGGTTGACAGCACGCGGGACAGGCGGTCGGCGAGCGCGGCCGGGGTGATCGGCTTCACCAGATACCCGGCGGCCCCGGCGTGCAGCGCCGCCATGACGATGTCGGACGCGTTGTGTTTGGTCAGCATGACGACCGGCGCGTCGGCGCACAGCGCGCTGTCGCGCGTCCGCAGGCTGCCCAGAAACGCCAGCCCGTCGAGCGGTTCCATTTCCACATCGCACAGAATGGCGTCGAAGGCGACGCGGTCGCAACGGGCCAGCGCCTCCGCCCCGTCGGCGGCCTCCGTCACCGTGCCGACGCCCAATTGGCGCAGCAGCCGGACCGTGACCGAGCGGGCGACGATTTCATCCTCAACCACCAGTATGCTGCGGGTCTCGAACATTCCGGGGACCTTCCAGCCTGCAACCACACACAAGAGAGTGTAGCCGTTCCGGCAAGGAAACGAAACGACCACGACGGTGATCGGCGGGGGATCAGCGGGTGGTGGAGTGGCGAAACCCTGGCGATTTGGCCGCAGGGTGTCCGAAGGGCGTCCCGCCGCCTGGACTTGTGCGTCGCACCCCGGTAGAAGCGATGATCGAACAGGAATGAAGGGCGGGCGTTTCCCCATGACGTTTCAACAACGTTTGATCCTGCTGGTGACGGGGCTGGTGGCGTTGGCGGTGGTGGCGATCACCGCAGCCTTGGCCTGGACAACCCAGGGTGCCCTGTTGGCGCGGATCGAGGCCGATGGCCGGATGGCCGCCGGCCTTCTCGCCCGCGCCGCCACCCAGACGCGCGATCTCCCGCGTGAGGTGGAGGTCCTGCTGGGCGAACGCCTGTTGTCGGAAGCGACCCTGACCGCCCATGTCGTGGCGCTGGCCGAACAGGCCAAGCTCGCGCCCAAGCAGATCTCCGACCGGTTGAAGCAGATCTCTGAGTCCGGCGGGCCGGACGAGATGTGGATCACCGACAACCGGGGCCGCGCCTATCTGCACAATCTGGCTGGCCCCGATCCCCTGTTCGGGCAGGACAGCAAGGGGCATCCGCGCCATTCCGCCTACAACGGCCTGCTGAATCGGACCCCGGTTTCCCTGGTGTCGGACGCGGCGGTGGAAGGCGGCAAGCTGATGAAGTTCGCCGGTGTCGCCGGGGTGGACAAGCCGCGCATCGTCCAGGTCGGGGCGGAGGTCAAGCGGTTGGGCGACATCGCCAAAAAGGCCGGACCCGATGGCTTGATCGACGCGCTGCTGGCCAGCCGCGCGGTGGAGGCCGCGTGGCTGCTCGACCGTGATGGCCGGATCGTCGCGCGCGGCGCGGTGATCGGGGAGGCCGGGGGCGGCCCGCTGTCGGCGGCGGGGACCGAGGCGGCGAAGGCGACGGCGGTGGCGGGGGGCGACGTCCGCGTTGTTCAGGACGGCGGCAGCCTGCTGGCGCTGGCCCCGATCAAGGCGGCGGGCAATGGCCAGGGGCAACCGGCGGTCGCCGTGGTGCGTTTGCCCGCCGATGAACCGGGTGTCATGCTGCGCCGCGAGTTGAAGATCGGTGGCTTGCTGGGCGTTTTCGTTCTTGGTCTTGGGGTGTACAGTTCCATCCGTTTTGCCCGCCGCCAGATGGCCCCGGTCGAACGGTTGAGCGAGGCGGTGGCGGCGGTGGAGGCCGGGCGCTTCAACCCCTTCACCCTGAACGAGGCGACGGCCCGCGACGACGAGTTTGGCCGCCTGTCCCGTGTCTTCCGCAGCATGGCGCTGGAGGCGTCGGCCCGCGAAGAGACGCTCGACGCCCAATTGCTGATGCGCAGCGCCGAGTTGGAAACCAAATCGGAAAAGCTGGCGCTGGCCGAACAACTGATCGAGGAGGAGCAGCGCGCCGCCCGCGACGTGCAGGCCAGCCTGCTGCCGCGCCAGCTTCCCGCCGGGCGCGACAGCCAATGCTTTGCCGCGCTGGTTCCGGCCCACACCGTCAGCGGCGATTTCTACGACGTCATCGAACTGGACGAGCGCACGACGTTGCTCGTGACGGTCGGCGTCTCCGGCGGCGGGGTTCCGGCGGCGTTCCTGATGCTGATCCTGCGCGGTGCGATCCGTGAAATGGCGCGTGTCGGCATCACCCCGGCCACGCTGCTGGCTGGTGTCAATGAGCGCTTGGGCGCGGAAAGCCCGTTTGATGGCTACGCCACCGCCTTTGTTGGCGTGTATGATCGGGTGACGGGCGCGCTGCATCACGCGGTGGCCGGTCAACCCGGTGGGTGCCGCATCCTGGCCGATGGCAGCGTGGAGCCTTTGGCCGAGGCGGGCGGCCCGGTGCTTGGCACGCGCAAAAGCGTGACCTTTGCCGAGGCGACCGTCGTGCTGAATCAGGACGACACGCTGTTCCTGTGCACCGACGGCGTGCTGCGGACGCTGGACCATCAGCGGATTCCCTTTGGGGCGGAACGCTTCGGCGCGGTGCTCCAACAGGGGCGGGTGTTGTCGGCGCGCGACCGGGCCGAACTGGTTTTGCGGGCGGTGGAGGCCCACGCCGGGCCGGAGGGGCTGGCGGGCGATCTGCTTTGCCTGGTTTTGCGCCGTCTGCTGCCGGTGGCGGCGGAGGGGGACACGCTCTGATTTGACCGCAAGACGCGGGGTGTTGGACGAGCGGTTGGCGGGCAGGGTGTGGCGCATGGATCGGTCCCGATGGGTCGGGATGGACCGCGATGTGAAGGAGCCGCGTCATGGATCAGCCCGCCTTTGTCCCCGCCATTTCGGTTGAGAGCGACACCGAACGTTGGGAAACGGTGCGGCGGCGGGACCGGGCGGCCGATGGCCGTTTCGTCTACGCGGTGTCGAGCACCGGTGTCTATTGTCGGCCAAGCTGCCCGTCGCGGCTGGCCAAGCGTGCGAATGTGAGTTTCCACGCGGATTGCGACGCGGCGGAGGCGGCGGGGTTCCGCCCGTGCAAACGCTGCCATCCCCGGGACAGCAGCGCCGACGACCGCCACGCCGACAGCGTGGCCCAAGCCTGCCGCCGGATCGAAGCGGCGGTGCGGGACGGCGAACCGGTGCCGTCCTTGGCCGATCTGGCCGCGCAGGCCGGTCTGTCGCCGTTTCATTACCACCGGGTGTTCAAGGCGATCGCCGGGGTGACGCCGAAAGGCTTTGCCACCGCCTGCAAGACAGCGCTCGCCCGCACCGGGCTGGCGGCGGGCAAATCGGTGACGGAAACCATTTACGACGCGGGCTATTCCTCCTCCAGCCGGTTTTACGACGGTGTGACGGCGCGGCTGGGCATGCGCCCATCGGATTACCGCGCGGGTGGGCGTGGGGCCGACATCCGTTTTGCCGTTGGGGCCTGCTCCTTGGGGCAGGTCGTGGTCGCGGCCACTGACAAGGGGGTGTGCGCGGTCCATTTCGGCGACGACCCCCAACGGTTGGTCGAAGCTCTGCAAGCCCGCTTTCCCAAGGCGCGCTTGCTCGGTGGGGACGCGGCCTTTGAACAGACGGTGGCGGCGGTGATCGGTGCGGTTGAAACCCCATCCCAACGCTGCGACCTGCCGCTTGATCTCCAGGGGACGGCTTTCCAACATCGTGTGTGGCAGGCCCTGCGCGCCATTCCACCGGGATCGACCGCGACCTACAGCGAGGTCGCGCGGGCCATCGGCCAACCCGCCGCCGTGCGCGCGGTGGCTCGTGCCTGCGCCGCCAACCCGGTGGCCGTGGTGGTTCCGTGTCATCGGGTGGTGCGCACCGACGGCAGTCTGTCCGGCTACGCCTGGGGTGTTGAGCGCAAGCGCGCGCTGCTGGACCGCGAGGGGGCCTGATGGGGTGGTTTGGAAAAAATGCATTGGGACTGAAAAAAGATGTTGCGCGGTTTGGTGTGGTGCCACTATAACCCGCTCCACCGACGGGGCGGCGCTTCACGAAGCGACGCGGCGGCGGTAGAAAAGGAAGCG
>JAIXPD010000062.1 GCA_027486405.1 Azospirillum sp. | reverse complement strand
CTTGAGCGAGCGGTCATCGTCACGCAAGCAAGGATAGACACGGATTTCACGGACAAAAGGATGGATTGCACGGATTTTTGACTCCAATGGCCTCCCGCATCCCGTCAGGAGGGGGGCCGTGCAATCGCAAACAGAGTGGCTCTGAGACGGGTTCCGCGAAATCCGTGAAAAAATCCGTGGAATCTGTGTCCATTCTTGTTCGGGTCGGGTGCCCAAGGCTTCAAGCGATTGCCCTGGCGCGACGCCCCGTTCTGCGCCGGGCGAAGGATGCAGGCGCGTCGGGCGTGTTGACAGGGTTTCAGCGCCGGTGTCTCGTTGCCCCCCAGCCCCCATTCCCCCCCACAACACCGAGGTCAATCATGCCCCTGCTGTTTTCCTATGGAACCCTGCAACAAGAGGATGTGCAGCGCGCCACCTTCGGGCGGCTGTTGCAGGGCCACACGGATCAACTGGTTGGCTATGACCGGACGATGGTTCCCATCGACGACCCGGAAGTGGTGAAGACCAGCGGCAAAACCCACCATCCGATCATCGCCTTCAGCGGCAACGACGCCGACCGGGTGGATGGAACCGTGTTCGAGATCACCGACGCCGAACTGGCCCAAGCCGACGCGTATGAGGTCGCCGCCTACAAACGGGTCGCCGCCGACACCGCCACCGGACGGACCGTGTGGGTGTATGTGGACGCCCGTTTCGCCCCGGCCTGATCGCTGCCCGCTGCCCGCTGCCCACTAACCACTGCCCGCCCCGGTCAATCACGCGCCGAGATAACGGGTTTCCAGATGCCGCTTGAACAGCCCGACGTCGAGTGGGCGGCCGGTGGCGGCGGTCAGCAGCGCGTCGGCGGACGGGTGGAAACAGCCGGTGTCGTGGACGGTGCGGCGCAGCCAGCCGACCAGCGGGGCGAAATCGCCACGGCCCAACGCCGCCGGGATCTCCGGGATCGCCGTCCGCGCCGCGTCGAACAGTTGCGCGGCGGTCATCGCCCCCAGGGTGTAGCTGGGGAAATACCCCCAGCCACCGCTGGGCCAATGGATGTCCTGCAAGCAGCCCCGGCGGTCGTCCGGCGGGACCACGCCGAGCAACTCCTTCATCCCATCGTTCCAGGCCCCCGGCAGATCGTCCAGGCTCAGATCACCTGAGACCATCGCCCGTTCCAGCCGGTAACGCAGGATGACGTGGGCCGGATACGTCACTTCGTCGGCGTCCACGCGGATGAAGCCGCGCTCCACCCGGCCATAAAGGCGGCGCAGATTCTCCACCTCCCAGGCCGGACCGGAGCCACCGAACGCCTCGCGCGCCACCGGGGCCAGCCAGGTGATGAACTCGGCCGAGCGGGCGGCCTGCATCTCCATGATGAGCGACTGGCTTTCGTGAACGGCCATGCCGCGCGCCTGCCCGACCGGTTGGGCCAGATGGGCGCGCGGGCGGCCCTGCTCGTACAGGCCATGCCCCGTTTCATGGATCACCGCCATCAGCGCGTTGGCGAAGTCGGCCTCGTCGTAGCGGGTGGTCATCCGCACATCGTCGGTCGCCCCACCGCAAAACGGGTGCAGCGACACATCCAGCCGACCGCGCTGGAAGTCGAAACCCATCCGCTCCATCATCGCCACGCCGAAGCGCCGCTGGTCCTCCACCGCGAACGGCCCGACCGGGCGCAACGGTTGCGGTTCCCCGGCCTGTTTGTCGATCACGCGACCGATCAGGCCGGGCAGGAAGGCGGCGAGATCGGCGAACAGCGCGTCGATGCGCTCCATCCGCGCGCCGGGATCGTACTCGTCGAGCAGCGCGTCGTAGGGCGCGATCCCCATCGCCGCGCTCTTGGCCGCCGCGCTCTCGCGCACGCACTCCAGCACGGTTTGCAGCGAGGGCTTGAGCGCGGCGAAATCGCTGTCGGCCCGCGCGCTGCGCCACGCCATTTCGCACAGCGACGACGCCTTGCTCATCGCCGCGACCAGATCGGCGGGCACGGCGGTGGCGTGGGCATGGTTGCGGCGCATCTCGCGCAGGTTGGCGCGCTGCCAGGGGTCGAGCGCGCCATCCGCCTCCGCCTCGGCCAGCAGATCGACCAGACGCGGATCGGTCGCCATCTCGTGCGCCATCACCGACAGGGTGGCGATCTGCTCCGCCCGCCCCTCGTTCGCGCCGTCGGGCATGATGGTTTGGGCGTCCCAACCCAAAATCCCCAGCGCGTCGCCGATGGCGGCGATGCGGGCGTAACGGCGTTCAAGCTCGTGATAAGCGGTCATGCGGCGTCGGGCCTGTGTTTGCCGCCGTCGCGGCGGGGTCTGCGTTGCGACAGCACATACACAACCGCAAGCGTCGCCGCCAGCCCGTACCAGGTCGCCGCGTATTGCGCGTGGTTGTTGGGCAGCTCCACACGCGGCTCGATCCCGGCGGGCAGCCCGCCCGGGGTCTGGCCGGGCAACGCCTCCACCACCAGCGGGGCGACGGCGGGCAGCTTCAGCGCGGCGGCCATCGCCGGTGGATCGACGCGCACCCAGACCGGGGCACCCGGCGCGTTCTCCGGCTGGAACAGGCCCGGCGCGGTCGGCAAACGGACGATGCCACGCAGGTTGGTGACGCCCTTGATCCGCCCCTCCACCCGGTTGGCCGGAAGCCGATGATCCATCGGCACAAAACCGCGATTGACCAGGATGACACCGCCGCCGTCCGCCCGTTCGAACGGCGTCACCACCTCGTACCCGGCCTGCCCCTGGCGCGGTCGGGCGAGCACCAGGGTTTCCCGATCATGCAGGAAGCGCCCGGACAGCGTCACCGATCGGAATTCCCACAGCGCCGGATCGTCCAGCGCGACGGGCAAGGCCACCGGCGGCGCGGCGATGCGTTCCTGCACCCGCGCTTGCAGATCCGCTTTCCAGCCCAAACGCTGGAGTTGCCATGTCCCCAACCCCAGCATGACGGCGATGGCCGGAAGGGTCATCAGGGTGGCGGCGCGCGTCGGACGGAAGACACGGGCTGAGGTCATTCACCCTTCTCAAGCTCGCTGCGGCGGTAGCGGTATTGTTGGGCGATCACCAGGGCCTTGGCGGGGCGTAGCATCCCCAGCGTCAGGCCCAGAACCACCGCCCCCCACACCAACGCGTGCAGCCACAGGGGCCACTCCACGTTCATCGACACCCACAATGCCACCGGGACCACAAGAAAGCCCAGAATGAAAATCAGGAAGACCGCCGGACCATCGCCGCTGTCCACCTTGGTGAAGTCCAGGCCGCAGGAGTCGCAGCGTTCGGCGACGTCCAGATAGCCCTTGAACAGCTTTCCCCGGCCACAGCGGGGGCAGGCACAGGCCAGCCCCGCCGAGACCGGGGAAATGTTCGCGTGATAACCGGTCAAGCCGACGCCTCAGTGCCCGCCATGGGCACCACCATGCCCGCCCCACCAATAGACGGACACGAACAGGAACAGCCACACCACGTCGACGAAGTGCCAGTACCAGGCCGCCGCCTCGAAGCCGAAATGGCTTTGCGGGGTGAAGTGGCCCTTGGCCGTGCGCACCCAGCACACCGCCAGGAAGATGGTTCCGACCAGAACGTGGAAGCCGTGGAAACCGGTCGCCATGTAGAAGGTGGACGGGAAGATGCCGTCGGTGAATTTGAAGGTGGCGTGGGCGTATTCATAGCCCTGGAAGAAGGTGAACATCACGCCCAACAGCACGGTCAGGCCCAGCGCCTTCGACGCTTCCTTGTTCTTGCCCTCGATGATGGCGTGGTGCGCCCAGGTCACGGTCACGCCGGACAGCAGCAGGATCAGCGTCATCATCAGCGGCATGTGGAACGGGTCGATGACCTCGATCCCCGCCGGCGGCCAATGGGCGTCCGGGTTGGTCGGCGACGCCTTGGGGAACAAAGCGGCGCTGAAGAAGGCCCAGAAGAAGGCGGCGAAGAACATCACCTCAGACGCGATGAACAGCGACATGCCATAGCGCAAACCGATCTTCACAACCGGGGTGTGCGCCTTTTCGACCACCGCCTCCTTGATGACGTCGCGCCACCAGCCATACATGACGCCCAGCACCGCCAGCACGCCCAGGATCATCACCAGCTTGCCGGATCCGTGCATGAACAGAACCAGGCCGGTGGCCAGCAAGCCGCCGGCGAACGCCCCCAACAGCGGCCAGGGGCTGGGATTCAGCAGATGGTAGGGATGGGGAACCCCGGCTCCGTCCGAAGCGGAAGGTTCATGCGGCGCGTGCCCGTGGGTGATGTCGGCCATCGTGTCTCAACCCCATTGGTCAGTTCGTGGCGGTCGCGCTGGGCGCCGCCTTTTGATTGCTTCCCGCCTGCTGCTGGGCCAGTACGGCGTCGCTGTCTTTGGCGCGGAAGAAGGTGTAGGACAGCGTGATGGTGGTGACGTCGTCCATGCTGCGGTCGTCGTTCATCGCCGGATCGACAAAGAACGCCACCGGCATGTCCACCGACTGCCCCGGCTGCAAAATCTGCTCGGTGAAGCAGAAGCATTCGAGCTTGTTGAAGTAACGCCCCACCTTGTCGGGTGTGACGTTGTACATGGCGGTCCCCACCGTGGGCCGCGCCGACCGGTTTTCCGCCCGGTAGGCGGCCAGACCGGTTTCCCCCATTTTCAACACCAGGTCCTTTTGCTCCGGGCGGAAGGACCAGGGCAAATTCATGTGGGTGTCGGCGTTGAAGCGCACCGTCACCTTGCGGTCGATGACCGTGCTGGGCGCGACCGAGGCCCGCTGCGTCGTCCCGCCAAAGCCCGTGACCGAGCAGAACAGCGAATAGAGCGGGGCCGAGGCGTAAGCCAAGCCGATCATCGCGAAGACCAGCCCGAACAGCGAGGTCAGGATGATCCGGTTGCGGCGGCGCAGCGACGGGTCCATCGCGGTCAGTGCCCCGCGCTCATGCGGACGATGGTGATGCCGTAGAACAGCGCCACCAGCCCGACCAGACCGGCCAGAACCGCCAGATTGCGCCCGCGCAACCGCTTGGCCCGCTCGTCGGCCTCCGAACGGCTGGACCCCATCGTCGGATCGTTGCGATCGACCACCGTCATGCTCCACCTCCCACGACAAGCCGCTCGCCGATCATCAGGGCGAACAGCAGGAACAGGTACAGAATGGAAAAACCGAACATCTTCTTGGCCGGGCCATCGTCGGTGGAGCGCAGCACCCGCAGCGCGCTGCCGACGAACATCACCCCCAGGACACTGGACACCGCCAAATAGACCGGACCGGCGATCCCGACAAAATACGGGGCGGCGGCGACCGGCAGCAGGACCAGCGTGTACAGCAGCATCTGGCGTTTGGTGGAGTCCGGCCCGGCGACCACCGGCATCATCGGCACGCCCGCCCGCGTGTAATCGCTGTTGCGGAACAGGGCCAGCGCCCAGAAATGCGGCGGCGTCCACAGGAAGATCAGCAAGAACAGCAGGATCGACGCAACCGACACGTCGCCCGTCACCGCCGCCCAGCCGATCATCGGCGGAAAGGCTCCGGCGGCCCCGCCAATGACGATGTTCTGCGGCGTCCGCCGCTTCAGGCCCATGGTGTAGACAACGATGTAGAACAGGATGGTCAGGGCCAGCAGCGCCGCCGCCGTCCAGTTGACACCGATGCCCATCACCAGGGTTGACAGCGCCGCCAAGGTGACGCCGAAGCCCAGCGCCTCGTCCGCGCCCACCCGGCCCGACGGGATCGGGCGTTTGGCGGTGCGCGCCATCACCGCGTCGATGTCGCGGTCGTACCACATGTTGATCGCACCCGAGGCCCCCGCCCCGACCGCGATGCACAGCACCGCCACCGCACCGATCAACGGGTGGATGTGGCCAGGAGCCAACACCAGCCCGGCCAAGCCGGTGAACACCACCAGGGACATGACCCGTGGTTTCAGCAACTCGATGTAATCACCGGCGGATGCGCCGGGAACCCGCTCCAACGCTGTGTCCGTCATGGCTGTCCCTCCCCGCCTGCGTCTTCCGCTGTCAGTTGATGCAGCGCCTGTTCTTGGTGCGCGGTCTGTCGAGGCGTTCCGGTCGGGCAGCGCACCGGCCGCCCGACGGGATCCTCACCCGCCCTGGTTCACTTGATCCGGGGCAGGGTTTCAAAGGCGTGGAAGGGCGGCGGCGAGCTGACGGTCCATTCCAGCGTCGTGGCCTCCGGCCCCCAATAGGCCCCCGGGACCCGCTCGCCGCTGCGCAGCGTCTTGATGGCGATCCAGACGAACAGCAGGGTCGAGGCGAAGGAGATGTAAGCCCCGAAGGAGGAGATCATGTTCCACCCGGCATAGGCGTCCGGATAATCCGGAATGCGGCGCGGCATGCCCGCCAAACCCAGGAAATGCTGCGGGAAGAACAGCATGTTGACGCCGATGAAGGTGGTGTAGAAGTGGACCTTGCCCCAGAATTCCGGGTATTGGCGGCCCGACATCTTGCCGATCCAGTAATACCAGCCGGCGAAGATCGAGAAGACCGCGCCCAGCGACAGCACATAGTGGAAATGGGCGACGACGTAATAGGTGTCGTGCATCACGTTGTCCAAGCCGCCATTGGCCAGGACCACGCCGGTCACGCCGCCGACGGTGAACAGGAAGATGAAGCCGATCGCCCACAGCATCGGCACTTTGAAGTCGATCGACCCGCCCCACATGGTGGCGATCCAGGAGAAGATCTTAACGCCGGTGGGAACCGCGATGATCATGGTGGCGGCGGTGAAATACGCCTTGGTGTTGACGTCCAGACCGACCGTGTACATGTGGTGCGCCCACACGACGAAGCCGACCACGCCGATGGCGACCATGGCGTAGGCCATGCCGAGATACCCGAACACCGGCTTCTTGGAGAAGGTCGAGATGATGTGGCTGATGATGCCGAAGGCCGGCAGGATCATGATGTAGACTTCGGGGTGGCCGAAGAACCAGAACAGATGCTGGAACAGCATCGGGTCGCCGCCGCCCTCCGGGTTGAAGAAGGTGGTCCCGAAATTGCGGTCGGTCAGCAGCATGGTGATGGCACCGCCCAGCACCGGAACCGCCAGCAGCAGAAGGAAGGCCGTGACCAGCATCGCCCAGACGAACAGCGGCATCTTGTGCAGCGTCATGCCCGGCGCGCGCATGTTGAAGATGGTGGTGATGAAGTTGACCGCGCCCAGGATGGAGCTGGCACCGGCCAGATGCAGCGCGAAGATCGCCATGTCGACCGACGGCCCGCTGTGGCCCAGCGGTGAGGACAGCGGCGGATAGACCGTCCACCCCGTGCCGGCACCATTGCCGACAAAGGCCGACCCCAACAGCAGCAGGAAGGCCGGAACGATCAGCCAGAAGCTGATGTTGTTCATGCGCGGGAACGCCATGTCCGGCGATCCGATCATGAGCGGCACGAACCAGTTGCCGAAGCCGCCGATCAGGGCGGGCATGACGACGAAGAACACCATGATGAGACCGTGCGCGGTGATCAGCACGTTCCACATCTGGCCGTCGGCGACGAACTGCAAACCGGGGGATTGCAGTTCAATCCGCATGATGACGGAGAACAGCCCGCCGATCAGCCCGGCGATCACCGAGAAGATCAGGTAGAGCGTTCCGATGTCCTTGTGGTTGGTTGAGAAGAACCAGCGCGGCACGAACCCCGGAATGTGGTGGTCGTGTCCGTGATCGTGGCCGTGATGGGCGTCTGCCATGTCTCTAACCCTTTGTCGCTGCCCCTCGGGTCCGTCCGCCGCGCGTGATCGCTGTCGGATCGCCGGGCCGGTGGCTGGTGGGGGTGGTTCTTATTCGGCGTTTGCCGGATCGTCCGGTGTCACTCCACAGTGACAGCGGTCGGAGCCTGCGCCACATCGCGGTTGCCGTCGCGCGGGGCAAAGGCGGTTTTGGCCTTGGCGACCCAGGCGTCGAACTTGTCCTTGGACACGACCTCGACCGCGATGGGCATATAGCCGTGGTTGGTCCCGCAGATTTCCGAGCATTGGCCGTAATAGACGCCCTCGCGCTCGGCCTTGAACCAGGTCTCGTTGATGCGGCCGGGCATGCCGTCCTTCTTCACGCCGAAGGCCGGGATGGCCCAGGAATGGATGACGTCGCCCGCCGTCACCAGCAGGCGCACCGTGGCGTTGACCGGCACGACGACCCGGTTGTCCACCTCCAGCATCCGCCGCTGGCCGGGCTTCAGGTCGGACTCCTGAATGATGTAGCTGGAAAAGGCGATGTTGCCGTGGTCGGGATATTCGTAATCCCAATACCATTGCCGCCCCGTGACCTTGATGGTCATGTCGGCCTGCGGGATCCGTTCGGCCATGTAGAGCAGCTTGAAGGACGGAACGGCGACCACGATCAGGATGATGACCGGGATCACGGTCCAGGCCACCTCAAGCAACGTGTGATGCGAGGTCTTGGACGGGACCGGGTTGCGCTTGGCGCTGAAGCGGACCGTGCAATAGGCCAGCAGCGCGGCCACGAACAGCACGATCACCGTGATGATCGCGGTCAGCAGGTTGTGGAACGAGTCCATCATGTGCTTGACCGGGGAGGCCGCCTCTTGCAGCCCCATCTGCCACGGGTGCGGCTCGCTCGCCAGCGCCGTGCCGCAGACCCCCGCCAGTGTGAGAGCCGCCACAAGCCCGGCGGCGCGCATGTGTTGCCGTTTCATCCCCAACCCTCATCTATGCTGTGACTTTCGTCATAGGCCACAGTCGTCTCTTCCCGCCGGAACCGCTTTCGCCCATAATTGTTCGAACACCAATCGGTCTTGTTCGAAGATGATCGAGCGTTTCAGCTAAAACCGGATGATGCAGGGTTCATGCCATTCGGAGGGCGTCATTCCCCGCAAAGCCAGCTTATCCCTACATCACACTCGGTTACAAGCGATTCCTAGCCTTCTCAAGAGCCAAGCATCTGAACGGGTTCATCGACTCCGCCAAGCAAAAAGGCTGAGTTGCCAGCGCGGTTAATCAATGCGTCATTCCGCCGCAGTTTGTTTGTCTTGCCAACAGCTGAAAGCGCGAGACGGGACCACTCTTTTGCTCCGGACGCCGATGCTTGTTTTGAATCTATACTGTTAAGCTTCCCGCGCGCGCCGCCGACCGATGCGCGAGTTGATACAAACAAGATTGATGATTTTAAAACAAAAAAGCGCGCCTTTGATGGCGCGCCCGATGAAATCACTGAGACATTTTTCCAGACTTATCAGAAAAACTTGCCAAACCCCCTCAATGATCGCCCGCAATCACTTTTCGAATGCGTCGCACACCCGACCACACAAACGCGATCACAACTGGAATCATCAGCCCAACCAACAGATCAGGGTCTACCTTCACCCCGAAGCCCTTCAACCCCTTCGCGGCGTAGCCGACGATGCCGACAAGGTAGTAGCTGATCGCCACCACCGACAGCCCCTCCACCGTCTCCTGAAGGCGCAACTGCAACTGTGCCCGCCGATCCATGGATTGCAGAAGCTCGGCGTTCTGCCCCTCCACCGCGATCTCCACGCGGGTGCGCAGCAGGTTGCTGGCGCGGGCGACTCGCTGGGACAGGGTGTGCAGGCGCCGCTCCACCGCCTCGCAGGTGCGAATCGCCGGGGTCAGGCGACGATCCATGAATTCACGGACGGTTTGCAGCCCCTCGATGCGGATTTCCCGCAGCTCGTCGATGCGCTTTTCCACCAGCTCGTGATAGGCGCGCGCCGCGCCGAAGCGATAGGCGGTTTCGGAGGCGATCTGTTCGGCCTGGGCGGCCAGCAAGGTCAGACGGTCCAGCAGGTCGCGTTCATCCTGCAAACCGCGCAGGGTGGCGATCCGGGTGGTGACGTCGGCCAGGCCCGCTTCGATGGGGTTGATGCGCGGCAGAACCCCGCGCGCCATCGGCAGGGCCAGCAGCGCCATCACCCGGTAGGTTTCGATTTCCAACAGGCGCTGAACGACACGGCCGGTCTGGTGCGGCGTCATCGAATGATCGAGCACCAGCATCCGGGAATAACCGTCGCCGTGGATGCGGAAATCGGTCCAGGCGGTGGCCGAGCGTCCGGCGAGTCGCGACCCGACGTAGCTTTCCGACCCGAACATCGCCGCCATCATGTTGGTCGAGGGTTCGGGCGACTGGTCGTCCAGCACGGCGACGTGGACGCCGACGATGCGCTCCCCCGGCAGGCCGTTCACCCACTCGCGCGGGACCGCGTTGAGCGCCGGTTCCAGAAACGGATCGACCAGCGCCCCCACCGGGGTGACGCTGGGGCGGAAGATGGTCCAGGTCGAAAATTCGGTGTGGCGTTCCCATTTCAGGCGGAAGCTGCCGAACGACGCGCTGTGGTGGGTGGCTCCCAGCGACGGGCGCGGGATTCCCGCCCAATCGCACAGGGACTCCAGATGGCGGCGGTCGGTTTCCCCCGCCCCTTCGCCCGACAGCATGGCCAGCATGGTGACGCGCACCGGGGCCGTCATCGACTCCGGCGGCCGGGCGTGCACCTCGTTGGTCAAGGCCAGCCGCAAAGGATGGTCGATCAGGCCCGAGCTGCCCGCTGCCACCCCGCCGCCAGCCTGCTCCCCATGCGTCAGCCGCACCTCACGCTCGTTCATCCCTGCCCCCTGCCGCCTGCTTTTTGTCCTGCGGTCGCGGTTGAGGAACGCCAAGCCTTGCCGGACGGCGTTCGCAGCGCCACACTGTATAAGACAATGTTTGACACACCCCGCCAATCCACGCGAGAGCGGCGGCGGATGTTCCACCCTTGCGGCGTTCGCTGGCGATCCGGCCAGAGCGAAACGGCCAAAGCGAAACCCAGCCCAGAACCCGGAGTGCCCATGAGCGCGCTTGCCATCACCGACGATCTTTTCTTCAACCGCGCGGGCATGGACCGCGCCCGCGTGGAAGGCGTCGTGCAAGAGGCTCTCGCCAACGCCGACGACGGCGAGCTGTATTTGGAATACGCCCAAAGCGAATCGCTGGGTTGGGACGATGGCAAGCTGAAGTCGGCCAGCTTCGACACCACCCAGGGCTTTGGCCTGCGCGCCATCGCCGGAGAGGCGACCGGCTTCGCCCACGCCTCCACCCTGTCGGAGGACGCCATCCGCCGCGCGGCGGCCACCGTGCGCGCCGTCCAGTCCGGCCACAGCGGCACGCTGGCCGAACCGCCGGGCGGGACCAACCGCGCGCTTTACATCCCCGACAACCCGCTGCCGTTGGTTCCCTTCGCCGAAAAGGTGAAGCTGCTGGCCGACATCGACGCCTACACCCGCGCCAAGGACGAGCGCGTGCGGCAGGTGAGCTGCTCGATCAGCGGCGAATGGCAGGCGGTGCAGATCCTGCGCGGCGACGGCGTGCGCGTGGCCGATCTGCGCCCGCTCGTCCGCCTGAACGTCTCCGTCGTGGTGGCCGAGGGCGACCGCATGGAAACCGGCAGCCATGGCGGCGGCGGCCGCGTCACCTACGAGCATTACATCCAGCCGGAAACCTGGCGCGCCTTCGCCGACGAGGCGCTGCGCCAAGCGCTGATGAACCTCACCTCCGTCCCCGCCCCGGCGGGGGAGATGACGGTGGTGCTGGGCAATGGCTGGCCGGGCATCCTGCTGCACGAGGCCATCGGCCATGGGCTGGAGGGCGACTTCAACCGCAAGAAGACCTCGGCCTTCGCCGGGCTGCTGGGCCAGCGCATCGCCGCCCCCGGCGTGACCATCGTCGATGACGGGACCATCGACCACGCGCGCGGCTCCATCTCCGTCGATGACGAGGGCACGCCGGGCCAATCCACCACGCTGGTGGAGGACGGCATCCTGGTCGGCTTCATGCAGGACCGCCTGAACGCCCGGCTGATGGGGATGCGTCCGACCGGCAACGGGCGGCGGCAGAGCTTCGCCTATCACCCGATGCCGCGCATGACCAACACGGTGATGCGCAACGGCCACCACAGCCCGGAGGAGATCATCGCCTCGGTGAAAAAGGGGCTGTACGCCAAGAATTTCGGCGGCGGTCAGGTGGACATCACCAACGGCAAGTTCGTCTTCTCCGCCAGCGAGGCCTATCTGATCGAAGACGGCAAGATCGGCCCGGCGGTGAAGGGGGCCACCCTGATCGGCAACGGCCCGGACAGCCTGACCCGTGTGTCGATGATCGGCAACGACAGCCGCCTCGACCCCGGCGTCGGCACCTGCGGCAAGGATGGCCAGGGCGTGCCGGTCGGCGTCGGCCAACCGACCTTGCGCCTGGACGGGCTGACCGTGGGCGGCACGGCGGCTTAAGGCCGGGCGGGGTGAAGCCGGGCAAGGCACCCCAGCGGCAACCGGCCGCTCCCGCGCCAGCCTCGAAACCGGCAGCCCCCGCTTGACAGGCGGGGGCTGCACCCGCTTAGTCAACGGACACCCTGTCCGACGTCCCCCGCGCCGTTGGTGTGTTTGGCCGTTGGTGTGATTGATGGATGGTTCCGTATGGCTGTGATGACTGTGATTCTGGTGGGGCTGGTCGCGGTCAACGCCTGGGCCATCTGGATCGCCGCGAACCGGCGCGGGCTGGTGCAAGCCTATTGGGCGCTGTCCGGCTCCTTCATGGGCATCGGCCTGATGGCGGCGCTGGGGATCCTGTTCCTGACGCCCATCGTGGAGCGGGACACCCCCGGCCCGATCAGCGGTGAAATGCCGCCCGCCTTCGGGCTGGGCCTGGGCCTGATCGCGCTGGGCCTGTCGGGTGTGGCGCTGGGCGCGGTTCTGATGCTGCTGGCCCGCTTGTGGCGCAAGCGCAAGGCGGCACAGGCGGCCAACGCCACCGCCAACGGGGTGGGCGACAGCGCCGACGTGGCCGAGCCGGACGGCCCGCACCGCGCCTGATCGCCGCGCCTGATCGGCGCGGCGCCTCCCATCCTTCACGCCACAGCGCGGACGCGACGACGATGCCGACCTTCTCCATCATCCTGCCCACCCTGCGGGCGTCGTTGGCCGAGGCGGCGATCCGCTCCATCCACGATCACAGCGCCGGGCATGAGTATGAAATCGTGACGGTGGCCCCCTTCGCCCTCGATTTCCCCCATGTGGTCCCGGTGATCGAGACGGAGCGGCGCGGCAACTGCACCGCCCACGCCAACGGCTACAAGGCCTCAACTGGCGACATCATCGTCGCGATGAGCGATGACCACCTCGCCCTGCCCGGCTGGCTCGATGGCCTGGCTGACCGGTTGGCGGCCAAGGAAACTCTGGATTTTCCCTTTCTCGGCGGTCTGCACCGGCCCGATCACCCGCATTTCGGCGCGATCTATGGCCTCTATTACGCCTATTTCCCGGTGATGACCCGCCGCAGCGTCGAGGAGGTGGGCGGCTGGTTTTCCACCGACTTCCGCGCCCATTACGGCGACCCCGATCTGGCGATGCGCGTCTGGGCGTTGGGCGGGCGGTGCGAATTGCTGCCCGGCGACCATCTCGCCACCAACCCGGACGAGGATCCGAACAGCCAATCGACGCACAAGACCACGGCGATGGGAACGGACGTCTCCACCTTCGCCAACAAATACCACCGGGCGTTCGGGGCAGGGTTTCCGGCGGATTTCGGCCAGATCAATTTCGACTATCACATCAGCGAGTTGCGCGACATGACCTTCACGGCGCGCATCCCGCCCGCCCAGCATGGCGGCAAATCCCGCCATTGGCGGCCCGCCTAACGGCCCCGTCAAACCCCACAAGCCAACGGAAAAACACTTCAGGGAGGCAGCGATGAGCGGATTGGCGTTGGTATCGACCTTTTGCCCGGATCGCGTCGGGTTGGTTTCGGCCATCACCGGGCATCTGTTCGATTCGGGAATCAATCTGCGCGACGCGACCTTTGCCTCGCTGGGCAGCGGGGCCGAGTTTTCGGCGGTGTGCGAGCTTCCCGGCGGCCTGAGCGTGGACGCGGTGCAGGCCAGCCTGTCGGCGGTCCCGGAACTGGCCGGCGCGCAGGTGAAGGTCACGCCCTTCGCCTTCGATCCGGCCCCCGGCCCGCAAACCCTTGTCACCCACCGGGTGGAGGTGTCGGGCGGCGACCAGCCCGGCCTGATCGCCCGTCTCTCGGACATCTTCACCCAGTTCGGGGCCAACATCGTCCGGCTCGACGCGCAGACCCTGCCCGACCGCAGCGGCGAACGCTATTCCCTGCGCTTTTCGGTGGCAATTCCGCCGGAACGGGCGGAGATTTGCCTCTCCGCCGTTGCCAACACCGCCGAAACGCTGTCTCTGAATTGCAGAACCGAATCGCTCTGATCGGTTTTTGATTGCATTCATAGGTGTGATCCGCACAGGATCGGGAGCATCCCCGATCCTGTGCGTATTGTTGCGTGATCCCTGTCCTTTTGCTCGTCCTGACGCTGTGCCTGCCCATCGCTCCCGCGCGGGCGGCGGACGGTGGTGACGCCGGGACAGAGACACCCGATCCCAGCCAATGGGGCAGCCTGTCCGATTGGGGCAGCGTCGGCCTGCTGCAAACCCCGACGGCGCGGATGCCGCCCGATGGATCAATGACCGGCGGAGCCAGCGGGCTTGGGCGGCTGCACCGCCACGTCACCCTGTCGGCCCAACCGCTGCCCTGGCTGGAGATCACCGCCCGCAACAGCCTCTATCCCGGCTATTTCGGCCTGACCGAACCCGGCCTGGACGTGAAGCTGCGCTTGCGCGACGAGGACCGGCACGGCCCGGCGCTGGTGGTGGGCGGGCGCGACGTGACCGGGTCGGGCCTCGACCTGCCCGGCAAGGGGCGTTTCGCCGGGGAGTATCTGGCGCTGACGCGGCGCTGGGAGGATCTGGACATCAGCCTGGGCGTCGGCTGGGGAACGCTGGGGGAGGCCGGGCATCTGCGCAACCCGCTGCGCTTTCTCGGCGGGCGCTTCCGGCGTGACCGCGATCCGTCGGCCTGGCCCACGCAACGCGGCCCGCGCGCCTGGTTCGGCGGGGAGCGGGTGGCCCTGTTCGGCGGGGTGGAGTGGCACAGCCCGATCCCGAACCTGAGCCTGAAGATCGAAAGCTCCGGCGACCGGTTCCGCGCCCAGCGGCAGGACGAACCGGGCTTCACCCCCGGCAGCCGTTACAACATCGGGCTGTCCTACCGCCCCTTTCCGTGGATCGACGCCGGGGCGGGGTTCGAGCAGGGGCGGCGGGCCATGCTGCGCCTGTCGTTGCGCTTCGCCCCGGCGGATTGGGCGCAGCGCGACGCCAGCGCCCCGCCCGCCATCGGCGCGCGTCCGTCCGCCGACTCCGCCCTGCCCGCCGACCAGATCGCCGCGCTGGCCCGCACCCACGGCCTGCCCGCCCGCGCGGCCCTGGTGGAGGGCGACACCGCCAGCCTGTGGATCGACCCCGCCGGGCGTGGGCCGCTGCCAACCGCGCAGGAGGCCGGGCGCGCCGCCCGGCTGCTGGCCGACCTCAGCGCGCCAACGGTCGAGCGGCTGCGCGTCGTCACCGGGACTCATGGGGTGGATGGCGCGGCGCTGACCCTGACTCGGCGCGATCTGGAACGCGCCGCCCGCCATCGCGGCAGCGTCGATGAGCTGTGGCGCACCGCGCTGCTGGAACCCGCCGCCGATCCGCCGCCCGCGTGGCGGCCCCGCCTGGATCTCAGCCTGCGCATGATCTCGGAGTTTGATTTGGCCGAGTTGGGGACCTACCTCGCCCACCGCACCCACACCGACGCGGTGCTGCGCGGCGAACCGGCGCGCGGGCTGGTGCTGGGCGGGGCGCTGCGGGTGCGCACCGACGACAGTCTGGGTTTGCTCGACACCAACGCTCTGCCCGCGTCGGAACCGGTGCGCAGCGATCTGCCCCGCTACGCCGCGCGCGCTTGGTCGGTCGAGCATCTGTTCGCCGCCCATCTGGCCGCGCCAACCGATGGGCTGACCACCCGCCTGTCCGTCGGCGCGGTCGAGGAGATGTTCGCCGGGGTCGGCGGCGAAGCGCTCTATCAACCCCTGACCGCGCGCTGGGCCGCCGGCCTTGACCTCAACCGGGTGTGGAAGCGCAAAGCCGCCACGATCCTGGGGGCCAGCCGCGCCAGCGCGCGCAGCACCGGCCACGCCAGCCTGTATTGGGAAACGCCGGGGGCCGACACCACCACGGCCT
The DNA here is from genome assembly GCA_027486405.1 of Azospirillum sp. Taxonomy (GTDB): domain Bacteria; phylum Pseudomonadota; class Alphaproteobacteria; order Azospirillales; family Azospirillaceae; genus Azospirillum. Next base: position 133,330 of record JAIXPD010000062.1, on the reverse strand, counting down.
TGCGGCTGGGCCGTTATCTGGGCGGCGACTGGGGCGGCACGCTGGAACTGACCCGCCGATTCGACGCGGGCATCACCCTGACCGCCCACGCGACCTGGACGGAAGGGCCGGATCGTGGCCAAACCCGATTCGGCGGGCGGATGGATTGGGGGCTGGCGCTGGTGGTTCCCTTCACCGCCTCGGGCTGGCGGCCGACCGGTGGCACGCTGGAAACGGCGGCGCGCACCCTGGGCCGCGACGCCGGGCAACGGCTGGTCCAACCGCTGCCGCTGTACGACGCCCGCGTGCCCGGCGGATTCGGGCGGTTGGCGGGAAGCTGGTCGCGCCTGCTCGATTGATGACGATGTTGACGGCGGCGGCTATCACCGCGCGCAACGCCTTCCGGATGGACTCCTGTGTGATTGCGACTCGAAAAATTCGACTCGGACTCTGTGAGGGATTCACACAAGAAAAATTTCGATATAGACTCCGTGTTTCCTCGCGACTCGCCTTTGCCGTCCGCCCACTCCTTCCGACCAGGGGAACCCGTAGGATGACCACACCGAACGACGTTGACACCATCGAACGCACCTCGATCGTCGCCTACACCCTGCTGAACGAGCTGCACGACCTGTTGGCGCAACCCGACACGCCGGACGACGTGACGCTGGGCCTGCTGATGGGCATGGCGATGTTCCTGGACGACAAGGTGGGACCGATGCGCGCCCAACGCCTGATGACCGAGGCTCCCGGCATCGTGCTGAAGACCGACGCCCACGTCACGCCCGACCAGTCGCAGGAGATCCTGCCGGTTCTGCGCGCCTTCGGCGACCATCTGAAAAGCCTGCGCACGCTGGCCCCGACCACCGTCGAACGCGTCATCGCCTGATCGGCGCGGGCCGTCGTCATAACGCGACGCGGCTTGACCGATGGGGGAAATGGGCGGAAGCTTTGCGCCCATGGACTGGTTTACGGGGTTCAGCATCGTCGCGATTTCCACCGGCGTGACCATCAGCGTGGTCGTGCTGATCGCCGTTGGCTCGATCCGACGCAGCCTGAACGAAGGCACGCTGCGGCAGGCCCAGCACATCCGCAGCCTGTCGGACAGCGTCGCGTCCCTCACCGCCCAGCAGCAGGCCCAGGCCCGCATCCAGCAATTGACCGAGGCGCAGCGAAGGTTGTCCGACGAGGTCAACGCGCTGGGCGAGCGGTTGAGCGACGCCGACAGCGTGCACCGGGTGTCCGGCACGGCCAAGCTGCTGCACTGACCGGTTCCTCCCCGACACACAACGGTTTCTTGATCCCATGCTGACACCCGACGCCGCCACCGAACGCGCCCGCTGGACCGCCAGCGCCGACGCCTGGGATCGCTGGGCCGATCCCATGGCCGATCTGGCCGACAAGTTGAACCGCCCGCTGCTCGACGCGGCGGGGGTGACGGCGGAAAGCGGAAAGATGCAACGGGTGCTCGATCTTGCCTCCGGCGCTGGAGAGCCGGCCTTGAGCGCGGCGCGCCGGGTGGGCGGCGCGGGTCTGGTGGTGGGCAGCGATCTGGTCCCCGGCATGCTGGGCGGGGCCGTGCGCCGGGCCAGCGCCGAGGCCGACCCGCCGCGATTCTGCGCCGCCGACATGACCGGCCTGCCCTTTGCCGACGGCGTGTTCGACGCCGTGACCTGCCGGTTCGGCGTGATGTTCGTGCCCGACGCCGGGGCCGCCCTGCGCGACATCCGCCGGGTGCTGCGCCCCGGTGGCAAGGCCGCCTTCATGGTGTGGGGGCCGCTGGCGGGCAACGGGCTGTTCGCCGACATCGGCGCGGTGGTGGCCGCCCATCTGGGGGAGGATCACAGCCTCGCACCGCTGTTCCGCTTCGCCGCCCCCGGCAGCCTCGCCACGCTGATGACCGGGGCGGGCTTCGCCACCGTCGAGGAAACCGACCTGACCCCGGTGCGCAAGGCCCCCGCCGGTCAACCCTTTTGGCGGGCGGCGCTGGACATGAGCTTTGGCCACCGTCTGGCCGGGCTGGACGCGGCGGCGCGCGCGGCGTTGGAGGCCGACATCGCCGCCCGCTTTGACGCCCAGGCCGACAACGGAACCGTGCCGGTCCCCGCCCACGTCCGCATCATCGTCGGCCACTGACACGACCCCGCGCGCCCGCGCTCAATAATCCTGTTCGCTCAATAATCCTGTTCGCTCAATAATCCTGTTCGTAGGTGAGGCCGAAGCGGGTGTCGGAGTCGGCCCCGACCTCGGCCTTGCCCTTCAGACCGCGCGTGATGTCCACCTCCACCGTGACGCGGGTCTGGTTGCCGCCCATGCCCTGCTCCACCCCGACATAGACGCCATCGTCCAGATAGCGCCCGGCCTTCACCGCCCCGCCCTTGCCATCGGAGCCTTGGGAAAAGTCGAGCCGGTCCAGCCCCACGCCGCGCCGCACGCGGTCCAGCAGGCCGCCACCCTCGCCGCCCAGGCCGGTCAGCGCCGCCGCCGATTGCGCCAGTTGCACCGCCTCCGCCGCGCCAAGATTGCCCACAGATTTTCCGAACAGCACCGCCGACAGGATTTCGTCCTGCGGCAACCCCTGCGGCGAGGTCAGGGCGATCTTGGGCTGGGCGGCGGTTCCCGTCACCTCGATCTGCGCGGTGACGCTGTTCGCCGTCACCTCCGCCAGGAAATCCAGACGGGGGTCGATGGGCTGGGTTCCATCGAAATCCAGGGTCCCGCGCGTGAAGGTGAAATTGTGGGCGAGGACATCGAGCCGCCCCTTTTGCAGGCTCAGCCGCCCCGTCACCTCCGGCGCGTCGGCCCGGCCACCGACGCGCAGGGAACCGCCCAGCTCGGCGTCCAAGCCACGCCCGCGCACAAAGATGCGGCCGGGGGCCTCCAGCGCCACGTCGAGCGCCAGGGCAAAGGGCGGCGGCGGCGCGTCCGCCGCCTTGCGCGGCGACAGGCGGCGCGGCGGTGGGGGGGCGGTCGGGCCGTTGCGGCGGGTTCCCGCCTCCTCCGCCCGCAGATCCACAACGCTGACCGGGAGGCGGTTGGGAATGCGCAGGTCGGCGTCGCGCAGGCGCAGCGACCCGGCCAAGCGGGCGGCGCGAAAGCCGCCGGTCACGGTCAGGGCGGCGTCGAGATCGGCGGTCAGCAGCTCGTTTTCCACCAAACGGGCGTTGTCGGCGGTCAGGCGGACGTCGATCTGCCGGTCCGCCGTCGCCGTGGGCCGGATCACCCCCTGCCCGCTGAGGGTCCCACCGTTGCGGGTTTTGGCCCGCAGCCTGTCGATGGTCAGCGCGTCGCCATCACCGACCAGCCGGGCGTCGATGCCGGTCAGCACCGCCCCGGTGGCCCGGTTTTCAAAACGCCCGCCGCTCAACTCCACCGACCCGCTCAAACGCGGGGTGGCCACCGTGCCAGCGGCCCGCACATCCAGGTGCAGCGTTCCGCGCGCGCGGTCGCCGGTTGCCGCCAGCAGGTCGTTCAGCAGCGCGGCGTCGATGGTCCCGCCCAGGCTGGCGTCCAGCGCGCCTTTGGGCGGAACCGTCACCCCACCGCCCCCAGGGCCGCCCCCAGAGCCGCCGTCAGGATCCAACAGCAGCGGCAACGCGGCGCGCAGGGTCAAGGCGGCTTCGCGCTTGGGCGTCGCCGCCGTTCCGGTCAGGGACAGGCGGTTGTTGCGCCACTGGCCGGTGATGATGGCGTCGAGGCTAGGCAGACCAGCTTGCGCCGTCGGTTTGGCCCGCAGGCCGGACACCCGCAGCGTGGCGTCGGCGCGCGGGCTGCGGACGGTCCCGCCCACGCTCGCCTGAAGCCCGGCCACCCCCTCCAGCGCCAGCGACGGATCGGCCAGCCGGGCGAGCGCCAGCGGCAGTTGGTCCAGGCGAAGCTCGCCCTTCAGCGTCTCCCCCGTCTGCGACGCGTCCACCGACAGCCGCGCCCCGGCCAATTGCGCGCGCAGGCCGCTGATGGCGCGGCGGTCGCCGCTGGCGGTCAGGGTTGCCGGGCTGGTCAGGCGCAGGCTTTCCCCAGCGTAACGCGCCTCCAACCGATCCAGCCGCAGACGGGTCTCCCCCGCCGCGTGCCCGGCCACCCCCGCCAGATCCAGGGACAGCGTCTCGCCCCCCGCGCGGCCGTTGACCGACAGGCGCAGGGCGGCGTTCGCCAACCCGCCATCGGCCTGCGCGGTCAGGCTGGCGACCTCCACACCCGGCAGCCCCGCGCCGGACAACGACAGCGTGGCCTTGCCGCTGGGCGTGCCGCGCGCGTCGGCCACCTCCGCCGCCATGGTCAGACGGCGCAGGGTGAACGGCCCGTCGCCCAGCCCGGCGACGCGCAGGCCGTTGGCGGTGGTGGACAGCCGCGCGGCCTGCCGACCGCTGGCGGTGTCGCCGTTCAGGTCCAGCGTGAAGTCCAACGCGCCGCCCAGATCGACCTTGCCCCCGCCCGCCCCGGCCCGCGCCAGCGCGGCCAGCGGTGACAGCGCCTTCAATTCGGGAAAGCGCCCCTCCAGCCGACCGGTGGCGAGGCCGAAGGCCGATTCACCCACGGGAAAAACGCGCACATCCCCGGTCAGGCGGTTGTTGCCCGCCGTCAGCCGCAGGTCGGACAGCGCCACCGCCGCGCCGTCCGGGGCCGCGTGCAGATCGAGCGTCAACGGCACGCCTTCCGGTTCCGCGCGCAGCGCCAGCGTGCCGACCGGGCGGCGCGGCAGCCCGGCCAGCGTGGCCGTCAGCTCCGCCCGGCCCCAGCGTTGTTCGTCCACCATCAGGCCATCGGCCTGGGTCCGCGCCGACACCTCCAACCCGTCGAGCGGGCCGCGCGCCACAAGGTCGACCGACAGACGCCCCGCCAAGGGAACCCCCAGCGCCGCGCCCAACGGCTCCAACCCGGTTCCATCCAACGTCAGCGCGGCGTCGAGGCGGCCATCGGCCAACGTCCCCCGCGCGCCGATGCGCCCGTTGTCGCCCGCCACCGCCAGCGCGCCCAGCCGCAACGCACCGTCGGGACCGCGCTCCAGCCCGGTGGCGGTCAGCGTTCCGCTGCTCCCCAGCAGCGCGTCGGCGGGGGTCCCGCTGGACAATCCTTGCCAGCGCCCGGACAGGCTGGCCGACAGCCGCCCGTCCGCGTCCAACCGCAGCGGCGCGTCCAAGGCCAGCGCCCCGCGCAGCGGCAGCCCGGCCAGCGCGGCAAAGCGGTCCAACTCCGGCGCGTCCACCGACAGGGTGGCGTCGGCGCTGCGGCCCCAGGCGTCGGCCACGCCGCGCGCGGTGAGGCGGGCGGAGGCCGCCCGCGCCTCCACCCCGTCAAGCGTCAACCGCCCGCTGTGGGCGTCCAGCCGCCCCTTGCCCTGGACCGACAGAACCGGCCCGACCAACGGTCCCAAGGCGGAATCCCCGGCCAGCACGCCGGTGACGGCGGCGGACAGGGAGATGGCCAGATCGTCCAACCGCCCCTCCACCGCGCCATCGGCCCGCGCGCTGGTCCAATCCACCGTCGGCGTCAGGGCGCGCAGGGGGGAGTCCGGCGGAACCACCGCCGACCAGCGCAGGGACAGCCGTTGCCGGTCGGCTGCAACCGCGCCCGCCCCCTCCACCCGGCCCGCCGCCGTCTCGATCGTTGCGGCGGACAAGGCGAGCGCGCCATCGGGCGACCGCAGGGCGGCCACATCCAGGCGCGGTTGCCCGCCGATCAGCCGCGCCAGCGCCGGATCGAGCAGCCCGGCGGGCAGCGCTGCGGGATCGGCCTGCGCGCTGACGGTCAGGGCGTGGCCCGCCGCCGTTTGGCCGATGGTGGCGTCGGCGCGCAGCGCGCGGTTGCCCCCGATGCGCGCGTTCACAGCGCCGCGCCAATCCTCCAGCGTGCCGCCCCCGCTCAGGTCCAGCGACCACGGAGGGAGGTCGGGCAGCGCCAGGGCGCGGGCCAGCACCCCGCCCGCCGGTTCCGCCGCCGTCACCGTAGCCTCAAGGCGGCGGCTGTCCGGGTGAAAGGAGACGACCGCCTCCAGCGCGCCCGATTGTGAGGCACCGGCCTGCGCATCACCAGACAACGCGTCGATTCGCGTCACCGACAGCCGGGCGTCCAACCCCGCCGCCATTGGCAGGGCCAGCAATCCGCCGACCCGCAGGGTGGCCGCCTCCCCCAACAGGTCGGGGCCGAGGCTCAACCGCTCCACCGCCAACCGGTCGAGCGCCACCCCCACCGGCAAACGGGGCAACGCAAGGAGATCCGCCACCGGGGTTGGTGCGGAGGATGGCGGCGGAGCGCTGGTCGAAACCGGCGCGCGCAGCAGATCGACCCGCGCGGCCTCCAGCCGCTCCACCCGCAACACGCCGTCCAGCAGATCGGCCGGGCGCAGGGTCAGGCGCAGATCCTCCACCACCAGCCAGTCACCGCCACCATCGGCCAGCGTGGCCCGCGTCACCACCGGGTCAAAGGGCAACCGCCCGCCGATGGCGTCGATGCGCAGGCGCAGATCGGGTCCGGACACCGCCGCCTCGATCCGGTCGGCCAGCCAGCGCCGCCCGGCAGGACCGTCCAGCCAAACCACAGCGCCCGTCAGCGCCAGCAGAACCACCCCCAGCCCCAGCAGCCAGCGCAAGGGGTGGGCGCGCCGATGGCGGGTGGACTGCCGCGCTGTCGGCGGCTCTGCGTTCACCACAGTCGGAATGCTGGCCCCGCCGCCGCTCCTCGGGTCGTCGCTCATCAGAAGGCCTGCCCAAGGCTGAGATAGAGTTGCCACCGGGCGTCCCCCTTGGGCGCGTTCAGCGGCACGCCCAGATCCAGACGCAGCGGCCCGAAATCGGTGTAATAGCGCGCACCCAGCCCGGCCCCGACCCGCAGGCCGGAGGTGAAGGCGGGATAGAGCCGGTCCGACACCGCCCCGGCGTCCAGGAAGGGAACCAGCCCGATGCTGTCCGTCACCTTGATCCGCAGTTCGACCCCCAGTTCGGCCAGCGACCGCCCGCCCGTCGGCTCCCCGGCGGCGCTGCGCGGCCCCGCCTTTTGGAAGCCATAGCCGCGCACCGACCCGCCGCCGCCCGCGTAAAAGCGGTGGTCGGGCGACACCCGGTCGAGCGGCGCGCCCACCAGGCTGCCCAGCCCGACCCGCGCCGCCGCCACATAGCGCCCGTCCTTGGCAAGGTCGTAATAGACCGATCCCGTGGCCTGAAGGGCCAGGAAGGGCCGACGCTCCGCCCCGGTCATGGGAATCCAGGGGGTCAGGCGCAGCGTTCCCCGCTCCCCCTCCGTCGGGTTCAGCGGGTCGTTGGTGCGGTTCCAGGCGAGGGCGAGCGGCGCACCGGCGTAAAAGGTCTGATAGGTCCGCGCCGCCGTTTCCACCCGCCCGCGCTCCGCCGTCAGGCCATAGCTCAGGCTCAGGCGCTCGCTCAACGGGCGGTCCAGCGTGGCGCTGACCTGGGTGGCGATCCGGCTGTAGGCGGGCGGCTGTTCGGAGGCAACCAGCGCCTCGACCTGGAGCGTCTGGTGAAGCGCGAGGAAATCCGGCTTGCGGAAGGACAGGTTGAAACGCAGATCGGGCAAATTCTTGACCACCGACGACGCCCGGCTGGACGTGCCGCCCGACGATCCGGCCACCCGCCCAACCTCCAGCCCAACGCGCAGTTTTTCCGCCCCGCCGAACAGGTTGCGGTGGCCCCAATAGGCTTGCGCCCCCACCCCCTCCTGCGTGGAGTAGCTGACGCCGCCGCCGATGACGCGCGGCTTGCGCTCCGTCACCGCCACCACCACGGGGGTGACGCCGTCGGGGCCGGGCTGCTCGTCCAGCCGGACGCGCACGGTGTCGAACACCTCCAGCTTGGCCAGATCCTGGCGCGCCCGGTCCAGCGCGGCGGGGTCGTGGACCGCACCGGCGGGCAGATCCAGCCGTCGGCGCACCACCCCCTCGTCCACCCGCTCCAGCCCGGACACCCGCACCGCCCCGGTGCGGACCAGCGGGCCGAGCGCCACCCGCCACGTCACATCCATTGATTGGTCGGTGTGATCGACCAGCACCCGGCGGTCGTCCATCTTGGCAAAGGCGTAGCCGCGCGCGCGCAGCCGGTCGAGCAGCGCGGTTTCGGCGTCCACCACCCGCTGCCCCTCCGCCGGGTCCCCGGCCTTCAGCTTGGGGTCCCCCAGCAGGCCGTCCGCCGCCGGTCCGGTCAAAGCCGCCCCGTTGACCAGCAGCGCGCGCGTCACCGTTTTGACATGGTAGAGCGGCCCCGGCGTGACCGTGACCGTCACGCTTGCCGGTTGGCCATCCCGCCCGGCGTCGACGCGGGTGTCGATTCGCCCGTCGTAACGGCCGGTGGAGCGCAGGACCGTCTGCAACCGCTCGCGGTCGCTGTCGGCGCGGCGTTCCAGCCCGGCCAGCGTCGGCGGCGGATCCTCCACCAGACCGACCAGGGCGGACGCCTGGCTCAGCGTGTCGCGCAGCCCGTCATCCTCCACCCCGTCGATCACCACGCGATAGGGTGCGCGCGGTTGCGGGGTGTCCGCCTGTCCGTTTTCCTGTGTGTCCGCGACCGGGTCCGGTAGGCCCACCGGTGTCCCATCCTGCGCCCGGACGGGTGCGCCCAGCGCAAGGCCCGCCGCAAGCAGCGGTGGCAGAACATGGCGGAATAGGGCGGTCCGTGTCATGCCATCGACTGTAAGAGCGAACGACGCATAGCTCCATCCCAGAATTTGACCAGCCGGAACCGGGGGTAGCGCTTGCTTTTTTGCCGCAGATCACTATATTGCGCCGCAACAGTTTCCCCGACAAGCGCCCACCGAAGTCCTTCGGCGGGCCTTTTTGTTTGTTTGCGGTGTTGTGCCGCGTGTCGGGGTGCCATTGCGAGACCAAGGCTCCATGAATCTCCGTAACGTCGCCATCATCGCCCACGTCGACCACGGCAAAACCACGCTGGTCGATCAACTCCTGAAACAGGCCGGCTCGTTCCGCGAGAACCAGCAGGTCGCCGAACGCGCCATGGACTCCAACGATCTGGAGCGCGAGCGCGGCATCACCATTCTCGCCAAGTGCACCTCCGTTCTGTGGAACGACCTGCGCATCAACATCGTCGACACCCCGGGCCACGCCGATTTCGGCGGCGAGGTGGAACGCATCCTGTCGATGGTGGACGGCGTCGTCCTGCTCTGCGACGCGGCCGAAGGCCCGCTGCCCCAGACCAAGTTCGTGCTGGGCAAGGCGCTGAAGCTGGGCCTGCGCCCCATCGTCGTCATCAACAAGGTGGACCGCCCCGACGGCCGTCCGCACGAGGTGCATGACGAGGTGTTCGACCTGTTCGCCTCGCTCGACGCCTCGAACGAGCAGCTCGATTTCCCGACCCTGTTCGCCTCGGGCCGCAACGGCTGGGCGACCACCGATCTGGAAAACGGCGCGCGCGAAACGCTGACCCCGCTGTTCGAACTGATCCGCGACCACGTCCCCGCCCCCAAGGTGGAAGAGGACGCGCCCTTCACCATGCTGGCGACCACGCTGGAAGCGAACCCCTATCTGGGCCGCATCCTGACCGGCCGCATCCAGACCGGCGTCGTCAAGGTCAACATGGCCGTCAAGTCGATGACCCGCGACGGCGAAGCGATCGAAAGCGGCCGCATCAGCAAGGTTCTGGCCTTCCGTGGCCTGGAGCGCGTGCCGGTGGACGAGGCCAAGGCCGGGGACATCGTTGCGCTGGCCGGCATGACGCAGACCACCGTGTCGGACACCATCTGCTCGCCCGAAGTGAGCGAGCCGCTGTCCGCCCAGCCGATCGACCCGCCCACCCTGGCGATGACCTTCTCGGTCAACGACAGCCCGCTGGCCGGTCGCGAAGGCGACAAGGTGACGAGCCGCATGATCCGTGACCGCCTGTACCGCGAAGCCGAAGGCAACGTGGCGCTGCGCATCACCGACACCGAAGGCGGCGACGCGTTCGAGGTTGCCGGTCGCGGTGAATTGCAGTTGGGCATCCTGATCGAAACCATGCGCCGCGAGGGCTACGAGCTGGCCATCAGCCGCCCGCGCGTGCTGTTCAAGACCGACACCCTGACCGGCCAGCGTCTGGAGCCGATCGAGGAAGTCGTCGTCGACGTGGACGAGGAGTTCTCCGGGACCGTCGTGCAGAAGATGGCGGAGCGCAAGGCCGATCTGGTCGAGATGCGCCCGTCGGGCGGCGGCAAGACCCGCATCGTGTTCTACGCCCCCTCGCGCGGCCTGATCGGCTACCAGAGCGAGTTCCTGACCGACACACGCGGCACCGGCATCATGAACCGGCTGTTCCACGGCTATGCCCCGTTCAAGGGGGCCATCGCCGCCCGGCGCACCGGCGTCCTGATTTCCAACAGCGACGGCGTGGCCGTGGCCTACGCGCTGTGGAACCTGGAAGACCGTGGCCCGATGCTGATCGATCCGGGCGTGCCGGTCTATCAGGGGATGATCATTGGCGAGCACACCCGTGGCAACGACCTGGAGGTCAACGTCATCAAGGGCAAGCAGCTTACCAACATCCGCACCACCAGCAAGGACGAAGCCGTTCGTCTGACGCCGCCGATCCAGATGACCCTGGAACGCGCGCTGTCCTACATCTCGGACGACGAGCTGGTCGAGGTGACGCCGAAGTCGGTCCGTCTGCGCAAGCGCTATCTGGACCCGAACGAGCGCAAGCGCCACGCCCGCGCCGCCGAGGCGGTCTGATCCTCAACCCGGCGGTGTGACATCGCCGATTTGAGCGCCTGAGACGAACGCGCCCCCGTTCAACCCCTTGCCCGCCACGCGGTCAACGGGGTAGGACGGGGGCGCTTTTCGTTTTTGCCTGTTCTGCACAGCCTCCTGTTCCGCACAGCATCCCATTCCCCACATCATCAGGATCCCCGCCCATGGCGATGGCGACCGACGCGACCTCCCCCGGTTCCCGGCTCCTCTCCCCGGCCCGTCTGCTGGGGCGCATCGGCCCGGTTGGCCTGATCGCCCTGGTCGTGGCGATGCTGATCGCCGTGCCGATCCTGGCGGTGTTTGTCCAATCAGCCAGCGTCACCGGCGACCTATGGCAGCACATGGCGCGCACGGTGCTGGGCGACTACATCGCCAACACGCTGATCTTGTTGTTGATCGTCGGGACCGTCACCGGCGTGACCGGCGTCGCCTGCGCCTGGACGGTGACGATGCACGAGTTCGTCGGGCGGCGGACCCTGCAATGGCTGCTGCTGTTGCCGCTGGCGATGCCCGCCTATGTGCTGGCCTACACCTACACCGATTTCCTGCAATTCGCCGGGCCGCTGCAAAGCGGGTTGCGGGCGCTGACCGGCTGGCGGCGCGGCGATTACTGGTTTCCCGCCATCCACAGCCCGTGGGGGGCGGGGTTGGTGCTGTCGTCGGTGCTGTATCCCTACGTCTACATCCTGACCCGCGCGGCCTTCCTGGAACAGTCGGTCTGCGCGCTGGAAGCGAGCCGGACGCTGGGTTGCACCGCGCTGGGGGCCTTCCGCCGGGTGGCGCTGCCGCTGGCGCGCCCGGCGCTGGTCGCCGGGATCGGCTACGCCCTGATGGAGACCTTGGCCGACTTCGGCGCGGTGCGCTATTTCGGCATCGACACCTTCACCGTCGGCATTTACCGGACCTGGTTCGCGCTGGGCGACGCGGCGGTCGCCGCGCAGTTGGCCGCCGTGCTGCTGCTGTTCGTGCTGGCGCTGGTCGGGCTGGAACGGCTGTCGCGCGGCTCCATGCGCTTCCACCAGACGACCGGACGGTATCGCGCCCTGCCCGCACCGCGCCTGTCGGCGCGCGGCACGCTTATCGCCTGGGCGGTGTGCCTGACGCCGATCTTTTTCGGCTTCCTGCTGCCCGGCGGCATTCTGTTCGCGATGGTGCTGCGCGGCGGTGACGAGTTGACGTTGGACCGCTTCGCCGAATTGGCCGTCAACACCGTGATCCTCGGCGGTTGCGGCGCGATCCTGGTGGTCAGCGTCGCCCTGCTGGTGATCCATGGGGTGCGGCACGACCGCAGCCGGTTGGCGGCGCTGGCCGTCCGTCTGGCCTCGCTGGGCTACGCCACGCCGGGCACGGTGATCGCGGTCGGCATTCTGATCGCCATCGGGCTGTTGCGAAGCTGGACCGGATGGTCGGTCGGCAGCCTGATGGGGGCGACCATCCTCGGTATTCTCTACGGCTACCTGATCCGCTTCTTCGTCGTCGCTTATGGACCGTTGGAGTCGGGTTTCGCCAAGATCGGCCCCAATCTGGAGGGCGCGGCCCGCTCGCTGGGTCACAGCCCGTGGCAGGTGATGCGGCGCGTCCATTTGCCGCTGCTGCGCCCCAGCCTGTTGAGCGCGGCCCTGTTGGTGTTCGTGGACATCGTCAAGGAGTTGCCCGCCACCATGATCCTGCGCCCGTTCAACTTCGACACCTTGGCGATCGAGGCGTTCCGCATGGCGTCCACCGAGCGGCTGGACGACGCCGCCCTGCCCGCCCTGACCATTGTGCTGGTCGGGCTGCTGCCGGTCATCCTGCTGAGCCGCAGCATCGCGGCCGCCCGGCCCGGTCATCGGGGATGAGCGCGGCATTTTTGCGATTAAGTCGCAACATCCTCGACAGAGCGCCTTGCAATTGATATTTGCTCGCACCAGATGACCGACGCGAACGCCCATCTGGAGCTTGGAATGTCCCTGCACACGATCCTCCGCCTCACCGCCGCCGTTGGCGCGCTGACCCTGGCCACGCTGTCCCCGGCCCTGGCGCAGACGCAAGAGGTGAACGTCTACAACTCGCGCCACTACAACACCGACCGCGCGATCTACGACGCCTTCACCAAGGCCACCGGCATCAAGGTCAACATCATCGAGGGCAACCACGACGAGTTGATCCAGCGGATGAAGTCGGAAGGGGCCAGCAGCCCGGCCGATCTGTTCATCACCGTGGACGCCGGGCGTCTGGCCGCCGCCGCCAAGGAGGGCTTGCTCGCCCCCACCTCCTCCCCGGCGTTGGAGGGCGTGAAGGTCCCGGCCAACCTGCGCGCGCCCGACGGCGCGTGGTGGGGCCTGTCGAGCCGCGCCCGCGTCATCGTCTACGCGCTCGACCGCGTGAAGCCGGACCAGATCAAGACCTATGAGGATCTGGCCAAGCCGGACTGGAAGGGCAAGGTTCTGACCCGCAGCGGGACCCACCCCTACAGCCTCGCCCTGACCGCCTCGATGATCGCCGCCAACGGCGAGGAGAAGACCGAAGCCTGGGTCAAGGGCCTCGTCGCCAACCTCGCCCGTCCGCCGCAGGGCGGTGACACCGACCAGATCAAGGCGGTGGCCGTCGGCGAAGGCGATCTGGCGCTCGCCAACACCTATTACGTCGGCAAGCTCATCACCTCGGCCAAGGCGGAGGACCGCGCCGTCGCCGCCAAGATCGGCGTGATCTTCCCCAACCAGGGCGACCGTGGCACCCACGTCAACCTCAGCGGGGCCGGGGTGGTGAAGACCGCGCCGCACGCCGACAACGCCCGCAAGCTGCTGGAGCACCTGCTCAGCCCCGAAGCGCAGCGCATGTTCGCCGACGGCAACATGGAGTTCCCGGTGAACCCGGCGGTTGCGCCGCACGCCGAACTGACCAAGCTGGGCAGCTTCAAGCAGGCGTCGGTCAACGCCGCCGCCTTTGCCGACTACACCCCGCAGGCCCTGCGCATCATGGACCGCGCGGGCTGGAAGTGACATGGTGGCGGCCCCAACTGTCCCTCGCCGACGGTTGAAGCGAAGCTGGGGCCGCCCCGCCCGCCCTGTTTCTGATCACAGGACCCCCGACCACCGATGACCGACCGCCGATGACCGCGCCCACCCCGACCGTCACCCTCACCGACATCGTCCACCGTTACGGCCCGCACCGCGCGGTCAACGGCGTCTCGCTCTCTGTGGATTCGCGGGAGATTTTGTGCGTCGTCGGCCCGTCGGGCTGCGGAAAATCGACCTTGCTCCGCCTCATCAGCGGGTTGGAGACGCTGCAACAGGGCACGATCGCGGTTGGTGGGCGGGTTCTGGCCGCGCCCGGCCAGTGCCTACCGCCGGAACGCCGCCCGGTCGGCATGATGTTCCAGGATTTCGCCCTGTTCCCGCACATGACCGTGTCGGGCAACATCGCCTTTGGCCAGACCGACCGCCCCCGCGCCGAACGGCAGAAGCGGGTGGCGGCGCTGCTGGATTCGATGGCGCTGACCCGCTACGCCGACGCCTATCCCCACACGCTGTCGGGCGGGCAACAGCAGCGGGTGGCGCTGGCCCGCGCGCTGGCCCGCGATCCGCAGGTGCTGCTGCTGGACGAACCCTTTTCCGCGCTGGACGAGCAGTTGCGCCGCTCCGTCCGCGACGAGGTGGTGCGGCTGATCCGCGCCACCGGCATCGCCACCATCGTCGTCACCCACGACCCGGAAGAGGCGATGGAGATCGGCACCCGCGTCGCCGTGATGGATGGCGGCCAACTGGTGCAGACCGACACGCCGCTCGCGCTCTACCGCAACCCGGCCAACAGCTTCGTCGCCCGCCTGTTCGGTGAGATCAACCGCTTTGACGCCACGGTTGAAAACGGCCAGATCGTCACCCCGCTGGGCCGCTTCGCCGCCCCCGATCACCACAGCGGCGACCGCGTCGAGGTCGCCTGCCGGATCGAGGATTTGGCCCTGTCGCCGCTGAACAGCCACCCCGACGCGGTGCGGGTGCGGGTGCGCCACGCCAGTTTCCTGGGGTCCTCCACCCGCATCTGTCTGGCCTTGCCGAATGGCAATGGCGGGAGCGGGAGCGGGGGCGGGAGCGGCGCGGGTGGGTTCGGCTCCGGCGATCACCCGCCCGGCGAAATCCACGCCCGCCTGCCCGGCCACGTCGATGTCCGGGCCGGGGATGAGTTGGCCGCGCGGGTGGACGCCGGTCGGGTCATGCTGTTTCCGTCGGCGTGACCTCGGCGTCCAGCGCGGGTTTGATGCGGGCGGCCAGCGCCTCCCCCGCGCCCGGCGCGTAGGCTTCGGCGTGGCCCGATCCCCAGACCGGCCCCGGCCACGCCGCATCGCCGCGCGTCCGTCCCAGCACATGGACGTGCAACTGCGACACAACGTTGCCGAGCGCCCCGACGTTCAGCTTGTCGGGCGCAAACAGCCGTTCGACCACGCGGGACGCCGCCGCAACCTCCACCATCAACGCCGCCTGATCCGCCGCCGACAGCCGATGGATCTCCACCGCGTCCGCCCGCCGGGGCACGAGGATGAGCCACGGCCACAGCCGGTTGTTCATCAGCAACACGCGGCACAGCGGCAGATCGGTGACGGGGATGGTGTCGGCGGCGAGCCGTTCGTTCAATGAAAACATGGATTTGTCCCGTGTGACGCGACCGGCGATCCGGACGCGAATGGCAGCCCGCGCAAAGCCGACAGTGGCAGCGCGGCCATGAAGGATGTATAGAATATCGCACGATCTTGAGCGGATCGGCGAGCGGGGTGATGGCGGAACCGGCGACAACCGGAACCGTTCGTATGCCCTTGCGCCGTTTCCGGTGGGCCTTATTCCGTGTTGGGCGACGATCTTCGGTGGATGGGGCGGCGCTTGGCCGTCGCGTCCGGGTGTAATCTGGTGCGGCGAGCGAGAACGACTCCCATGCGCAAGCAAGCGTTTGTGGTCCTTATTCTGGTGATTCTCGGCAACGTCGGGGCGTGGGCGTGGTGGAATCGCCCGGTCGCCGAACGGTCCTGGGCCGGGGCCATCGCGGGTGTGGGCTACACGCCCTTCCACCCCAACAAAAGCCCGTCCAAGGGCGACAAGGCCGTCGCCGACGACATCGAAAAGGACATGATCGCGCTGGAAGGCGCGGTGAAGGCCGTCCGCACCTATTCGGCGACCGACGGATCGGAACTGGTCGCCCCCATCGCCAAGAAATACGGCCTGCCGGTGCTGGCCGGGGCCTGGATCGCCGGAAAGCCGGAAATCGACGAACCGGAAATGGCCGCGCTCATCAAGCTGGCGCGCGCCAACAGCAACGTGCGCCGCGTGCTGGTCGGGAACGAGGCGCTGTTGCGCGCCAACGTCACCGTTCCGCAGATGATCGACTACATCAAGCGGGTGAAGAAAAAGGTCAATGTCCCGGTTTCCACCGCCGAACCGTGGCACGTCTGGTTGAAGCATCCGGAACTGGTGGACGCCGTCGATTTCATCGCCGTCCACCTTCTGCCCTATTGGGAAGGCGTGCCGGTCGATCAGTCGGTCGATTACGCCATGGTCCGCTACAACGAGCTGAAGACCAAATACCCCAACAAGCACATCCTGATCGGTGAAATCGGCTGGCCCGCCGATGGGCCGTGGCGGCGCGGGGCCGAAGCCTCGCAGGTCAATCAGGCCAAGTTCATCCGCAACTTCCTGAACATCGCCGCGCAGAACAAGCTCGACTACTTCATCATGGAAGCCTTCGATCAACCGTGGAAGCGGGAGATCGAGGGGACCGCCGGGACGAGCTGGGGCCTGTGGGACGCCTACCGCACGCCGAAATTCCCGATGATCGGCGGCGTCCAGGAAATCCGCAACTGGCCCTACAAATGCGCCACCGCCGTTGCCCTGGGCTTCCTGCCGCTGGTGTTCTTCCTGTGGCGGCGCGGCGACCATCTGAAGATCGGCGGCCAACTCTTCTACGG
This sequence comes from Azospirillum sp., assembly GCA_027486405.1. Taxonomy (GTDB): domain Bacteria; phylum Pseudomonadota; class Alphaproteobacteria; order Azospirillales; family Azospirillaceae; genus Azospirillum. The sequence continues at coordinate 116,735 of JAIXPD010000062.1, read as the reverse complement.
CGGCCTGATCCAGGCGGTCGCCTCGGTCCTGGTCTTCACCGTCAGCGCGGCGGCGGCGGCGGGTCTGGCGATCACCACCGAAATCGCCTGGGGCGTGCTGATCCTGTTCCAGTTCATGCTGTTCGCGGTCATGCTGATCGACGGCATGGAGCTGACCGATGTCGTCTGGCAGAAGAAGTTCAAGCGGAAGTTCATCCCCTGTTCCGCCGCACCGCTGCCCAACGCGCCCAAGGTGTCGATCCATGTGCCGTGCTACAACGAGCCGCCGCACATGGTCATGCAGACGCTCGACGCGCTGGCCCGGCTGGATTACCCGAATTACGAAGTGCTGCTGCTCGACAACAACACCAAGGATCCGGCGGTCTGGCGCCCGGTGGAGGAGTATTGCAAGCAGCTTGGCCCGAAATTCCGCTTCTTCCACCTGGACAATTGGCCGGGCTTCAAGGCTGGCGCGCTGAATTTCGGTCTGGCGCAAACAGCCCCCGACGCCGAACACATCGCGGTGATCGACAGCGATTATCAGGTCCATCCCGATTGGTTGAAGGCGACGATTCCGCACTTCAGCCGACCGGAGGTCGGCTTCGTCCAATCGCCGCAGGATTACCGTGAATGGAATCAGGATCTGTTCCAGCGCATGATCAACTGGGAATACGCCGGGTTCTTCCACATCGGCATGATCCAGCGCAACGAACAGAACGCCATCATCCAGCACGGCACGATGACCATCATCCGCAAAACCGCGCTGGAGGGTGTGGGCCGTTGGGGCGAGTGGTGCATCACCGAAGACGCCGATCTGGGCCTGCGCCTGTTCGAGCATGGCTATGAAGCCGTCTACATGCCGGAAAGCTATGGCAAGGGCCTGGTCCCGGACAGCTTCTCCGCCTACAAGACGCAGCGTTTCCGCTGGGCCTATGGGGCCGTGCAGATCCTGAAGCATCATTGGCGGCAGTTGATGCCGGGAGCCAAGGAGCTGACCGCCGGGCAGAAGTACCATTTCATCACCGGCTGGCTGCCCTGGTTCGCCGACGCCGCCCACATGGTGTTCGGCATCGCCGGGGCGCTGTGGTCGGTCGGCCTGCTGGCCTTCCCAAAATATTTCGAATTTCCGCCCAACGCCTTCATGATCCCCACCCTCAGCGTCTTCGCCTTCAAGGTCGGGGCGTCGCTCTGGCTGTATGAGGCGCGGGTGAAGTGCGGCTTCTGGGACAAGGTCGGGGCGGCGGTGGCCGGCATGGCGCTGACCCACACGGTCGGGCGCGCGATGTGGCTGGGCATGTTCACCTCGGGCCGCCCCTTCGTCCGCACCCCGAAATGCGAGGATCAACCGGCGCTGATGCAGGCCTTCCTGATGGCGCGGGAGGAACTGGTGCTGTTGGTGTCGCTGTGGAGTGCGGCGGCCGCCATCGTCGTCGTGTTCGGCCATGAAAACCGCGACGCCTTCATGTGGTCGGGCCTGCTGCTGGTGCAGTCCCTGCCCTATCTGGCGGCCTTCATCACCTCCCTCATCAACGTCTTCCCGAACCTGACCCTGGGCAAGAACCGCCCGGAACCGGTGAAGGACGCCGTCGGCAGCGGGGCCGCCGACTGATCCTGTGCCAACCGATCCTGTATGGCCCAAAAGGCGTGGTGGTTATAACGAACGGCGGCGGGTGCCTTGTGCGCATCCGCCGCCGGTTCTATGACTGGAACGCCATTGACGGACCGCCGAACTCTGCCAAACTTTTTCCTGTGGGGAGTCTCCCCGGCGGAGGCGCGCGATGTCCGGCAGCAACGTGGGTCCACCCGAATTTTCGGTGCGCTCAACGGCGGGAATCGAGCGCGCCGGAACCGCCACCGATCAAAGCTACAAGCGCAACCCCCGGCAGGACCGGCGCGACCGCGCCCCTCCGAACCCGAAGCGCCGCCGTCTGTATGATTTGCTGTTCGACGAGATCGACCAGTTCGACTCGTTGGACGAAACCCAGCGCACCCGGCTGAAAGCCAATCTGCGGCAGCATCTGACCGCCAACGCGCCGCCGCCCGCCGCCCAACCGCCCCCGCCCGTCCATGACGAGGAGGCGTTGGCCGACGCTCTGCTGAAAAACCCGGACACCCCGCCACCGCTCGATCCCGAACGCATCGTGGCGGCGGCCACCGCCCTGCCCCCCTCCGGCGTCAGCCCGGAACAGGTGGCGGAAAGCGCCATTCTGGCGATTCAATTGCGGGCCTGTCTGGCCCGGCACACCGACCGCGCGCGCAAGGTCGCGGTCTATCTCCATCTGCTGCTGACCATCGACGGCGCGTTGCGCCCGCACACCATCATGGATGTGTGACCGCAACGCCACCGCCAGCGCTGGAAATCGCTTGTGAGCGCCGGTCAGCGCCGGAACAGGAACTCCCGGCCCACCTTCACCCGCTTCTCGCCATCGTATTCGATGATGTCGGCGGTGGCGTAGGTTTCGGTCCAGCGTTCCGGCAGATAGCTGCCGGTCCCAACCACATCGACCGGCGCGTTGGCCTCCGCCATCAGGCGGCATTTGGCCGGGCCGAAACCGCTGCTGGCGACGATCTTGACCGCCGGGAACCCGGCATCGTCCAACCGTTCGCGCACATAATGGATGGCCGCCGCCGACACACCGGTGCCGATCAGGTAGCGCAACTGGGTTTCGTCGCGATAGCCGCGAATCGAATGGGGGGCGTGGCGTTCCAGCACCGCGTAGGAACCGGGCGGATCCAGCCCCTCGACAAAGCGCCCGCCCGGCGTGTCGAGCCGCAGGGCCAATTTGCCCTGCGCCGCCAGTTCGGGGAAGCGGCGGCACACCTCCAACCCGTCGGTGATCTCACGGCCGAAATAATCGACCAGCACGGTCAGCGGCAGATCGGGGAAGGTGTCATGGAACATCTCCGCCGCGCGCACGGTCGATCCGGCATAGCCGATCAGGGCGTGCGGCATGGTTCCCATGCCCTTGGCCTGGCCAAAGAAATGGGCGGTGGCGTCGGTGGCGTTGCCGATGAAGCCCTTGGCCCCAACCTTGCGCTTGGCCCGGTCGGACCCGACCGACGCGGCGTAGGCCATCACCTCGGCCATGTCGGTGCCCGCGCAATGGCGGGCGTCCATCGCCAGGAACGCCACCTTGGGCAGATCGGCGCACATGGTGAAGGCGTTGTAGGCGGCGACGCAGGCCGGACCCAGCTTTTGCAGCAGGATCGTTTCGGTGTCGACCAGATGGTAAAAAGACCCGGTGATGTAGAGGATCGGTTCGCCCGCCCCCACCCATTTGCCTTCGGGGAAGTTCAATTGGATGTCGACGTCGAATCCGCGTTCACGGGCGACCGCCTGCAACCATTCCACCGCCAGACGCGGGGCGCAGACCACGGGACGGCGCATGAAGATGGCGTAGGTGACTTTCTTGTCACCGAACTTGCCGACCGTCTCCTTGGTGCGCCGGAAATAGGTGTCGGTCCAATCGCCAATCGCCGCCGCTGCGGGGTGGACGGCCAGAGGCCGCTTGCTGTTCTCGCTCATCGCCTGTGCCTTCGTCTTCCGCCCTGCTGGCTGATCGGGCGGTCAGCATTATACGGCCCGACCGCCGGGGGGAAGAGACTTCCCATCGGTCCGCCCCGCTCCTGATGCCAGGGTTGCACGGGCGTCACAGCCCCACAATCGCCTTTTGATCGAATGCCACACAAATATCATCGGTCTTTTCGAGAAATACAAATGCACCCACAGTCAAAACAGTCCGACAAAACAGTATAAAATACCGATATTTGACGCCTCTCTTCCGGTCCCGTAAGGTCAAATCAGAAACGATCAAGATCAACTGGGCAATCGGGCGATGACGACAGGATCAACAGCATGGTGATGGCGGCGGCGGCCCATCAACCCCCAGCGAACCCAGCGCTGGACGGGGAACCCGCCGGGCGTCGCATCCTGCCGATCCTGTTTCTGTTGATCGTGGCCTTGACCGCCGCCGGGGCCGGTGGTGCCCTGATGCTGAAGCCCGCCACCGCCGCGCACACCGGCGCTGTTCCCGCCAAAACCGTCGCTGGCCTTCAACCCTCCTACGCCACCATGCCGACGATGAGCTTCACCCTGCGCGACGGCGAACGGCTGCGCGAACTGAAGCTGCGCGTCGTGCTGGAACTGGACCCCTCCGTCCCGTTGGACAAGGTGAAACCCTATCTGCCGCACATCGCCGACGCCATGAGCGTGCGGATGCTGGACGTCGATCCCAACGAGCTGCGCGGCCAGGACGGCCCGCATTACATCAAGGACGTTCTGGGATTCGCCGCCAACAAGGCGATGCGCCCGTTGAAAATCCGGCAGGTTCTGGTTCAGGACATGCTGTTGCGCTGACCCGCCCTGCGCCCGCGCGCTCTTTTCATCGACCCGCCCCGCCCCATATCCTGCGTCTGGCTCTCTCGACAGGTTCGGCGGAATGCGGAACACTCCGCGCCGGTCGCCGCCGACGGCGGTCAGCACTGGGTGTCAACACCGGGTGCGAGCGGGCCAGAGACAGCGCAGCGGAAGGAGACGGCCTTGGCCGAGTTCGATTTTGACCTGTTCACCATCGGCGCCGGTTCGGGCGGCGTCGCCGCCAGCCGCCGCGCCGCCTCCTATGGGGCCAAGGTGGCGATCTGCGAGGGCAGCCGCGTCGGCGGCACCTGCGTCATTCGCGGCTGCGTGCCGAAAAAGCTGCTGGTCTACGCCGCCCAATACCGCGACGGCTTCGAGGACGCGCGCGGCTATGGCTGGGACGCGCAGACTCCCGCCTTCGACTGGCCCAGCCTGATCGCCCGCAAGAACACGGAGATCGACCGGCTGAACGGCATCTACATCACGATGCTGAAAAACTCGGGCGTCACCCTGTTTAACTCCTTTGGCCGCATCGTCGATCCCCACACGGTGGAGGTGGACGGCCGCCGCTACACCGCCCGCCGCATCCTGATCGCGACCGGCGGCTGGCCGACCAAGCCGAACATCGAGGGGATCGAGCACGCCGTCACCTCGAACGAGGCGCTGGACCTGCCGACCCTGCCCGCATCGGTGCTGATCCTGGGCGGCGGTTACATCGCCGTGGAGTTCGCCGGGATCTTCCGGGGCCTGGGGGCCGACGTCAGCCTGATGATTCGCGGCGAGCATCTGCTGAACGGCTTTGACGACGACATCCGCATCGCCCTGGAAGGGGAGATGACCAAGCGCGGCATCCGCGTTCTGTCCGGCACACGCCCAACAAAGATCGAAAAGACCGCCGACGGCTACCGCGTCACCGACCATCACGGCCATACCCACGACGTCGGGCTGGTCATGGCCGCCACCGGCCGCCACCCCAACACCCAGGGGCTGGGGCTGGAGAGCATCGGCGTGACGCTGGACAAGGCCGGGGCGATCCCGGTCGATGAGTGGTCGCGCACCAGCGTGGACAGCGTGTACGCCATCGGCGACGTGACCAACCGGATGGCGCTGACCCCCATCGCCATCGCCGAAGGGCGGGCGCTGGCCGAAACGCTGTTCAACGACACCCCGACCCGCATCGGCTACGACAACGTGCCGACGGCGGTGTTCTCCATCCCGCCGATCGGCACCGTCGGGCTGAACGAGGCGCAGGCCCGCGCCACCCACGCCAAGGTGGACATCTACAAGGCCGGGTTCCGCCCGATGAAGCACACCTTGTCCGGTCGGGACGAGCGGGTGCTGATGAAGCTGGTCGTCGATGGCGAGACCCAACGCGTGTTGGGCTGCCACATGATGGGCATGGACGCGCCGGAGATGATGCAGGCGCTGGGCATCGCCCTGAATTGCGGGGCGACGAAACGCGATTTCGACCGCACCATCGCCCTGCACCCCTCCACCGCCGAGGAATTCGTGCTGATGCGCGAAAAGGCCCCCGATCCGGCCTGATCCGACGCGGGTCGGCGGCGCGTGTCCGATGGAACGCGCCGCCGACCGACCGTCAGCCGATCAACATGTCCGAACCAAGGTTGGCCGATCAATTCGGCGGGCTGGCCACCGCCCACGAAAAATCGGTCCGGGTGGACGCGTTGGTGAAATAGGACTTGTTGGCGAAGAGGTTGATCGGGGCCTTGTAGTTGGCCGGATAGGTCGGCCCCTTGCCCACACCGGCCAGCGCGTGGCAGCTCACGCAGTTGGACGTGATGCCCGCCGGAATGTCCGCCGAGGTTTCCAGATACGGGTTGAAGCAGAGCGCCATCGTGCTGCTGTTGACCGGAATGGTTTGGCTGTAGCTGGTGCACATGGCGTAGTTGTTGAACGGGGCTGGCAGGGTGGACGGGGCGTCCGCCTTGGAACCCGGGAATTTGTTCGGCGTGTCCGGGCCGGGCTGCCAATAGAAGGTCTGCCAGGTCCAGAAGGGAATTTCCTTCGTGTTGACGTGCATGGCCAACAGCGCGGCGTAATCCCCCGCCGACGCCTTCAACCCCTGCGCGGCCTGGATCGCGGCGGCTTCGGCGGCCGAGAGTTGGAAATTGTAGAGCACGCTGAGCGGGGCGTAATAGCCGATGGTGCAGGCCAGACCGGCTTGCTTGGCCTGGGCGTTCAGGGCGGTCACTTGGGCGCTGGTCAGCGGGCTGTTGGCCACCGGCACGATGCCACCGCTGCCCGCCGGGTCCACCGCCACGCAGGTTTTCCAGGTGTCCGGCGTCGGGTTGGTCGCGTTGGTCGCCTGCTTTGGCCCTTGCCACAGCGGCATCGGGGTCATGCCCTTCTGGGCAACGACGCCGAACACCGGCTTCAGTTCCGCCGCGTCCACCGGGAAATCATTGATCGACCGGTTGGTCGTGGGAACGGTGGTGGGCCACGCGCCGTTCAGCGTGTTCAACCCGGCCTTGGTGTTGATGCTGTAGGTGCCGCTCAACCCGGCGATGGTCTGGGGGGCCGCGATGAAGCTGGCGGCCGACGGGCTGAATTTGTTGAAGGACACCACCTGCGTGTCGGCCGCCGCGTTCTTGGCGGCTTTGCCGGTCAACGCCGCCAGATGGCCGAACTGGTGCGGCTTGACGAAGTGACGGGCCGGGGCCTTCACCGTCTTTTTGTCCGCGTTCAGCACCGACGCGTTGGAGGTGGTGGAAAAGGCCTCCTCCGTGCCCAGCCAGGTTTCCCACACCGGCAGCGCTGCCCCGTTGTGGGTCTGGCCCGACGGCGCGTTCAGTCCGGACCAAATAGTCCAACCATGCGCACGGATCTGGTCCTGCTGGTTGTTGGCGACCCAGCCCTGGATCGTGGTGGCCTGGGTCCCGATGCCATAGCTGGCCGGAATATCGACCGGCGTGATCTGGGCCTGCGCCGTCGAAGCGGCACCAACACCCATCAGTCCCGCCACCGCCATGGTCTGGGCCATGGCAAACGCCCGTGACGTCATCGTTGTCCCCTTCCTGTGTTTTGAACCGGTCGGGTGATGACAACGCGTTCCCGCTCCCACAGGAACGCCACGGACCGGCGTTCCCATTTAACGCAATGAGAGCAATTCTATAAAGAGATATGTCGTTACAGTGGTGTTTCCATTCTGTTTAAAGGCTGAAACTCGCAAATATTATCAACACACCAGCGCATGACGCGCAGCCATCGTCCATCAATCGGCGTGCACCGCGACGGTGACGGGCCGATTGTCCATGGCGATCAGGCGGGTCAACAGAAGCAACGCCGGAACCGCACCGGCCATCGACAGCAGGAAGAAGCTGACCCAATCCATCCGGTCGGCCAACCAGCCGGAGCTGGCCCCGAACAGATCACCCCCCAGCTTGTAGAAGCTGGACAACAGCGCGTATTGCGTCGCGGTGTAGGCAACGTTGCACAGGCTGGACAGATAGGCGACGAAAGCCGCCGTGGCGATGCCGCCGCACACATTCTCCACCGCCACCGTCACCGCCAGCGCCGACACGTCGTGACCGGCCCAGGCGAGCATCACATAGCTGATGTTGGACACCATTTGCAGGACGCCGCCGACCATCAGGCCGTGCAGCACCCCGACCCGGCCAACCAACAGCCCGCCCAGCAAACCGCCGATGATCGTTGCCCACAGGCCGAACAGCTTGGTGACGGCGGCGATTTCGGCCTTGCTGAAACCCAGATCGACGTAGAAGGGGGCCGACATCACGCCCGCCAGCACCTCCCCCAGCTTGTAGGTGGCGATGAAGGCCAGCATCACCACCCAGCCGCGCCGACTCATGAATTGGGCGAAGGGCGCCACCACCGCGCCATAGAGCCAGGCCAACAAACGGGCCATCCGGCCCGACAGATGCGGGCGCGCCGCCAGCCAGGCGGCGACCTGCCGTTCGCGCTCCAGCGATTCCGGCGTCACCGCGACATTCGGTTCGCGGTTGACCAGGATCGTCACCATGCCGACCAGCACCAGCGCCGCCATCGCCTCATAGGCCACACGCCAGCCGTGGAACTCGGCGATGAACAGCGCCCCCGCCCCTGCCGCCAGCATGCCGAAGCGATAGCCGAGCACCAGAACGGCGGCCCCGGCGGCCTGCCGATTCTCGTCCAGCACCTCCACCCGATAGGCGTCGACGACGATGTCCTGACTGGCCGAGCAGAAGGCCACCGCCACCGCGAACAGCGCCGTCCACCAGAGTTGCGTCCCCGGATCGGTCGCCGACAGCCCGAGCAAGGCCACGATCAACCCGGCCTGCGTGACCAGCGCCCAGCCGCGCCGCCGCCCGAACAACCGGGTGAGAACGGGCAGGCGCAGCCGGTCGATCAGCGGTGCCCACAGGAATTTCAGAGCGTAAGGCAAGGTGACAAGCGCAAACAGGCCGATTCCGGTCTTGCTGACCCCCTCCTCCCGCAGCCAGACGTTCAGGGTCGATCCGGTCAGCGCCAGCGGCAAGCCTTCGGAAAAGCCCAGGAACAGAATCGCCAGCACCCGGCGGTCGCCATAGACCGACAACAGATTCATCCAATAGGACGGCCATGCGGAGGGCTTCACCGGCGGATTCCTCGGAAACAGAAACAAAGCAGCCCTGTTGTATACGGCCCAACCCGCCGCGTGCCACGGTTCATTTGCCCCGGATGATCTTGTCGAGCGTTGCCAATGTTTCCCCTGAAACTGTGGAAAAGTTACCGCGAATCGGGCTATAGGGTTGACCCCTTGGGCCGAACATCGGCCTAATGCCCGAATTGCAGCAGTCACCACCCGTCAAGGAAGAGCAGGCGAGTCATGGTCGAGCGTTGGACACCCGCCAGTTGGAGGTCGAAACCGGCAAAGCAGATGCCGACCTATCCCGACCTGACCAAGGTCGAAGCGGTCGAACAGCGTCTGGCCAGCTATCCCCCGCTGGTCTTCGCCGGGGAAGCCCGCAAGCTGAAAAGCAAGCTGGCCGACGCCGCCGTCGGCAAGGCGTTCCTGTTGCAGGGCGGCGATTGCGCCGAAAGCTTCGCCGAATTCCACCCCAACAACATCCGCGACACCTTCCGTGTGCTGTTGCAGATGGCGGTCGTGCTGACCTTTGGCGCGGCCATTCCGGTCGTCAAGGTCGGGCGCATGGCCGGGCAGTTCGCCAAGCCGCGTTCGGCGGACATGGAGGACATCGACGGCGTGTCGTTGCCCTCCTACCGGGGCGACATCATCAACGGGTTCGATTTCAACGCCGACTCCCGCGTGCCCGACCCCGAACGGATGATGCAGGCCTACACCCAGGCGGCGGCCACGCTGAACCTGCTGCGCGCCTTTGCCCAGGGCGGTTACGCCGACCTGCACAAGGTGCATCAGTGGACCTTGGGGTTCGTCGAACGCTCCCCGGCGGGTGCGCATTTCCAGGAGCTGGCCAGCCGCCTCGATGAAACGCTGGCCTTCATGGAAGCCTGCGGCATCACGGCGGAGACCACCCCGCAGATTCGCGAAACCGATTTCTTCACCAGCCACGAAGCGCTGCTGCTGCCGTTCGAACAGGCCCTGACCCGCGTCGACAGCACGACGGGCGACTGGTACGACGTGTCGGCGCACATGCTGTGGATCGGCGACCGCACCCGCCAGCCCGACGGCGCGCATGTGGAGTTCCTGCGTGGGGTGAAGAACCCCATCGGCCTGAAATGCGGCCCGACCACCGATCCGGACGAGTTGATCCGCCTGATCGACATCCTGAACCCGCAGAACGAGGCGGGCCGCCTGACCCTGATCGTCCGCATGGGATCGGACAAGGTGGCGGAGAAGTTCCCGCCGCTGCTGCGCAAGGTGACGAGCGAGGGCCGCGCCGTGGTGTGGTCGTGCGACCCGATGCACGGCAACACCATCAAATCCACCACGGGTTACAAAACCCGCCCGGTGGAACGGGTGCTGGCCGAAGCGCGCGGTTTCTTCGAGGTGCACAAGGCCGAAGGGACCCACGCCGGTGGCGTGCATTTCGAGCTGACCGGCCAGGACGTGACCGAATGCACCGGTGGGGCGCAGGCGATCACCGATCACAAGCTGGCGCAGCGCTATCACACCGCCTGCGACCCGCGTCTGAACGCCAGCCAATCGCTGGAGCTGGCCTTCCTGCTGGCCGACGAGTTGAAGCGTGGCCGCAGCGAACGCGACGCCCAACGTCGCGCCGCTGCCGCCGCCGAATGACCGCAGCCGACTGAATCGACAAGGGCCGGAGCGCAACGCTCCGGCCCTTGTCATATGTGATGTGTGCCTGCGATTTGCTGAACGCGCCGTCCAATCACGGGGCCGTGATCGACCAATCAGTGCACGACAAAGCGATCAAGCAGGATTTCGCGCACACGCACGTTGCGCATCTCGCGGTCCAGAACGCTGGCGATGGTGCTTTTCATCAGCTTGGCCCCATCGGCCCCCGTCAATTGCTGGGGATCGATCTGGCGCATTTTGTCCGACAGTTGATCGGTGATGCGCGGCACATAGGGGTCGGCCACCTTGCCGTCCACCGTCGGCTCCACCTCCAGCAGCACCTTCACATCGACCAGACGCGCGTCGCCGCCGCCCAGGGTGAAGGTCATCTGCGGCAAGGCCGCGTAATTCTTTTTCGGACCAAGCTTGTCCGACGCGGCGCTGGAGGCCGCGTTCTTGTTGGCGATCACGGCACCGGTCGCGCCCAGAACGGCCAATGCCACCAGCAGACCAGCCAGGATGATCGGCATCAGTGACACCGTTTCCCCGTCCGCGTTCCGTCGAACCAACCGCACAGCCAGCACTCCAAAAGTTGGGACCTCAAACGATCCCAGTCTTGACACTTTAGGGAATGCTGTGCCTGCGGTCAAATCAAGGCTTGTGACAATTGCCCACGCCTGAGGCGCTCAACCGGAGGGATCAGGCGACCGCGATCAAGCGGGCAGGACCGGCACGTTGTCGATCAGGCGGGCCTTGCCCAACCAGGCCGCCGCCAGCAGGCGGGCCGGACGCTCCACCCGCGTGATCGGGGCCAGCGTGTCGGCGTCGCGCAGCTCGACATAGTCGATGCCGCCGAAACCGGCCTCCACGATCCGCGCGCGGGCGGCGGTCAGCGCGCCATCGCACTCCGCCCCGGCCGACAGCGCGGCGGCGGCGGCGGTCAAGGCCCGGTTCAGTTCGGGCGCACGGGCGCGCTCGTCGGCGCTGAGATAGGCGTTGCGGGAGGACAGCGCCAAGCCATCGGCCTCGCGCACGGTCGGCAGCCCCTCCACCCGCACCGGAATGTCGAGATCGCGGGTGAAACGGCGGATGACCATCAACTGCTGATAGTCCTTCTCGCCGAACACCGCCACGTCGGGCAGCGCCTGCAAAAACAGTTTGGTGACGACCAGGGCGACCCCGCCGAACATCTGGGGACGGAACGCGCCGCACAGCCCTTCGGACGGCCCGCCCACCGAAATGGTGGTGGCGAAGCCCTCCGGGTACATGCCGCGCACGCTGGGGGCGTACAGCGCCGCGCAGCCCGCCGAGGCCAGCTTCGCCGCGTCCCCGGCCTCGTCGCGCGGGTAACGGTCGAAATCCTCGTGCGGGGCGAATTGGGTCGGGTTGACGAAGACGCTGGCGATGACGTGATCGGCCAGTTCGCGACCGCGCCGGACCAACGCGAGATGGCCGTCGTGCAGCGCGCCCATGGTGGGGACCAGAGCCACCGTCTGCCCGGCGGCGCGCCACGCGGCCACCTGGGCGCGAAGATCGGCGACGCTGCGCAGCACCGGCAACGGCAGGTCATTCGCCGCCGAAGGGGCGTGGCTGCTGTCCGTCGTCGGGGAAACCGTTGGCGTCGTCATGGCGTCATCCCTCGCGCGCATCAAAACTGGCGCTGGATAAACCGCCGGGCCGGTCCTGTCCAGCGCCACGTTTGTGCAGCGCAAGATCCGCCCTCCCCGCGATCGCCAGCCCATCCGGTCGCCGCCGGGAACGGGGCGAACGCCCCCTCCCCGGCGCGGCGCGGCGTCACCGCATCAGGGTGACGGCGATCAGATAGGTCAGGTTGGCCCAGGCCCCCAGCGTCGCCAGCAGAACCAGAACGGACGGGGCCAGGACCACCGAACCGACGATGATCGCCAGCGCCACGACGAGAGCGCCAAGAGCCATCAGGGAAACGCGCGCATCTTCCATGAAACACAATCCTGATCGATGGGAAAAGATACGCCAACCCTAGAGGATCGCCGCAAGGCAGCGGACTGATCTGCGTCAATTCCCCGCCGGATTTCTTGGTCACACCACGCGTTCAGCGCCAGCGGCCGTTCGATGATTCGCCCAATCCCAGCTTTTCAACGCCGATGATCGCCGAATCATTGGGCACCACCGGCGCTTTCACCACAGGAGTTTTATGGTTTTTGGCCAAGAAAAAAGGCTTCGGAATGTCTTCCGAAGCCTTTTTAATGGTGGGCGTGACAGGGATTGAACCTGTGACCCTTCGCGTGTGAAGCGAATGCTCTCCCGCTGAGCTACACGCCCGATCCCAGAATTCTCTGTCGCTCGGTCCAGACTTCCCTCTGGCGGGAGCGCCGTCCGCCGGTTTTCGTCGGCGACCGCCGCTGCGGTGGGCGGGTTTTTAGGACCTTCCCCGACAGGTGTCAAGCAGGAGATTCACTCTGTGCAAAAAGTTTTTTCCGTCCGCTCCAACGCTCTGGTCGCGCCACCACCGGCCCGGTCGTTCTGGCGGCCATTCTGGCGGCGGTGGCGGTTGGTCGCCCTGCCCGCGCTGCTGCTGGGGATGACGATCCCGCCGGACGCGGTGGCGGCGGCACCGGTGACGGCGCGGTACCGCGTTCATGTCGGGGGCATCGCCGTGCTGGAGGCGACGATCCGCCTCGATCTCAACGAGCGCGGCTACCGCATCGACCTCACCGCCGAAAATGGCGGGTTTCTCGGCAAGCTGCTGCCGTGGAAAACGGAAACCCACAGCGAAGGGGTGGTGCAGTCCGGTGTTCCACAACCGCGCCTTCACCACCAGCGCAGCGTCTTCCGCGACAAGCCGCGCAGCGTGTCGTTGAGTTACGCGGTCGATGGGACCCTGACCACCACCGTTCAGCCCCCGCCGGAGGAGGATGACCGCGCGCCCGTCCCGCCGGAGCTGCAACGGTCCAGCTATGACCCGCTCAGCGCCGGGCTGCTGGCCCTGCTGGCGGTTGGCCGTGGGGAGGGCTGCGCCCGCGTCGTTCCCGTGTTCGACGGGCGGCGGCGCTACGACCTGCGTTTTGACCAGGGTGGCGTTCCGACCCTGGCCGCGTCGCGCTACTCGATTTTTTCCGGGCCTGCACAGGAATGCCGCATGTCGGTCATCCCCATCGCCGGACAGGCCAAATCCGCGTCCAGCCTGACCACCTTTTGGCGACGGGAGGACGACACCGCGCCACGCCCCGCCGGGCCGCCGACCGATCTGTGGCTGGCCCCGGTGCCGCCCGGCACGCCACCGTTGCCGGTGCGGATGGAGAGCGACAGCGCCTTTGGGGCGGTCGTCATCCACCTGATCGGATTGGCGCGCGACGGCGACCCGCCCCGCGCCATTCCATAAGAACGCGGTTCACCCGGTGACGGTGCCGGTGTCGATCACCCAACTGGCCACGGTCATGCTGTGGCGGGCCAGCCTCTCCCGAACCGCCTCCATCGACGGCCACAGCATGCGACCGTCGATTTCCTGCATGGCCCCGCCGAGCAACACCGCGTAACCGCCCAACTTACCCATCCGCACAATGCGCGCCATCCGTGTCGTCATGGCCAGCACTCCCGATTCCGAGGAGCGGCGGCGCGCGTGCCGTCGCTCACATCAGAATATTATCGCATGCTGATGCACAGGTCCGCTCACCGAAGGGATAGCCACACAGGCCAAAGGGATAACGCCGCAGTAACCACATCATCAATGCGGCCACTGTCACTCGTTGCGAGCGGCATCAATGGGATCGTCACGCGCAAAACGCGATCAACCCAGCGCCAGACGCTCCAGCGCGGCGGGCAGATCGGCGAAATGGTCCAGGATCACGTCCGCCCCCAACTCCTCCACCGGCATGCGGGGGTAGCCATAGCTCATCGCCACCACCGGCACGCCGACGGCGCGCGCCGCCTTCACATCGTTGCCGTTGTCGCCGATCATCGCCGCCCGCGCCGGGGCCTGCCCGTCGCGGCCCAACCGCTCCAGCACCCAGCCCAGATGCCGTCCGTCGGGTTTTTTCACCGGCAGCGTGTCGCCTCCGGCCACCGCCACGAACAGATGGGCCAAACCCAGCGCGTCCAGCAGCTTGCGGCTGATCCGCTCCGGCTTGTTGGTGCACAGCCCCAGGCGCACGCCGCGTTCGGCCAGCGCCGTCAGCGTGTCGGTGACGCCGGGATAGAGGGCCGAAGCCTCCTCATCCTCGAAATAGCGGTCGAGGTAATGGCGCAGCACCGGCTGCACCGTCGCGTCGTCCAGCGCGTCGCCGGTGGCGGCGAAAGCCTGACGAACCAGCATGGCGGAACCATCGCCGATCATGGTGCGCACCTGCGCCTCGGTCAGCGCCGATCGATCAAACGCGGCCAAGGTCCGGTTCAGCACGCGCGTCATGTCGGGCGCGCTGTCGATCAAGGTGCCATCAAGGTCGAAAACCAGAGCGGAAAAGGGAAACGGCATCGCAAGCCCCAGCTGGGATGAGGGAATCCACGTCAACGTACCCGTCCTATCACAGCTTTCGCGCGCCCAACCATGCGCTGTCGGCACGGGTCCATCCCACCATCCGCCCGATCCGGCGGGACGGGTCACGGAGAAAAACCACAGTCTATGACAGGCTGTCATAAAAGTTGACTTGGGCCGACCGCATCGGCTGTGGCACATGAAGGCCATGGCGGGTTCCGCACCGCGTCATCGCCCGCCCCACCCAACACACGGCACCATCAGGAAGATCCCCATGGCCCATCGTCCGCTCGCTTGCGTGATCCTCGCCGCTGGCAAGGGAACCCGCATGAAGTCCGATTTGCCAAAGGTTTTGCACCGCGTGGCCGGGCGGCCGATGGTCGGGCATGTGCTGGCCGCGGTAAAGGCGCTGGATCCCGATCACGTCGTCGTCGTCGTCGGGCCGGGGATGGACAGCGTGGCCGCCGCCGTCGCCCCCTACCCCACCGCCGTGCAGCAGGAGCAGCGCGGGACCGCCGACGCCGTGCGCGCCGCCTTCGGCCTGTTGGAAGGCTTCACCGGCGACGTGGTGGTGCTGTATGGCGACACGCCGTTGGTCACGCCCGACACGCTGCGCGCCATGGTGGCCGCCCGTCGGCAGGCCAACGACCCGGCGGTGGTGGTTCTGGGCATGCGCCCGGACGATCCCGGTGCCTATGGCCGCCTGATCCTGAACGCGCGCGGGGGGCTGGAAAAGATCGTCGAGCATCTCGACGCCAGCGCGGAGGAGCGCGCGGTGACGCTGTGCAACGCCGGGCTGATGGCCTTTGACGGTGCCCGGATGTTCGATCTGATCGGGCGCGTCGGCAACAGCAACGCCAAGAACGAGTTTTACCTGACCGACGTCGTGCAGATCGCGCGGGTGTCCGGCATGTCCTGCGCCGTGGTGGAGGCAGCCCCCGCCGAGGTGGTCGGCGTCAACTCCCGCGCCGAGCTGGCGGAGGTGGAACGGCTGATGCAACGCCGTCTGCGCAAGGCGGCGATGGACAATGGGGCGACCCTGTGCGACCCCGACAGCACCCTGTTCAGCCACGACACCCGGCTGGGCCGCGACGTGGTGGTCGGCGCGCATGTCGTGTTCGGGCCGGGCGTGGTGGTGGAGGATGGGGTGGAGATCAAACCCTTCTGCCATCTGGAACAGACCCGTGTCGAACGCGGCGCGGTGATCGGCCCCTACGCCCGCCTGCGCCCCGGTGCGGCCATCGGTGCCGACGCCCACATCGGCAATTTCGTGGAGATCAAGAACGCGACGGTCGAGGCTGGGGCCAAGGTCAACCATTTGAGCTACATCGGCGACGCCCGCGTTGGGGCGAAGGCCAACATCGGGGCGGGAACGATCACCTGCAACTATGACGGTTTCGGCAAGTACCACACCGACATCGGGGCCGGGGCCTTCATCGGCTCCAACAGCGCCCTGGTTGCCCCGGTGGCGATCGGCGACGGGGCCATCGTCGGCGCGGGCAGTGTCGTGACCTCGGCCGTGGAGGGCGACGCCCTGGTCGTCTCCCGCGCTGCCCAAAAATCCTACGCGGGCTGGGCCAAGCGCTTCCGCGAGCGCAAGCGGGCGGAAAAGGCGGCGAAGGCGTAACCGCGCGCCCGTTTCCGGTATCCCCCAAGCCCCAAACGACCTTTGATTCAGGAGACATCCCATGTGCGGCATCATCGGCATCAACGGGATCCACGACGCCACCCCCCGGCTGGTGGACGGCCTGCGCCGTCTGGAGTATCGCGGCTATGACAGCGCCGGTGTCGCCACGCTGGTCGGCGACCGCATCGAACGCCGCCGCGCCGAAGGCAAGCTGCTGAATCTGGACGCCCGCCTGCGCGACGCGCCGTTGACCGGGACCGTCGGCATCGGCCACACCCGTTGGGCCACCCATGGCGGGCCGACCGAAACCAACGCCCACCCGCACGCCACCCCGCGCGTCGCCGTCGTCCACAACGGCATCATCGAAAATTACCGTGAGTTGAAGGAGGAGTTGATCGGCCACGGCTGCGTCTTCGAAAGCGTGACCGATTCCGAAGTCATCCCCCAGCTCATCACCCACTACATGGACGCCGAAGGGCTGTCGCCGGTGGACGCGTCGGCCAAGGCGTTCAAGCGCTTCACCGGAGCGTTCTCCCTGGTCGTCATCTTCGCGGGCGAGCATGAGCTGATGATCGGCGCGCGCCACGGCACGCCGCTGGCCGTCGGTTATGGCGATGGCGAAATGTATCTGGCCTCCGACGCCTTCGCGCTGGCCCCGCTGACCAACCGCATCTGCTATCTGGAAGACGGCGATTGGGTGGTGGTCAGCCGCAGCGACGCCGTGGTGCACGACGCCACCGACGCCGTGGTGCACCGGCCGGTGAAGACCACGGCGGTGTCGGGCGCGCTGATCGGCAAGGATGGCTACCGCCATTACATGCTGAAGGAAATCTACGAACAACCCCAGGTGATCGGCGACACGCTGAACGCCTACATCAACCCTGTGAACGATTGCATCGCGCTGCCGGATTTTCCCTTTGACGTGGCCAAAGCCACCAAGCTGACCATCGTCGCCTGCGGCACGGCCTATTACGCCGGGTTCGTCGCCAAATACTGGTTCGAAACGCTGGCCCGCATCCCGGTCGAGGTCGACATCGCGTCGGAGTTCCGTTACCGCGAAGCGCCGCTGCCGGAGGGTGGCGTCGCCATCTTCATTTCGCAATCGGGCGAAACCTTGGACACGCTGGAGGCCCTGCGTTACTGCAAGCGGCAAGGCCAAAAGATCCTGTCCATCGTCAATTCCCCGGAAAGCACCATCGCGCGCGAATCCGACGCGGTGCTCTACACCATGGCCGGGCCGGAGATCGGCGTCGCCTCGACCAAGGCCTTCACCACCCAATTGACCACGCTGGCCTGCCTGGCCGTGACCGTCGGGCGCGCCCGTGGGGCCATCCCGCCGGAACGCATGCAGGCCATCGCCCACGCCCTGCGCGAGGTTCCGGCGCTGGCCGCCAGCGTGCTCGCCCATGACGAGCGTCTGAAGGAACTGGCGCAGGAGTTGGCGGCCTCGCGCGACGTGCTCTATCTGGGCCGGGGGGCGATGTACCCGTTGGCGCTGGAGGGCGCGCTGAAGCTGAAGGAAATCAGCTACATCCACGCCGAAGGCTACGCGGCGGGCGAGTTGAAGCACGGCCCCATCGCGCTGATCGACGATCACGTGCCGGTGATCGTGCTGGTCCCGTCCGACCACCTGTTCGAAAAGGTCGTGTCCAACGTGCAGGAGGTCTGCGCCCGATCCGGCAAAGTGCTGCTGCTGGCCGACAAGAACGGCATCGCCAAGCTGGGCGACAGCGTCCGCTGGTCGGTCGAACTGCCCGCCTGCGACCCGCTGGTCGCCCCGCTGCTCTACGCCATCCCGGTGCAGTTGCTGGCCTATCACACGGCGGTGCTGAAGGGCACGGACGTGGACCAGCCGCGCAATCTGGCCAAAAGCGTCACCGTGGAGTGATGATGGCAAACATCATTGGCCAAAACATCACTGGCCCAAACATCACTGGCCCAAACATCACTGGCCAAAACATCATTGGGATGTGAGCTTTGGCATCATAATCGACACCAGCGGAAGCGCCCCCCATCATGCCCAACGCCATTCCCTCCGACAGCGCCTATTGCCTGGATTACGGCAACGGCATGCTCCTGACCGCCGAGCACATGGCGCTGGAGCAGCGGTTCTTTCTGACCTGGAACGCGCTGCAAAACCGCATGCTCTACACGGCGGGGGTTCTGGATGGTTTGGCGGTGGACAAAAAGGATGAACAGACACTGACCGTTGCGAGCGGTGGCGGCTTTGATGCGCAGGGCCGCTTTCTGCTGCGCACCGACGGCAGCCCGGATCTGGCGCTGCCGTCAGGGCTTGCCGGGTCCTGCTTTGTGCATCTCTCGTTTCCGGTCAAAGACCAACCGCCCGTAATGCCGAGCGTAAAGAACCTGGCCGCCAGCGCCCAGATCAGCGCCAGCGCCACGCCACCCGATGACGGGCTGCTGCTGGCGGAAATCACCTTGACCGCTCAGGGACGCATTGAAACCGTGATCGATCGCCGCGACCGCGCCCGCCATCGGATCGCCGCCGGGTAAACGGACCCGCCTCCTTCACGCCCCTCACCGTTCACCCCCTCAGCGCGCCATCGACAGTTTGCCCGCGCTGTCCTTCAGCGCCTCGATCATCGCGTTTTGCTCGTCGGCGTCGGTGTCGGCGGGAACGACGAAGCAGATGGTGGCGATGCATCGGCCCTGGGTGTCGCGCACCGGGGCGGCCATGCAGGTGGTGAAGCGGTCCACCAGCCCGGTGGTGCGGACATAGCCCGCCTCGCGCGCGGCGGCCATGTCGCGCAGGAACTCCTCCTCCACGATGCGGCGGCCGTCGGGCAAGGTGAAATCCTCTTCCGGGATGAAGGCGCGAATCTCGTCCGGCCCCATGTGGTCGACCAGCAGACGGCCCGACGCCGTCCAGGGGATCGGCACCTTGATGCCGATGTCGGAGCTGATGCGGAACATCCGCCGCCCCGGCTCGTTCAGCACCACCAGATACTTGTTCCCGTCCAACATGCAGAATTGCGCCGTCTCGCCGATGACCTCGGCCAGGTGGTTCACCTCGCGCCGGGCCTTGCGGATCAGATCGACGCTGTTGAGGTAGTCGCTGCCGTAATAATGCATGGCCGGGCCGAAAAACACCGTCCCGTCCTCGTCCCGGGTTTCCAGCCAGCGCGCCTCCACCAGCGTGTTCACCAGCTCATACACGGTGGAACGCGGCGTGCCGGTGTCCCGCGCGATGTCGGCGATGCGGGCGGGTGCGCGCAACCGGTGCAGATGCTCCATCAACGCGATCACCCGGTCGATGCCGCGCGCGCGCGCGGTCGCGGTTGCCTGCCCCATTGCCTGCCCGGCTGCCTTGTCCATCACCCGTTCCGCCGTCATGCCGCCCGTCCCGCTTGCCCACCTGTGAATCCACCGCCCCGCCCCGGCTGTGACAGGACGATGACGCTTATTGCTTAGCACGCGCATTTTCGGCTTGCGAGCGCTCTTTGTCCGATATACCGTCTGTTTGTCCGGAATACAAGATCAATGTCCGAAATATCGGATTTCTGCTCTGGAGAGCGGCAAGACCGAAACGGACAGCCAGGGAAGCGCCGGACGGCACGCACACCGCGCCACAGCGCCGGTCCATCACGCGGAGGGGAGTCTCGATGAAGCCGTTCACCCGTAGCCTGCACACCACCTTGCTGGGGGCCACGTTGCTGGCCAGCGCCGTTGCCACGCCGGTCGGCGTCGCGCTGGCGCAGCAGCCGTCCTCCGTCGTCACGGTGGCGACGATTGGCGAACCGCCCACGCTCGACCCCGTCGGCGTCACCTCCGACCTCGTCAGCATCATCACGCAGCATGTGTTCGAGACGCTTTACACCTTCGACGCCGAATGGAAGGTGACGCCGCTGCTCGCCTCGGCCCTGCCGACCATCGGCGCGGATGGCAAGAGCTACGCCTTTCCGCTGCGCACCGGCGTGACCTTCCACGACGGCAGCGCCATGACCGCCGAGGATGTGGCCGCGTCGCTGGAACGCTGGACCAAGCTGTCGCCGCGCGGCAAGAGCGTCGCCCCGATGATCGAGGCCATCGCCGTCACCAACCCGACCACCGTCACCCTGACGCTGAAGGAACCCTACACCCCGCTGCTGTCGCTGCTGGCGATGAGCAACGGGGCCGCCGCCATCGTTCCGCGCGGCGTCGTCGACGGGGCCGCACCGTTGAAGCAATTCATCGGCACCGGCCCCTACAAGCTGTTGGAACACAAGCCCGACCAGCACATCCGTTTGGTTCGTTTTGACGGTTACGCCTCCCCCACCGGCCCGGCGAGCGGCTATGGCGGCGCGCGCGCGGCCAAGATCGGCGAGGTGCGCTTCGTCCCGGTCCCCAACGCCGCCACCCGCGTGGCCGGGATGCTGGCCGGTCAGTACCAGTTCGCCGACAGCCTGCCCGCCGAAATGCTGGGGCGCTTCAAAAATTCGACCAGCGTCAAGCCGGTGATCGTCAAGCCCTTCGGCTTTCCGCTGATGATCATGAACACCAAGACCGGCGTCATGGCCAACCAGACTCTGCGTCAAGCGGTGCTGGCGGCGGTCGGCCCCAGCGACATGATGCTGGCCGGCTTCGGCGATCCGGCCTTTTTCGCCGCCGAAGGGTCGATCTACAGCCAGGGCACACCCTATTACGACGCGGCCAGCGCCAAGCCCTACCGCGAAGGCAGCCCGAAAAAGGCCGCCGAACTGCGCAAGACGGCGGGGTACAAGGGCGAGCCGATCCGCATCATGACCTCCACCCAGTATGACTTCCTCTACAAGATGAGCCTGGTCGCCCAGGCCCAGTTGCAGGCGGCGGGCTTCACGGTGGATTTGCAGGTGTTGGATTGGGCGACGCTGCTGCAAAAACGCGGCGACGAAAAGGCGTGGGACGCCTTTTTCACCTATCACACCTTCGTTCCGGAACCCTCGCTCATCACCGTTCTGAACCCCAGCTATCCCGGCTGGTGGGACAGCGCGGAGAAGCGCGACGCGCTGGCCGCCTTCAACCGCGAAACCGACGCGAACACCCGCAAGGACAAGTGGGTGGCCTTGCAGAACCGCTTCTACACCGAGGTGCCGAGCATCAAGGTCGGCGACTTCTACAACCTCGCCGCCGCCACCGACAAGCTGAAGGGCTACACCCCGGCCCCCTGGCCGTTCTTCTGGAACGCCGAACTGTCGAACTGAGGGCCGTTTTCTTCACGCCCTGCCGCCCCCTGTCCGTTTCGGCGGTCGGGGGGCGCACAGACGGGACCACAGCCATGTTTGTTTACGTCGCACGCCGGCTTGCCGGCATGATGCTGGTCATGCTGATCGTCGCGGCGGTGGTCTTTGTGATCGCCCGCGTCGTGCCGGGCGATCCGGCCGCCGTCATGCTGGGATCGTCGGCCACCCCGGACGACATCGCCGCCCTGCGCGGCCGTTTGGGGCTGGATCAGCCGCTCTACAGCCAATTTCTCATTTATCTCAGCCAGATCGCCCATTTCGATCTGGGTCAGTCGATCTTCCTCAACCGGCCCGTGGCCCAGGCGCTGGCCGAACGGTCGGAACTGACCGCGCTGCTGACGCTGATGTCGGTCAGCATCGCCGTGGCCATCGGCGTGCCGATCGGCATCCTGTCGGCGGCGATGCGCGGGCGCTGGGTCGATCAGACCGCCATCGGCATCGCCATGCTGGCCGCCAGCGTGCCGAGCTTCTGGATCGGCCTGACCCTCATCAAATATCTGGCCGTCGATCTGCCGTGGTTCCCGGTCGCCGGGTACGGCCCGCCCGACGCCAGCCTGCTTGAGCGGTTGCGCCATCTGGTGCTGCCCGCCGTGGCGCTGGGCATCCCCAACTCCGCCCTGATCCTGCGCTTCACCCGCACCAGCATGCTGGACGTGCTGAGCGACGATTACGTGCGGACCGCGCGGGCCAAGGGGCTGTCGCCGCTGGTCGTGGTGCTGAAACACGCGCTGCGCAACGCGATGATCCCGATCCTGACGGTGATCGGCCTGACCGCCGCCGTGATGATCGCCGGGGCCATCGTGACGGAAACCGTCTTCGGCCTGCCCGGTGTGGGCAACCTGATCGTGTCCGCCGTGCTGCGCCGGGATTACCCGGTGATCCAGGGGGCCTTGCTGGTCGTTTCGGGCATCTACGTCCTCATCAACCTGTCGGTCGATCTGCTGTACGCGGTGGTCGATCCGCGCGTCCGTTACTGAGAAAGGGGGCCGTCATGGCAAGCCTTCCCAGCGCCGCCCCCGCCGTTGGCGGTGGATCCTCCGCGCAAGGCCGGTCGCCGATGGCGCTGCTGCTGCGCCAACTGCTGCGCCGTCCGCTGGTGGTCGTCGCCCTCGCCGTCCTCGCCGCCATCCTGGCCGTCGCCGCGCTCGCCCCATGGCTGGCGCCCTATGATCCGATGAAGATGGACATCCTCAACCGGATGAAGCCGCCCGCCGCCGGGCACCTGTTCGGCACCGACGAGTTCGGGCGCGACGTGCTGTCCCGCATCATGGAGGGCGCGCAGCTCTCCCTGCTGGTCGGGCTGCTGGTGGTGGTGGTCGCGGTGACGATGGGCACGCTGATGGGGCTGATGGCGGGCTATGTCCGCGCCCTGGATGGCGTGGTGATGCGGTTGACCGACGCGCTGATGGCCTTCCCCGACATTCTGCTCGCCATCGCCTTCATGGCCGGGTTGGGGCCGTCGCTCTACAACGTCGTGTTGGCGCTGGGCATCGTCTACACCCCGCGCGTGGCCCGCGTCGTCCGCGCCGCCGCCCTGGTGGTGCGCGAGATGCCCTATGTCGAGGCGGCGACCGCGCTGGGCGCGTCCACCCCGCGCATCGTCTTCGGCCACATCCTGCCCAACCTGATCTCGCCGATCATCGTCCAGGCAACCTTCATTTTCGCCTACGCCATCCTGACCGAAGCCGCCCTGTCCTTCCTGGGGGTGGGCGTGCCGCCGACGACGCCGACCTGGGGCAACATGATCGCCGGGGCGCAGCAGTATTTCCAACAGGCCGACTGGCTGGTGCTGTTCCCCGGTCTGGCCATCGTGCTGACGGTGCTGGCGCTCCAGATCGTCGGCGACGGGCTGCGCGACGCGCTCGATCCCCGCCTGCAAAAGGTGTCGTGATGCGCCCCATCCTGATCCGCAACGCCCGCGTGATCGACGGGACCGGCGCGCCCTGGTTTCGCGCCGACCTGTTGACCGAGGGCGACCGCATCGCCGCCATCGGCCCCGGCCTGGAGGCGGGTGAGGCCGAGGTGATCGACGCCGACGAGCGTTATCTCGCCCCCGGCTTCATCGACGCCCACGCCCACGACGACCTTGTCTATCTGCGCCAGCCCGACCGCCCGGAAAAGGTGGCGCAGGGCGTGACCGGAGTGGTGGTCGGCAACTGCTCCTTCGGGCTGTACCCGCAGCGCCCGGCCAGCGCCGACGCCCTGCGCGAGCATGTCGGCAATCTGCTGGGCCGGGTCGCCCCGGAGGAAAGCTTCGCCGATTTCGCCGCCTACCGCGCGGCGGTGGACGGGCGCGGGGTCGCCATCAACCTGATCTCGCTGGTCGGCCACGCCGCCCTGCGTCTGGCGGTGATGGGCTGGCAGAACCGCCCGGCCACGGCCGACGAGCGGGAAGCCATGGCCGCCCTGCTGGCCGACCAGTTGGCGCAGGGCGCGCATGGCCTGTCGCTGGGACTGGTCTATCCGCCCAGCGCCTGGGCCGACCGCGCGGAGCTGCTGCGCCTGACCGAGGTGGTCGCCGCCCATGGCGCGCTGCTGACCGCGCATGTCCGCTCCTATGAGGGCGGGTTGATCGCGTCGGTGGACGAGTTCGTCGATCTGCTGACCAGCGGCAAGGCCAGCGGCCTGCTGTCCCACCTACAGGCCGCCGGCCGGCCCTATTGGGGCAGCCTGCCGCGCGCCATCGACCGGTTGGAGATCGCCCGCAAGGGCGGGGTGGACGTCAGTTTCGACATGTACCCCTACCCCGCCGGGTCCAGCACCATCCTGCAACTGCTGCCGCCCTCGGCGTTGGCGGGCGGGGTGGAGGCGTTGCTCGCCCGGTTGGCCGATCCCGAGGGCCGGACCGCCCTGCGCCGCGCGGTTGAGGCGGGCGACGCCCCGGCCGATCCCGGCTGGGAATCCAAGATCTGCCTGATCGGTTGGGAGAATGTGCGGATCGGCGGTGTCGGTGCTGAGGATCTGCGCCCGCTGGAGGGCCGCTCGCTGGCCGAGATCGCCGACGACCGCCGCGCCGCCCCGTTCGACGCGCTGGCCTGGCTGATCGCCGCCGACCGGGGCCAGACCAACATCGTCATGTTCCAGCTCGACACCGGCGACCTCGACACCGCCCTGTCGCACCCGCTGCACATGCTGGGGTCGGACGGGCTGCCGCGCGAGACCGGCAAGCCGCACCCGCGCGCCTTCGGCAGCTTCCCGCGCTACCTCGCCCGCGCGCAGCGGGGCGAGGGCGGTTTGCGGCTGGAGGAGGCGGTGCGGCACATGACCGCCGTTCCGGCCCAACGCTTTGGCCTGTCCACGCGCGGGCTGCTGCGCCCCGGCCTGACCGCCGACCTGACCCTGTTCACCGCCGACGTGTGCGACCGCGCGACCTTCCAGGATCCGACGCAGCCGCCGCACGGCATCACCGATGTGCTCGTCGCCGGAACCTTCGTCCGGCGCAACGGCGCACCGACCGGCGCGCGCCCCGGCAGGACGCTGACGCGCGCCGCCCGCTGATCCCGTCAGCGTTTCCCCCTTCACCGCGTTTTTTTCACCTGTGAGGATTCATGACCAACCGTCAGCCGATTTTCGCCGAAAAGGGCGCCAAGCCCGCCGGCCAGTACAGCCACGCCATCATCGCCAACGGCTTCGTCTATGTCTCGGGCCAGGGGCCGCACCACCCGGAGACCGGCGAACTGCCGCCGACCTTCGCCGAGGAGGTCCGCCAGACCCTGCGCAATCTGGAGATCATCCTGAAGGCCGCCGGGACCGATCTGGCGCACGTCGTCAAGGTCAACAGCTACCTCAGCGATCTCGGGCGTTTCCAGGAATACAACGCCCTCTACACCGAGTTTTTCCCGGACGCCCCGCCCGCCCGCACCACCATCGGCTGCGTGCTGAACGGCATCCAGGTTGAAATCGACTGCGTCGCCGTGCTGCCGTCGGCGTAACATCTCCACTCCTCCACCCCCCTCGCGGTTCCCAGATCCCCTTTGCGAGGGGGGCTTTTTCCCCGATCCCCGGAGCCGCCCGCCATGCGCGTTGACGATCTCGACACCCCCGTTCCCGTCATCGACCTCGACCGGGTGGAGCACAACCTCGCCAAGATGCAGCGCTATTGCGACCAGCACGGGTTGGCGCTGCGCCCGCACATCAAGACCCACAAGCTGCCGCACTTCGCCCGCCGCCAGATCGAGCTGGGGGCCGTCGGCATCACCTGCCAGAAGATTTCCGAGGCCCTGGTGATGGCGGAGGCCGGTTGCGCCGACATCCTGATCACCTACCCCATCGTCGGCGCGTCCAAGATCGCCCCGCTGGCCGAACTGGCGCGCAAGACCCGGCTGACCGTGTCGCTGGACAACGCCGTGGCGCTCGACACCGTGGCCGCCGCCGCCCATCAGGCCGGGGTGGAAATCGGCATCCTCATCGAATTCGACAGCGGCGACGGCCGCTGCGGCGTGCAGACGCCCGACGAGGCGCTGGCGCTGGCCCGCCGCGCCCACGGCAACGGCCCGCTCGCCTTCCGGGGCCTGATGACCTACCCGCGCGGGCCGCAGACCGTTCCCTTCGTCACCGCCGCCCGCGCCCTGTTCGAGCAGGCGGCGATCCCGATCACCACCGTGTCGGTCGGCGGAACCCCCGGCTGCTGGGACACCCACACCCTGCCCGGCGTGACCGAACTGCGCGTCGGCACCTACATCTATCAGGACCGCGCCACCGTCGGGGCCGGGGTGGCGACGCTGGAGGAATGCGCCGTGCATGTGCACGCCACCGTGGTCAGCCGCCCGACGCCCGACCGCGCCATCCTCGACAGCGGGTCGAAAACCCTGTCGAGCGACCGGGTGGCCCCATCGGTGGGCGAAGGCTTCGGCCTGATCCTGGATTACCCCGACGCCGTCATCACCCGCGTGAACGAGGAGCACGCCGTCGTCGATCTGTCGCGCTGCGCCACCAAGCCCGTGATCGGCGACCGCGTGCGCATCCTGCCGAACCATGTCTGCGTCGTCACCAACCTGCACGACGCCATGGCGGTGACGCGCGGCGGCGAATGGATCGGCGACTGGCCGGTGGCCGCGCGCGGCTGCACGCGCTGAGATTTGCGTCAGGGACTTGCGACCAGGACCAGCGATCAGGACCAGCGACAAGGGAAGGCACGCCGATGGCCACGCTCACCGACAGCGATGTCACGCTCGACATCCGCAACCTGCAAACCCATTTCGCCACCGACCGGGGCGTGTCGAAGGCGGTGGACGGCGTGTCCTTCACCGTCCGCCGGAACGAAACCCTGGCCGTGGTCGGCGAATCCGGCAGCGGCAAATCCGTCACCAGCCTGTCGGCCATGCGGCTGATCCAATCGCCGCCGGGCCGCATCGCCGGGGGGGAGATCCTGTTCCGCCGCCGCGACGGATCGGTGCATGATCTGGCCAAGGCCCCGGAATCGCTGATGCGCTCCATCCGGGGCAACGAGATCGGCATGATCTTTCAGGAGCCGATGACCTCGCTGAACCCGGTCTACACCGTCGGCGACCAGATCGGCGAAACCCTGCGCCTGCATCAGAAGCTCGACCGTCCCGCCGCCCGCGCGGCGGCCTTGGCGATGCTCAAGATGGTTGGCATCCCGGCGGCGGACCGGCGGATCGACGAGTATCCGCACCAGATGTCCGGCGGCATGCGCCAGCGGGTGATGATCGCCATGGCGCTGGCCTGCCGCCCCACCCTGCTCATCGCCGACGAGCCGACCACCGCGTTGGACGTCACCATCCAGGCGCAGATCCTGGACCTGATGCGGCGGCTTCAGGCCGACACCGGCACCTCCATCCTGTTCATCACCCACAATCTGGGCGTCGTCGCCGAGATCGCCCACCGGGTGGCGGTGATGTACGCCGGGCGGGTGGTGGAGGAAGGCGACGTGCGGTCGCTGTTCAAGAACCCCCGCCACCCCTACACGCGCGGCCTGCTGGCCTGCATGCCGCATCTGGGCCAGGGCAAGGGCGCGTCGGCCCGGTTGGAGGCGATCCCCGGCACCGTCCCCAGCCCGACGGCGCGGCCCGGCGGCTGCGTCTTCGCCCCGCGCTGCGCCCACGCGCAGCCCGCCTGCACCGCCGCCGAAGAACCAGCACTGGAGTTGGTCGAACCCGGCCACACCGCCCGCTGCCGCCGTTGGAGGGAAATCTGATGACGAACGCCGAACCGCTGCTGCGCATCCGCAACCTGCAAAAGCGTTTCCCCATCCGGGGCGGTCTGCTGCAACGCCCGGTCGCCTGGGTCAACGCGGTGGACGATTTGTCGCTCGACATCCACCGGGGCGAGGTCGTCGGGCTGGTCGGGGAATCCGGATCGGGCAAGACCACCGCCGGGCGCAGCATCCTGCGCCTGCTGGAGCCGACCGCCGGGTCGATCCGTTTCGACGGGCAGGAAATCACCGGCCTGTCGAAGGAGGCGATGCGGGCGCAGCGCCGCCGGATGCAGATCGTTTTCCAGGATCCCTACGCCAGCCTCGACCCGCGCCAGCGCGTGCGCGACGTGATCGGCGAGGCGCTGGACATCCACGGCATCGGCACGAAGGAAGACCGGCGCGACCGCATCGCCGCCCTTTTGCAAAAGGTCGGCTTGACCGCCGACGCGATGGACCGCTTCCCGCACGAGTTTTCCGGCGGTCAGCGCCAGCGCATCGGCATCGCCCGTGCGTTGGCGGTGGAACCGGACTTCATCGTCGCCGACGAACCGGTGTCGGCACTCGACGTGTCGGTGCAGGCCCAGGTGGTCAATCTGCTGCGCGATCTTCAGCAGGAATTGGGGCTGGCGGTGCTGTTCATCGCCCATGATCTGGCGGTGGTGCGTTACATCAGCGACCGGGTGGCGGTGATGTATCTGGGCCGGATGATGGAAATCGCCCCCAGCGAATCCCTGTACGACCGCCCGCGCCACCCCTACACGCTGGCGCTGCTGTCGGCGGCCCCCACGCCCGACCCGGACGCCCCGCGCAACCGGGTGCTGCTGGACGGCGACATCCCCAGCCCGATGAACCCGCCGTCGGGCTGCGTCTTCCGCACCCGCTGCCCCTTCGCCCTGCCCGCCTGCGCCGAACCCGCCGCCCGCGCCATGCGGGAGGTGGCCCCCGGCCACCGCATCGCCTGCATCCGCGACGACATCCCGGCCCCGGTCAGCGCGGTGGTGTGATCGGCGGTGGTGTGACCGGCGGGGATCGCCACCCTGTGGTCAAACAGAAAAGGGCCGCGACGGTCGTTCCGTCGCGGCCCTTTTGCTGCGCGCCGTGTCCGGTCAGGAGGCGCCGAAATCCAGGCCCCAGGCCGAGTAACGTTCGGGATCGTCCACCCAATCCTCGCGCACCTTGACGAACAGGATCAGGTGCACGCGGCGTTCCAGCATGGCTTGCAGTTCGGTGCGCGCCGCCAGACCCAGCGATTTGATGCGCTGGCCGCCCTTGCCCAGAACGATGGCCTTCTGGCTTTCGCGCTGGACGAAGATGACCTGCGAGATCTTGACCGACCCGTCATCAAACTCCTCCCACACCTCGGTTTCGACCGTGGCGGAATAGGGAAGCTCCTGATGAAGCTGAAGAAACAGCTTTTCGCGGGTGATTTCCGCCGACAGCAGCCGCATCGGCATGTCGGAGATTTGATCCTCCGGGAAATGCCACGGTCCTTCCGGCAGGCGTTCGGCCAGGAAGTTGCGCAGATGGGTCACGCCATCGTCGTTCGCCGCCGAGATCATGAAGGTGTCGGTGAACACCCCCGATTCCCGGAAGCCGTCGGCGATGCCCAGCAGCACGTCGCGCTTGACCAGATCGATCTTGTTCAGGATCAGGATGGCCTTGCGCCCCTGCTCCTTCAACCGTTCGATGATGCCGAGCGTGTCGTCGTCCACCCCCCGGCGCGACACGTCATAGAGCACGCCGATGACGTCGGCGTCCTCCGCCCCCTGCCACGCGGCCGCGACCATGGCGCGGTCCAGGCGGCGCTTGGGCTTGAAGATGCCGGGGGTGTCGACGAAGATCAGTTGGCTGTCGCCGACGATGGTGATGCCCAGCACGCGCGTGCGCGTGGTCTGCACCTTCGGGCTGACGATCGACACCTTGCTGCCGATCATCGCGTTCAGCAGCGTGGATTTCCCGGCGTTGGGCGCGCCCACCAGGGCAACGAAGCCGCAACGCGGATGGTCGGGCTGCACGCCCAGCGGCGGCAGTTCGATCGGCACGCCGGGACGGTCATCGTCCTCGTCGTCCTCGTCGTCGCCATCCTCATCCTCGTCGTCCCACGCGTCCTCGTCGTCGAGCGCCTGCTCGCCGTCGCGCGCGTCATCCTCCGGCGCATCATGCTCATGCGCCTCAAGCTCCTGCGCCCCATCCTTGGACGCAGCCCCTGTGATCGAGTCCGCAAACTCGTTGTCGATGTCGTCGCGACCGTCAGTCATCGACCTGCACTCCCACCTGGCTCAGCAACGCGCTGGCCGCCTTCTTTTCCGCAACACGCTTGGACGATCCGGAGCCGGTGACGGGATCCATCCCCTCCACCCGGACCGCCACAACGAACACCGGCTCGTGCGCCGGGCCACTCTGGTCGATCAATTCATAACTCGGCAGCGGCTTGCCGCGCCCCTGCGCCCATTCCTGCAACGCCGTCTTGGAATCCAGCGGCGGCGGCGTCGGCTTGTCGATCTGCTCGGCCAACGCGCCGCGCACGAAGCGCGTAACGGCACCCAGCCCGGCGTCGAGATACAGCGCGCCGATCACCGCCTCGCAGGCGTCGCCAAGGATGGTGCGGTTGCCACGGCCACCACTTTGCGCCTCCGCCGGGGACATGCGCAAGTAAGCACCCAACCCGATGGCGTCGGCCATCCGCCCCAGCGATTCCCGGCGGACGAGCGAGGCGTGGCGCTTGGCCAGCGCCCCTTCGCGCTCCTCCGGGTAGCGTTCCAGCAGCCATTCGGCGACGATCAGTCCGACCACCCGGTCGCCCAGAAACTCCAACCGCTCATAGGCGATGCCCGGCCCCCGCCCGCCCCGGCGCGCCGCGCGCGGGGTGCGCTCCAGCCCCATCAGGCTGGGGTGGGTGACGGCGTCCTCCAACAGGCTGGGATCGGCAAACTCATGACCAAGCGCACGGGCCAGGGCGGCAAGGTCCAGGCCCTCGCCCGACCCGTCGGTCACATTCGAAGAAGACAAATCACCGGACTCCGCTGAACAGACGGCTGAAACGCAGATCGACCGGCCAGCGCCAGATCTCAAAGAAACGGGTTCCCTCGTCCAGCGAGAAGAACAGGAACTCGGCCCGGCCCACCAGATTTTCCACCGGCACGAAGCCGACCTGCCCCGGGACCCGGCTGTCCAGCGAGTTGTCGCGGTTGTCGCCCATCATGAACAGATGGCCGTCCGGAATCTTGAACAGCGGCGTGTTGTCGAGCGGGCCGTTGTCCGACTCCTCGATGATGCGATGCACGCGGCCGTTGGGCAGGGTTTCGTTGTATTGGGTGGTGCGGATCGTCCGGCCCAAGCCGTCGGTCGAGACGTAATCCTCGATCTTGTCGCGCTTCACCGGCTGGCCGTTGATGTGCAGCACGCCGCCGATCACCTGCACGGTGTCGCCGGGCAGACCGATGACCCGCTTGATGTAGTCGGTCTTGTTGTCGCGCGGCAGCTTGAACACCGCCACGTCGCCCCGCTCCGGCAGGCTGCCCATCACACGCCCGTCGAACAGCGGCAAACCGAAACCGACCGTGTGCTTGCTGTAGCCGTAGGAGAATTTCGACACGAACAGGTAATCACCGACCAGCAGGGTCGGGATCATCGAGCCGGACGGGATGTTGAAGGGTTCGAACGCGAAGGTGCGGACGCCAAAGGCGATCAGCACGGCGAAAAACACCGTTTTCACCGTTTCGACAAAGCCGGAGTCCTTGGGCTTGGCGTCGGACGCCGTCTGCTTCTGGAAGGTCATGCTGGATTCGCCGTTTCGGTGGCTGCGGAGGGCGGAAGGGTTTGGGCGCTGATGATGACAAAGGCTTCGGCCATCGGGTACTCGTCGGTCAGCGTCACATGGATGACGGGGCGCATGCCGGGCGGCGTCATCGCCTCCAGCCGGGCCAGCGCGCCGCCGGTCAGGCGCAGGGTCGGTTGGCCTGTGGGCAGATTGACCACCCCCATGTCGCGCCAGAACACGCCGTGGCGGAAGCCGGTCCCCAGCGCCTTGGAGCAGGCCTCCTTGGCGGCGAAGCGCTTGGCGTAGCTCGACGCCCGCGCGCTGTGCCGACCGGCGGCGTCGGCCCGGCGTTCGGACTTGGCCTGTTCGACCTCGGTGAACACACGGTCGATGAAGCGCGCGCCGAAGCGATCCAGCGATTTTTCAATGCGCCGGATGTCGATCAGATCGTTGCCGATGCCCAAAATGACACCGGACAGAGGCGCGCCCGCAGCGATCATGAGCGGGCGGCGTCCATCGCCGCGCGCATCCGCGCGATGGCGTCGGCCAGACCGCCGAAAATCGCCTCGCCGATCAGGAAATGGCCGATGTTCAACTCGACGATGGTGGCGATGGCGGCGACCGGCCCGACGGTGTCGAAGCTCAGGCCGTGCCCGGCGTGGCATTCCAGCCCGATGGCCTCGGCGTGGGCGGCGGCACGGACGATGCGCGACAACTCCCGTGCCCGTTCCTCGGGCGTTTCAGCGTCGCAATAGGCCCCCGTGTGCAGTTCCACCACCGGCGCGCCCAGCGCCTTGGCGGCGTCGAGTTGCGCGGCCTCGGGGTCGATGAACAGCGACACGCGGATGCCCGCCGCCGCCAGTTCGCCCACCGGGCGGCGCAGCGAATCGAACGCACCGATGACGTCCAGCCCGCCTTCCGTCGTCACCTCCGTCCGCTTTTCCGGGACCAGGCAGGCGGCGTGCGGCTTGTGGCGCAGGGCGATGGCCAGCATCTCGTCGGTCGCGGCCATTTCGAAATTCAGCGGGCGGTCGATGGCGGCCATCAGCCGTTCGATGTCGTGGTCGCGGATGTGCCGCCGGTCCTCGCGCAGATGGGCGGTGATGCCGTCGGCCCCGGCCTGAATCGCCAGCAGCGCGGCGCGCACAGGGTCGGGATGCGCCCCGCCGCGCGCGTTGCGGACGGTGGCGACATGATCGATGTTCACGCCAAGGCGCAGGAAACGGGACATCGCGGCAACTCCAAAGGACGCCCCGGCCCGCGCGGACCGAAGCGATTCCGTCTATATAGCGACGATGACGCGTTCCGTCACGCCCGATGCGGACACGAACACAGGGAAATCACGGGAAAGCCCCCTTACCGCCCGCGCACCCGCTCCACCGTGTGGATCGCCGGGGTCGCGCGCAGGGCCGCCATGATGTTGGTCAGATGCTTGGCGTCCTTCACGTCGATGTCGATCAGCAGATCGAAATAATCCGTGGTGCGATTGGTGATCTTCTGGTGAATGACGTTTCCCTGATTCTTGCCGATCACGGTGAACAGGGTGCCGAGCGAGCCCTGTTCGTTGCTGATCGACACCATCAGACGCCCGACATGCTCCTCCGGCGTGTCGGCCCCGGTTTCCCACGACACATCAATCCAGCGTTCCGGCGATTCGTGGAAGCTCTCCAGCGTCTCGCAATCGATGGTGTGGATCGTCACGCCCTTGCCGGTGGTGACGATGCCGACGATGCGGTCGCCAGGCAACGGGTGGCAGCAGCGGGCGTAATGCACGGCCATGCCGGGAATCAGGCCCCGGATCGGCATCGGCGCTTGCTTGCCGTTGGATTTCGGCTTCAGCTTGACGACGTTGCTGGTCTTTTCGTCCAGATCCCGCAGGGTGGCCGGGGCCACCTGGGCCTTGTGGCCGGGGAAAACGGCGTGGAAGACCTCGCGCACCGAATGCAGGCCGGAGCCGACCCCGGCCATCAGATCGTCCGACGTCGGCTGCTGGAAAATCTTGATGACGTTGTCCAGCGCCTTTTCGCTGAACTCGTAGCCTTCCGCCTTGAACTGGCGCATCAGCATGCCGCGCCCCAGTTCGATGAACTGGGACCGCTGCTGCGTGCGCAGGAATTTGCGGATGCGGGCGCGGGCCTTGCCGGTGACGACAAAGCGCTCCCAGCCCGGAACCGGCGTCTGCGCCTTCGAGGTGACGATGTCGACCTGATCGCCGTTTTGCAGCACGGTGCGCAGCGGCAGCATGCGGCCGTTGATCTTCGCCCCGACGCAATGGTCGCCGACCTGCGAGTGCACGGCGTAGGCGAAATCGACCGGCGTGGCCCCGCGCGGCAGGGCGATGAGATCGCCCTTCGGCGTGAAGCAGAACACCTGCTCCTGAAACAGTTCGAGCTTGGTGTGCTCCAGGAACTCTTCGGGCTTTTGCGCGTGCTCCAGAATTTCCAGCAGTTCGCGCAGCCAACGATACTCGCCGCCGGTGGTGCGGGGCTGGTGATCCTGCTTGTAGGCCCAATGCGCGGCCACGCCCAACTCGGCGATTTCGTGCATGTCGCGGGTGCGGATCTGCACCTCGATCCGGTTGCGGCCCGGCCCGATGACGCCGGTGTGCAGGCTGCGGTAGCCGTTGGGCTTGGGGGTGGAGATGTAATCCTTGAAGCGGCCCGGCATCAGCGGGTAGTTGGCGTGGACGATGCCCAACGCCTGATAGCATTCCGGCATCGTCCCGACGGTGATGCGGAAGGCCATGATGTCGGAAAGCTGTTCGAAGCTGACATTCTTGCGTTGCAGCTTGCGCCAGATCGAAAAGGCGGATTTCTCGCGCCCCGTGACCGTCGCCGCCGGAATGCCTTCCTTGACCAACAGCTCCTGCAATTCGGTGATGATGGTCTGAACCCGGCTTTTCCCTTCGTCACGCAGGCGCGACAATTGGGCCAGGATGCTGTCACGGGCGTCGGGGTTCAGTTCGGCAAAGGCCAGATCGTCCAGCTCGTCCTTGATCTTGTGCATGCCGATGCGTTCGGCCAAGGGCGAGTAGATTTCCAGGGTTTCGCGGGCGATCCGCCTGCGCTTTTCCGGCTTTTTCAAATGCTCCAGGGTGCGCATGTTGTGAAGCCGGTCGGCCAGCTTCACCAGCAGCACGCGGATGTCTTCCGACATCGCCAGAACAAGTTTGCGGAAATTCTCGGCCTGCTTGGCCTGTTCGCTGTGCAACTCCAGCCGCGACAGCTTGGTGACGCCATCGACCAGACGGGCGATTTCCTTGCCGAAGACCCGCTCGATGTCCTCCATCGTCGCCACGGTGTCTTCCACCGTGTCGTGAAGCAG
Organism: Azospirillum sp.; assembly: GCA_027486405.1. Lineage (GTDB taxonomy): Bacteria > Pseudomonadota > Alphaproteobacteria > Azospirillales > Azospirillaceae > Azospirillum. The sequence continues at coordinate 81,645 of JAIXPD010000062.1, read as the reverse complement.
GGCCGTGGCAATGGTCCCGGCGTCCAGCTTCATCTGGGTCAGAATTCCCGCAACCTCCAACGGGTGCAGGAAATAGGGATCGCCCGACGCGCGCGTCTGCGATCCGTGCGCCTTCATCGAAAAGACGTAGGCGCGGTTCAGAAGATCCTCGTCCGCATCGGGATCATAGGCTTTGACGCGTTCGACCAGCTCATATTGCCGGATCATGGCAACCGACCCGGCGCACGCGGCGCCTTCCCAGGGTGTGGACCGATGGGGGGCCGGATGCCCCCCGCCCTATCGCTGACCAACGCTGCGGTGATCGGAGTCGGGATGGTCAGGATCAAAGGTCTCCGTCGCCGTCCTCGGCCATCAGCGTGCCCGCGTCCGGCTCCAGATCGGCAGAGCCATCCTCGTCCTCGCCGTCGGTCTCGCCCATGCCGTCTTCGTCGCCCATGTTGGCACCGCGCGCGGCCCAGTCGTTTTCACCGGCCATCAGCTCGACGATTTCCTCTTCCGGCTCATCCGGCTCGACATGGCGCTGGTGGCCCTTGATGAGCGCGTTCTTGAGATGGTCGAGCGACACAGTCTCATCAGCGATCTCGCGCAGCGCGACCACGGGATTCTTGTCGTTGTCGCGTTCAATGGACAGCGGCGCGCCGGACGCAACCTCACGAGCGCGTTGAGCGGCCATCATCACCAGCTCAAAACGGTTGGGAACCTTGAGAACGCAATCTTCGACGGTAACGCGGGCCATACCAAACAAACTCCGACTCGGAAGGAGGTTTTTGACTATATTGACGACGACGTGGCGACGCAAGCGCGAAGGGGACAATCAACACCCAAGCAGGCCCCATCGCTCCGCCCCTCTCACGTCGTCAGGGTTTCTGCCCCTTGTTTGAATGGGCTGATTCCACTAATTTAGTGTCAGGAATACCGAATTTATCGATACTCCCCTGATATACTGCCCAATACCCCGAAAGGATTAAGACATTGGACCGTAGCACGACTTTGCCGCGCGACGTCAGCAAGCTGTTTTATAAAGAGGAGAGACTCGCGCTTTTCATTGATGGCGCGAACCTGTACGCCGCAGCGCGATCCCTTGGTTTTGATATCGACTACAAAAGGTTGCGCGACGGATTCGCGGGTGAAGGTCGCCTGATGCGCGCCTTCTACTACACCGCGCTGGTCGAGGATCAGGAATACTCCCCGATTCGTCCACTGGTCGATTGGCTGGATTACAACGGCTACACCATGGTGACGAAGCCGACCAAGGAGTTCACCGACGCCTCGGGCCGCCGCAAGATCAAGGGAAACATGGACATCGAGCTGGCCATCGACGTGATGGAGATGGCCGATCATGTCGATCACATCCTGCTGTTCTCCGGCGATGGTGATTTCCGCCGTTTGGTGGAGGCGGTGCAGCGCAAGGGTGTGCGCATCAGCGTCGTCAGCACGGTGCGGTCGCAGCCGCCGATGGTCGCCGACGAACTGCGGCGTCAGGCCGACAACTTCATCGAGTTGCAGGATCTGGCCCCCTTCATCGCCCGCGCCCACCATCATCGCGAGCAACCCACGGCCAACAACCACCAGGACCACCATCACCCGGCCCAAAGTGGCCCGACGCTGTACGATCCCGATGAGCACGACTGACGTTTGCCTCTGAGGGGGCATGCCTCCTCACACCAAAAAGCGCGCGTCGGAACGGACGCGCGCTTTTTGTTTGGCGTCCCATTGTGTTGCGCTTCACGCCGAACTCAGCGGCGGCCCGCTCACACGGGATGGCGGCGGCGCTGCTCGGCCATGCGGTCGGCCATGCGGAGCGCCGCCAGCAGGCTGACCGCGCTGGCCCGGCCGGTTCCCGCCAAATCCAGCGCCGTCCCATGGTCGGGAGAGGTGCGGACAAAGGGCAAGCCCAAGGTCACGTTCACGCCGCTGTCAAAATCAATGGTCTTGAGCGGGATCAGGGCCTGATCATGGTACATGCACAGGGCGGCGTCGAATCCGCGCCGCGCCGCCGCGTGGAACAGCGTGTCCGACGGGCGGGGACCGAACGCGTCGATGCCCTCGGCCCGCAGGGCGGCAATGGCGGGCGCGATGATCTCGATCTCCTCCCGCCCCATGGCTCCTCCCTCCCCCGCGTGGGGGTTGAGGCCCGCAACGGCGAGGCGCGGCCTGGCGATGCCAAAATCCCGGCGCAAGGCGGCGGCCGTCACCCGTCCGGCGTGGACAATGGCGGCGGTGGACAGTTGGTTGACCGCGTCGCGCAACGACACATGGATCGTGACCGGAACGACGCGCAAATCCTCCGACGCCAACATCATGATCGGCTCGTCGGCCAGACCGGCGAGATGGGCCAGATATTCGGTGTGGCCGGGATGGCGGAAACCGGCGGCGTAAAGGGCGGATTTCTGGATCGGGTTGGTGACAACGGCCGCCGCCTCTCCCGCCTGGACCAGCGCGACCGCGCGATCGATGCTGGCGATCACCGCCGCGCCGTTGGCCGGATCGGGCCGACCGGCCACCACCGGCATGGACAGATCGACCGGCAGCACCGGCAACGCCTCGTCAAAGCCGTCAACGGCCTGCGCCACCGACTCCACGACCATCAAGGGAACCGTCAAACCCAGGCGAAAGGCCAACGCGCCCAGCCGGTCGGGCGAATCGAGCAGGACGAAGGGCGGCAGGCCATGCTGCCGCCGTTCCGTCCACAGCCGCAGGATCAAATCCCCGCCGACGCCCGCCGGCTCGCCCATGGTGACGGCCAACGGCAGGCGCGGAGACGGGGCGGCGGGCATCAGCTCCGCGCCTCGCTGCGCACCTCGATGAAGGCCGACCGGCGCAGGTCGCGCAGGTAGCGGCGGGCCAGCAGATCGGCGCGTTCGCCGACCAGATCATGTTCGATCTCCTCGCGGCTCGGCATCTTCGCGTCCTTCGACGATGGCGGCGGCGGGGGCGGCGCGGCGACGGGTTGCGGCTCGGCTTGCGGCGGCGGCTGGATCATCGGCACGTCGCGCTTGCAAACGATCAGGATCACGGCGGCGGCCTGGCTCATCAGCACCGGGCTGGGTTGGCCCAGCGGGATGCCGACGGCGAGTTGTTGCAGCCCCGGCGGCAAATCCTTGACCTTCAGCGTGCCCATGTCGCCCGATTCCGGGACACCACCCGCCTTGGCCTTGGCGTCGAAATCACCGCAGCTCTTGATCGACTTGCGCAGCGCCTCGGCCTGATCCTTGACGCTCTTCATCGCCTCTTTCGATTCGATGGGGATCACGATCTGCTTCATGTTGACCGTGGCCTTGGCCAGATCGGGGCGCGCCTGCGGGCGCGGCGCGGCCGGGCGCGGGGCGGGCATCTCCTCGCCTCCCGCGCTGCCGAAGGCGCGTTGGCCGCGCACCAGCAGAATGTGATAGCCGGTGGCGGTGCGAATCGGGGCGGAGAGCTGGCCCGGACGCATGCCCGACAGGGCCTTGTCGATTTCGGCGGAGGATTCGCCGGTGCGCACCCACCCCATGTCGCCACCCGCCGCCGCGCCAGCGGATTGCGAGAATTGGCGGGCCAGCGCCGGGAAGTTGCCGCCCCGACGGATCGCGTCGACCAGACGGTCGGCGTTGCGGCGCACCTCATCGTCCTGGTCGGGGCTGTCGACCGCGAGGAAGATTTCGGCCAGCAGATATTCGGGCTTGCCGATGTTGGCCTTGATGCGCTGGGTCGCGGCGTCGATTTCATCGTCGCTGATGGCGATTTCCTGACGGATGCGGCGCTGCATCACCTTTTGCCAGGCCAGAAGGGCGCGCACCTGCTCGGTCAGGGCCGATTGGGGGATGCCGTGGCTTTTCAGCAGGCCATCGAGTTGCGACCGGCCCATGCGGTTCTGCTCGGCGATCCGCTTGATCGCCTCGTCGATTTCCTGCTGGCTGACCGACACGCCGGTCTTTTTGGCCTCCTGAAGCTGCAAGCGCTCGTCGATGAGCTGCCGCACCACCTGGGGGGCCAGACGCTGGCGGGTCTCCTGGCTGTCCTGCCCACCGGCGTTGAGCAAGGCCAGACGGACGCGGGCACCGACGTCGGAGACGGAGATCACCTCCTCGTTCACCACGGCGGCGATGCGCTCGCTGCTGGTGGAGGCGCTGCCGCCTTGCGGTTTGCCCGCAGCGGCGGTCGCCTTGGAGGTCTGCGCCGTGGCGGGAAGGGCCAGGGCGACGCAGGCGGTTGCCACGGCAAGGGCCGACCGGACGGAACGCAAACTCGGCATGGTGCTCCAGCTCCCAAAACAGAACGCCCGTTCATACGGTGGGCGTTGGGGGTCATGCAAACGGAATCCGACCCGGCCAACCGGGCCGTGATGCGGCAACCCGCCTCAACCATCCTCCAGATGCAGCAGGATCGCCGTGCCCAACAGCAGGCTGACTCCCGCCGGACTCCAGGCGGCGGCAAAGACCGGGATGGTTTCCGACATGCCAAAGGTGCGGACGATGTCGGTCATGACGAACAGCACGAACCCGGTCAGCACGCCTCCCGTCACCATCGTCATCGTCCCGCCCTTGCGCGGCATCCGCAGGGAAAAGGCGGCGGCGAACAGGACCATGGCCAGATACAGGAAGGGTTGGGACAGCAGGGATTGGTAATGCAGCCGGTGCCGCACCGCCGGAAAGCCGGTGGATTCCAACGTCTGGATGAAGCGCGGCAAATCCCAGAAGGAAATCGTTTCCGGCGCGGCGAAGCTCTCTTCGATGGTCGCCGGATCCAACTCGGTCGTGATGGTGTAGGATTCCTGCTTCTCTGGATCCTTTTTGGGACGGCTGATCACCACATCGCGCAACACCCAGCGGCGATCCTTCAGATTGGCCCCCGCCGCGTCCAACCGGCCCCGGTAATTCTGCTCCTCATCGAACAGGAACACGATCACGTTGGTCAGTTCGAAATTCACCGGATTGACGACATCGGCGTGAATGAACAATTGCTCCGCGTCGTTCTTCTGCCGCAGCCACAGGCCGCCGCGTGAAATGTTCATCGAGCTGGACTTCATCTTCAGGTAACGATCCTGAAGCTGGTCGTATTTGGCGATGAACACCGCGCCGACCGGGTTGATCAGCGTCACCTTGACGACGCCGATGGCCGCCGCCGCCAGCAGAACCGGCATCAGGAATTGCCAGGCCGACACCCCCACCGCCCGGGCCACCACCAGTTCGGCGCTGCGCGTCAGCCGCCAGAAGGTGAACATGCCCGCGAACAGGATGACGAAGGGGAAGATCTGCTGGCCGATGCCCGGCAGCTTCAGAAAGGCCATCTCCACCACCAGCCCGAAGGTGACGTGGGGCTTGGTCCCCGCCCGGCGCAGCAGCTCGATGATGTCGAGCAGCAGCACGATCGACAGCAGGATCACCATCAGCAGACAGAACCACAGAACGAACTGGCGGCCGATGTAGCGGGACAGGGTGGGCGACGAGTGCATGAAATCCGGCCTCCGTGGCCACCCGGCGCGTCCGCCGGGCCGAACGGGAACAGGCCCCGTGGGAACCCGTACCGGTCCCGATGGCCTGACGTGGCTGTGTACCCGTGTTGCGCCGCCAAAACAACCATCACCGAACATCGCCCCTGCACCGCTTTTGGTCTGGACAACGCCGCGCATCGTTCCAAACTGTTCTTCTGTCGAGTGGGGATGCAACGCCATCCCGATGGGACGGAGGGCGGTCGATGACGCAAACGACGGTCACTATCCGCGACGCCACGGTTGCCGACGCGCCGGGCATCGCACGGGTGTGGATGCAAAGCTGGCGATCCACCTACCCCGGTCTGATTCCGGCGTCGGTTCTGGTCAATCTGTCAGAGGCCGCCACCGTGCGGCGCTGGCGCACGGTCATCGAAACCCAGGGGCCGGGCATCGGGACCATCGTGGCGGTGGACCGCAGCGGCCGCCTGTCGCCCGACCGCCAGCCCGGCGGGATCGTCGGCGTCGCCTCCTTCGGGGCGCACCGGACGGCGATGGACCGCTACGCCGGGGAGATCCACACGCTCTATCTTTTGGACGACGCCAAGGGGCTGGGCATCGGGCGGCGGATGATGGCGTCCATCGCCGACCGGCTGCTGGCCGACGCCGTGCAATCCGCCGCGCTGTGGTGTCTGGCCGACAACCCGGCCTGCTGGTTCTACGAACGGATGGGCGGAACCCGCGTGGCCGAACGCCCGATCCGCTTCGCCGGCAGCGACTTGCGGGAGGTTGCCTATGGTTGGCGCGATCTGGTTCCGCTTGCGCGCTTGTCGACCGGGCCGCAGGTGCGGTAAAGACGGGCCTTGAGTCCCCCGCATCAGGATTCGTCGATGTCCTCCGCAGCCTCTTCGTCCAGCGCCGTCCTGTCCAACGAGCGCGTTCTCATCCTCGATTTCGGATCGCAGGTGACGCAGTTGATCGCGCGCCGTGTGCGCGAGACCGGCGTCTATTGCGAGATCCACCCCTTCAGCATGAGCGCGGAGGCCATCGCCGCCTACGCGCCCAAGGCGGTGATCCTGTCCGGCAGCCCGGCGTCCGTGACCGACGAGAACGCCCCCTCAGCGCCCCAGATCGTGTTTGATCTCGGCGTGCCGGTGCTCGGCATCTGCTATGGCCAGCAGACCATGTGTGAGCAACTGGGCGGCGGCGTCACCGGGTCCGACCATCGTGAGTTCGGGCGCGCCTTCATCGAAATCACCGGCTCTTGCGCCCTGTTCGACGGGCTGTGGGCGGTGGGGTCGCGCGAACAGGTGTGGATGAGCCACGGCGACCGCGTCACCGCCATCCCGCCCGGTTTCCGTGTGGTCGCGGTCAGCGACGGCGCGCCCTATGCCGCCATTGCCGACGATGTGCGCCGTCTGTACGGCGTGCAGTTCCACCCGGAGGTCGTCCACACCCCGCACGGGGCGCAGCTTCTGGCCAATTTCGTCCACGGCGTCGCCGGTCTGAAGGGCGATTGGACGATGGCCGCCTTCAAACAGCAGGCGATCGCCAAGATCCGCGCCCAGGTCGGCAGCGGCAAGGTGATTTGCGGCCTGTCGGGCGGCGTCGATTCGTCGGTCGCGGCGGTGCTGATCCACGAGGCCATCGGCGATCAACTGACCTGCATCTTCGTCGACACCGGGCTGATGCGCGCCGGTGAGGCCGACGAGGTCGTGACCCTGTTCCGCGACCATTACAACATCCCGCTGATCCACCGCAACGCGTCGGACCTGTTCCTGGGCAAGCTGACGGGCGTCACCGACCCCGAGCAGAAACGCAAGATCATCGGCGGCCTGTTCATCGACGTCTTCGATGAGGAAAGCCACAAGATCGGCGGGGCGGAGTTCCTGGCCCAAGGCACGCTGTACCCGGACGTGATCGAAAGCGTCTCCTTCACCGGCGGGCCGTCGGTCACGATCAAGTCGCACCACAACGTCGGCGGCCTGCCCGACCGCATGAAGCTGAAGCTGGTCGAGCCGCTGCGCGAGCTGTTCAAGGACGAGGTGCGGGCGCTGGGCCGTGAATTGGGCCTGCCGCAATCCTTCATCGGCCGCCACCCCTTCCCCGGCCCCGGTCTGGCGATCCGCATCCCCGGCGAGATCACCCCGGAAAAGCTGGACATCCTGCGCAAGGCCGACACGGTCTATCTGGAGGAGATCCGCAACGCCGGCCTGTACGACGCCATTTGGCAGGCCTTCGCCGTGCTTCTGCCGGTGCGCACCGTCGGCGTGATGGGCGATGGCCGCACCTATGACCATGTGCTGGCCCTGCGCGCGGTGACGTCGACCGACGGCATGACCGCCGATTGGTATCACTTCCCGCACGAATTCCTCGCCCGCGTCTCCAACCGCATCGTCAACGAGGTGCGCGGCGTCAACCGGGTGGTCTACGACATCACGTCGAAGCCGCCGGGCACGATTGAGTGGGAATGATCGGTTTGCCGGGCTGCTGAGCCGCCGCTCAAATCACCGCTGACCGCGTGACACAACCGCCAGACGCCCAAGGGTTTCTGGCGGTTTTTCTTTGCCCGCACCGTGCCCCCTTGCAGCGTTCTGGCGTGACACGCTCATTTATGATATTGAGAGTTATTCTCACTTATGAATAGATCAAACCTATCGAATCGGTAGAAACAAGAGATTGGACCGCAGGCCAAGGCAGCCGCAGGATCGGATCATCGCGTGTCCCGTGGCGTCGCCAAAACGGTTCAGGGTCACGAAAGTGCAAAGCCACAGGTTCAGGAGTGTCCGGCGTGACCGCAGCCATCCCCACCGCAGAGCGCCCCGTCGCCGCCCGCCGGTTTCTGACCATGCTGGGGCCGGGGTTCGTCGTCGCCGTCGGCTACATGGATCCGGGCAACTGGGCCACCGACATCGCCGCCGGATCGCGCTTTGGCTTTGCGTTGCTGGCCGCCGTGCTGATGGCCAGTCTGGCGGGCATCTTCCTGCAAACGCTGATCGTCCGCCTGACGCTGGCCAGCGGCCAGGATTTGGCCCGGCTGATCCGCAACCGCTTTCCCCGCCCGGTGGCGATGACGATCTGGGCGGTGTCGGAACTGGCGATGATCGCCACCGATCTGGCCGAATTGCTGGGCAGCGCCATCGCGCTGAAGCTGCTGTTCGGCGTGCCGATGCTGGCCGGGGTGATCGTCGCCGCCGCCGCGACCTTCGGCATTCTGGCCCTGCCGGGGGCGCGGGGTCGCGCGCCGGAACTGGTGGTCGGCGCGCTGATGCTGGTGGTGGTGGCGTGTTTCAGCTGGGAATTGCTGATCGCCAAGCCGGACGCGGGCGCGCTGCTGGCCGGGTTGGTCCCCAGCCTGGAGATGGCCCGCGATCCCGAGATGCTGTATCTGTCGCTGGGGATCGTCGGGGCGACGGTGATGCCGCACAATCTGTTCCTGCATTCGGGACTGGTCCGCGCCCGTCTGGCCGACACGCCGGAGCAAGACCGGCGGACGATGGCGCGCTGGTTGACCATCGACCTGACCGCCGCGCTGGCGCTGGCCGGTCTGGTCAACGGCGCGATTCTGGCGGTGGCCGCCGTCGCCTTCCAAGGCGTGGCCGCCACCGGCCCCGCGCCAGGGATCGAGGACGCCCACGCGCTGCTGTCCACCAGCATCGGCGGCGGGGCGGCGTTGATCTTCGCCGTGGCCCTGCTGGCCGCCGGGCAAAGCTCCACCACCACCGGAACCATGGCCGGGCAGATCGTGACCGAAGGCTTTCTGGACATCCGCCTGCCGCCGCTGGTCCGCGCCGCCATCACCCGCAGCGCCGCGCTGATCCCCGCCCTGGCGATCCTGAGCGGTGCGGGCGACGAGGCCGCCGACGGCTTGCTGGTGCTGAGTCAGGTGGTGTTGGCGCTGACCCTGCCCTTCATCCTGCTGCCGATGCTGCTGTTGCTGCGCGACCAACGGCTGATGGGTGGCTTGGCCCTGGGGCCGCTGGCCCTGCGCTTTGCCAGCGTGCTGGCCCTGGCGCTGACCGGTCTGTCGGGCTGGATGGCCGGAACCACCGCCCTGGCGTCGTGATTGACTGGCGTCGTGATTGACTGGCGTCGTGATTGGCGGTCTGTCTCCACCCCGCAGGGGGGTGACGGCGCGGGCGGAATGGTCCATGTTGCCGCCCACCCGTTAACCCTTGCGAACCGGAGCGCCGCCATGGACACCGCCCTTGACCAGCGCCTGACCGATCTGGAAAGCCGCCTCGCCCATCACGAAAAGATGGCGGAGGAGATGTCCCAGGTCCTGTTCGAGCAGGGCCGCACCATCGACCGGCTGACCGCCCAACTGCGCCGCCTGCGCGAACAGATGGCGGAGGTGGAGTTCGGCGGGGGCCGTTCGCCGCAGGACGACCGACCCCCACCCCATTACTGAACGCGTCCCGGCAAAACCGCCGCTCAGGCGTACCCGTCATAGACCAGTTCGGTCATCATGCCGGTGGCCATGTGCAGCAGATTGTGGCAGTGCAGCGGCCAGCGCCCCGGGTTGTCGGCGTCAAAGGCGATGGTCACGCTGCCCCGGTCGGGGACCAGCACGGTGTCGCGCACCGCCCCGGCGATGGGCCGCCCGTCGATGCCGATCACCTGGAACTGATGGCCGTGCAGGTGCATCGGGTGCGACATGCCCGACGCGTTGTCGAAGGTCAACACCACCCGCTGCCCCGCCGTCACCCGCATCGGTTCGTGCGATCCGAACGGGCGGTCGTCCAGGCTCCAGACATAGGGCATCATGCCGCCGGTCAACCGCAACCGCGCGGTCACGTCCGCCCGGCGATCCGCCAAGGGAACCAGCGGCGTCAGGGCGCGTTCGACCACCAGATCAAGCGCGCCGGTGGCGGTCTTGGACCGGTCCGCCAGTGTGCCCACCGCCGCCCCGGCGGTCGCCAGAATGATCCCGGTGCGCTCCACCGCCCCTTCCCGCAGGGCCAGGATGGGGAAGGCCCCACCCTGCGATGGGATGGACAGGCGGAGGTCGAGCCGTTGCCCCATCGCCAGACCGAAGCGACGCCCCGTCACCGGTTGGACCGGCACCCCATCCACCGCGATCGCCTGCCCGGTCAACGCCCCGAGATCGATGTGGAACGCGGTGGAGGTCGCCCCGTTGATGAGGCGCAGCCGCACCCGGCCGCCGCGCTCCACCCGATGCACCTCCGGATCGTCGAGCGTGCGGTCGTTCGCGAGATAGGCGTCGTAATCGACGTCGTTCAGGTCCATCCCCGCCATCGCGTGGCCGGAATGACCCGTCGTTCCGCCGTGATTCATGGCGGCATGGTTCATCGCCCCATTCATGGCCCCGTGGCCCATGGCGGCGTGATCGGGAGTTGGCGTGGGTTTGGCGGCCCCATGGCCCATCGCCGCATGGTCCATCACCGGCGCGCCGCCGGTCAGACCGGCCAGAATCTCCGTCGGATCGCGGAACGAGAAATCGTGCAGCAACACCACGATCTCCTGCTCGTCGGCGCGGCGGTCCTCCTCCGTCCGCACGATCAACGGCGCGGCCATCAAGCGCTGCTCCTGCAAACCATGGTGGGAGTGCATCCAGTGGGTTCCGGGCCGCGCGGCGAAATCATAGGACGCCGACGCGCCGTCGCGAATCGCCGGACGGTTGGCGTCCACCACCCCATCCTGCGCATAGGGCGGCGTTTGGCCGTGCCAGTGGATGACCGTGTCCTCTCCGGCGCGGTTGGTGAGATCGACGCGGAATCGCGCGCCAGGGTCCAGGATAAGACCGGCGGTTCCGTTGGGTTGGCGAATGCCGAACACGGTGGCGGGCTTGCCCTTCACCACCAGCGTGCGGCGTTCCACCGCCAGCCGGGCGATGGAATCGGGCGCGGCCAAGGCGCGGGCGGGAGCGGCGGGAACAACAGCGGCGCAGCCAACGGCCGCCGTGGCCGTCAGAAGCTGACGGCGCGACAGGGTGAGAGCCATGAACGGCCTCCAAACACAAGGGCAGGAACGACGACGGTGATGACGCGGGCCAAACGCCGCCCGCGCGCGGTCGGTCAGCCCTGGCGCGGTGGCGGCGGATCGGGCGGAACGCCGATTCCCTCGGGCATCGCCTGCCCCATTGGCCGGGGCGCGGCCCCCAACCCCACCCGCTGCGGCGACAGGTCACAAACCGGCAACCCGACCGGCACGGCCAGACAGCCCCCGACCGCGCAGCAAAAAGCCGCCATCCGGCCATGAATCCAGGGTGGACAGCAGGGAGCGGAGGAATCGACCGACCAGACGGACAGTTGAGCGCGCGGTGTTGCGGTGGGCGGCGGAGACGTTGGCGCGGCGTGGTGATGGGCGGCGTGACCGTCGGTTGCGGCCAAGGCCACGGATGGGGGCAGGGCAAGGCCAAGCGCCGCCGCGATGGTCAACGCCACCGCCACGCCCAGCCGCCCGATCCATCGCGCCAGCGTCCGCCGCACCCGTGCCATTCCCCGTTTGAGTCCGTCTGTCAGATAGAGCGACCAACCGGGTCGGTCAACCACATCCCCCCTTCCCCGCAGGGCAATCGGGTGAAGGCTTGAAATTCCTCTATTAGGACATTTGTCATCCCCGCGAAGGCGGGGATCCAGAGTTCACAGAGTGGTTCTGACGGGAAAGCCTGGATCCCCGCCTTCGCGGGGATGACGGTAAATTCTCCTTATAGGTTTATATACCTTCAAGCGATTGCCCTGCCCTTTCCCGTTGCGGCTATGCGCATCCCCCAAGGGTGATAGGCGTTTTCCCGAGCATGAAGTTGCAACATTCCGCGCCTATAGTGCGCGCCAACCGGAACCACCCCTTACACCAATCATGACCACCGCCGCCCGCAAGGGCCAGACCAACCCCGCCCGTCAACTGCACTGCGCCTGCTGCGGCCGCCCCTTTGTGCGCCCGTCGCTGCGCGGCCCGGCCCCGCTCTATTGCTCGACCGATTGTCAGAAGCAGATGCGCGTCCGCTCGCGGGTGTGGAGCCTGCAACGGACCGCGAGCACCAGCGCCGCGCCGACCAGCCGTCGCCCCACGCCGCTGCTCAAGGCGTCCTGACCCGCGCCCCAGGCGTCCCTCTCACCGCACATCGATCACGGCGCTGTCGCTGCGCCCGTCGGCGTCCAGCACGGTGACGCGCACCGGTCCCGGCCCCTCCGGCCGCCACACCACATCGCGGGCGATGGGCGACAGGGCGATCCGCCGCCCGTCGATCAACCAGGACAGGGGCCGTCGCCCGCCGCTGGCGGAGAAGGTCAGCGGCTCCGCCCGGCCGTCCGGCCCCAGCGCCTCCACCACCATGTCGCCGCCGGGAAAGACCAGCCGCAGGCGGTCGGCGGCGCGCGGCCCGTTCGCCAGGGACCCGTTCATCAGAGCTCCGTTCGTCAGCGGTCCGGTCGCCAGCGCCCCGGCGGCCATCGGTCCACCCTCCCCCGCGTCCAGGCGGCGCAGCAGCTCCGGCGGGGCTTCGGCGGTCACGGGACCGGCTGGGCGGCCCCGGTCGGCGGGCAGCAGATCGAACAGGTGGAACAGCAACGGGGCCGCCGTGTTGCGGCCATAGCGGTCGGGGCTGGGCGTGCCGTCCGGGCGGCCAACCCACACGCCGACGCTGTAGCGCTCCGTCACGCCAAAGGCCCAGGCGTCGCGAAAGCCGTAGCTGGTCCCGGTTTTCAAGGCGATGGGGCCGGATCCGCGCAGCTCCTGCGCCTGGACCACGCCGGGCGGCGGCGGCGCGCCCTCCAGAATCGCGCGGACCTGCTGGGCGGCCACTGGCGACAGCAACCGCACACCCGCCGCCTCCGGCTCCTCCGGCTGCACCCGCAGGGGGGCGACCAGACCGCCGCGCGCCAAGCCGCTGTACAGCGTCGCCATGTCCCACAGGCTGATCGACGCCCCGCCCAGGGCCACCGGCAACCCGGGAACCGTGCTGCGGTTGGGCAGCACCAGCCGCGCCCCCGCCCGGCGCAGGGCGTCGGCGAAGCGCAGCGGCCCCACCTTGTCCAGCACCAGCACCGCCGGAATGTTGAGGGAGCGTTGCAACGCCTCCTCGATCGTCAGATCGCCGGTGAAGCCCCGGTCGAAGTTGCGCGGGGCGTAATCGCCAAAGCGGGTGGAAACGTCCGACACCTGGGTCAGCGGGTGGATGAGGCCATCGTCAAAGCCCAGCCCGTAAATGAAGGGCTTCAGCGCCGATCCGGGGGACCGCACCGCCCGCACCATGTCGATTGGCCCCAGCCGGTCGCGATCCAGCGCGTCGGGGCTGCCGAGATAGGCCAGAACGGCGCGGGTCCGGTTGTCCACCACCAGCGCCGCCAGCCCGGCGCGCGGGTGCAGGGTGTCCATCTCCCGCCGGGCCAACGCCTCCACCGCGCGCTGCAACCCGCCGTCCAACGTGGTGGTCAACCGCGTCTCACCGGGACGGCGCGCCCGCAGCGCGTCGGCCAGATGGGGGGCGGCGGCGGGCAAGGGCTGGCGCGCGGCGGGGACCGGCTCCGTCCGCGCCTCCGCCGCCGCCTTGGCCGACAGCGCACCGGCCTGGACCGCGCGATCCAGCACCTTGTCGCGCGCCGCCCGCGCCCGGTCGGGGAAACGGTCGGCGCGCAAACGGCTGGGCGATTGCGGCAGCGCCACCAGCAGCGCGGCTTCCGCCGCGTCCAGCTCCGTCGGCGGTTTGCCGAACAGGGTCAGGGACGCCGCGCGCACCCCCTCCACATTGCCGCCATAGGGGGCGAGGGTCAGATACATGCCCAGGATCGCGCGCTTGTCGTACCGCCACTCCAATTGCAGGGCGCGCGCCGCCTCGATCAGCTTGGCCGACAGGGTGCGCGGGCGCGGCTCCAGCAGGCGGGCGACCTGCATGGTCAGGGTGGACGCCCCCGACACCACGCGGCCCGCCCCCAGATTCTGCCCCAGCGCCCGCAGCAGGGCGAGCGGATCCACCCCGCCATGCGACCAGAACCGGCGGTCTTCGTAAGCCAGCAGCAGATCGACGAACAGCGGGGCGACGGCGTCGGGGTCCACCGGCAGCCGCCACGCCCCGGCCCCGTTGGTGAAGACGCGCAACGGCTCCCCGCTGCGGTCCACCACCGTCACCGACCGGTCGGCCAACCGGTCGAGCGGCGGCGGGAACAGCCGGTCAAGCGCCAGCCCCACCCCGGCCAGCAGCGCAACAGCACTCCCAGCCAGCAGCGCCAGCGCCGTCAGCCGACGACGCCCCCCGGTGCCAACGCCGGGCCAACCCGGCCACAGACGGCCCCCCACCCGGTCACTCCGGCGGATGCACGGTGATCCGCCCTACGGCCTGACGGGCGAAGAAGCGCGGCTTGTACATGTCCTCCACCGACGCGCCCGGCAGCTCATAGACACCCGGCGTGATGGCGCGGACGATGAAGGCCAGCTTGAAGCGCGCCTGATCCTCCGTCAGGTCCAGCGCGGCGACGAAACGGTCGTCGCGCGATTCGGCGCTGTTGGGAACGGTCAACTGGTCCAGCCATGGCAGATCGGTGGTTCCACCCGCCCCCAGCTTGGCGTTCTCGATCTCCCACCCGGCGGGCAGCGGGTGGGTGACGGCGGTCTGGTGGAACAGCTTGGTGTTCGCCTCCCCCTCCAGCACGACGACGAACACGTCGTTCTGACGGATGGTGTCGAGGTTCAGCGGCTCGCCCTTGCGGGTGAAGAAGTTGCGCTTGATGCGCAGCCCCTCCCGCGCGGCGGGTTGCGGCGCGGTCGGCACGCCCGACAGCGACACCGCCTGCCACAGCGGAGCGGTCCCGCTGTTGACCACCGGCAGACCGGCGGACAGTTGCGCCAGCATGGGCCGCAGATCGACACGCGCGCCGCTGCGCCGTTCCCCGCCCGGCAGGGTGACGCTGACCCCGGCGGGCGCGCCGCGCAACAGGGCGTCCGCCGCCAGCACCGTCCAGGCCTGCTCCTGCGTGTTGGTCCGGTTGACGGCCAGGTCTGAGGCGGGCAGCCGGTCCAGCAGCGCGGGCAGCCGCTTGCCGGTCATGCCAACTTCGGACGCCAGCACGATCAAAGCCGCCGCGTCGCGCAGGGTGGAGCCGTAATCGGCGGCCCATTCGTTGCGGGCGAGATGACCGACGGCGGAGTCGAAGGCGCTCGCCGCCCGCTCGCCATCGCCCATCCGCGCCAGCGCCGCCCCCAACTGGCCCTTGGCCAACGGCGTCGGCAGCTTGTCGATGGCGGTGTCGTGCAGATAACGCGCCGGACCCGGCAGCGACACCCCGGCCAGCGCCAGCGTGTGCAGGGCATAGGCGCGCACCGCCATCGCCTCCGGCTCGCTGGCCGAGGCGATGGCGCGCTGGCGCAGCCATCCCAGCGCGTCGTTCAACGGCTTGTCGGGGACCGGGTTGCCCTTTTGCTTGGCGCGGATCAGGAATTCGGTGGCGTAGGCGGTCAGCCAGCCATCGGCCTCGCTCTGCGCGCTCCACAGGCCAAAGGCCCCGTCGAAGCGCTGCTTGTCGAGCGTGCGCGACACCGCCTGCTGCACCCGGCCATCCAGGCTGTCGTCGGGTTTGCGGTCGGTCCCCAGCGCCAATTCCACATCGCGCACCGCCAGCAGCGGCAGGGCGCGGCTGACCGTCTGCTCCAGGCACCCCAGCGGGTAGCGGTCGAGCGCCCGCAGGATGCCGCCAATGTCAAAGGGCGGGGCGTTGCTGAAGCTGACCGACCACCCCGCCGTTCCCGGCACATAGGCGACGAGATCGGCGGCGCTGAAACGCATGGTGTCGCCGGGCGGAACCTGCCGGGTGATGAACTGCGTGTCCACCGCGCGCGCCGGGCGGACGGTGATGGCGTAATCGTGCGACAGCGCCAGCGCGTCCGGCCCCGCCACCGCCAGGGTGACGCCGCCGATGCCAGCGCCCACGCCCTTCAGCGGCAGCACCAGCGTCTTGCGTTCGCCCTTGGCCAGCGGAATCGACAGCGCCCCGCCCTCCACCGCCACGGCGTCGCGCGCGGTGACGGTGACGGCGTAGGTTCCGGCGGCGGCCTCCACATTGTGCAGCGACAGCGTCACCCGGCTTTCGTCGCCGGGGGCGAGGAAGCGCGGCAGGATGGCGTCGGCGACCAGCGGGTCGCGCACCGTCACCGGCCCCGCCGCTGATCCGACCCGGCTGCGGCTGTAGGCCACCGCCATCAAGCGCAATTCGCCGTTGAAGTCGGGCACGTCGAAACCGATGCGGGCGGTCCCGTCCGGCCCGACCTTGACCGGCCCCTGGAACAGCGACACCACGGTGAAGGGAACCACCGGCAGGCCGATGCCCCCGGAATCCCCACCCTGGCGCAACGCCCCGAACGACCCGTCCATGGCGTCGATCAGACGGCCGTAATCGTCGCGGATGTCCAGGCCCAGGCGGCGCTTGCCATAGAAATGCTTGGCCGGTTGCGGGCTGGCGAAGTCGGTCAGGCGCAAAATGCCCTCATCGACGGCGGCGAGCGTCACATAGACATCCTCCGCCGCACCGGTTGCCGCCCCGCCGGTTGCCGCACCACCCGCGCGGGTCGGCTTCACCGTCACCCCGACCTCCAGGCGGCTGCGCGGGCGGATGACCGACGGCGCGTCCAGCGCCACGTCGAGCGTGCGCACCGCCGGATCGATGCCGACCCAGGCGACGCCGACGGCGCGCACCGGTTGCCGTTCCTTCCCCACCACCGGCGGGCGGAACACGGTGGCGGTGACGTAGGCCCCCGGCCCCCAGGCGGCGTTGACCGGAACCTCCACCGTCGCGCCTTCGGCGGGAACCGTCAGGTTGCGCGCCTCGAACAGGCGGTCGGTCGCCACGGTCAACAGCACCTCCCCGGCAAAGGGCGGGGTGATGCGCAGGCGCGCGGTGTCGCCGGGGCTGTAGGCGGGCTTGTCGGTCGCGATCTCCAGCTTGTCCGGCGTGTTGCCGTTGCTGTCCTCGCTCTGCCACCCGGCGGAGAAGCGGTAGGAGGTGGCCACCCCCGCCGCCTTGTCCGTCACCTCAATCCGGTAGCGGCCAAAGTCGCGCCGCCCCAGCGCCAGCGTCACCGGCTTGCCGGCCAGCGCGGCGATGGTCCCGGAGGAGATGGGAACGCTGCGGGTCACGGCGTTGTAGCTGTAGCGGCCATATTGCCGGAACCACTGGTAGCTGACCCGCTCCTCCAGCAACTCCCAGCTCAGGCCGGGGGTGGCGATGGGCGTGCCGTCCGGGGCCAGGGTGACGAGGTCAAAGCTGGCCTCCTGCCCCTCGCCGATCCGACCGTCGCTGAAGTGAGGGCGCAGGCCGATGGCGTGGGATTTGGCGCGGATGGGGACCGTCACCGCCTTGTGCACCGGCCGCCCGCCGGGTTCGGACAGGGACACGCGGATGTCCGCGCGCAGCGGCCGGGTCGTGTCGGGCAGCGACGGGACGGTCACAGCGACGCGCGATTGCCCCTGCGCGTCGGTGGTCGGGAACTCCAGCGTGTCCAGCTTGCTGTCCACGCTGTCCTGCACGCGGCCGAACCGGTAATCCTTGTGCGCCGGATAGGGCGTCGGGTCGGGCTGGATCGCCACCTCCGCCGTGCCGCTCAGACCGGCGGCGGGCGGGCCGTAGAGGAAACGGCCGTTCGCCACCACCTCGAACGGCTTGCCGGGAATGAGGACCGCGCCACCGGGCGTGAGATCCAGCGCCAGCTTGACCGGCACGAAATCCTCGACCTGGAAGCCGCCGGACCCGATCGGCGCGCCCTTGGGATCGCTGTAGACCTCGACGTGCCAGCCGCCCAGCGGGGCGGTGCGCGACAGGGTCAGCGGCAGGCTGTAGCCGCCCGCCGCCTGCGCGGGCAACGGGCCGCTGAAATACTCCGTACCGCTGGGCCGCAGGATCTTCACGGTCAGCGGGAAATTCTCCACCGCGTCGGTCTTGTCGTCGCGCAGCAGGATGGACAGGTTGACCCTCTCGCCCTGGCGGTAGACACCCCGGTCGGTGTAGACGAAGGCGTCCATCGGCCCCGGTGCCGCCCGCCCGCCAACCCCGCGATCGCTGAGATCGAAGGCGGCGTTGAGCAGATCCTGCATGGCGTAATCGGTGCCGTGATAGGCCATGACCATGTTGGGCGCGTTGCCGCCGGTCTTCAGCAGCCCCGGCGCGAAGCGGACCCGGCCCAGCTCGTCCGTCGTCGCCCGCGCGATCTCCGCGTTGTTGTTGGCGACCAAGGCCACCTCAACCCCCGCCAGCGGCTTGGCGGTGGCGTAGGAGCGGGCGAAGACCGTCAGCCCGTCGGCCCCGCGCAGACTGGTCAGCCCGATGTCGGACACCAGCACCCATTGGGTGGCGATGTCGTTCCATTCGTTGGCCGGTTCCACGTCGGCGGGTTTGGCGGTGATGGCGTACAGGCCGGGCTTGGGCTGGTCGCCCACCGCCTGCCGGAAGGGCAGCGCCGACAGGGTTTGCCGGTTGCGCTCGCCCTTCACCGCCAGCGTGCCGGTCCACAGCCGTTCGCCGGAAAAATCGGCGATGGAGTCGGCGTTGCGGCCCGTCAGTTGCTGCATCAACTGCCCGTCCATCCGGCTGGACACCAGGCCACGGTCGGGGATGCGGTAGACCTCAATCACCAGCTTGTCGGCGTTCACCGACATCACCGGCACGCCATCCGGCCCGCTGCGGGGCAGGATGAAGGCCGATCCCTTGAAGGCGACCATCGGCGCGCGGTCGGGCACGCGCACGCGTTGGGTTTCGTCGGCCTTCTGCTCCACCCCATCCTCGCCGGGCAGGCCCTGACGCAGGGTGACGGTGTAGCTGGACCCGTGATTGACGCCGCGCAGGCACAGCGTGGTGTCGCGCGCGTCGACCGACAGCTTGGTCGGCGGCTCCACCCGCACATAATCATCGAACCGCAAGCCCTTGCGGGTGCTCAGACGGTCGTTGAACTGAAAACAGACGCGGGCCACCGCGTCGTCGGAATTGACGGTGACGTCGCGCAGGGTCAGGCCCGCCTTGCGGCGCAGCGCGATCCAGCGCTCCTCCAGCTTCGGGGCCAGCGCGTCGAGCGTGCCCGGCTCCAGCGTGTCGCCCATGGCGCGGATCGCGCCCAGCGCCTTCGCCGCTTCATCGGGTTTGCCGAACGCCTCGTCCATCAGGCTGGCGACGCGCAGCAGGGTGGCGACGCGCTCGTCGTCCTTGGGGTCGTTCATCCCGGCCTGAACCGCGCTTTGCAGGGCGCGGTCCTTGTTGGGCGTGGGCAGCGCCATCCAGGCGGCGCTGAGTTCCAGCCACACCGACGGGCTGGCCGCGCCGTTGGTGATCGCCTGTTCGAATTTCGGCACGGCGGCGGCCCCGTCCTTGCGGGCCATGGCGGCGCGGGCCTGCTTCAGGGCGGCGTCGCTGACCTGCGGGTTGGGCTGCGGCGGGGCCTTCGCCATCAGGCTGCCGACATACAGCTTGGTGTCCACCCAGTTCGGCACGGAGTAGGACGAGTCCGACGCCACCCCCGGCGCGGCGGACAGGAACAGCCACGCCACCGCGACCAACGCCACCGTCAGAAACCGCCTCATCGCCCCATCCCCCGCCGAAACCCGCCGTTCCCTCCCTTATACGCCTGATAACAGTTGCTTGATAACAGCGGCTTGATGCGGAAGACGGTGAAGGCCCCGTGCGCCTGTCAGCCGACCGCCGACGCCTCCGCCCCCTCCAGCGCCAGCCGGACGAAGGCCCGTTCGGCAGCGCTGCGGTGGCGGTCGCGGTGGCGCACCAGATGAAAGGGGCGGACCGGCAACGCCAACCCGCGCAGCGCGACCAGCCGTCCATCGGCCAGCGCGTCGGCCACCACCAGATCGGACAGCACGCTGACCCCCAGCCCGGCCAACAGCGCCTGACGGATCAGCGCCCCGTCGGGCAGGGTCAGGGCGACGCTCAGTCCCGCCGGATCGACGCCCGCCGCGCGGATCGCCTGTTCAAACGCCGCGCGGGTGCCGGAACCGGTTTCGCGCAGGATCCAGCGGGCGGAGGCCAGCCCCTCGGCGGTCACGCGCTCCCCCTTGGCCCAGGGGTGGGCCGGATCGGCCAGCAGCACCAGCCGGTCGCCGGGAATCGGGTCGGCCACCAGCGCCGGGTCGCGCACCGCGCCTTCGGCGATGCCCAACTCGGCCCGCCCCTCCCGCACCGCCTCGGCCACCGCGTCGGTGTTGCCGATCTCCAGATCGACGCGGATGCCGGGAACGGCCGCCGCAAAGCGCAGCAGGCGCGGCGGCAGCCAATGATGGCCGACGGTCTGGCTGACGACCAGCCGCAGCGCGCCGCGCGCCAGCCCGGTCATTTCGGCCATCCGGGTTCCGGCGTCCTCCACCCGGCGCAGGATGGCGCGGGCCTCCTCGCGCAGCAGATGACCGGCGGCGGTCAACTCCACCCGGCGGCCGATGCGGTCGAACAGGCGGACGCCATGCTCCGCTTCCAACCCGGCGATGGCGGCGCTGACGGCGGGCTGGGACAGGCGCAGGCTTTCCGCCGCGCGGGTGAAGTGCAGAAGGTCGGCGACGGCGGCAAAGATGCGCAACTGTTCCAGGGTCATCGCCGCTCCGGCGTTCGGGGAAAGCTCAGACCACCCCGGTCAGGGCAGCAGCCACAGAATGCCGATCAGGCTGGCGCTGGCAAGGAACAGCGTGGCCCCCAGCCCGAGCAGCAGCGGGCGCGGGCCACGGGCGCGCAGCTTGGCCGGGTCGGCGTCCAGCCCCATCGCCCCCAGCGCCATCGCCAGCAGGAAGGGAGCCACACGCCCCGCCGTCTCCCGCACCACGTCGGGCAGCAGACCGGCGCTGTTGGCCGCGATCAGGATCAGGAAACCGGTGACGAACCAGGGCAGCAGCGCCGGGCGCGACCCGGGCGCGTTGCCCCCGCGCCGGACTTCCACCAGACCCATCCCGATCACCACCGGGGCCAGCAGCGCCACCCGCCACAGCTTGGCGACGGTCCCGACCTCCCCCGCCTCCCGCCCGTTCTGGAACGCGGTGGCGACCGCCTGCCCAACCTCGTGGATCGAGGCCCCGGCCCACAGGCCATAGGCGCGCGGGGCCAGGACCAACGCGTCGGCCAACAGCGGGTAGAGCAGCATGGACAGCGTGCCGCACAGGGTGACGCAGGCGATGGCGTAGGCGACATCCTCCTCGTCGGCCCGGGTGGCGCTGGTCACGGCCAGCACGGCGGACGCGCCGCAGATCGCGGTTCCCGCCCCGATCAGGCAGGCCAGCCCCGGTTCCACCCGCAACACCCGGCCCAACCACGCGCTGAACCCCAGGCAGGCGGCCAGCGCGACGGCGATCACCGCCAAGCCACCGCCGCCCAGCGCGGCGATGCGATCCACCGTCACCTGCGCGCCCAGCAGCATGACCGCCAGCCGCAGCAGCGGGCGGACGGTGAAGGCAATGCCGGGGCCGGTGATGGCCCGCCCGCCCCGGCCCAACAGCCCACGCGCCGCCATGCCCAGCAGAACGGCCAGCACCAGCGGGCTGACCGCCCGCAGACCCAACAGATGGACCAGAGCGAACGCGCCAGCGGCCAGCGCCGCCGACAGGGCGACACCGGGAATGGCGCGCAGCGCGGCGACGGGAACGGCGCGCAACAGAACGATGCGGATCATGACGATGCCCTCCAATTTCACAGAGAAAATGGAGGGGAATCGTCAATCCGTCCAATCGATTGAATTTACCGTTTCAATCCAAAATTTTGATCGTTTGCGCGCCCAGACCTTCAGCCGAACAGGCCGGAGAAGGGCAGATAGGCCACCATGTCGCCGGGGGCGATCGCCTCGGCCTCGGCGGGCATGTCCACCAGCCCGTCCGCCTCGACCATCGACGTCAGCACGCCGGAGCTGTTGTTGGGAAAGCGGATCGCCGTCGGCAAACCGCCCGCCGACGCCTCCAGCCGCACGCGCAGGAACTCGCGCCGCCCCGGCTTCTTGGTGAAGGTGAAGCCCGCCACCACCAGCCCGCGCGGCGTCGGCGCGTCGGTGGCACCCGACAGCCGCAGCACGAGCGGACGCCCGACCAGCAGAAACGTCACCATCGCCGACACCGGGTTGCCCGGCAGCCCCAGGAAGGGGGTGGAGCCGACGCGGCCCAGCGCCAGCGGCTTGCCCGGCTTGATCGCCAGCTTCCACAAATCAATGGCCCCCAACGCGGCGACCACCGTTTTGACGTGGTCCTCCTCCCCCACCGACACGCCGCCGCTCGTCACCAGCAGGTCGGCGCGGGCGGACGCGTCGGCCAGCGCCGCGCGCACGGCCTCGGGCTGGTCGGGCAGGATGCCCAGGTCGATCACCTCCACCCCCAACCCCTGGAGCTGCGCGGCGACGGTGTGGCGGTTGGCGTCGTAAATGGCGTGGTCCGGCTTGTCCTGCCCCGGTTCGCGCAGCTCATCCCCGGTGGAAAACAGGGCAACGCGCAAGGGCTGGCGCACGGTGACGCTGGACCGCCCGACGGCGGCGGCCAAGCCAACCTCCTGCGCGCGCATCCGCCGACCGGGGCGCAGCACCACGGACCCGGCGGTCATGTCCTCCCCCATCGGGCGGATGTTGGCCCCAACCTCCAGCCCGGCGGGAACCCAGACCGCCGCGCCGTCCGACTCCGTCCGGCAATCCTCCTGCATGGCGACGCAATCCGCCCCGGCGGGAACCGGCGCGCCGGTGAAGATCCGCACCGCCTGCCCCGCCGCGACCGTGCCGGGAAAATGGGAACCGGCGGGAACACGGCCGATCACGCTCAGGCAACGCGGGCCGTCGCCCGGTGCGGCGACGAAGGCCCATCCGTCCATGGCCGACACCGCCGCCGGGGGCACGTTGACCGGGGCCGTCACCTCTTCAGCCAGGACGCGGCCCAGCGCGGTGCGCAGCGGAACCGTCTCCGTCCCCGTCACCGGGCCGTAGGTCCGGGCGATGCGGTCCAGCGCCGCGTCGAGCGACAGGGCGGTCGGGCCATGGACGGTGCAATCGTTCGTCGGAAGGGTGGACGCTGTCATGGGGCGGAACCTGTCGATGAGAAAGGGGGCAAGGACGGGACAGTAGCGGAACAGCCGACACCCGTCCCTTGTCCAAGATCAAGCCCGGCAAGATCAAGCCAAGGCAATCGCCTGAACGAGCGATCATCGTCATGCAAACAAGAATGGACACGGATTACACGGAAAAAATGAGGGATTACACGGATTTCCGACTCCAACCGCTTCCCGCATCCCGCCATGAGGGTTGCCGCAGAATCGCAAACAGGGTGGTTCTGAGACGGGTTCCGCGAAATCCGTGAAAAATCCGCGAAATCCGTGGCAACTCTTGTTCCGGCTGATCGCACGACGCTTCACGCGATTGCCCTGGGCTGGTGGCCGCCGTCCTTGCCGTGGGTCGAATGCCTCCCCATACTTGGCAGGGAGTCACCACGCACGCCGATGCGCGGGGGCTGTCGTTGTTTGGCCCGGTGTCGCTTGGTGCGGTGTCGCGCGCGCGTGGCGTTCAGGGGGTGGTCTGTGATTGGTCGCGTTGTGTCGGTGATCCTGGTGGCGTTGGTCGCCCTGACCGCGCCCGCCGCGTCGGCGGCGGACACGCCAAGCGCCGTTCCCCGCGCCTCCGCGCTCGCCCCCGGCTCCCTCCCTCCCCTCACGCCCAGCCCGGCAACAGCAAGGCGCATCTCCGATTGCGAAGCCGCCGAGCAGGGCGACCCCAACGCCGCCTTCCGCCTCGCCCGACGCTATCTGTTCGGCGTGGGCGTCAGCCGCGACCGGCGGCTCGGCACCGCCTGGCTGCGCGCCGCCGCCTCACGCGGGCACAGCGAGGCGCGGCGGATGGTGCATTATGTTCCCGGCGCGATGGGCCGCATCCGCCCCTGGTGCCGTCCGGGCGGCGGACCGGTGCGCGGCATCACCGCCCCCCCGGCGGAGATCGCCCGGCTGGTGGACGGCATCGCTGCGCGCCACGGCGTCGATCCCGGTCTGGTGCTGGCGGTGATCCAGGCCGAAAGCGCCTTCCGCACCGACGCGGTGTCGCCCAAGGACGCCGCCGGGCTGATGCAGTTGATCCCCGCCACCGCCGAACGGTTCGGCGTGACCGACCTGTTCGACCCGGCCCAGAACATCACCGGCGGCGTGCGCTATCTGCGCTGGCTGCTGGCCTATTTCCAGGGCGACGTCACCCTGGCCCTGGCCGGGTACAACGCCGGGGAGGGGGCGGTGGACCGTTATCGCGGCGTGCCGCCCTATCAGGAAACGCAAAACTACATCCGGGTGATCCGGCGCATCTACAACCCGACCTTCCACCCTTATGAACAGGATCTGGTCGATCCCTCCCCCGCCCTGACCGGGGCGGCGGCGGAGTTGCCACGATCCGGAAAATCACCGAAAAAAGGCTGATACCGCTTCCGATCCCCCGCCCGCTACCGCCCACCCTCCACCCCATCCATCCACCGGAGTGCCCGCCCCGTGCCGATGACCGAACGCAGCCTCCTCGGCCTCAGCGCCGCCGGGTTCCACCGCGTCGCCTACACCCAATGGGGCCGCGACGACGCCCCCCGCACGGCGCTGTGCGTGCATGGTCTGACCCGCAACGGGCGTGATTTCGATCCGCTGGCCTTGGCGCTGGCCGACCGCCGCCGCGTGGCCTGCCCCGACATCGTCGGACGCGGGAAAAGCGATTGGCTGGCGAATCCGGCGCTCTACGGCTACCCGCAATATTGCGCCGACATGACCGCCCTGATCGCCCGGTTGGGGGTGGAGGCGGTCGATTGGATCGGCACCTCGATGGGTGGGTTGATCGGCATGACGCTCGCCGCCCAGCCCAACAGCCCGATCCGCCGCTTGGTCATCAACGACGTCGGCCCGCTGATTTCCAAGGTCGGCTTGCAGCGCATCGCCGATTACGTCGGCAAGGATCCGGTGTTCGACGATCTCGCCGCCGTCGAAGCCTATCTGCGCTTCACCCTGATGGGGTTTGGCCGCCTGACCGACGGGCAATGGCGGCATCTGGCCGAACACGCCGCCCGCCAGCGCCCCGACGGGCTGTTGGGTCTGGCCTATGACCCCGGCATCGCCCACGCTTTCCAGGCGCAACCGATGCAGGACGTCGATCTGTGGGCGCTGTGGGACCGGGTGCGCTGCCCGGTTCTGGTGATTCGCGGGGCCGACTCCGATCTGCTGACGGCGGAAACCGCCGACGAGATGACCCGGCGCGGCCCCGGTGCCCGCGTCGTCGAAATCGCTCACGCCGGGCACGCCCCGGCCCTGATGAGCGAGGATCAGATCGCCGTCGTCCGCGCGTTTCTGGACGAATGAGGATGCGCGCCGCTGCCCTGGGCTGCGCGCTGACGCTGTCGGTGACGCTGGCCGCCGCCACGTCAGCCATGGCGCAGGACGGGCCGAAGCGCGACGCGCTCGATTGGTTGGCCGGGGAGCCGATGACCCTGCTCGATTGGGGCATCGCCCGGCTGCGGGGCGATCTGGAGGGTGCAGCGGCGGACGCGGCGGCGGCGGGCCGCTCCACCCTGGGGCGCAGCGGCGTGTTCTACCGCCCGCAGGACCGCAAGATCGTCGGCTACGCCAGCTTCGTCGAGCCGGTGGCCAACCGGACGGACGCCGTGTGCGTGGAGCTGTTCGCGCGGGTGGCCAGCGCCCTGCTGCACGGTGCGCCGCAAGGATCGGGCGGGGCGAGCTGGTATCTGGACAGCCTGTTCGGGCACGAGGCGCGCACCGCCAACCGCCCGCAGGATTTGGGGGAGCAAATGGCCGACCGCGTGGCCCTGCAAATCACCATCGGCGCGCGCCCGGCCGCCGCGTTCGAGGACACCCGCCGCGTCGTCTGCACCGGGCGGCTCGATTCCCCGCCGACCGGGCTGGCCCTGCGGATTGAAGGCTGACGCGCGCCCGGCCTTGGGCTTATAAGACCGCATGACCGACACGACCGACCTGCCGCCCCCCTCCGCGCCGCGTTTCGATCCGCACGCCCTGCCGCCGCTGCGCGAGGTGATCGCCCGCTTTGGCTTGGACGCCAAGAAATCGCTGGGCCAGAATTTCCTGCTCGACCTGAACCTGACCGGGCGCATCGCGCGGTCCGCCGGGCCGATGGCGGGTGTGACCACGATCGAGGTCGGTCCCGGCCCCGGCGGCCTGACCCGCGCGCTGCTCGCCACCGACGCCACCCGGGTGATCGCCATCGAACGCGACCGCCGCTTCATCGAGGCGTTGCAGGATGTGGTGGACGCCGCGCAGGGCCGCCTGTCCATCGTGGAGGCCGACGCGCTGACCGTCGATCCCGAAACGCTGGCCCCCGCCCCGCGTGCCATCGTCGCCAACCTGCCCTACAACGTCGCCACGCCTCTGCTGCTGGGCTGGCTGGCGCGGATCGAGGCCTATGTCAGCCTGACGCTGATGTTCCAGAAGGAGGTCGCCGACCGGTTGGTCGCCCAGCCGGGCAGCAAGGCCTATGGCCGCCTGTCGGTCATCACCCAATGGCGGGCCGACGCGCGCGTGCTGTTCAACCTGCCGCCGCGCGCCTTCACCCCGCCGCCCAAGGTCGATTCGACCATCGTCCACCTCACCGCCCGCGCCGCGCCGGAGATCGCCGAGTGGCGGGTGATGGAGCGGGTGACCGCCGCCGCCTTCGGCCAGCGCCGCAAGATGCTGCGCCAGAGCCTGAAATCGCTGGGCAACGCCGAAGCCCTGCTGGAGGAGGTCGGCATCGCCCCCACCGCGCGGGCCGAAGAGGTGGAGGTCGCCGGATTCGCCGCGCTGGCCCGCGCCGTCCAGGCGCGCGAGGCCGCCGCGTCCACACCAGCGCAAACAGACCAAGCGTCCTGAGCCACCATGCCGCTGATCCGCGTCACCCACCGGATTTCGATCGACGAGAGCGAGTTGGAGGAAGCGTTTGTTCGCGCCTCCGGCCCTGGCGGGCAGCACGTCAACAAGACGGAATCGGCGGTGCAGTTGCGCTTCAACGTCGCCGCCTCCCCCAACATTCCGCCGGAGGTGAAACACCGGCTGATGCGGCTGGCGGGATCGCGGCTGACCCAGGACGGTGTTCTGGTTCTGGTGGCGGACAAGCACCGTTCGCAGATGCGCAACCGGGTGGACGCGCAGGAACGGCTGATCGACCTGATCCGCGACGCCGCCGCCCCACCCCCGCCGCCCCGCCGCCCGACCAAACCAACCAAGGGATCGCAGCAGCGGCGGTTGGATGGGAAATCCATTCGGTCCGCCGTGAAGAAGATGCGCGGGCGCGGCGGCGACGAGTGACGCGTTCGGAGCCTGCTACGCCGCCGCCGGCAGGCGGACGGTGACGGTGGTCCCGACGCCGACGCGGCTGTCGATGGCGATGTGCCCGCACAGCGGCCCCACCACCATGCTGTGAACCAGCGACAGGCCCAAGCCGTCGCCGCCGGTTGCCGATCCGCCGATGGCCCCATCGGTGTAAAAGGGATCGAACACCCGTTCCAGATGCTCCGGCGCGATGCCGCAGCCGTCATCGGCCACCGTCAGCGCCACCCGCCCGTCCGTCTCCGGGCGCACGCACACCCGCACCGCGCCGGGCCGCCCATCGGGAAAGGCGTGGCGGGCGGCGTTGCTGACGGTCTGGTGCAGGATGGTGTCGAGCAGGGTGGACGCGCAGAACACCTTGGCCCCCGTCGCCGCCTCCACCGCCAACGTCACCTGCGGGGGCAGCAGCGCTTCCATCGCCGGGCGCAGGCGGAGCAGCAGGTCGCTGACATCGACCACCTCCACCCCACGCTCGCCGTCGTTCCCGGCCTCGCCGTTGATCTGCTTGAGCGTGGTGACGAGGTTGGCCATCCGACAGGCGTTGTCCAACAGCAACGCGCTGGAATCCCGCGCCGTCGTCAGATAGTCGGTCAGATCGGCCCGGCGCAGTTCACCGCTGGCCACCCGTTGCGTGAAGCGGTCCGTCTGGTCGGTCAGATGGCTGGCCAGGCTGACCTGAATGCCCACCGGGGCGTTGATCTGGTGGGCGAGGCTGGCAACCAGCCGCCCGAGCGCCGCGCTCCGCTCCGCCCGCACCAATTGGCCTTGCTGGTCGATCAGGACCGCGTGCGCCGCCTCCAAATCGCGATGCGCCCGGCGCAGGTCGGCGTGGGACCGCTCCAGCGCCCGTTCGACCAGAAAGCCACGCCGCCAATGCTGGTCCAGGAACCAACTGGCCGTCACGGTGATGAGACCGACCACGCCGCAGCCCACCAACCGCGTCGGCAACGCCAACGATCCCATCCCGGCGAGCGGCATGTGGATCACCGCAACCACCAACGCGGCCACAGCGACCAACACCATTTGCCGCGTGCCAAAGGAAAAGGCCGACAGCAGGATCAGCGCGATCCCCATGGTGGAGTTGACGAGCGGCGCTTGCCAGGAAACCGCCGCGTAGGCGGCGGCCAGCGACGCCGTGGCCAGCAGATAGCCAACCCCGACCACAGCGTGGAGACAACGGCGCGTGATCGTGTGGAAGGACAGACCGAACAGCGTGGCGAAGCAGGCCAGACCGAACAGCCGGAACAGCACCCCATCGAAAAACAGATGGCCCGCCAGCCCGGCGTCAAAAAACAGGCGGGCGGTCTGCCCACTGATCGCCAGCGCGGTCAGCACGCGCAACACGATCTGGTCACGCCGCTGGCTCCGCTCGCGGTACGCGGCGGTGTCCTCCGCCGTCAGCCGAACGCGGATTTGGCTCAGCGTCCGCCGCCAACGGCAGCCGATGCGCGCGTTGCGCGTCACGCAGCATCCCCGCGCGCCATGACCACCCCCGCGTTGCCAAAGGTCTCGCCACACCATGAATAAATCCGGGTGGGCAAACCGGCAAGGGCATACGCGAGTAGGCCGGGTGTGACGCAGGGTTGCGTTGCGCGCCGCCCGGCGTCGACACCCACCGCGTTCAGCGACGCAACAGTCTCAGCAGCGCACCATTCAGGCGCACAACAGGTCGACGAAGCGGCGGCAGTCGCCGATGTCGGCGCGCAGGTTGGTCCGGCGCTTGGTTGCCTCGGCGTCCTCGCCCCAATGCTCGATCTGATAGGTTTCGTCAAGTTGGGCGGCGTCGAACGCCTCCTCCGGGGAGATCCGGCCTTCCAGCAGCGCCAGCGCCACCACCAGCGAGCCGCAGGCCCCGGTGACGGTCTGCAAGGCGACCAGCCCCCAATCGTCGCACCCTTCCACCACCGCGCGCAGGGCGCGCAGGGCGGCGGGCGGCTGGGGGTGCGGCATCAGGCCATGACAGACGACCAGCGCCGCGTCGTGGCGCACCGCCACCCAATCCAACAAGGGCTGCCACAGCCGGGCCTGCCGTTCCACCAGAGTCTGCGGGTGTTCGGCGCGGTAACAGACCAGATCGGTTTCGGCGTAGGCCGCCACCGCCTCGATGATCTCGCCGCGCTTGGCCGGGACCAGATCGACCGCCGTGCTGGCCAATTGCATCAACGGCATCGTGTGGGGGTGCACCGTCTCACCCTGCGCGTCCCACTCCGCCGCCACCGCCTCGGCCAGCGCGCGGGTGGGAAAGGTCAACGCGGCCTTGGCCGGGCTGCGGATCGGGCGACCGTCCAACTGGACCTGAAACCCGCCACCCCCGACAGCCCCGCCCTCAACCGCCGCAACACCCGCCGCCTTGTAAAAACGCTTCATTGTCCGTTCGTCTCCAACAAACCCAGCACCGCGTCGGCAACCTCGCGCCCGCGATGAACGATGCGGTTGGCCCCCGCCGCCGTCAGCTCCGCCACCGGGTGATAGCCCCAGGACACGCCGACCGACGCCACCCGCGCGCTGCGGGCCATCTGAATGTCATAGGTGGTGTCGCCGATCATCACCGTCCCCGCCTCCACCGCACCGGTGTCGGCCAACGCGCGGTGAACCATGTGCGGGTGCGGCTTGCCCGGCCCGGAATCGGCGGTTTGCAGCGTGACGAAGCGGCCGGTCAGCCCATGCCCCTTCAACACCGCGTCCAGCCCGCGCCGCGACTTGCCGGTCGCGACACCCAGCAGCACGCCAGCGCCCTCCAGCGCGTCGAGCGTCTCAAGGATGCCGGGGAACAGCGGCTCGTCCACCTCGCCGCGTTGTCGGCTGGCGGAAAAGGCCGCCTTGTAGCTTTCGGCGACGGCGACGTGGAACGCGTCCGTTCGGCCCGGCAGCAGGGCGGCCACCGCCTCCACCAGCGACAGGCCGACGATGCGGCGCACCGCCATCGGGTCGGGCACGCCCAAACCATGCTCGCCCCAGGCGGTGGTCATGGCGTCGATGATGGAAAACTGGCTGTCCACCAGGGTTCCGTCGCAATCGAACAGGGCCAGGCGCGGCGCGGCGCTCCCCGCCCCGCTCATTCCAGATCCTCGAACGGATCCTCGCGCAGGTTGGCGCTGTAGCCCAGATACTTCCAGGTCGCGATCATGTGATCGGGCAAGGGGGCCGTCACGTCGATGGTCTTGCCGCCGCGCGGGTGCGGCAGGATCAGGCGGCGGGCGTGCAGGTGCAGCCGCTTCGTCACCTCCGCCCCCGGCAGGTTGGCCCCTTGGCCTGCGTATTTGCCATCGCCCAGGATCGGCGTGCCGATCGCGGCCATGTGGACGCGCAGCTGGTGGGTGCGACCGGTGCGCGGCCACATGGCGACGAAGGCCGATTGCTTGCCCGCGTTTTCCAGCACCGCGTAATAGGTGACGGCGCGCTTGCCCTCTTCGTGGTTTTCCGCCACGCGCTCGCCCTGCGGGCCGCCTTCCTTGGCCAGCGGGATGTCGATCTTGCCCTGATAGGGCTTCGGCACGCCGACCGTCGCCGCCCAATAGGTCTTGCGCACGTCGCTGCCCCGGAACATTTCGGTCAGCTTGGTGGCGGCGAAGCTGGTGCGGGCCAGCAGCAGCACGCCCGAGGTGTCCTTGTCCAGCCGGTGAACCAGCTTGGGCCGTTCCGTGCCGTCAAAACGCAGGGCGTCGAGCATGGCGTCGAGATGCTTGGACGTGCCGGTCCCGCCCTGCACCGCCAGACCGGCGGGCTTGTTGATGGCGATCACGTCGGCGTCGCGGTACAGCACCAGGGCTTGCAGCTCCGCCACCTGCTTGTCCGACATCGCCGGTTTGGGCTTGGCCGTCGCCGGGCCGCGCGCCGGGGCCGCCCAATCGGCCAATGGCGGGACCCGCACCACCTGCCCCGCCGCCAGCCGGTCGGAGGTTTCCGCCCGCTTGCCATCGATGCGGACCTGCCCGGTGCGCAGCAGCTTTTGCAGATAGCTGTGGTTGACGTCGGGGTAATGCCGCTTGAACCAGCGGTCGAGGCGCATGTCGGCCTCGTCCGCCAGGACGGTGCGGTTGTCCACCCGGCTTTCGCCCGCCGGTTTGGCGGCGTCCGCCGCATCGGGTTTGGACTTGGGGGCGGGCTTGGCAGAGTCAGTCATCAGAGGGACACCGAAACAAGAGTGCGCACGGCCCACAGGCCGGCAAAAAAGCCCAGGATGGTCAACACCACCGAGGACGCAAGATAGGCGAACGCCGCCAGAAGCTCGTCCCGGCCCACCAGCGTGCCGAGATCGAGCGTGAAGGACGAAAAGGTGGTGAAGCCGCCCAGCACCCCGACCAGGATCAGCGCCCGCACCTCCGGCGAGGGTGCCCAGGTCAGCGCCGCCAGTTCGGACAGCACGCCCATGGCAAAGCAGCCGATGACGTTGACGATCACCGTGCCAAAGGGAAAACGCGTGCCGACCCATTGGCCGACGGCCAGAATCAGCAGATAGCGCGCCACCGAACCGGCGGCACCGCCCACGGCGACCGCAAGCAGGCTGACAGGCGAAGCGAGCACGGCCCCTCCAAACTCCAGAACGGTGAAAACCAAGGCAAGCAACAGGGATCGGGCCATGACCAGCGCGGCCCATGGCGGATAAGGCCAGAAATGCGCCCGCTTGTCACGCGGCGGACGCTTGGGATACGATGGCTCGTATGAAAAGCCTTCCCGCCAACGCCGCCCTGCTCATCATCGACCTGCAAATGGCCATCGAGGATCCGCGATGGCGCGCCGACGGGCCGCGCAACAACCCGCAGGCCGAACGCAACGTCGCTTCGCTGTTGACCGCGTGGCGCTGGCACAAACGGCCCATCGTGCACATCCGTCACGATTCGACCGAACCCGATTCCGCCTACCGCCCCGACCGGCCCAGCCACGCGTTCAAGCCGGAGGCGATGCCCCTGCCCGACGAATGCGTCTTCGGCAAA
Source organism: Azospirillum sp. (assembly GCA_027486405.1). Classification (GTDB taxonomy): domain Bacteria; phylum Pseudomonadota; class Alphaproteobacteria; order Azospirillales; family Azospirillaceae; genus Azospirillum. Next base: position 49,060 of record JAIXPD010000062.1, on the reverse strand, counting down.
TCGGTGAACAGCGCCTTCATCGGAACCATGCTGGACGATTGGCTGCGCAACCAGAAAATCAAGACACTGGTCGTCGCCGGGGTCATCACCAACAACAGCGTCGAAGCCACCGTTCGCCACGCCGGAAATCTGGGGTACGACGTGCGGCTGGTGCAGGACGCCACCTTCACCTTTGCCAAGCGCGATTGGTCGGGCCATCTGCGCAGCGCGCAGGAGGTGCACGACCTGTCGCTCGCCAACCTGTCGGGCGAATACGCCACCATCACCGACACGGCGGCGATCCTGGCCACCATCGCCTGAGGCACCGTCAGCCCCGCGCGCCCTGCCGCCACAGCGCGCGATAGGCGTCCTCCATCGACGCGGTGAAGGCGTCGGCGTCCATCACCGGGGACCGGCGCAGCCGATCCGGCAGCGTTTGCCGCAGCGCCGTCAAGCGCGCCCGGTCACGCGCCAACGCGGCGGCGATGTCCACATACGCCTCCACCGACTCCGCAATCAGCTCCGGCAGGCCGACCGCCGCCAGCAGGCAGGCCCCGTAACGGTCGAGAATGCGGCGTCCCGCCAACGACACCACCGGCACGCCCATCAGCATCGCTTCCACGCTGGTCGTCACCCCGGTGTAGGGGAAGCTGTCCAGATGGATGTCCACCGCGTTGTAGCAGGCCATATGCTCCTGATAACCGCGCGTGGGCGGGCGGATCTCCAGCCGGTCCGGGGCAAGGCCGAACCGCCCGGACAGGGTGGCGCGCAGCGCCTCGGCGACGGTCGGGCGCAGGTCGGACGCCTTCAGCAGCAGGCGGGCGTTCGGCACCCGGTCCAGCAGCGCCGCCCAGGCCGCCAGCGTGGCGTCCCCGATCTTGTTGGCGGTGTTGAAGCTGCCGAAGGTGACAAAGCCCCGCGCCGCGCACGGCGGGTCCTCGGCCCGCTCCGGCAACGGCCACAGCGGCGTGCAGTGATAGGCGCAGGGCAGACGCACCGCCCGTTCGCACAGGTCGCCGTCCCACTCCGGCGGCAGTGTGCGGTCATCGACCACCACCCCATCCACCGCCGCCAGCCCGGTCGTGCTCATCGCCGGGTAATGGAGTTGCACCGGGGCCGGGCGGCGGGCCAGGGCCAGAAAACGCAAGCCCGGTGAGGCGAAGCCCGCGCCATCGACCAGAACATCGACCGCGTCGGCGTGGATGAGCGCCGCCAAGGCGTCGTTGGCGATCCCCGCCACGTCACGCACCAACGCCGCCGCCGCGCGATACCGTGGCAAGGTCGGGTGATCGGGGCGGTCGCACAGGTTGTAGACGATGGGGGTGAAGCCCGGCCCGTGCCGTTCCACCAGCGGCAGGCAGGTGGCATCGTGGGTCAAGAAACCCTCCACCAGATAGCCGACGCGCAAGGGGCGGTCGGGATCGCGCGGGCCGCTGTGGTCGTAGAGCGGCGCGGGGGCGTGGCGCGCCGCCCACGCTTCCGCCGCGCGCCGGATCGTGGCGGGCGGAGCGTCCGTCAGGTTCAGGGTCAGCAGCCGATCCGCGCCAACGCGCGGGTTGGGCGCGCGGCGTTCGGCCTCCGCGTGGGCGTCCGCCGCCTCATCGGGTTGCCGCAGCGTTTGCAGGATGCGGGCGGCGTGGCGGGGGGGATCGGGGTCACGTGGTGCCGCGCGTTGCGCCCATCCCAGCAGAGCCAGCGCCGGAAACGGCTGTTCGGCGATGTTGAGCGCCTGGGCCAGCGCCGACAGCGCCGCCGCCTCCGATGGGGCGAGCGCGACCGCAAGGCGCAGATCGGCCAGCGCCGCGTCCACCTCCCCCCGGGCGTGACAGCGCAGTGCCAGCGCCAGAAGGGGGCCGGGGGAGTCCGGATCCAGCCGCCGGGCCTCCAACAACGGCGCATCCTCGACGACACCGCGCGCACGCTCGACCAACAGCGCCGCCAGTTCCCGCCGCGCCGCCGTCAAACCATCATCCAGGGCGAGCGCCGAGCGGAGCGCCTGTTCGGCCCCCAGCGGATCGCCCAACCGGCGCAGCGTGATCCCCAAATTGCCATGAACAACCGCCGAGTCCGGGGCCGCGCGCGCCGCCGCCGCCAGCACGGCGCGCGCCGGATCGAGCCGATCGGCGTTGGACAGCGCCAGGCCCAGCCGGTGCAGCGCATCGGCGCTGGTGCGCGCCGCGTCGGCCAAAACCGCGCCCGCCAGCGCTTCGGCCTCGGTCAACCGCCCTTGCCGGGCGCGCCACACCGCCAGCCACGCCAGCACCTCGCCCGGTTGCGCGGCCAGCGTGGCCGCGTGGCCATAGACCGCCCCGGCGGCGTCAAAACGCCCGCTGGCGCGCAGGGCGTTGCCAAGATTGACCAGAAAATCCGGGGCCGCCGGGCGCAGCGCCAGCGCCCGGCCCAAACGGGCCGCCGCCCGCACCAGCGCCCCCCGTTGCGCCGCCAGCACGCCGGACAGGTGCCAGGCGTCGGCCTGCTCCGGATCGGCGTCGAGGATGCGGCCATAGAGCGTGTCGGCCTCGTCCCAGCGCCCGGATTGGTGCAGGTCGAACGCCATCAACAGGGCCTCACCGATGCTCGCCATGCCCGCACCCTCTCCCGCTTGCGTTGTCAGCCACCCGCCCCGCCAAGCGGGCAGCCCACGCCCAAAATCCACCCCTCGCGTCGGCGGGCGGTGTCGTCCAGCCCAACCGGTTGCCACAGGCCGGGCCGGTGCGCCAGCCAGCGCAGGCCCGCCGCCGACACCAGCGCGTCGCTGTCATGGTCGCTGACCGCCCCGCCCATCCCCACCGGCCCGGCCCCCAATTGGGCCAGCGCGGCGTCCAGATCGGCCCCATCGCGGATCTTGCGCTGGTCGAAGCCGGTCTGTTTCAGGAACAGGCGGGGGTAGATCTCGGCGAACACCGTCCGATCCGGGGCGATCCGATCAAAGGGCCAGACCGCCACCGCGTCCGGTGCAGCGGCGCGCAGGGCGCGCAGCACCCGCATCCCGGCCAAGCCGCCCTTGCCCACCTGTTTGGAGCCGATCAGCTTGTAGGGGCTTTGCGGGCTGCCCAGCCCTTCGGCCCGGCAGGCCCGTTCGGTGGCGCGGTGGGGATCCTGGTAATTGTCGGGCTGCGGCCCGCTGCGCCAGTAACCGGCCCCATGCACAGGGTGTTCGGTGAAGGGAACACCGCCGAAATCCGGTTCGTCCGCGCAGATCCTTTCGATCTCGTTCCAAAGATCGAAGACCCCCGCCCCGTCCGGCAGGCTGCGCCCGGCCACGGCGAAGGGCAGCGAAAAGGCGCAGTCGATGCCGACCAGCGCCCCGCCCTGTCCCAGCGCCCCACCCTGCCCAAGCACGCAGCCCCGCAACCACGCGGCCACCGCCGTGCGCGACCACCAACCGGCGGGCGGCGTCACCAGCCGGGGGGCCGCGTCGTCCGCCCCGCACACCGCCACGGCGATCCCGGCGTAACGCTTGCCGCGCGCGCCCGACCAATCAATGGCGATGAAGCGATCGAAGGCCGGATTTTGTTCCGTTCCCGAAACCATCGCCTTACATCTCGGCCACCTCGACCACGCCCGGCACCGCCTTCAAGGCCGACCGGCTTTGCGCGGTGATGGTGTAGGAGCCGGGGAGTTCGATCTCCACCTCCTTCAGCGGGTCGATCTCCACCACCACATTGATCTTGCTCTTGCCGCGCGACAGCCGTTCCAGCGTGCCGCGCATCGCCTCGATCGGGCGTTCGTCGCGCAGCACCACGCGCAGGCCGACGCTGACCGAGGCCACCGCGTCTTCCAGCGGTTTGATCTCCTGGCAGGTCAGCCGCACCTCTTCGCCGTTCAACTGGGCGTCCACCGTCATCAGCACCGGCACACCCGGTTCCAGCATCGCCCGGTTGGCGGCGAGGATCTCCGAAAACAGCGTCACCTCATAGCCACCGGTCGCGTCCGACACCTCAACGAAAGCGAAACGATTCCCGGATTTCGAGGTCTTTTCCTTCTTCGAAACGATGATCCCGGCCATCTTGTAGCGGGTGGAGCCGCCCTTTTTCATCGCCACCGCCAGATCGGCGGAGCGCACCACCTTCATCCGCCCCAGCGGCCCGGAATAGGCGTCCAGCGGGTGGGCGGACAGGTAGAAGCCGATGGCGGTGAACTCGTGCTTCAGCTTGTCGAGCGGTTCCCAATCCTTGACCTTCGGCAGATCCGGTTCCGGCAGACCGCCACCGCCGCCGCCAAACAGGTTGCCGATGCCGCTGTCGCGTTCGGCCGCTTCGGCCTGGGCGTAACGGATCAGGGTTTCCAGGGCGGCGTGCACCTGCGCCCGGTTCGGGTTCAACCCGTCGAACGCCCCGGCGCAGGCCAGATTTTCCAACTGGCGCTTGTTGATGGTCTTCAGATCCAGGCGGCGGGCGAAGTCGAACAGGCTCTTGTAGGGGCCGTTCTTCCGCCGCTCCTCCACCACCGCGCGCATGGCCGGTGCGCCCACCCCCTTCACGGCGGCCAGCGCGTAGCGCACCGCCTTGGCCCCGTCGGGCAGCACCTCCACCCCGAAAATCGCGTCCGACCGGTTGATGTCGGGGGTCAGCAGCTTGACCCGCAGGCGGGCCAGCTCCTGACGGAAGACGTTCAGCTTGTCGGTGTTGCCAAGGTCGAGCGTCATCGACGCCGCCATGAACTCCACCGGATGGTTCGCCTTGAGATAGGCGGTGTGGTAGGCGACCAGCGCGTAAGCGGCGGCGTGGGATTTGTTGAAGCCGTAGCCCGCGAACTTCATGACCTGATCGAAAATCAGGCTGGCCTGTTCGGCCTTCACCGCGCGCTGTTCCGCACCATCGCAGAAGATCTTCCGCTGGGCGTCCATCTCCTCCTTGATCTTCTTGCCCATGGCGCGACGCAGAAGATCGGCCCCGCCCAGCGAATAACCGCTGAGCACCTGGGCGATCTGCATGACCTGTTCCTGGTAGATCATGATCCCGAAGGTTTCCTTCAGGATGCCTTCCAGGCTGTCATGCATGTAATCGGCGGGTTCCTCGCCGTTCTTCACCCGGATGTATTTGGGGATGTTGTCCATCGGGCCGGGGCGGTAGAGCGAGACCAGCGCGATGATGTCCTCGAACCGGTTGGGCTTCAGCCGCCGCAGCACGTCGCGCATGCCGGAGCTTTCCAACTGGAACACGCCCGTCGCCTCGGCCCGGCTGAGAAGCTGGAAACTCTTCTCGTCGTCCAGCGGCACGATGGTCAGATCGGGCTTTTCCGGGATCAGGTTGACCGCCGTCTGCAACACGGTCAGCGTCTTCAACCCCAGAAAGTCGAACTTCACCAACCCGGCCTGCTCGACATACTTCATGTTGAACTGGGTGACGGGCATGTCGGAACGCGGATCGCGGTAGAGCGGAACCAGATCGTGCAGGGGCCGGTCGGCGATCACCACGCCCGCCGCGTGGGTGGAGGCGTGGCGGTACAGCCCTTCCAGCTTCAGCGCGATGTCTATCAGGTGGCGCACCGTGTCGTCGCCGTCGCGGGCGGCGCGCAGCATCTCTTCGCTGTCCAGCGCCTGTTGCAGCGTGACCGGGTTGGCCGGGTTGTTCGGGACCATCTTGCAGATCTTGTCGACCTGCCCATAGGGCATCTGCAACACGCGGCCAACGTCGCGCAGCACGGCGCGGGCCTGAAGTTTACCGAAGGTGATGATCTGGGCAACGCGGTCGTAGCCGTATTTGTCCTGAACGTAACGGATGACCTCTTCGCGGCGGTCCTGGCAGAAATCGATGTCGAAGTCGGGCATCGACACGCGTTCCGGGTTCAGGAAGCGTTCGAACAGCAGCCCGAAGCGCAGGGGGTCGAGGTCGGTGATGGTCAAGGCCCAGGCCACGACCGACCCGGCCCCCGACCCACGGCCCGGCCCAACCGGAATGTCGTGGCTTTTCGCCCATTTGATGAAGTCGGCGACGATGAGGAAGTAGCCGGGGAACTTCATGTTGACGATGACGTCCAGCTCGAATTCGAGCCGGTCAACATAGGTCTTGCGGGTTTCCGCCCGCTGCTCCTCCGTCATCGCCGGGGTGTAGACGGATTTCTCCAACCGCATCTCCAACCCGGCGCGGGATTGGGCGCGCAGCTCGTCGTCCTCCGTCCGCCCGCCTTCGCAGGCAAACGGCGGCAGGATCGGCTTGACCGGGCGCAGCAGGAAGGAGCAGCGGCGGGCGATCACCAGCGTGTTGTCCACCGCCTCCGGCAGGTCGGCGAACAGCGCCCGCATCTCGGCGGCGGATTTGAAACGGTGATCGGGGGTCAGCCGTCGCCGCTCCGCCTGGGTGATGTAGGCCCCTTCGGCGATGCAGAGCAGCGCGTCGTGCGCCTCATACATGTCCTCGGTGGCGAAATAGCAGTCGTTGGTGGCGACCAGCGGCAGATCATGGGCGTAGGCCAGATCGATCAGGGCCGGTTCGATGGCGTCTTCCCGCGCGGCAAAGGGGGCGGCGTGGCGTTGCAGTTCGACATAGAGCCGACCGGGGAACAGCCGTTTCAGCCGCTCCAGCACCTCCAGCGCCAAATCGGTCTGGCCTTCACCCAGCAAACGGCCGAGCGACCCGCCGATCCCGCCGGTCAGCGCGATCAGCCCGGCGGAATGGCCTTCCAGCGCGTCGAGCGTCACTTGCGGCCCGGCGAGCGGGTCGGACTCCAGAAACGCCTTGGACACCAGAACCATCAGGTTGCGATAGCCCTCCTCGTTCTGGCACAGCAGCACCAGCTGGTCGGGAACCGCCGCCGCCTTGCCGGGCAGCCCCGGCTTGCTGGCGGCCGGACCGACGCGGGTGATGCCCAGCACGGTGCCGATGATCGGCTGCACGCCGCTGTCGGCCGCCGCCAGCGCGAATTCCAGCGCGCCGAACAGGTTGCCGGTGTCCGTCACCGCCACGGCGGGCATGGTCTGTTTCTGGCAGAGCTTGACCAGCTCCTTCACCTTGATCGCGCCCTCCGACAGCGAATAGGCGGAGTGGACGCGCAGATGGACAAAGTCGGCGTGGGGCATGGCAACCATAAGCGTGCGGGGCAATCCCAGCGGTTCTAGCACAGCCCTCGCCCCGCCTCCACGGTTGCGCCCGCGCCCACAGCCGCACAGTGACCGAACGATTGGCGCACCAAACCTCTTGCGCACGCAATGGAGTTGAAGACCTCCTGGGTGGATGTCCGCGCCGTGACCGATCCCAGCCGCTATGCGCTGATGGACGCGACGGTGCAGACCTATTCCACCGCCAACCCCAACATCTGGAAGCCGTCGGGCAGGACGCAAAAGGGGCAAATCCCGACGGGTGGGACCGACGATTCGCTGCGCGGGTCGTTGAAGCTGGCCAACGCGACGATGGAAACCTTCTTCCAATACCCCGACAGCGCCGATTTCCAGCCGCACAACTGCTTTGGCTGCCACAACAGCAAGGATGCCAGCAACGGCCTGAACGTCAGCCATATTTTCAAGGGCCTGAAGCCGCAGCCCTGACCCGGCATGGCCTGGCACCGTTCCCATCGGGGCGGCGTCGGGCCACACCGGCCCGCATCCCTGTCGCCGCCTGCCCGCGTTCGTGATATGGACATCGCACGCATCGCCAGGACGATGGACGCGCAGCAAGGGGGAGGATGGCGATGAACCGGTTGGGCCTTGGTCGAACGGTCGCACGGATCGCCCTGCCGCTGTCTGTCACGCTGCTGGCCGCCTGCCAGACCACCGCCCCGCCCCCGCCCCCCACCGTCAGCGGCCTGCCCAGCGGGCCGGAGCGCCCGTTCCGCAGCGGGCGCGGCTGGGTTGTGACCGTTCAGAAGCCGGACGGGACCAAGCCCTTTTGCAAGGCGATGCGCACACCGGGCGGCCCGAGCGAGGGCGGTTTGACCCTGACCTTCCGCACCGCCGCCGAGGAATCCGGCTTCGTGCTGACCGGGACCAGCCAACCGATCACCCCCGGCGACCGGTACGAGTTGACCGCCAGCTTCGATCAAGGGGCCAAGGTGACGTTGACCGGGCGCGGCCTGCCCGATGGCGGCCTGTATGTGGCGGTCCCGAGCAAGACCTATCTCGACGAGCTTGATCCCTTTGCCCGCAACCGCCGCGTCACCTTCCGCAGCGCCACGCTGGGCGAATTGGGCGGCATGGCCCTGACCGGCACCTCCTGGGCGATCAACGCGTCGGACGAATGCCGCATTCTGAACGCGGAGGGCTGACCCGCGTTCCACGCGGATGGGCCGTGGATTGACGGGCCTCCCATCATCCGCTTAGCCTGCCAACCATGCGCACACCCCACATCCTGCTTGCCGTTGCGGTCGCCGCCGTCTGGGGCCTCAACTTCGTGGCGATCAAAGTCGGCCTGCGCGACTTTCCGCCGATCCTGTTTTCCAGCCTGCGATTCGCGTTGGCCGCCCTGCCCTTGCTGTTGCTGGGCTGGCGCGATGGCCCGCCCGTGCCCTGGCGCTTCATTCTGGGCATCGGGGTGACGCTGGGCGTGATCAAATTCCCGCTGCTGTTTTTCGGCATGGATGTGGGGATGCCCGCCGGATTGGCCTCCCTTGTGTTGCAATCGCAGGCCTTTTTCACCGCCATCTTTGCCGCCCTTGTCCTGGGCGACCGGCCCGGCCCCCGGCAGATGCTGGGCATGGCGGTGGCGTTTGGTGGCATTGGCGTGATCGCCACCGAAATGCCCAGCGGGGAATCCCTCACCGGCCTGGCTTTCTGCCTCGCGGCGGCGGCGGTGTGGGGGGTGTCCAACATCGTGATGAAGCAGGCCAAGGCCCCCGACCTGTTCCGCCTGATGCTGTGGGTCAGCCTGGTCCCGCCGTTGCCGTTGCTGGCTCTGTCGCTGGTGGCGGAGGGGCCGGACCGCATCGCCCACGCCTTTGCGACCTTGAGCTGGGTGGGCGTCGGCGCGCTGGTCTACATCGCCGCCGGGGCCACCCTGTTCGGCTTCGCCGCCTGGGGGTTCCTGATGCGGCATTACCCGGCCAGTCTGGTCGCCCCCTTCTCGCTGCTGGTCCCGATCTTCGGCATGAGTTCCAGCGCGCTGCTGCTGGGGGAAACCTTCTCCACGGTGAAGCTGCTGGGGGGCCTGCTGGTGTTTGCCGGTCTGGCCCTGTCGGTGTTGAAACGACCCGCCGTCGCCGCCCCGGCCCGCGCCTGATTCTGACCCTGAATGTGTCCTGGCTTTTGCCGAACAACGCCTCTCCACCTTTCGTAGGGGAGAGGCGTTTGTTTTTCCCGCGCCCGCCGACGCGGAAATGGGGAAAATCCAAGGCCACACCGCGCGCCAAAGCCGCGCCGCTTTCGAATGTTTGGTGTACAAAAGTCGCATAGCACACGCCGCGCCGGAGGTTCACACTGTGTGCCGTGGCCGGTTGAAAACACATGAGATGTCAAGGCGCTGAGACGCCGCACCGGCGCACGGGAGAGGGTTTAGGGATCGCAAAAAACAAACGCATCCCGGAGGATCCCCACATGGGCCAAAGCCTGTTTTTCATGCCGTCCATCAATCTGATGGGCGCGGGTTGCCTTGCCACGGCCGTCGATATGATCGTCGGCTATGGGCACAAAAAGGCGTTGATCGTCACCGACGGGCCGCTGGCCCGGATGGGCGTGGCCAAGACGCTGGCCGACACGCTGGCGGCCAAGGCCATCGACTCCGTGGTGTTCGATGGCGTCCAACCCAACCCGACCATCGGCAACGTCGAGGCCGGATTGGAACTGCTGCGCCAGAACGGGTGCGATTGCGTGATCTCGCTGGGCGGCGGGTCGCCGCACGATTGCGCCAAGGGCATCGCCCTGTGCGCGGCCAACGGCGGCGGCATCGCCGATTACGAGGGCATCGACCGGTCGGCCAAACCACAATTGCCGCTGATCGCGGTCAACACCACCGCTGGAACCGCCAGCGAAATGACCCGCTTCTGCATCATCACCGACGAACGCCGCCATGTGAAGATGGCCATCGTCGACCGCCACGTCACCCCGGTGATTTCGGTCAACGACCCGTCGATGATGCTGGCCAAGCCGCCCGGCCTGACCGCCGCCACCGGCATGGACGCGCTGACCCACGCGGTCGAGGCCTATGTCTCCACCGCCGCCACCCCGATCACCGACGCCTGCGCCCTGAAAGCGGTGTCGCTGATCGCCGCCCACCTGCCGACCGCCGTGGCGGAAGGGCAGAATCTGCACGCGCGCGAACAGATGGCCTACGCCCAATTCCTGGCGGGCATGGCCTTCAACAACGCCTCGCTTGGCTATGTCCACGCCATGGCCCACCAACTGGGCGGCTTCTATGACCTGCCGCACGGCGTGTGCAACGCGGTGCTGCTGCCGCACGTCCAGCGCTACAACAGCGCGGTGGCTGCGGAGCGTCTGAAGGACGTCGCCGCCGCCATGGGCCTGACTGTGGCGGATCTGAGCGCTGAAGAGGGAGCCGCCGCCTGCATCGCGGGCATCCGCGCCCTGTCGGAACAGATCGGCATCCCCAGCGGTCTGGCGGGGCTGGGCGTGAAGGAAGCGGACATTCCGACGCTCGCCACCAACGCCCTGCGCGACGCCTGCGGCCTGACCAACCCGCGCCAAGCCACGCAGGCGGAGATCGAGGGCATCTTCCGCGCGGCGCTGTAACGAACAGCCAACGGACGCGCGCGGCCCGAAACACCGCGCGCGCCCATTCTCACCTCAACCTGTCCTTCACCCCAGCTTGGCCTTGAAGAACTCCAGGCTGCGGGTCCAGGCCAGATCGGCGGCGTCCTTGTTGTAACGCTCCGCCGAGGTGTCGTTGTGGAAGGCGTGGTTGACGCCGTCATACATGTGGATCTGGTGGACAACCCCGGCCTTGGTCAGCGCCTCGCCATAGGCGGGGACCGTGGCGTTGATGCGCTGGTCCAGACCGGCGTAATGCAGCAGCAGCGCCGCCTTGATGCCGCCGACCGCCGCCGGATCGGGCGTCGGCCCGTAAAAGGCGACACCGGCCTTGAGGTCGGGCGACGCGATCGCCAGCCGGTTGACCATGCCGCCACCCCAGCAGAAGCCGACCACCCCGACCTTGCCGGTTCCGTTGGCGTGCGCGCCGAGAAACCCGACGGTCGCCACCAGATGGGCCACCGTCTTGGCCGCGTCGAGCTGGCCGATCATGTCGCGCGCCTTGTCGGGATCGGACGGCGTGCCGCCCAGCGGCGACAGCAGATCGGGGGCGAGCGCCAGGAATCCGGCGGCGGCCAAACGGCGGGCCACATCCTCGACATAGGCGTTCAGGCCACGGTTTTCGTGGATGACGATGACCGCCGGGGCCTTGTCCACCGCCTTGGGCCGGGCGAGATAGCCGATGACATCGCCACCCGCGCCCGGGTAGGTGATTTTCGCGGCGGCGATGCGCGCGTCGTCCGCCGCGACCATGGCGGCGTTGGCGTAATTCGGTTCGATGCTGGCGAGGATGGCCGGGATGGCGGCGGCCCCGCCGACCAGGGCGGTCAGCCGTTCCAGGAACACCCGACGCGGCAGCGGCGCGTGGGTGTATTCGTCGTACAGATCGATGATGCGCTGGTCCATGGCGGCGACGCCCCTCCCCATTGATCGGTTGGGGTCAAGAGTGGGTGCGTCATCGCCATCCGGCAATGGCCGGGGCGCAACAATTCACCCCAACCACGACTTTTTTCAGCGCTCCGCCCGCGCATCACGCCGGGTCGTGCTCCACCAGCAGGCCGTCGCGCATCTCCAAAATCCGGTCCATCCGCCGCGCCAACTCCATGTTGTGGGTGGCGACCAGCGCGCCGACGCGGGCCTGCCGCACGATGGCGCTCAGCATCGCGAAGACCGCCTCGGCGGTGTGGGGGTCGAGGTTGCCGGTCGGCTCGTCGGCGACCAGCAGCGACGGCGCGTTGGCCAGCGCGCGCGCGATGGCGACGCGCTGTTGCTCGCCGCCCGACAGGCGCGCCGGGCGGTGGCTTCCCCGCGCGTCCAGCCCAACCATGCGCAGCAGATCGTCGGCGCGCTGCCGCGCCACCCGCTTGGCCACGCCCGCAATCATCTGCGGCAGCACGATGTTTTCCTGCGCGGTGAACTCCGGCAACAGATGATGGAACTGGTAGACGAAGCCGATGGAGCGGCGGCGGATCGCCGTGCGCGTGGCGTCGTCGGCGTCGGACACATCCTCGCCCGCGACGCGGACCACACCCGCCGTCGGGCGTTCCAGCAGACCGGCGATTTGCAGCAGGGTGGATTTGCCCGCCCCGGACGGGCCGACCAACGCCACCAACTCGCCCGCGCGCACCGTCAGATCGGCCCCGCGCAGCACCTCCAGCACCGCCCCGCCCTGTTCGAAGCGGCGGACGATTCCCGTCATCTCCAGCATGGCGTCACTCATAGCGCAGGGCCTCCACCGGATCGAGGCGCGCCGCCCGCCAGGAGGGGTAGATCGTCGCGGCAAAGGACAGGCCCAGCGCCATCACCGTCACCTGCACCACCTCGCTCCAATCGATCTTGGCGGGCAGTTGCGACAGGAAATAAATCTCGGCGGCGAACAGGTTGGTCCCGGTCAAGCCCTGGATCGCCTGCCGGATGGTTTCGATGTTGGTGGCGAAGGACACGCCCAGCGCCAGCCCCAGCAGCGTGCCCGTCACCCCGACGCTGGCCCCGGCCAGAAAGAAAATCCGCATCACCATGCCCCGCGTCGCCCCCATGGTGCGCAGGATGGCGATGTCGCGGCCCTTGTCCTTCACCAGCATGATCAGGCTGGAGATGATGTTGAAGGCCGCGACCATGATGATGAGCGACAGGATCAGGAACATGACGTTCCGTTCGACCTGAAGGGCGTTGAAAAAGCTGGAATTGGACTGCTGCCAATCCACCACCCGGCCAACCCCGGCCACCACCGACTGCACCGCGTCGCGCGCCGCCCGGATCTGCACGGGGTCCTGAACGAAGATTTCCAGCGACGACACCGCGTCCCCGGTGCGGAAAAAGGCCTGCGCCTCCTCCAGCGGCAGAAACACGAAGCTGTTGTCGTATTCGAACATGCCCACATCGAAGATCGCCCCGATGGGGTAGCTGCGCAGACGCGGCACGGTGCCAAAGGCGGTCACATTGCCCTGCGGCGCGATCAGGGTGATGGAATCGCCCACCGACAGGCCCAACCGCTGCGCCATGCGCGCGCCGATGGCGACGCGATCCTCGCCGAACTCCAGGGCGGAGCCGCGCACCACCCCGTTCGCCAAGGTCGGACGGGCCTGGAAATCCTCCGCCCTCACCCCGCGCACCACAGCGCCGGACGCGATGCCCCGCGCCGACACCAGCGCCTGCCCTTCCACCGTCGGCGTCACGTTGACGATGCCGGGGGTGTTGCGCAGTTGGCCGGTCAACCGGTCAAAATCCGGCAGCGGGCCACCGCGCAGGTTGTAGACGTTCAGATGCCCGTTCAGCCCCAGCACCCGGCCCAACAGTTCCGCCCGGAAACCGTTCATCACCGCCATCACGATGATGAGCGTCGCCACCCCCAGCGCAATGCCGAGCAGCGAAAAGCCCGCGATCACCGAAATGAACCCCTCCTGGCGTCGCGCCCGGAGGTAGCGCATGGCGACCATGCGTTCGAATGCGTTGAAGATCATGCAGAAAATCCGGCGGCCTGCGGGCAGGAAAAAAGGCGGTGAAGCTCACGCCTCACCGCCGGGAAGATAGGGCAGCTTGCCGCCGCGCGCAAAGACTGCCTTTCGTTGTCACACCCTCACGACGGTCGCACCCTCACGGCAGGCCGATCCGGGTGGACAACCGCCTTCAGGCGGTCAGCTTGGCCAAAGCGGCCTCGACCGACAGCTCTTCCTTTTCGCCGGTGGCGCGGCGCTTCAATTCGACCACACCGGATTTCAACCCGCGCGGCCCGACCACCAACTGCCAGGGCAGACCGATCAGGTCCATGTCGGCGAACTTCGCACCCGGACGTTCGTCGCGGTCGTCATAGGCCACGTCCAGACCAGCGGCCTGGAGCTTGGCGTAGAGGTCCAGACAGACGCGGTCGGTTTCGGCGTCGCCAACCTTCAGGTTGATGAGGCCGACGTTGAAGGGGGCCACCGAATCCGGCCAGATGATGCCGTTGTCGTCGTGGCTGGCCTCGATGATCGCGCCCATCAGGCGCGACACGCCGATGCCGTAGGACCCCATTTCGACCGGGATCGCTTCCCCGTTCGGACCGGCGACCACCGCGTTCATCGGCTTGGAATATTTGGTGCCGAAATTGAAGATGTGCCCCACCTCGATGCCGCGCGCCGACACCAGATCGGATTCGGCCACCGGGCAGGTCGCTGCGTCGTGCTTCTCGTCGGTCGCGGCGTAGATGGCCGTCACCTGATCGAAGAAGGGTTGCAGATCGTCCTCGACGTTCGGCGCGTCCTTCAGAACGTCCAGTTCCATCCAATCCTTGTGGCAGAAGACGCCGCTTTCGCCGGTTTCCGCCAGGATGATGAATTCGTGGCTCAGGTCGCCGCCGATGGGGCCGGTGTCGGCGCGCATCGGAATCGCCTTCAGCCCCAAACGCGCGTAGGTGCGCAAATAGGCCAGGAACATCTTCTGATAGGACCGGCGGGCGCTGTCGGCGTCGATGTCGAAGGAATAGGCGTCCTTCATCAGGAATTCACGACCGCGCATCACGCCGAAACGCGGGCGGATCTCGTCCCGGAACTTCCACTGGATGTGGTACAGGTTCAGCGGCAACTGACGGTAACTCTTGACGAAGCTGCGGAAGATGTCGGTGATCATCTCCTCGTTCGTCGGGCCGAACAGCATCTCGCGCTCGTGGCGGTCGGTGATGCGCAGCATCTCCTTGCCGTAATCGTCGTAACGGCCGCTTTCACGCCACAGATCGGCCGACTGGATGGTCGGCATCAGCAATTCCTGCGCGCCCGCCGCGTTCTGCTCCTCGCGGACGATCTGTTCGATCTTCTTCAGCACCCGGTGGCCCAGCGGCAGCCAGGCGTAAATCCCCGCGCTGGTCTGACGGATCATCCCGGCCCGCAGCATCAGGCGGTGCGAGACGATTTGCGCCTCCGTCGGGGTCTCCTTGAGGGTCGGCAGGAAGAAGCTGGACAGCCGCATGGCTCGGATCTCGTGTGCAAAAGGTGTTCGGAGTCGCGCGGGCCATCGGGTCCGCAACGCGGGTCGGGATCGGACTTTAGGTAGGACGCCCCCGCTTGTCCACCGCGCCCTTAGCCGCGCGCGCCCGGATCGGGCACGGGATCGGGCACGGGATGGATCAGCGGCCCCGGCACAGCGCGATCAACTCCGCTTCCGACGCGCCGCCCAGCGGTTGCCCGTTCAGCATCAAACGGCCACCGTCCAGCGTCATCCGCCCGATCACCGTGTCGGTGGGCAAGCCGCCGTTCGGCAGCCTCACCCCCATCCGGCGGGCCAGATCCATGGTCAGGGGGATCTCAATCGGAGCGGCGGCGGCCATCGCCCCGGCGGACCCTGGCAGATCGGCGGGGGCGACCGGCCGCCCCTTCGCATCCACCCCGGGTTTGTAAGCCACATCGGGCGCGGGTTGGTGGCGGACCAAGGCACGGCACAGCGCCGGATCGACCACCGGCTTTCCCGGCTGTTGGGCCTGCGCCGACGCGCTCGCCATCGCCACAATCACCGCCGCCATGGGCAGCCAGCACACCATCCGCATCATGTCCGCCCCCAATCCTGGTCCAACGGCTACAAGGTGTGCGTCTGCTGCACCACCACCGGATTCGACATGCTTTTCCAATAGACGGTCAGATAAGGCATGCCCTTTTCCGCCTCTTCCTGGGTGCGGGCGGATTGGCGGATGTATTTGCCGATGAAGGGCTTGTTGACATGCTCCAGATCGACCGCCGCCTTCACCACCAGGAACTCGCCGATCTTGTCGGGCAAATTGTAATGCCATTTCTGCAAGCATTCGGAGGTCACGCCCGGCTTGGCCTGCTCCTTCTCCGACAAATAGAATTCCTGATGATGGTACTGGGTGATCTCTTTCCACGCCTGCGCCACCCGCCCCGGCTTGACGCGCGGTATGCCCTTCAAAATCCGCACATCCTCGTGGAACAGCGGCAGGAAACCACGGCGATCGGCCAATTCGGTCAGCATCGTGTGCAGCCCGGCCATCACGCCGCCCTCTCCCTCCTCGCCCGACGGGCGCTGTTCGGGTTTGGCGGCTGATTTCCGGCCGAACAGGGAACTGAAGAAGCCTTTTTTCTCCTTCGGGCCGCCGTTGTTGGAGTCCGCACTGATCTTGCGCTCGTCCCACAGGGAATCCCAGGCGAAATCCCACGCGGTGAAGACGGCGTTCGAACGGTCGTCCAGAACGGTGAGCAGATACTCGCGCCCTTCCCGTTTCCAATCGACATCGCCCACAATCGCCCGGACCGGACGACGGCTCAGCACCACCGGAAGGATGCCAACCCGAACCACTTCGGCATAAAATTCAACGAAGGATGGCGTCTGTACGAAAGGCAATTTTGAACATGGCTGTTGCTCTGGCGCGAGCAGCTCCATGCTTTTCTTGGTCCGCTCCAGCAATTCGGTGGTCAAAACCGCCGCAAACTGCTCAAAGCGTTCGTTTTCATTCCCCGCCATCAACGCCCCGACTGATTGTCCTTCCGCTTCGCCGCGTGGTTTCTGGGCACACGACCACGCCGAGCGCACCTGAATAATGTGGCTATCGAAGCAACATTACCAAGTAAACCGTTAACGCTTTCTGCAACGGATTTGGAAAGAATCCATCGAACCGGATCCCCCACCCTGTCGGCTGGCCAGAAAAAGGCCGCGCAGCAAAAGCGGCGCGGCCACAAAAGTTTCGGGAGGAATCGCCACCAGGCGTCGGACAAGAGGAAACATCGCTATTCCCTCCAATCACAGGTCAAAGTCTGCGCCGGTCAGGGATGCCTGACAAGATGAAAAGATGGGCAAACCTTAACTTCGCCCAATTTTCTTGCAATTTTGCCTCGCCCCTGTGCGCTTGATCAAAAAAAGACCGATGAAAGCCTAATTTTTCATCACATTGCCGCGTCGCTTCTGAATGACAAAGGCCGTGAGATGTCCCACGGCCTTTGTCGATCCGCACCCGGCGCGGCTTGGTTATGAAACACGCGACCGGCGTCACATGTCCTTGATCATGTCCCGGAACGAAATCAGCCCCGACCGGTCGATGGCGAAGATCACCAACCAGATGACAAGCGCGAGGATCGACGTCGCCAGCACCTTCCGGCCCATGCGCGGCTCAACCGGCGCGCTGGTCGCCATCCCCGGTTCGGGGTTGTCCGGTGCGCGCACGCCCCATGGCAAGACCGCGAACAACGCGATCCACCAGACCACGACGTAGACGAAGATTCCGGAGACCCATCCGTCCATCGCACCGCCCCTTCCGCTCGGTCAGGCGTCAGGCCTGCTCCAACTCCACCAGGGTGCCACAAAAATCCTTGGGATGCAGGAACAGAACCGGCTTGTCGTGCGCGCCGATCTTCGGCTCGCCGTCGCCCAGAACGCGCGCGCCCTGCGCCTTCAACTGGTCGCGCGCGGCCAGGATGTCGTCCACCTCATAGCAGATGTGATGGATGCCACCGGCCGTGTTCTTCTCCAAAAACGGTGCGATCGGTGATTTTTCACCAAAGGGATGGAGCAACTCGATCTTGGTGTTGGGCAGCGAGACGAACACCACGGTCACGCCGTGGGCGGGCAGATCGACCGGGGTCGACACCGACGCGCCCAGGGTGTCGCGGTACAGGGCCGTCGCCGCCGTCAGGTCGGGAACGACAATGGCCACGTGATTCAAACGTCCAATCATGCTGTCCTCGCTGGCTCTCCTGGCGGGTGGGCGGCGGTTGCTCCACCGCCCTTATCCAGGTCCCCTTATACACGGATCAAATGGACATCCGTGACCGGCTTCTTGCCGTGAGACGCATTGAAGCAGCGCCGGACGGCGATGCGCGCCGCCTCCTTGACCTGGGCGTCGTCGGCCCGCGCCGTCTTGGACAAGGCCCCCACCGCCTCGCGCACCGCATCGATGATGTCGAGCAGCATGTCGCGGTCCGCCACCTCGTCGATCAGCCCCATCACCGACACCTGCGGGGCCGTCACCAATTCGCCGCGCGCGGTCATCACCAGCGTGACGACGGAGGCCCCGTTGTTGACCATGCGGTTGCGCGTCCGCATCAGACCGTTGTCGAGCGAAATGAGGCGCTTGCCGTCCAGCGCCATCCGGCCCGACCGGACATGCGCGACCACCTCCGGCGGGGCATCCGGCGACAAGCGGATGATCTGGCCGTTGCTGGGCACGATCTGTTCGGGGATTTGGCAATCCTGGGCCAGGGCGGCGTGGGCCTGCTGGTGACGCTGTTCTCCATGGACCGGCACGGCGATGCGCGGGCGAACCCACTGGAACATGCGCACCAGCTCGTCACGCGCCGGGTGGCCGGACACATGGATGGTTTCCTCATCCGCCGTCACCAGCTCGATCCCTTGGGCGATCAACTGATTCTGCATCCGCCCGATCGCCCGCTCGTTGCCGGGGATCTCGCGGGAGGAAAACACCACCACGTCGCCGCGCGACAGGGTGATTTGCGGGTGATCGTTCCCGGCGATCCGCGCCAAGGCCGAACGCGGTTCGCCCTGGCTGCCGGTGCAGATCAACACGACCTTTTCGCGCGGCAGGTAGCCCGCGTCATGCTCCGACAGGAATTTCGGCACGTCGGCCAAATAGCCGTTTGCCCGCGCCGCGTCGTTGATGCGCCACAGCGACCGGCCAACCAGCGCGACATGGCGGTCGTGCGCCGCCGCCGCCGTGGCGATGCTCTGCAAACGCGCGACGTTGGTGGCAAAACAGCTCACCGCGATGCGAACGTTCGGGTAGCGCCCGATCAGATCGGTCAGGCTGGTGCGCACGGTCGCTTCCGACCCGGTCCATCCGGGAACCAGCGCGTTGGTGCTGTCGCCGACCAGGGCCAACACGCCCTCGTCACCGATTTCGCGCAACCGCTTTTCGTCGGCCACCGCGCCGATCAGCGGGTTGGGATCCAGCTTCCAATCCCCGGTGTGCACCACCGTGCCCGCCGCCGTGCGGATGGCGAGCGCGTTCGGCTCCGGGATCGAATGGGTCATCGTGACGTATTCAACGGCGAACGGTCCGGCCTCCAGCGATCCGCCCAGCGGAACCTCGTGAATCGGCACCACCCCCGACAGGCCGCGCTCGTGCAGCTTGGCCCGCAACACCGACGCGGTGAAGGGTGTGCAATAGACCGGGCAGCGCAACTCCGGCCACAGATACTGGATCGCGCCGAGGTGATCCTCGTGCGCGTGCGTCACCACCAGCCCAACCAGATCGTCGCGGCGGTCCACGATGAAGCTGGGGTCCGGCATGATGACGTCCAGACCCGGCATGGTGTCGTCGGCAAAGGAGATGCCGAGATCGACCATCAGCCATTTGCCACGGTGGCCGTACAGATTGAGGTTCATCCCGATTTCCCCGGAGCCGCCAAGCGCCAGGAAATAGAGGGCGTCATCCTCCATCGCGAAGGGGTCCGCCGGATGAGACGATGCGCCGGCGTCGGCCTGGGAGGATTGGGTCATTTGCTCATGTTGCGCTTGTGGATCAGGAGAAGACCGCGCAGCGTGAGTTCGCTGTCGGTGTGTTCGATGACGTGGGTGGCTTTGGCGAACAGCACAGCCAGGCCGCCGGTGCCGACCACCGTCATTGGTTCGCCATACTCGGCCCGGATGCGGGACACCAACCCCTCGATGAGGCCGACATAGCCCCAGAAGATGCCGGACTGCATGCAGGCAACCGTGTTCTTGCCAATCACCTCGGCGGGCGGCTGGATCTCCACCCGGGGCAGCTTGGACGCCGCCATCTGCAGGGCCTCCAACGACAAATTCAGGCCGGGTGCGATCACCCCGCCCCGGTAATTGCCGTCGGAATCCACCACATCGAAGGTGGTGGCCGTGCCAAAATCAATCACGATCAAAGGGGTCTTGTAGGTCGCGGCCGCCGCCACCGTGTTGACCAGACGGTCCGCCCCCACCTCCTCCGGCCGATCCACCAGGGCGCGGGTCCCCAGATCGACGCCGGGCTGGCCGACGATCACCGGCTCACAACCGAAATGATCCTTGCACAGACGTTTCAGGTTGAAGGTGGCACCCGGCACGACGCTGGCGATCACCGCGCCGTGGATGTCCACCGGCTTCAGGTTCTTCAGCGCCATCAAATGGGTGAGCCAGACCATGTACTCGTCGGACGTGCGTTTGGGATCGGTCGCGGTGCGCCAAATGCCACGCTGGCGGTCGCCGTCATAGATGGCGAACACCACATTCGTGTTTCCGGCGTCGATGGCGAGCAGCATGGTCTATATCCGTCTCAAACTGCGGGCGATTGCGGAAAGAACACATCACCGGCGGTGATGCGCTGGCGCGGACCACCATCATCGGGATCAAGCAACAGAACACCGTCGCTGTCCAGATCCACGAACACACCGGAGATTGTGCGATCGGCCAATCGCACCAGAATCGGGCCGCCCAAACCACGCGCGCGTTCCAACCACGCCGCGCGCACGGGGGCGAACCCATGGTCCAGCCAGCGGCGATACCACTGCGCCAGACGGTCGGCGTAGATCTCCAGCAGGGCCGACGGCGTCATGGCTGGCGCGCCTTCCGCCAGCAGGGACGTGGCCGCGTAATCAGCGGTTTCCGGGAAATGGCGCAGATTGATGCCAACTCCCAGAACCAGCCAATCCACCGCGCCATCGGTGCCCTGCTCCGACTCCAACAGGATGCCGGACAGCTTGCGCCCATGGATCAGCACATCGTTCGGCCATTTGCAGCGCACGCCCGACGGATCGGGCAACACCGTTTCCGCTGTCTCCGCAATCGCCAAAGCCGCGACAAAGGAAACCAGCGCGGCATCCGCCGGAACGCGCCGAGGCCGCAACACAATCGAGCTGTACAGGTTGCCTTCCGGCGAGGTCCAGGCCCGTCCCCGGCGGCCGCGCCCAGTGTCCTGGCGGCGCGCCCAGACAATCGTCCCCTCGCCCGCCCCTGAACGCGCCAAAGCCTTCGCCTCGTCGTTGGTGCTGCCAACCGAGTCGAAGGCCTTGATGCGAAAGCCGGGGGGCAGCCGCAAGGCGGCCACCTCCCCTTCGTGAACACCAGCCATCATGCGGGCTGCATCATCCGGCGAACAGAGCCGCCGCCGCCGCCGCCGCGCCGTTCATGATCGGGGCCGGGGCCACGAAGAACAGCAGGGTGAACAGGCTGGTGACAACCAGGATGCCGGTCATGCCATCATCGTCGATCTTGTCGACCACGACGGTCGGCTCGTCGAAATACATGATCTTGACGATGCGCAGGTAATAGAACGCGCCCACCACGCTGGTCAGCACACCGATCACCGCCAGGGCGTAATCCTGCACGGCGATGGCGGCGAGGAAGACATAGAGCTTGCCGAAGAAGCCCGCCATCGGGGGGATGCCCGCCATGGAGAACATGAAGATCGCCATGGTGGCCGCCAACAGCGGGTTGGTCTTCGACAGACCGGCGAAATCCTTGATCTCCTCCAGCATGACGCCCTTGGCCTTCATCGACAGCAGAACGGCGAAGGCACCGATGTTCATGGCGATGTAGAGCGCCATGTAGATCAGAACGCCGCGCACACCGTCCTGCGTGCCCGCCGCCAGACCGACCAGCGCGTAGCCGACGTGACCGATGGAGCTGTAGGCCATCATGCGCTTGATGCTGGTCTGCATGATCGCGGCGAAGGAACCGATGACCATGGAGAGCACCGACGCGGCGACGAGCACCTGATGCCACTGGGCCGACAGATGACCGAACGGCTCGACCAGCACGCGGGTCAGCAGGGCAATCGCGGCCACCTTCGGCGCGGCGGCGAAGAAGGCCGTCACCGGGGTCGGCGCGCCTTCATAGACGTCCGGCGTCCACATGTGGAACGGAGCGGCCGACACCTTGAAGGCCAGACCAGCGAGCACGAAGACGAGACCGATCACCAGACCGGGCGAAACATGCGCGCCACCGGCGAACAACGCCGCGATCTTGTCGAAGGACGTGGTCCCGGCGAAGCCATACACCAGCGACGCGCCGTAGAGCAGCATACCCGACGACAGCGCGCCCAGAACGAAATACTTCAGACCGGCTTCCGACGACTTGGCGCTGTCGCGGCGGAAGGCCGCGATGACGTACAGCGCCAGGCTCTGCGTCTCCAGGCCAACATACAGCGCGATGAGATCGTTGGCCGAAATCATCATCAGCATGCCGAGCGTGGCGAACAGCATGAGGATCGGATACTCGAAGCGGGCCATCTGCTCCCGCTCGTTGAAGCCGAGCGAGAGAATGACCGACAGCGCCGCCGCGATCAGGACCAGGACCTTCATGAAGACGCCGAAGGCGTCCATCACGAACATCCCGTTGAAGGTGACAACCCGCCCCGTGCCATAGCCCATCGCCAGAATGGCGGCGAGCAGCATGGCGACGACGGCGAAGTAGGACACGGGACGGGTGAAGCCGTCCCCACGGAACACGCCGATCAACAGCAGAGCCATCCCCGCACCAGCGAGGAAGATCTCCGGCAGGGCCGGCCAGATGTCGGGAAACACTGCGGTCATGTCGAAGAACCCCTTAGCGCGCGGCGACCGACAGGCCGGACGCGGCGTGCGACGCGGCCAGCTTGGTCTGGTAGGTCTGGATCAGATGCTCGACCGACGCCGAGGTGACGTTGAGGAAGCTGCTCGGATAGACGCCCATCCACAGAACCACGACGATCAGCGGAACGAAGATCGCCACTTCGCGGGGGGTCAGGTCGAACATCGCCTTGACGTCCGGCTTCACCAGCTTGCCGTAGACAACACGGCGGTAGAGCCACAGCGCGTAGGCCGCACCCAGCACCATGCCCGTCGCGGCCAGCGCGGCGACCCAGGTGTTGTCGCGGAAGACGCCGAGCAGCACCAGGAATTCGCCGACGAACCCGGCGGTTCCCGGCAGACCGACCGACGCCATGGTCATGAACAGGAACACCACCGCGTATTTCGGCATGTTCTTCACCAGACCGCCGTAGCGGGCGATCTCGCGGGTGTGCAACCGGTCATAGACCACACCGACGCAGAGGAAGAGCGCGCCCGACACGACGCCGTGCGACAGCATCTGGAAGATCGAGCCTTCGATGCCCTGCTGGTTCAGCGCGAACATGCCGATGGTGACAAAGCCCATGTGCGCGACCGACGAATAGGCGATCAGCTTCTTCATGTCCTCCTGGGCCAGGGCGACCAGCGAGGTGTAGATCACGGCGATGACCGACAGGGTGTAGATCAGCGGCGCGAAATACTCGGTGGCTTCCGGCAGGATCGGAATGTTGAAGCGCAGGAAACCGTAACCGCCCATCTTCAGCAGCACACCGGCCAGGATGACCGAACCGGCGGTCGGCGCTTCGACGTGGGCGTCGGGCAACCAGGTGTGCACCGGCCACATCGGCACCTTCACCGCGAAGGACGCGAAGAAAGCGAGCCACAGCCAGAGCTGCATGTTGCGCGGGAACTGGGTCGCGGTGATCGTCGGCACGTCGGTCGTTCCGGCCACGTAATACATGGCCAGGATCGCCAACAGCATCAGCACGGAGCCGAGCAGCGTGTAGAGGAAGAACTTGAAGGCGGCGTAGACGCGGCGACCGCCGCCCCAAATCCCGATGATGAGGAACATCGGGATCAGGACGCCTTCGAAGAACATGTAGAACAGCACGAAATCCAGCGCGCAGAACATCCCGATCATCAGGGTTTCCAACGCGAGGAAGGCGATCATGTACTCCTTGACGCGGAGCTGAACCGCTTCCCAGCTCGCCAGGATGCACAGCGGCATCAGGAAGCCGGAGAGGACGACGAACAGCACCGAAATGCCGTCCACGCCCATGTGATAAGTGATGCCGAAATCCGGGATCCAGGCGGCCTTTTCGACCATCTGGTAGCCGGGGTTGCGCGGATCGAAGTTGATCCAGATGAACAGCGTCAGCACGAAGGTGACGAGAGTCGTCCACAGCGCGATGAAGCGGACGTTCCGCACCACATCCGGCGACGTGCCCCTGCAAAACAGCAGGATCAACGCCACACCGACGAGCGGCAGGAAGGTCGTGAACGACAGGAGCGGCCAGCTAGCCATTTTTGTAGTTCCCCCTCAACCGCTCAACCGAACATCGAGAGCCAGGCGACCAGCAGAACAACGCCGATCACCATGGCAAACGCGTAATGATAAACATACCCCGACTGCACGCGGCTGACCCGGCCCGCGATGTCGCGGGTGGCAGCGGCCACACCATCGGGACCGACGCCGTCGATCAACGCACCGTCGCCCGACTTCCACAGACCATGGCCCAGGGCCTTGGCCGGACGTGTGAAGAGCGCGTCGTACAGCTCGTCGAAGTACCACTTGTTGGACAGGAACTGATGCAGCCCCTTGAACAGGCGCGCGAAGGTCGCGGGCAGGCTCGGGATCTGGATGTAGGCAATGTAGGCGGCAGCGATGCCGATCAAGCCAACCACCAGCGGGGCCAGCCCCACCCAACCGGGCAGGTGATGGTGCGCCGCTTCGATGCTGTCATGCTCGTGCAACGCCAGGATCGCCTTGCCCCAGAACTCCATGCGGTCGTGACCGATGAACCACTGGTGGAAACCGACACCGGCGAACAGGGCACCCAGGGCCAGAACCGCCAGCGGGATCAGCATGACGATCGGCGATTCATGGGCGTGGTCGTAGACCGATTTCTCCATGCGCGGCTTGCCATGGAAGGTCATGAACAGCAGACGCCAGGAGTAGAAGGCGGTCAGCAGAGCCGCCGCGATGCCCAGCGCGAAGGCGAACCGGCCAACCGGGCTGCCCGAGGCGTAAGCGGCCTCCAGGATCATGTCCTTGGAGTAGAAGCCCGCGAAGAAGGGCAGACCGGCGAGCGCGAGGTTGCCGATCCACATCACCGCGTAGGTGAAGGGGATCTTGCGCCACACGCCACCCATCTTGCGCATGTCCTGCTCATGATGCAGCGCGTGGATGACGGAACCGGCACCCAAGAACAGCAGCGCCTTGAAAAAGGCGTGCGTGAACAGGTGGAACATGGCCGCGCCATAGGCCGAAACGCCCGCCGCGAAGAACATGTAGCCGAGCTGGCTCATCGTCGAATAGGCGATGACGCGCTTGATGTCGAACTGGGTGAAGCCGATGGTCGCCGCGACGAACGCGGTCAGGCCGCCCACCACCGCCACCACTTCGAGCGCCGCCGGAGCGTATTCGAAGACCGGCGACAGGCGGCAGAGCATGAACACACCGGCCGTCACCATGGTGGCAGCGTGGATGAGCGCCGACACCGGGGTCGGGCCTTCCATCGCGTCCGGCAGCCAGGTGTGCAGACCAAGCTGCGCTGACTTGCCCATGGCACCCATGAACAGCAGCAGGCAGGCGATGGTCAGGCCGTTGAAATCCCAGCTCAGGAAATGCAGCGAGGCACCGGTCAGCGTCGACGCCTTGGCGAAGATCGCGTCGAACTGGACCGAACCGGTCAGCACGAAGATCGCGAAGATGCCGAGCGCGAAGCCGAAGTCGCCCACACGGTTGACCAGGAAGGCCTTCATCGCGGCGGCGTTGGCCGAAGGCTTCTCGTACCAGAAGTTGATGAGCAGGTAGGAGGCCAGACCCACCCCTTCCCAACCGAAGAACAGTTGGACGAGGTTGTCGGCCGTCACCAGCATCAGCATGGCGAAGGTGAAAAGCGACAGATAGCCCATGAAGCGCGGCTTCTGCGGATCCTCGGCCATGTAGCCGATGGAGTACAGATGCACACAGGCCGACACGCTGTTGACCACCACCAGCATCACAGCGGTGAGTTGGTCGACGCGCAGCGCCCACGACACATCCAGGCCGCCGCTGCGGATCCAGGTCGCCAGCTCGATGGTGCGCGGATGCCCACCAACGGCGACGTCGAAGAACAGCAGCCAGGACAGGAACGCCGACAGCAGGACGGCACCCGTCGTCACGAACTGCGCCGCCCGGTCGCCCACGGTGGGCGGACCGGCGACAACGTGATGGTCGTCGTGACCATCATCGTGCGCGTCGTCGTGATGGGCATGATCGTCGTGACCATGCGCGTGGTGATGATGGTCGTGACCGTGGTCATGACCGTGCCCGTGACCCGCCGCCGGTGCGGCCTTCGGCCCACCGAACAACGCGATCGATCCGGCGATGAGGAACGCCAGAAGCGGGAGGAATACGACGAGGACTTCCATAGCGCCGCCTCAACCCTTCATCATGTTGATGTCTTCGACTCGGATCGAGCCACGGTTGCGGAAGTAGACCACCAGGATGGCCAGACCGATGGCCGCCTCGGCGGCCGCCACGGTCAGGATGATCATGGCGAAGATCTGACCGACCAGATCGTGCAGATGCGTGGAGAAGGCGACCAGATTCAGGTTCACCGCCAGCAGCATCATTTCGATCGACATCAGGATGACGATGACGTTCTTCCGGTTGAGGAAGATCCCAAGGACACCCAGAGTGAAGACGATGGCCGAGACCGTCAGATAATGCCCGAGACCGATCTCCATGATTACACGCCCTCCCCGGACGAAACCTTGCGGATGGCAACCACGCTGTCGCGATGACGGGCGATCTGCGCGCCGACATCCTGCTTCCGCACACCGGCCCGGTGGCGCAGGGTCAGCACGATGGCCCCGATCATGGCGATCAGCAGCACGATGCCGCAGGCTTGGAACAGATAGACATACTGGGTGTACATCAGCTGGCCGAGCGCGTGGGTGTTCGTCACCGTCGAGATCGCCGGGGTCGGCGCGGCGGCGAGCTTTTCCACACCCGGAGCCACGATCCAGCCACCAACGACGGCGGCCAGTTCGGACAGCAGGATCAGCCCGATCAGGCCACCCAGCGGCAACACCTCAAGCGCGCCCTGGCGCAGCTCGCGGAAATTGATGTCCAGCATCATCACCACGAACAGGAACAGCACCGCGACCGCGCCGACATACACGATGACCAGGATCATCGCGACGAATTCGGCGCCCATCAGCAGGCACAGACCCGCCGCCTGAAAAAAGGCGAGGATGAGATAAAGAACAGAGTGAACGGGGTTGCGCGCCGAGATGACCATCACACCAGAGGCCACCAGCAGCGCGGCGAACACGTAAAAAGCGATGCCTTGCAGTATCATCGAATGTCTCGCTTCCGCTTACCGGTATGGAGCCTCGGCCGCGAGGTTCTGGGCAATCTCCGCCTCCCAGCGGTCGCCGTTCGCCAGCAGCTTCTGCTTGTTGTAGAAAAGCTCTTCACGATTTTCGGTGGAGAACTCGAAATTCGGCCCCATGACCACCGCGTCCACCGGGCAGGCCTCTTGGCACAGGCCGCAATAGATGCACTTGGTCATGTCGATGTCATAACGCGTCGTCCGGCGGCTGCCGTCGTTGCGCGGTTCGGCCTCGATGGTGATGGCCAGCGCCGGGCACACCGCCTCGCAGAGCTTGCAGGCGATGCAGCGCTCCTCGCCGTTCGCGTAGCGGCGCAACACGTGCTCGCCACGGAACCGGGAGCTGATCGGCCCCTTCTCATACGGGTAGTTCAGCGTGACCTTGGGCTTGAACATATAGCTGAAGGTCAGCGCTAGGCCGCTCACCAACTCGGTCAGGAACAGGCTGCGCGCCGCGCGGTCGAGGAACGCCATGGCCTCTTCGTCTCCTTCCTTGCCGACGGGCCGCGTGGGCGCGTCGGCATTTCAACGAAATTCAGTAATGGGTTGCGAAACGCACGCGGCTCACTTGGGCAGCCAGCCGAACGTCACCAGCACACCGGCGGTCAGCACGACCCAGAACAGCGAGAATGGCAGGAAGACCTTCCACCCCAACCGCATCAACTGGTCGTAGCGGTAACGCGGCATGGTGGCGCGCACCCACACGAACGTGAACAGACAGGCGCTGATCTTCAGAGCGAGCCAGACGACACCCGGGATCCAGGTGAAGGGCGCGAACGGCAACGGCGACAGCCACCCACCCAGGAACAGGATGCTGGTCATCGCGCTCATCAGGATCATGTTGGCGTATTCGCCCAGGAAGAAGAGCGCGAACGGTGCCGAGCTGTATTCCACCATGAAACCGGCGACCAGTTCGGACTCACCTTCCGGCAAATCGAAGGGCGACCGGTTCGTCTCGGCCAGGGCCGAGATGAAGAACATGATGAACATCGGGAACAGCGGGATCGCGAACCAAATCTTCTCTTGCGCGCGCACGATGTCGGTCAGGTTCAGCGACCCGACGCACAGCAACACGGTGATGATGATGAGGCCCATCGACACTTCGTAGGACACCATCTGCGCCGCCGAGCGCAGAGCGCCGAGGAAGGCGTAGCGCGAGTTGGACGCCCAGCCCGCCATGACGATGCCATAGACACCGAGCGAGGAGATGGCGAACAGGTACAGCACGCCGACATTGATGTTCGACAGCACCACACCGTAATCGAACGGAATGACCGCCCAGGCCACCAGCGCCAGGAAGAAGGTGATCATCGGCGCGATGTAGAACACCACGCGGTTGGCCCCTTCCGGCAGGATCTGTTCCTTGGCGAACAGCTTCAGACCGTCGGCGAAGGGCTGCAACAGACCGAAGGGACCGACCAGCATCGGCCCTTGGCGGAGCTGCATCCCGGCCATGATCTTGCGTTCGGCGTAGGTCATGAAGGCCACCGCCACCAGCAACGGGACGGTGATCGCCAGAATCTTCAGAACGATGATGATGAGCGGCAGCAGGAAGCCGTTGAAGAACTCAGCCATGGGTGCCAGTCCTCTCCTGAGCAGGGCCGACAAGCGCTTCCGTGCAGTTGGCCATCGTCACCGACGCCCGGCTGATCGGGTCGGTCATGTAGAAGTTGGTGATCGGCGACACGAAGGGAGCCGCGTCCACCGCGCCCTGAACGCCGAACGGGGACCAGGTCGCCGGGGTCATCTGGCCAACCGCCGCGAAGATCGGGTTGGCGGCCAGCAGACGCTGGCGAAGCTGGCTTTGCGTGTCGAACGGCAGGGTCGCGCCCAGCGCTTCCGACAGGGCGCGCAGGATCTTCCAATCCTCGCGGGCCTCACCCGGCGGGAACGCCGCCAGACGGGCCAGCTGCGGACGGCCTTCGGTGTTGACGTAGACCGCGTTCTTTTCGGTGTAGGCCGCACCCGGCAGGATGACGTCGGCGCGGTGCGCCCCGGCGTCGCCATGGTGGCCCTGGTAAATCACGAACGCCTTGCCCAGCTTGGCGGTGTCGATCTCGTCGGCCCCCAGCAGGTAGACGACATCGATCTCGCCCTTCGACGCGCCGTCGAGAATGCCGTGAACGTCGCGGCCGCCCTCGCCCGGCAGGAAACCGGCCTCAATCCCGCCCACGCGCCCGGCGGCGGTGTGCAGCACGTTGAAGCCGCTCCAATCGTCGCGGAACATGCCATAGACTTCGCCGGTGATGCGGGCGGCGGCCTGGACGGCCAGACCGTCGGCGCGCTGGAAGGCACCCATGCCGACGATCATCAGCGGGTTCTTGGCGTTGCGCAGCGTCTCGGAGAAGGGATGCGAACCGTCGATGAGCTGCTGGAGCGTGTCCGGCCCCGCCCCGATGTGGGCGTAGGGGTAGGTCAGGTCCTTCTGCTCGCCGATCAGCGCGATCTTGACCCCACCGGCCAGATAGCGCTTGCGTATCCGGGCGTTGACCAGCGTGCCTTCCCAGCGCGGGTTGGTGCCGACCAGCAGGATCACATCGGCCTTTTCGATCCCGGCGATGCCGGAATTGAACAGATAGCCCGCGCGCACCGAGGTGTCGAAGCGCGCGCCATCCTGGCGGCAATCCAGATTGGCCGAACCGAGGCGGCCCATCAGCTCCTTCAGGGCGAATTGGGCTTCCACGTCGGCCAGATCGCCGGAGATCGCGGCGATGCGGTTGCCCGCCACACCCTTGACCTTCGCGGCGATGGCGGCAAAGGCGTCGGCCCAGCTCACCGCCACCAGCTTGCCGTCCTTGCGGACGTAGGGACGATCCAGACGCTGGCGCTTCAGCCCGTCATAGGCGTAACGGCTCTTGTCGCTCAGCCACTCTTCGTTGATGTCGTCGTTGACGCGCGGGAGAACGCGCATCACTTCCGCACCGCGCGTGTCGACGCGGATGTTGGAGCCGACGGCGTCGAGCACGTCGATCGTCTCGGTCTTGCGCAGCTCCCAGGGCCGCGCCGTGAAGGCGTAGGGCTTGTGGGTCAGCGCGCCGACCGGGCAGACGTCGGCGAGATTGCCCGACAATTCCGACCCGATGGCCTTTTCAACGAAGGTGGTGATCTCCATATGCTCACCACGGTACACGGCGCCCACATCGGGAACGCCAGCCACCTCGTTGATGAAGCGGACGCAGCGGGTGCAATGGATGCAACGGGTCATGATGGTCTTGATGACCGGACCCATGTACTTGTCTTTGACGGCGCGCTTGTTTTCCAGGTAGCGGCCCCGGTCAAAGCCATAGGCCATGGCCTGGTCCTGCAGATCGCACTCGCCGCCCTGGTCGCAGATCGGGCAATCCAGCGGGTGGTTGATCAGCAGGAACTCCATCACGCCCTTGCGGGCCTTCAGGACGGTTTCGCTGTTGGTCTTCACGACCATCCCGTCGCCACAGGGCATGGCGCAGGAGGCCACCGGCTTGGGCGCGCGCTCCATCTCCACCAGACACATGCGGCAGTTGGCCGGCACGCTCAGGCGTTCATGGTAGCAGAAGCGCGGAATCTCGATCCCCAGCTGCTCGCAAGCCTGGAGGATCGAGGTGCCCGCCTCGACCTCGATCTCGATCCCGTCGATGGTAAGTTTCGGCATGGGAACGGGAACTCCTTACTCGGCCGCCAGCGGCGCGCTGTTGCGGTAAGCCTGGATGCGCCGCTCAACCTCCGGGCGGAAGTGGCGGAACAGGCCCTGGATCGGCCAGGCGGCGGCGTCGCCCAACGCGCAGATGGTGTGGCCTTCGACCTGCTTGGTGACTTGCAGCAGCATGTCGATTTCTTCCATGCGGGCGTTGCCCGTCACCATGCGCTGCATCACGCGGCTCATCCAGCCGGTGCCTTCGCGGCACGGCGTGCATTGGCCGCAGGATTCATGCGCGTAGAAGCTCGACAGCCGGGCAATCGCCTTCACGATGTCGGTCGACTTGTCCATGACGATGACCGCCGCCGTGCCCAGGCCGGAGCGGACGTCGCGCAGCGAGTCGAAATCCATCAGGACGGTGTCGCAAATCTCCTTGGTCAGCACCGGGACCGACGAGCCGCCGGGGATGACCGCCAGCAGATTGTCCCAGCCGCCGCGCACGCCACCGGCGTGGCGCTCGATCAGCTCCTTCAGCGGAATGCCCATCTCTTCTTCGACGTTGCACGGCTTGTTGACGTGCCCGGAAATGCAGAAGAGCTTGGTTCCGGTGTTCTTCGGACGGCCCAGGCCAGCGAACCAGCCCGCCCCGCGCCGCAGAATGGTCGGAACCACCGCGATGGATTCGACGTTGTTCACCGTGGTCGGGCAGGAATACAGACCCGCTTGCGCCGGGAAGGGCGGCTTGTTGCGCGGCTGCCCCTTCTTGCCCTCGATCGACTCGATCAGCGCCGTCTCTTCGCCGCAGATGTACGCGCCCGCACCCCGGTGGATGTAGACGTCGTAGCTGTAGCCGGTCCCGCAGGCGTTCTTGCCGATCAGCCCCGCCGCGTACGCCTCGTCGATGGCGCGCTGGACGTTGGAGCTTTCGTTGTAGAACTCACCACGGATGTAGATGTAGCAGGCGCTCGCCCCGATGGCGAAACCGGCGATCAGGCAGCCTTCGATCAGCTTGTGCGGATCGTGGCGCAGGATGTCGCGGTCCTTGCAGGTGCCCGGCTCGCCTTCGTCGGCGTTGATGACCAGATACACAGGCTTGTCGGTGACGTTCTTCGGCATGAAGGACCACTTCATGCCGGTCGAGAAGCCGGCACCGCCGCGTCCGCGCAGGCCCG
Source organism: Azospirillum sp. (assembly GCA_027486405.1). GTDB lineage: Bacteria > Pseudomonadota > Alphaproteobacteria > Azospirillales > Azospirillaceae > Azospirillum. The sequence goes on along the minus strand of JAIXPD010000062.1, from coordinate 17,066 downwards.
ACTCCTTCACATTCTCGATGATCCACTCGCGCCCATTCTGGAGAATGGCCGCCGTGTTGTCCCAGTCACCGCGCTTGCGGGCCGCCTCAAGACCGAAGTCCTGGTAGCCGTAGAGGTTGGTGAAGATGCGGTCCTCGTCGCGAAGCATCGCGGTCTCCCCCCTCAGTCGTCAGCTTGCGTGGTAAAAGCCGCCAGCGTGGTCGGGCCGCCCAGCGGCTCCGACGACCGGCGACCGATCTGCGATCCGGCTTTTGGCCGCTCGCCGCGCTTCAGCGCCTCGATCAGACCGTCCACATGCTCCGGGGCCACGTCTTCGTAATAATCGTCACCGATCTGAACAACCGGCGCGTTGACGCAGGCACCCGAGCACTCGACCTCGCCCAGGGTGAATTGGCCGTCGGCGGTGGTTTCGCCCAGACCGATCCCCAGCTTCGTCTTGCAGGCGTGGACGATGTCGTCCGAACCGCGCAGCCAGCAGGGGGTCGTGGTGCAGACCTGGATGTGGTGCTTCCCGACCGGGTTCTTGTTGTACATCGTGTAGAAGGTCGCGACCTCGTACACGCGGATGCGCGGCATCCCCAGCAGGTCGGCCACGGCGTCCATGGCAACGCGCGGCAACCAGCCACCGTTCTGACGCTGGGCCACATCCAGCAGCGGCATGCAGGCGCTGGCCTGTTTGCCGGCCGGGTATTTGGCGATGATTCGCTGGGCCAACTCCAGGTTTTCCTGGGTGAAGGCGAAGCTCGTCGGCTCGTGGCCGTGATCGGAAGCGGGCGCGCTCATCGATCGATCTCTCCGAAAACGATGTCCATGGACGCGATGTTGGCGACGGCGTCGGCCAGCATGTGGCCCTTGGACATGAAGTCCAGGCCCTGAAGGTGGGCAAATCCCGGCGCGCGGATCTTGCAGCGGTAGGGCTTGTTCGTGCCGTCGGACACCAGATACACGCCGAACTCGCCCTTGGGCGCTTCGATGGCGGTGTAAGTTTCGCCCGCCGGAACGTGGAAGCCCTCGGTGAACAGCTTGAAGTGATGGATCAGCGCTTCCATCGACCGCTTCATCTCGCCGCGCGGCGGCGGCGCGACCTTGCGGTCTTCGATCTTGAACGGGCCGTCCGGCATTTCCTTGCAGCACTGGCGGATGATGCGCAGGGATTGGCGCATTTCCTCCATGCGGACCAGATAACGGCCCCAGCAATCGCCGGTCAGGCCGACCGGAATGTCGAACTCCATGCGGTCATAGACCTCGTAGGGCTGCGACTTGCGCAGATCCCACGCCACGCCGGAGCCGCGCAGCATCGGGCCGGTGAAGCCCCAATCGAGCGCCTGCTCCTTGGTGACGATGCCGATGTCGACGGTGCGCTGCTTGAAAATCCGGTTGTCCGTCAACAAATTGTCGACGTCTTCCATGAATTTCGGGAATTGCTCGGTGAACGCCCAAATATCGTCCAGCAGACCATCGGGCAGATCCCAAGCCACCCCGCCCGGACGGAAATAATTGGCGTGCAGACGGGCACCCGACACGCGCTCGTAAAACTCCATCAGCAGCTCGCGCTGCTCGAAGCCCCACAGCGGCGGCGTGATGGCACCGACGTCGATCGCACCCATCGTCACCGCGAGGATGTGATTGAGGATGCGGGTGATTTCCGAGAACAGGACGCGGATGTACTGCGCGCGCAACGGCAGCTTGATCTGCAACAGATTCTCGATGCCGAGCACGAAGGCGTGCTCCATGCACATCGGGCTGACGTAATCCAGACGGTCGAAATAGGGAGTCGCCTGGATGTAGGTCTTGTGCTCGATCAGCTTTTCGGTGCCACGGTGCAGCAGACCGATGTGCGGGTCGCACCGCTCCACCACCTCGCCGTTCAGCTCCATCACCAGACGGAGCACGCCGTGGGCGGCCGGGTGCTGCGGCCCGAAATTCATCGTGTAGGGCTTGATCTGCGTCTTGGCGGCCGGTCCGCCAGCGCCAGCCACGACGACGCCGGTCGTCGCTTCGCTCGTCACGGTCGTCATGCTCACGGCGTCTTGCTCCCGTCCTGAAGGGCGGCCTTTTCGTCACCCGGCAGCATGACGTTGGTCATGCCTTCCCACGGGCTGAGGAAATCGAAGCTGCGGAAGTCCTGCGTCAGCCGCACCGGCTCGTAGACCACGCGCTTCTGATCCTCGTCGTACCGGACCTCGACATAGCCGGTCAGCGGGAAATCCTTGCGGAACGGATGCCCTTCGAACCCATAGTCGGTCAGGATGCGGCGCAGGTCCGGGTGGTTGTCGAAGAAGACGCCGAACAGGTCCCAGGTCTCGCGCTCAAACCAGTTGGCCGCGCTGTAGACCGACACCGCCGACGGAACGGGCGTGTCCTCGTCGGTGGTCAGCTTCACGCGCATGCGCCGGTTGTGCTTGTAGCTGAGGAGTTGGTAGATCACCTCGAACCGCTCGATGCGTTCGGGGAAATCGACCGCCGTCACGTCGGTCAGCTGTTCAAACGAGAACGCCGGATCGTCGCGCAGCGTGGTCAGCGCCGTGAGGATGGCGGCGCGTTTGACCGTCACCATCAGCTGGCCGAGCTTCACCTCAACCGTCAGGACGTCGCCGCCAAGCTTGGCGGCGATCGCGTCCCCGAGTTCCTTCAACGCCTGTTCGGACATGGGCCGTACCCTGCCTTCTTCCTGGTCTTAGCGAGCGATGCGGTTGCCGCGCCGGATCTTTTTCTGAAGCTGGAGGATGCCATAGACCAGGGCTTCCGCCGTCGGCGGGCAACCCGGCACATAGATGTCCACCGGCACGACCCGGTCGCACCCGCGCACCACCGCGTAAGAGTAATGGTAGTAGCCGCCGCCGTTGGCGCAGGACCCCATCGAGATGACCCAGCGCGGTTCCGGCATCTGGTCATAGACCTTGCGCAGCGCAGGGGCCATCTTGTTGGTCAGCGTGCCGGCGACGATCATGCAATCGGACTGGCGCGGGCTGGGACGCGGGATCACGCCGAAGCGGTCCAGATCGTACCGGCTCATGTAGGCGTGGATCATCTCCACCGCGCAGCAGGCCAGACCGAAGGTCATCGGCCACAGGGAACCGGTGCGCGCCCACGCCAGCAGATCTTCGTACTTGGCCAGCACGAAGCCCTTGTCCTGGATCTCGTCGGACACGGCGCGGATGTACGCGTCCTGCTCCGGGCCGGGGGGAATTGGCGCCAGCGGATTGGCGATCTTCACTCCCATTCCAAGGCTCCCTTCTTCCACTCGTAAATGAAGCCGATGGTCAGGATGCCCAGGAACAGCATCATGGACCAGAAGCCGAACAGCCCGATGTCACCCAGCGCGATGGCCCAGGGGAACAGGAAGGCGACTTCCAGGTCGAAAATGATGAACAGGATCGAGACCAGATAGAACCGCACGTCGAATTTGGTGCGGGCGTCCTCGAACGGCTCGAAGCCGCATTCGTAGGGGGAGACCTTTTCGGCGTCCGGGTTCTTCGGGCTGATGATGTAGGACGCGCCCACCATCACCACGGCCAGCGCGATACCGATCAGCAGGAACACCAGGATCGGAAGATACTCAATGATCAGCGGAGTCGACACCGCGTTCCTCCCATAAGCCCACGGCCACGAACGCCGTTCCAAACCGTTGATCGGTGGAAACGCGCGGCGTGGCAGGAATGCCTTGGATTAGCCCATCAGACGGGCCGGAATATATGCCGAGAGCGGATGCAAGGAAAGGGCTTTGAACGCTTCCGACTCGGCAATGGGGCAATCTGATTACAGAATTACCCTTGGTATTACCAAGCATTTTCAAAGCGAAGACCAAGACAGTCCCAAAAGCAAAAAGGCCCGCAGTTTGCGAGCCATTCTCAACTTGATGCGTCTTTTAATGAGGAAGTGGCGCGAGTGACGGGACTTGAACCCGCGGCCTCCGGCGTGACAGGCCGGCGCTCTAACCAACTGAGCTACACCCGCGCAGAGCGACGATGGAACACGATCAAGCCCTTGAGGCGTCTTTCGTTTTCGCGGGGCAGCGCCCCCGTCGTTCGGTGGGCGGTTTTTAGACGCCGACCACCACCCTGTCAACGACAAATTTCAAAAAACTCACGACAGGCTGTGTTCGGCGCGTCGCAGCGCGCTCAACCGCTCGAACGCCTGGATCATGCCCGCAGACAGGTCGCGATGATCCACCGCGTCCGGCCCACCGAATCGCGTCAACGCCTCTTCCAACGCGCGCGCCAGATGCTCGGCCACCTCAAGATGCCGTTGCTCCAACGCCAGATCGAGCGCCACAAGAATACGGTCGCCAAGGCGTCGTTCGTTCAAGGTCATGGTGCTGCCCTCTTCGTCGATGACCGCGCTGGTGGTGGATTATACCAGATGCACGGCCGTCGCGCCGATGATTTGTCGATCCAGGCACGACCGGGCCGCGCATCGGGGCCACGCATCGGGGCCATGCATCGGCAAGGGGGGTTTAGACCAGCGGCCGCGCGTGGCATACTCATCACCATGATGCATCCCCCGCCCGCCCCGTTTCCGCTTGCCCGCTTCGGCCTGACCCTCGGCCTCGCTGCGGCGCTGCTGACGCACGCAGGGACCGCATGGGGCGGCGCCAACGTGTCCGCCGGTCAGGCCGAAGCGAAGGAGGTTGCCAAATCCATGGGCAACTGCACCCCGGCCAAAGTCGATGTGATGCGCTACGCTCCTGGGCGGGAAAGCCACACGGTGTTCAAGGTGGGCTGCACCGAGGACAAGGACGCCTTTGTCCTGGTCCAATGCCGGTCCCGGATCTGCACGCTGCTGCGGTGACGCGATTTAAGAGTTTTTAATCATGTCACCGTGCAGTGTAACGTTTGCGGCGATGGACTGAGGCGACTCGTGGAATGATGGGACTGACGGGCATTGCGGCGGGCCGCGCACGACGCCGGGTGTTGGCACCAGCGGCCCTGCTCGCCGCGCTGGGGTTGGGGGGCTGCTCGCCAACCACGGTGGTCGGCATCGATGTTCTGACCCTGAACACCACCCGCAAAACCGTGGGCGATCACATCGCCTCCGGCGTCACCGGCAAGGATTGCTCGCTCATCAACCTGTCGGAAACCGGCACCTATTGCCCGGAGAAGCTCGTCGTCGACCGCTCGCGGCTCTATTGCTACCGCACCATCGGGGATGTCGAGTGCCACCACATCCCGGATCCCTACAAGAACGGCAGCACCGCGCTCGCCAGCCCGCCGCCGGATTTGAAACCGGTCGGCCCGAAGGCGAAGGGGTGGTTTGACGATCTGGATCCCCAGCGCGTTCCCACTCCCGGCGTTCAGGATCGCTGAATTTTTTTGGCGACGAAGGCCTTGGCGATGGCCATCATCGCCTTTTCATGGCCCGGTTCGCCCGCATCCTTGTAACGCGTGGCCCGTTCGGTCGCGGCGGGGCCCGCCGTTGATGGGGTTCCGGCCGCTGGCGACGCTCCGCCGCCGTCTTCCGGGTCACGCCCCAATTGATTGAGCACGCTTTCCAGCGCGTCGCGGCTGAGGCCGGAGGCCGACACCCGCGTGCTTCCCACCGTTGCCCCCGACCGGGTGCGTGACGTCGTGTTGCTGGGCGGGCGGGCCGCGCGTTCGATCGACGCGGCGACGATCGCTTTCAAAAAGGGTTGGGCCATGCCGCGCAACAGCTCCGGATCGCTGGCCGCCCAGGTCATCAGGATCTTTTGCGCCAGCGCCCGGCTGCCTTTCGACGCCAGAATCGCTTCGCGCACCTTGCCATCCACGTAGGAATTGCTCATCGCCCGCATGCTCCGACCAGGACCTTGGCCCACCAGGACTTTCGCCCGTCGGTCCGTCCGGTTCCGACTGTCCGTCCGGATCGGTTAACAAAGTCTTGCGACGAAGGAATCGTTGCTCCAGCCTTGCCTTTGCGGCGATAGTGGAAGCCATGCTGATCGAAATCTTCGCCGATCTGATTTGCCCCTGGTGCTACATCGGCAAAGGCCGGTTGGCCCGCGCGTTGGATTTGCGCCCCGGCCTTCGCCCGGACATCCGTTGGCAGCCCTTTCAGCTCAACCCCGACATGCCGCCGGGCGGCATGGCCCGGTCCGATTATCTGGCGTTGAAGTTTGGCGGCCTCGAACGGGCGCGGCAAATTCACCGGATGGTCGAGGAAACCGCCGAACGCGACGGCCTGCCGTTGGCGCTGGATCGGATTCGCCGCACCCCCAACAGCTTCGACGCCCACCGCGCGATCCGCATCGCGGCGGCCAGCGGCCACGGCAACGCGATGGCCGACGCGCTGTTCGCCGCCTATTTCGTCCAGGGCCTGGACATCAGCGACCATGAGGTCCTGTCCGCCGTCGCCATCAACGTCGGGCTGGACGGCGACGCGCTCAAAACGGCGCTGGTCGCCGGGGCGGAAACCGCAGCGGTGCAATCCGCCGACGCGCTGGCCCGGCAAATGGGGTTGCAGGCGGTTCCCTGCTACATCTTCAACCGGCGTTACGCGCTGTCCGGGGCGCAGGAACCGGCCAGCTTCCTGCCCTTGCTGGATTTGGGCGTGGTCGAGTCGGCCCCCGCCTCCACGGCGGTCGGCGACTGATCCAACGCACGCGACGGGATTTCAGCCGGATCGCTGTTTCAGCCGGATCGCTTGTCCCACGCGCCGCGTTCGGTCTGCTGCCAATAGGTCAGGCTGTGACCGGCGGTCTTGCAGGTCTTCCAACGGCCACGCGCCGCCAGCACCGCGTCTTCGTCATTGCCGTCGAACAGATCGCAGACCAGATCATATTGGTCGATGCGCTCGCTGACCGATCCGTCCACCGCCACCAGCACGGTGGCCGCGTTCGGGTTCTCATCCTCCGCCGTCAGCCAGATCGGTTGCTGATCGGCAAACCCATCGCGCGCCGCGCCATGGGGCAGAAAACTGTTCGGGTCATACGTCCACAAAAGCTGGTTGAGCGCGTCCACCCGCTCCGCCGAGGCGGCCAACACCACGGCGCGCCAATTCCGCTCCAGAACCTTTTCCAGGATCTTGGGCAGGGCCTGTTCCAACGTCTGGCGTTGCAGGTGATAGAAGCGGACTTCGGTCATCTCAGGTCCAGGTCGGCGTCCCCCCTGCCGCCGCTGCCGGTCGGCAAGGGGGATGCCCGAACGATCACGCCTCGTGGAATTCGGCGACGAAGCGGTCGAGCAGACGGACGCCAAAGGCCGATGCGCCCTTCGGAACCGTCGCGCTGTCCTTCTTGGCCCAGGCCACACCGGCGATGTCGATGTGCGCCCACGGCACATCGTTGACGAAACGCTTCAGGAACTGCGCGCCGACGATGCTGCCAGCCCCGCCGCCCGACCCGACGTTCTTCATGTCGGCGGCCGGGCTTTCGATTTCCTTGTCGTAGGCGTCGTTCATCGGCAAACGCCACAGCGGTTGACCGACCTTCAGCCCGGCGGCGGTCAGGTTCTGCGCCAACTCGTCGTTGTTGGCGAACAGACCGGCGTGCTCATGCCCCAGCGCGACGATGATGGCACCGGTCAGGGTGGCCAGATCGATCATCAGCTTGGGCTTGAACACGTCCTGCGCGTACCACAGGCAATCGGCCAGCACCAGACGGCCTTCAGCGTCGGTGTTGATGACCTCGATGGTCTGGCCCGACATGGAGGTGACGATGTCGCCGGGGCGTTGCGCCGTGCCGGACGGCATGTTTTCCACCAGCCCGATGATGCCGACGGCGTTGACCTTCGCCTTGCGCGCGGCAAGCGCGTAGAGCGTGCCGACCACGGTGGCCGACCCGCCCATGTCCCATTTCATGTCTTCCATCCCACCGGCGGGCTTGATGGAGATGCCACCGGTGTCGAAGGTCACGCCCTTGCCGATGAAGGCCAGCGGGCGCTGATCCTCGCCATCGCCGTTGCCGTTGTAGCGCAGGACGACGACGCGGGCCTCGTTCGCGCTGCCCTGGGCCACGCCCAGCAGCGCGCCCATGCCCAGCTTGCGCAGCTTCTTCGGCTCCAGGATTTCCACCTCGACGCCAACCGATTCCAGTTCCTTGGTCTTGTCGGCCAGGGATTCCGGATAGATGACGTTGGCGGGTTCGGACACCAGATCGCGGGCGAAGAAAATGGCGTCGGCGACCTTGTCGCGGGGGCCATAGGCCTTCTTGGCCTCGTCGGCACCCTCAACCAGCAGGGTCAGGCGGTCGAGCGCCGGTTTCGGCTCCTTCTTGTCCGCCTTCTTGTCGTTGGTCTTGTATTTGTCGAACTTGTAGGAGCGCAGGCGTGCGCCGAACGCGATCTCGACCGCCGCCGCCGCGCCATTCACCGCCGCGCCTTCGGGCAGTTCGACCAGCAGCGACGCCTCGTCGCCCGCCTTGTCCAGCGTGGCGAACAGGGTCCCGCCCTGCGATTGCAGCGACAGATCGGTGATCTCCTCGGCCTTGCCGACGCCGATCAGGACCACGCGCTCCAGTTCAACGCCCGCCGGGGCCAGCAGGGTCAGCGTCTCGTCCTTTTTCCCGGTGAAACGGGCGGCGGCCATGGCGCGGGTCAGCGCGCCGCCGGTCTTCTGGTCCAACTCCTGCCCCAGCGCACCGAGGCTGCGGTCGTTGGCGACGGTGACGGCGAGGATGCCGGGCTTGCCCAGCACCGAGGCCAAGGACGGCTTCGCGAAGGAGAACTTCATGTGGTCCTCGTGGAATGGCCCGGCGGCGTGCAGGCGAACCGGGCGGAAAGTGGTGGGAAAACCCTAACCCAGCGATAAAGGCCGCGCCACCCCGGCTGTCAAGACCCTGCCCCGCCCGGTTGCAACCAAAGCGGGGCTGAATCACGCCGGGACGCGCGGCCTTTGGAATCAGACCGTTTCCGCGTCGGAGGTGTCCACGGCGTCGTCCGTCACGGCCTCATCGGCCTCGGCGCTCTCCACCGGCTCCTCGGCCTTGCGGTCAAGGACGGCGGCGAAAAAGCCGTCGGTGTCGTGGCGGGCCGGGGTCAGGCGCAGATAGGGACCCTCGCAGGGCGTCGCGCCGAACCCCTCCTCCGCCCACACCTCGGCCACCGGCTTGATGGTGAAATCGGGATGGGTCTCCAGGAAGGCGGCGATCTGCCCTTCATTCTCATCGAACAGCAGCGAGCAGGTGGCGTAGATCAGCCGCCCGCCGGGCTTCACCAGCCGGGCGGCGCTGTCCAGGATGTTGGCCTGCAACGGGACCAGTTCGGCCAGCCCCGGCCCCAGCGGACGCCACCGGCTGTCCGGGTTGCGCCGCCACGTCCCGGTGCCGGAGCACGGGGCATCGACCAGCACGCGGTCGAACTTGCGCTTGTGGCGCTTCACCCACGGATCGCGTTCGCTGGTCAGCGGATGGGCTTCGATGTTGTGCAGACCGGCGCGGCGGAACCGCTCCGCCGCGCGCTTCAGCCGACCGGCCAGCACGTCGCAGGCGACGACGCGGCCCTTGTTCTTCATCATCGCGGCGATGGCCAGCGTCTTGCCACCGGCACCGGCGCAGAAATCGACCACCTGATGGCCGGGCTTCGGCGCGACGGCCAGCGCGACGAGCTGCGAGCCTTCGTCCTGGATTTCCACCAGACCGTCCTTGAAGGCGTCCACGCCGCCCAACGGCGGGCGGCCCTTGACGCGCAGGCCGAACGGCGACCATTGCGTCGTCTCGGCGACGATCTGCGCCTTGGCCAACGCCTTGATCGCGCTGGCCTGGTTGGCCTTCAGCGGGTTGATGCGCAGGTCGAGCGGGGCGGCGTCCAGCAGCTTTTCCATCTCCACCGTGAAGCGGTCGCCCAGGGTGGCGCGGATCGGCGCTTCGGCCCAATCGGGGCATTCGACGCGCACGGCCTCCGGCATTTCGGGATGGTCGAGCGTGTGGGTGTCCAGCGCGCCGACCAGGGCCAGTTCCTTTTCGCTCAGGCGCTCGGGCGCGAATTTGCCGCCGCTGAACATCTCCAGCACGACCCCGGCGTTGCGGCGCTCCTCCAACAGGGCGTAGGCGAGCGTGCGGGTGCGGGGCGTCGGGCGGTGCCCGGTGCGTTCGATCCACCAGCCCAGCCGCGCGTGACGCCGCAGGATCGCGTAGGTGGTCTGCGCGATGTTGGTGCGGTCCTTCGAGCCGATGTAACGACGGTTGCGGAAATAGGCGCTCATCACCGCGTCGGCGGGGCGGGTGATGTCGTCGATGTCGGTCAACAGCTCGATGACCGCCTGAAGGCGGGCGGCGGGTGTCATGGTGGCTTTTCCTTCGGGAACACAAACGGCGGACGCGAAACGGCGTCGGCCCACCCTGTCGATACCGCGTTTCACCGCCCCTTGTCACGCATGGTCACGCGTGGTCAAGGCAATCGCTTGAACGAGCGATCATCGATGCGCAAGCAAGAATGGACACGGATTTCACGGACAAAATTAAGGATTTCACGGATGTCCAACATTGATCGCCTCACGCATTCTGTCATGAGGTGTGTCAAAAGCTCGCAAACAGGATGGTTCTGGGACGCGTTCCGCGAAATCCGTGAGAAAAATCCGTAAAATCCGTGAAATCCGTGGCAACCTTTGTTCCGGTCGGTTGCACGATGCTTCAAGCGATTGCCCTGCACGCGTGCTCACGCGCGCGGGCACGGTTGGGTGCCTTGCGCGCGGGCCGTGACATCAACGCGCGGGGACGGGTCCGCCGCCAAACAGCCGTTGACGCTGCCGGTGGCGCTCGGCACAAACGGGCGGGGCGTGACAACGCGGTGACAAGCCCTCCGATTGGGTGGATTCGATTTTCGGGCGAGGACGGGCGCGATGATAGGTGCGGGCGGGATGATGCGCGGATTGACCATGCACACGATGACGATGCGCGGCGTGGTGACGATGCGCGGCGTGGTGACGATGCGCCGCGTGGTGCGGGCGTTGGGGTTGGGGGCGGTTCTGGCCTTGGCGGCCTGCGCGGGCACAACGCCCACGGCGCATCTGCCGGGGGGCGGCAAGCGGCCCTATGTGCACCCCGACCAGATCGCCCCGGATTTCCGCACGCTCGCCGGGTGGGGCGAGGACGATCACGCCGAAGCGGTTCCCGCCATTCAGCGCACCTGCGGCTGGGTGAAGAGCCAGCCGCCGGGCAAGCCGATCGGCAGCAACCGCGCGGCGGGGACGACCGACGATTGGCGCGCCATCTGCGCGGTCGCCAACCGCCTGCCGCCGAACGATCCGGAAGCCGCGCGCCAGTTCTTCGAAACCCATTTCACCCCGGTCGCGCTGGGGGCCGGACAGGAAGGTCTGTTCACCGGCTATTACGAAAGCGAGCTGCGCGGAAGCTGGACCCGGACCGAGCGATTCAACACGCCGCTCTACCGCAAGCCCAGCCAAGGCAACCTGCCCGCGCGCGCGCGGATCACCGCCGGGGCGCTGAACGGGCGCGGGCTGGAACTGCTGTGGGTGGATGACCCCATCGACGCCTTTTTCCTGGAAATCCAGGGGTCGGGCCGGGTGCGGATGACCGACGGCTCCTATGTCGGCCTCAGCTACGCCGGGCAGAACGGCCACAGCTATTACCCCATCGGCCGCCACATCATCGAACGGGGCGACGCCACGCCCGAACAGATGTCGTTGCAGACCATCCGCCGTTGGCTGAAGGAGCATCCGGGTGAGGCCACCGCCGTGATGAACCTCAACCCCTCCTACGTCTTCTTCAAGCAGCGGACGGAGGGCGGGCCGCGCGGTGCCCGCAACATGGAGCTGACGCCGGGCCGCAGCCTGGCCGTGGATCCCGATCACGTGCCGTTGGGCGTGCCGGTGTGGCTGGAGGTGCGCGAGGCCCCGGTCGCGGGCGGCACGGTCAAGCGGCTGGTGCTGGCCCAGGACACCGGCGGGGCGATCAAGGGGCCGGTGCGCGGCGATCTGTTCTGGGGAGCCGGGACGGAGGCCGAGGAAGGGGCCGGGGTGATGAAGGCGCGCGGACGCTTCACCATGCTCGCCCCACGCAAAACCGCCTTCCAGACCGCGCAAGGCCCGGCCAACTGACCGCGAACACGGGACGCTGCCCCGTGACCGGTGCCTCCGACGCACGGCTGGTCCGCCTGACCGACCACCCCGACCGCGACGCGGCGCTGGCGGCGCTGGAGGCGATCTTCTTCGCCTCCACCACCCGCACCGACTTCGCCAGCGCGTCGGAGCGGGCGGCGTTTCTGGAGACCTGGACCGGCTGGTTCGTGACCCACGCCCCGGCCGATCTGTGGTTCGCCCTGGCCGGGGACGGCACGGTCATCGGCTATCTGACCGGCTGCAAGGACAGCGCCGGGGCGGTCCCGCTCGACCGGACGATCCCGAAATACGACGTGTTCGCCGACCGCTTCGCCGCCTATCCCGCGCATTTCCACGTCAACGTCCGCCCCGGCTGGCGGGATCATGGCGTCGGGCGGGCGCTGGTGGAGCGCTTCGCCGAGGATTGCCGGGCCGATGGCCTGCCTGGCCTGCACCTTGTCACCGGCGTCTTCGCCCGCAACGTCGTCTTTTACCAGCGCGCGGGCTTCACCGACGCCCTGCAACGCGGACCGCTGCTGTTTTTGGGACGGCGGCTGTGATAGGCAACGCGCCTGTCACCCTGTGATCCGACGCCCGCCCTTGCGAAAGCCCGCCGCCATGACCCGCCCGCCCCTGCTGATCGAAAGCCCGCAGAACCCGCAATTCAAGCTGTGGGAATCGGCGCTCGACGGGCGCGGGTTGAAGAAGAACGGCAAGTTCCTGCTGGCCGGGTTGAAGACGGTGCCGGAGGCGCTGCGCCAGCACCCCGACCGTTTTGAACGGCTGCTGCACACCGACCCCGCCCAGATCGCCGGGTGGTGCCTGCCGCCGGGGATCGAGCCGGTGCAGCTCGCCCCCGCCCTGTTCCGGGCGCTGGACGTGTCGGGAACCGGCTTTCCGCTGCTGGTCGGCGACGTGCCGCGCCTGCCGGTGATCGACCTCAGCCAACCGCCGCAAGGTTTGGAGCTGCTGTGCGCGCTGGGCGACCCAAGCAATCTGGGGGCGTTGCTGCGCAGCGCGGCGGCCTTTGGCGCGTCGCGCGTCGTGCTGTTGGAGGGGGCCGCCCACCCCTATCACCCGAAATGCCTGCGGGCGGCGTCCAACGCGCAATTCTCGCTGACGTTGCTGCGCGGCCCGCGCTGGGCCGAGGTCAACCGGGCAGCCGGGCCGCTCTGCGCGCTTGACGGCGGCGGCACCGACCTGACCCGCTTCGACTGGCCGCGCGACCTGCGCCTGATTTTGGGCGAAGAGGGCCAAGGCATCCCGGCGGACTGCCCGGCCCTGCGCCTGTCGGTCCCCACCACCGGATCCGTGGAATCGCTCAACGCCACCGTCGCCGTCAGCGTGGCGTTGTTCGCCCGCTTCGCCGCCACCCGATAACCACCATTCCCCAGACGCACAAACGCCCCGCCCCGAGGATCGGGACAGGGCGTTCGCGAACGCTCAACCGCTCAACAACCGCAGGATCACCCCTGGCGGTAGTTGGGCGACTCGTTGGTGATGGTGATGTCGTGGACGTGGCTTTCGCGCAGGCCCGCGTTGGTGATGCGGACGAACTGGCAGTTCTCGCGCATCGCCGGGATGGTGGCGTTGCCGGTGTAGCCCATGGCGGCGCGCAGACCGCCGACGAGCTGGTGGATCACCGCCGACACCGGACCCTTGTAGGGAACGCGGCCTTCCACGCCTTCCGGCACCAGCTTCATGGTCGAAACCTCCTGCTGGAAGTACCGATCGGCCGAGCCGCGCGCCATCGCGCCGACCGACCCCATGCCGCGATAGCTCTTGTAGGAGCGGCCCTGGAACAGGATGACCTCACCCGGGCTTTCGTCGGTCCCGGCGAACAGGCTGCCCAGCATGGCGACGCTGGCACCGCCCGCGATGGCCTTGGCCAGATCGCCCGAATATTTGATGCCGCCGTCGGCGATCACCGGAATGCCGTGCTTTTCGCACTCCTCCACCACATCCATCACGGCGGTGAGCTGCGGCACGCCGACACCGGCGATGATGCGGGTGGTGCAGATCGATCCCGGACCGATGCCGACCTTGATGGCGTCGGCCCCGGCGTCGATCAGCGCCTTGGCGGCTTCCGCCGTGGCGACGTTGCCGGCGATGACCTGGGTGTAGTTGGCCATGGCGCGGGCGGCGCGGACCTGATCCAGCACCTTCAGCGAATGGCCGTGCGCGGTGTCGACCACCAGCACGTCCACACCGGCGTCAAACAGCGCCTCGGCGCGGGCCAACCCGTCGCTGCCGGTCCCGGTGGCGGCGGCGACGCGCAGGCGGCCCTTGGCGTCCTTGCAGGCGTTGGGGTGGGCCTGCGCCTTTTCGATGTCCTTGACGGTCAGCAGACCGATGCAGCGGTAATCCTCGTCCACCACCACCAGCTTTTCGATGCGGTGATGGTGGAGCAGGCGCTTGCCCTCGTCCTGGCTGACGCCCTCGCGCACCGTGACCAGATCCTTGGTCATCAGTTCGCTGACCGGCTGGCGCGGGTCGGTGGCAAACCGCACGTCGCGGTTGGTCAGGATGCCGACCAGCTTGCCGCTGCCCAGGGCGTCGCGGCTTTCGACCACCGGAATGCCGGAGATCTTGTGATAGGACATCACCTCCAGCGCGTCGGCCAGGGTGGCACCCGGGGTGATGGTGATCGGGTTGACCACCATGCCGGATTCGTACCGTTTGACCTTGCGGACCTCTTCGGCCTGCTGTTCAATGGTGAGGTTGCGGTGGATGACACCCAGACCACCCGCCTGCGCCATGGCGATGGCCAGACGGCTTTCCGTGACCGTGTCCATGGCGGACGAGATCAACGGGATGCCCAGCTCGATGGTTTTGGTCAGCCGCGTGCGGGTGTCCACGTCGTTCGGCAGGACCGAGCTTTCGGCCGGAACCAAAAGGACGTCGTCGAAGGTCAGGGCCTCGCGGATTTTCGCGTCGCGCGCCATGTCGTGGATCTCCCGAAAGAAAAACGTGGCGCACTATACACAAGACCATGGGCTTGTGAAGCGGTGCGCACACAGCATCTGTTATGCGTGGATGTGCGAAGAGGCCGGGGCAAGCCAGCGCCCGCCCCGGTTGTCATCACGCGGTTGTTCAGTCCGCCGACGCCCCGCCCCGGAATCCGGTGGCGACGACGTAGGTTTCGGACGATTCCGCCCGGCTGGCCGCCGGTTTGGCGTGCTTGACGACGGCGAAGTCGCGCTTCAACCGCGCCAGCAAATCCCGCTCCGCCCCGCCCTGGAACATCTTGGCGATGAAGACGCCGCCCGGCGCAAGCACCTCTTCGGCGAAATCATAGGCCGCCTCGACCAGATTGGCGATGCGCAGATGGTCGGTCTGCTGGTGGCCGGTGGTGGGGGCGGCCATGTCGCTCAACACGATGTCGGCTGGCCCGCCCAAGGCGTCCTTCAGCCGCTGCGGCGCGCTTTCCTCCAGGAAATCGGCCTGCATCGTGATCGCGCCCGGGACCGCGTCCATCGGCAGGATGTCCAACCCGACGACCTGCCAGCCCTCGCGGTTGCACTGGACCTTTTCCACCGCGATCTGCGTCCAGCCGCCCGGGGCGGCCCCCAGATCGACCACCCGCTGGCCCGGGGCCAGGAAGCGGAACTTCTCATCCAACTGCAACAGCTTGAACGCCGCGCGCGAGCGGTAGCCGCGCTTGGTCGCCTCGATCACATAGGGGTCGTTGAGGTGACGTTCCAGCCAGCGCGTGGAGGATTCGGACCGCTTGCCCGCCGTCTTGACACGAACGGTGGCTTGGCGTCCACCGGGACGCGTTGACGGAGTCTTCTGTACCATGATGCCTGTTGCCCTTGCTTACTCACCGGCGGCCTGGATCAGGTCCACCAGAATCCCTTCGCGCAAACCACGGTCGGCGATGCGCAGCCGTTCCACCGGCCAGACGTTGCACAGCGCGTCCAGCACGGCGCACCCCGCGATCACCAGATCGGCGCGGTCATGGCCAATGCAGGGATGACGCGCCCGCCCGTCAAAGTCCAGCCCGATGAGATGCCCGATCACCGAACGGGCGTGGTCGATGCGCAGATAGCTGCCATCCACCGCCCGCCGGTCATAGCGGCCAAGCCCCAGATGCACCCCGGCCAGCGTCGTCACCGTGCCCGACGTGCCCAGCATCTGCACCTGACCGGCGGCGACGCGGCGCTCGATCCGGTTGCGCGCCTCGAACGGGGCGATGGCGTCGGCCACCGCATCGACCATGCGGTCGTACATGGCGGGCGTGACCTCCGGCCCGCCGAACTCCTCGGTCAGACCGATGACACCGCAGCGGATGGAGATTTGATCGAGCACGCGCGGCGGCCGCCCCGGTTCCAGCGCCAGCCACATCAGTTCGGTGGAGCCGCCGCCGATGTCGAACACCAGGGCAAAGGGCGGGCTGCGCTCCAGCAGGGACGCGCAACCGGCCAGCGCCAACCGCCCCTCCTCCTCGCTGGAGATGATTTCCAGCGCGATGCCGGTTTCGCGTTCCACCGTGGCGACGAAATCGCCGCAATTGGCCGCGCGCCGACAGGCTTCGGTCCCCACCGCGCGGGCGGCGGTCACGCCGCGCCGCTCGATCTTGGATCCACAAACGCGCAGCGCGGCGATGGTGCGCTCCATCGCCGGGTCGGACAGGCAATCGTTGCGGCTCAGCCCCTCGCCCAGCCGGACGATGCGGGAAAAGGCGTCGATGACGCGAAAGCCGCCGCCGGGGGCCGGTTTGGCGATCAGCAGGCGGCAATTGTTGGTCCCCAGGTCCAGCGCGGCGAACACCGGGCGCGTGACAGCGGACGAACGGATCCGCTCCGCGTCGCTGTCCCACTCGCTGTGCACCTGAATGACCACGTACCCCGCCCCGCCGCGTGTAAAGAGGGGATCATAGCCCGGATTGCGTTCCGACGGGAACCCCCCTTCCAGGGCCATCCTGGAACGGATCAGGGCAATCGCTTGAACGAGCAATCATCGTTGCGCAGGCAAGAATGGACACGGATTTCACGGACAAAATGACGGATTGCACGGATTTCCGCCCCAAATTGCATCCCGCATCCCGTCATTGGGTTGATCGCAAGCGGATGCTTCTGAGACAGGTTCCGCGAAAT
>JAIXPD010000006.1 GCA_027486405.1 Azospirillum sp. | reverse complement strand
GGCTTTGGGGTCGGCAGAAGATATTGACGCTTTTGACATCCAAGCCGGGTGGCCGGAAGACGCGTGACGGTGCGTCAAACCAAGTGGCGTTTCACGTCAAACCAAGTGGCGCGCTACACTCCATCACCTCGTCGCGGGTCGCCCCTTGTTTCAGCGCCGCCTCGGCGTGGAAGGCGACGCAGCCGTCGCAGCGGATGGCGACGGCGATGCCCAGCGCGATCAGTTCCTTGGTTTTGGTGTCGAGGGCGTTGGCCTTCAGCGCGGCTTGCGCCATGCCGGAAAACGCCTTCATCACCTCGGGCGCGCCGCCGCGCAGGTCGCGGATCGCCCCGGACAATTCACCCGCCATCTGCGGCCAATTCTTGTGCATCGAACAACGTCCTTCTGTGGGTTTGCGCTTGCGCGCTTGGAAAGGGCGGCCTGTGGTGTCACCGAAAGATGTTTCTAAATTAGATTATCCTAATTTAATGGTCAAGGCGCGGGGAACGCCGGGGCAGGGCAATCGGGTGAAGGCTTGAAATTCCTCTATTAGGACATTCGTCATACCCGCGAAGGCGGGGATCCAGAGTTCGCAGAGTGGCTCTGACGGAAAAGCCTGGATCCCCGCCTTCGCGGGGATGATGGTACATCCTTCATGTAGGTTTATATGCCTTCAAACGATTGCCCTGAACGCCGGGGCGATGTCCGGCGCGGCGCACGCAGGGATGAGGCAAAACAAAAAAGCCGGATCGCGAGGGAGCCACAGGGTGTGGCCGTCGCACCGGCTGTCAGACTTCAGATTGTAGAGAGAAGGTGGTGCGGGCGGTCGGAATCGAACCGACACTCCTTTCGGAACCGGATTTTGAGTCCGGCGCGTCTACCAGTTCCACCACGCCCGCAACGGCGCTCCTTCTAGCGCACCCGCGCGAAAAGGCAAAGCTAAAATTTCATGCGGTCCTGGGGTTTGTGCAACGGGCGTGACGATCCGCAACCCCGATCTATTCCCCATCGGGGGCGAGACCCAGCCATGCCGCCCGATCCGGCCCGGACCCGTCGCGCCGGGCTGGCCCACCGCGCCGCCGCGCGCTAGAGTCCGGTCTTATGAAAACGCTCCCCGATCTTGTGAACGACCCGCGCCTTGCGGCGATCCTGCTGGCGCTGGCCAGCGTCGGCACGCTGGCCTCGGCGTTGTTCTTTCAATTCGTGCTGGATTATCAGCCCTGCGTGCTGTGCATCCTGCAACGCTGGCCCTATGTGGCGGTGGTGGTGTTGACCATGGCGTCGCTGGCGCTGCGCCGGTCCAACCGCGCCGTCGCCGCCCTGTTGGGGGTGAGCGGGCTGGCCCTGCTGGTCGGGGCGGGCATCGCCGCCTTCCATGTCGGGGTGGAACAGCATTGGTGGGCCGGAACCTCGTCCTGCGGCGGGGCGGCGGCGGCCACCTCGCTGGAGGCCCTGCGCGCCCAGGTCATGGCCGCCCCCGTCACCCGCTGCGACGAAGTGGCGTGGTCGCTGTTCGGGGTTTCCATGGCGGGTTACAACGTGTTTGTGTCTCTGGCGCTGGCGGGCTTTGCCCTGGCCGCCGCCAAGACCATGTATCATCGTTGAGACCCGGACCGTTGTGATGAGGATCGCACCGTGACCCAGACCGCCGCTTCCCCCGCCGCCCGCCCCATCGGGGCGTTGCCCGGTGATCCGACGCCGCGCGAGCGGCTGGCCCGCATCGTCCGCGTCGATCACGCGGGCGAATATGGGGCCAAGCGGATTTACGAGGGGCAGATCGCCGTGATGGGCAAGGGGCGGCACGGCAAGACCCTGCGCCACATGGCCGACCAGGAACTGGTCCATCTGCGCTATTTCGAGACGCAGCTGAACGCCCGCAAGGTGCGGCCGACGCTGCTGCAACCGCTGTGGCACGTCACCGGCTTCCTGTTGGGGGCGGGCACGGCGCTGCTGGGCGAACGGGCGGCGATGGCCTGCACCGTGGCGGTGGAAGAGGTGATCGAGGGCCATTACGAGGAGCAACTGGCTCATCTCGGCCCGGAGGAGGCGGAGCTTGCCGCCAACATCCGCCAGTTCCAGGCCGAAGAGGTCGAGCACCGCGACATCGGGCTGGCCAACGACGCCGAACACGCCCCGGCCTATCCCCTGCTGTCCGCCGCCATCAAGGCCGGAACCAAGGCGGTGATCTGGGTGGCCGAGCGGGTGTGAGGCCCTCCGACCGCGCCCCGCTCACAGCGGATCCAGTTCCGTGTCCCAATAAAGAAAATCCCGCCAACTTTCGTGAAGGAAGTTTGGCGGGAAGCCTCGGCCATTTTCTTGCAGTTCGTGCGCGCTGGGCTGGAACGGCGGACTGAGCGGAACCATCCCGCAACTGTGCGGCATCTGGTTGCCCTTGGCCAGATTGCAGGCCGCGCAGGAGGTGATGACGTTTTCCCAGGTCGTCCGCCCACCGCGCGAGCGCGGAATCACATGGTCGAAGGTCAGTTCGTGGGTGGGGAAGGGGCGTCCGCAATATTGGCAGGTGAAGCGGTCGCGCAGGAACACGTTGAAGCGGGTGAAGGCGGGGCGGCGGTTGGCCGGAACGAACTCCTTCAGCGAAATGACGCTGGGCAGGCGGAATTCGGAGTGGGGGGAGCGCACGACCCGGTCGTAATGCGACACGATGTTGACGCGGTCGAGAAACACGGCCTTGACTGTTTCCTGCCAGGACCAGAGCGACAGGGGGTAGTAGCTGAGCGGACGGAAATCCGCGTTCAGCACCAGGGCCGGACAATGGTTGGGCGGTGGAACCAACGGCCACTCCCTCATCATGGTTCCCGCTGATTGGCGAGACCAGGTTTGTCCTGTTCCGGCGTGGTCCTGACGGCGCGCGCCAGAGTCTGCATTTGTGAACACTCATAGATATAGTGGATCAGGCCGGACCGCACAACACGCGGCGGGACGCGCGCCCCAATCTTCACCGTTGTGTCACCGTTTTGCCGCGCTGGGCAGCGGGCCGCCGGAGTCGCTATAACAGCCGTCATGACCACGCCCGCATTCCCCATCCCCAGCCCCCTCACGCCGGTCGTCACCCGCTTCGCCCCCAGCCCGACCGGGCATCTGCATCTGGGCCACGCCCATTCGGCCCTGTTCGGCTGGCGGGCGGCGCGCGAGTCGGGCGGGCGTTTCCTCCTGCGGATCGAGGACATCGACCCCAACCGCTGCCGCCCGGAGCATGAGCGCGACCTGATCGAGGATCTGGCATGGTTGGGGGTGACGTGGGACGGGCCGGTGCGCCGCCAGTCGGAGCATCTGGAGGAGTACCGGGCCGGGCTGGCGCGGTTGCAGGCGTTGGGCGTCGTCTACCCCTGCTTCTGCACCCGCAAGGAGATCGCCGCCGAAATCGCGCGGGCTGGCGCGGCCCCGCATGGTCCCGACGGGCCGCTGTATCCCGGCATCTGCCGCGCCCTGACCGACGATCAGCGCGCCGACCGGATGGCGGCGGGTGACGGCTGGGCGTGGCGGCTTGATGTCACGCGGGCGCAGGCCCTGACCGGGCCGCTGCGCTGGCACGACCGGGCGGAGGGCTGGCAGGACGCGACCCCGGCGCTGCTGGGCGATGTGGTGCTGGCGCGCAAGGACACGCCGACCAGCTATCACCTCAGCGTGACGTTGGACGACCACCGCCAGGGGGTGACGCTGGTCACGCGCGGCGTCGATCTGTTCTTCGCCACCCACCTGCACCGGCTGTTGCAGGCGCTGTTCGGTTTTGACCCGCCCGACCACCACCACCACCCGCTGCTGCGCAACGCGGCGGGGGAACGGCTGGCCAAGCGCGACCGCGCCCAATCCCTGCGCTCCCTGCGCGAGGCCGGGCACAGCGCGGCGGCGGTGCGGGCGCTGGCGGGCTTTCCCGATCCCTGACGATCAGCGTTGCGAGAGTCAGCGCGGCGGGTGCGGGCGCAGCCCGTCGATCAAGGCCAGATAATCCGGCTCGTCGTCCGGCGTCAGGTGGCCGTGACGGATCAGGAAATCGATGATCACCAGGGGAACGTTGAACTTCCAAGCCTGGGTGTCCCGCACCGACGCCGCGACCTCCTCCAGGCTCCACAGGGCGAAGGACTCGACCTCGCCGTCGGTGTTCACCGGGGTGACGTCCGGCGGCAGCTCCAGGTCATAGAGGAACAGGCGGTCGCGCTTCAGCCCCTCCGGCGTTTCCAGGCAATAGGCGAGCGCACCGACCGGCACGGCGCGGTCGGCCAGCGCGGCGGGCAGCCCGGCTTCCTCCTGCGCCTCCTTGCGCAGATTGTCGGCCAGGGTCAGGCCGATGGGTTGGCCGCCCGCCACCATGTTGTCCAGCTTGCCCGGCGCGATGATGCGGTCGCGGGCGCGGGTGGCCACCCACAGGCGCGCGTCACCATCGGTGCCGCGCACGACCCCGTTGACGTGCAGGCCATAGGATTCGGTGCCGAACACCGCCGTTGCCGCCCGGTCCAGCCGCGCCAGCGGCGGCGCGCCCCACCCCGTGCCGACCGGGTAGAATTCGCCGCGCAGCGGGGTGATGATCTCCCGCTCCGCCAACCAGCGGGCGGCGTCGGCCAACCGGGTGGACCGCGCGTCGAAGCCGACGATGTCCGGGGCCAGGGTCAGGCGGTCGGGGGTGGCGAGGAAGCCGGGCAGGGCGGCGGCCAGCGCCTCGGCCATCGCGTGGCGCACCCAACCGACCGGTTGCCCATCCAGCTCGAACCGGCGGAAGCCGGACAGGTCATGCGCGTTGCAGGCGCGGATGTGATCGAGAAAGCTCATGCCCGATCTAACCCCACCGCGCGCGGCAACGCAACGTCCGGTCCGCCAGGGCAATCGCTTGAACGAGCGATCATCGTCGTGCAAGCAAGAATGGACACGGATTTCACGGACAAAATGAGGGATTGCACGGATTTCCGACCTCAATCGCCTCGCGCACCCCGCCACGAGGTGTGTCACAAGCTCGCAAACTGCATGGTTCTGGGACGCGTTCCGTGAAATCCGTGAGAAAAATCCGTGAAATCCGTGTCCATTCTTGTTCCGGTCGATTGCACGATGCTTCAAGCGATTGCCCGGCGTGCCGCCGGTCGGTGGTTTGTTGCGAATCGCTTGCGCGAATGCGGGTGCGCACGTACACAGGGATGCAGGGGCATAGGAATGCACGGGCAAAGGACTGCACGGGCGTGGCGGATTCCGCGATGGAAAGGGCTGGGGCATGGCGGATGGGGCGTGGGCAACGGCGTCGGTGCTGGTGATCGACGATGAATCCTTCACCCGCTTGGTGCTGGTCCGTATGGTGAAGGGGCTGGGCGTCGGCACCGTGCATCAGGCCGCCGACGGGCAGAGCGGCTTGGACGCCGTGGACGCCCACCGGCCCGACCTGGTCCTGTGCGACGTTGAAATGCAGCCGATGGATGGCTTTGCCTTTTTGCGCCACCTGCGCGCCCGTCCCGACCCCCATTGCCAGACCTTGCCGGTGGTGGTGATGACCAACCGCGCCGACGATGACCGGGTGGCGGAGGCGCAGGCCGCCGGGGCGAACGCGATTCTGGCCAAACCCGCCACGCCCGACACCCTGCGCCGCGTGCTGTCCGAACGTCTTCCGACGGGCGTTTGAGCCGTCAAGCGTCCATTCCGCCCCGCTGCATTATTTTTTGGCGGGCTGTGGCAAATGGTGACAAGCGTTTGAAAAATAAGACTGTTTTGTGATGCTCGCCCGGCCGGTCCCGGCGCGTGGCGCAGGCTTGCGCAATTTCGGTCTTGGCGAGGGCGGGACATCAGCCGCAACATTCCAACACCATGGCATGCGCCCGCCCGTTCGGAGCCATTCCGGCGATCCGGCGCAACACCTTAGGCCGTTGGGCGTGTCCCATCGTCATCGGGGACGGTCCCAGCGGAAAAGCGGGATTTTGTTAACCATTGCGGCGCAGAGTTTGGGTGTACGCACGACAGCACGGACTATTTTTGCGGGATAACAGTCAGAGGGGGGGTATGGCGTGAACACGGACGCCCCGTCGATCCGCACCGGGCACCAGGTTTTGACTGGATGGGCCTTGTCCGCCGCCGGTCCACACCGTGACACACACCATCATCCTGCCGCCTTCCGTTTGTTCCATTTCAAGTTGTTCACTGCGCAAATTTCCCCAGCCTTCCGCTTCGTCATATGGACTTCGACGGAGCAAGGCCCACATCAAGAGTTGCGGGATGGGGCGCTGGCCGCTGGGCCGGGCCATGGTTCCGCCGGTTCACGGCGCATGTTTCTTCCGGTGAGCGGGGCGACGGTTCCGCCGCTCCGCGTTGCCTCTTGGCTTGTTCGATGGTGGGCGGCGCTGGCCGCCCCAAGGGATTGCGGCGATTGCCGCCAGGGCCGTTCGGGTTCTCCGACGGCTTGACGCATCGGATCAGATAAGACGGAGCGACCAATGTTCCCGGCTGACGAACTTTTCACGCGCTACGCGCAATCCTATGAAGGCCGCCGCGAGACCGAGATGTCCCTGACGGATTATCTCCAGCTTTGCCGCGACGATCCCATGGCCTACGCGTCGGCCGCCGAACGGCTGCTGGCGGCGATTGGTGAACCGGAGGTGGTGGACACCGCCCGCGATCCCCGGTTGGGCAAGGTCTTCATGAACCGCACCATCAAGATCTACCCAGCCTTTTCCGAATTCTACGGCATGGAGGAGACGATTGAACGGATCGTCGGCTTCTTCCGCCACGCCGCCCAGGGTTTGGAGGAGCGCAAGCAGATCCTCTATCTGCTGGGGCCGGTCGGCGGCGGCAAATCCTCCCTGGCGGAGCGTCTGAAGACGCTGATGGAGAAGTGCCCGATCTATGTCCTGAAGGCGGGCAAGGACATCAGCCCGATCTTTGAAAGCCCGCTCGGCCTGTTCAACCCCGATGACATGGGTCCGGTGCTGGAGGAGCGCTTCAACATCCCGCGCCGCCGCCTGACCGGGCTGATGAGTCCGTGGGCGGTCAAGCGGCTGGACGAGTTCGGCGGCGACATCTCCCGCTTCAAGGTCGTGAAGCTGCACCCCAGCAAGCTGCGCCAGATCGGCGTCACCAAGACCGAACCGGGCGACGAGAACAACCAGGATATTTCGTCACTGGTCGGCAAGGTGGACATCCGCAAGCTGGAGATCTTCAGCCAGAACGATCCCGACGCCTACAGCTTCTCCGGCGGGCTGAACCGGGCAACCCAAGGGTTGCTGGAGTTTGTGGAGATGTTCAAGGCCCCGATCAAGATGCTGCACCCGCTGTTGACGGCCACGCAGGAGAGCAATTACGTCGGTTCCGAAAACATCGGGGCCATCCCCTATCAGGGCGTCATCCTGGCCCACTCCAACGAGGCGGAGTGGCAGACCTTCAAGAACAACAAGAACAACGAGGCCTTCATCGACCGTATCTGCGTCATCAAGGTCCCCTATTGCCTACGCGCGCAGGAAGAGCAGAAGATTTACGAAAAGCTGGTCCAGGGATCCGATCTGGCGACCGCACCGTGCGCGCCCTCGACCTTGCAGATGCTGGCCCGTTTCTCGGTGCTGTCGCGCCTGCGCGAGCATCCGAACTCCAGCTATTATTCCAAGATGCGGGTCTATGACGGCGAAAGCGTCAAGGAGACCGACCCCAAGGCCAAATCCATGCAGGAGTACAAGGATCAGGCCGGGGTGGACGAGGGCATGGGCGGGATCTCCACCCGCTTCGCCTTCAAGGTGCTGGCCTCGACCTTCAACTACGACTCCACGGAGATTTCGGCCGATCCGGTGCATCTGATGTATGTGCTGGAACAGTCGATCAAGCGCGAGCAATTCCCCGAGGAGATGGAAAAGAAGTATCTGGAGTTCATCAAGGCCGATCTCGCCCCGCGTTACGCGGAGTTCATCGGCAACGAAATCCAGAAAGCCTATCTGGAAAGCTACGCCGATTACGGCCAGAACCTGTTCGACCGCTACGTCGATTACGCCGACGCCTGGATCGAGGATCAGGATTTCAAGGATCCCGACACCGGCCAGTTGATGAACCGCGAGCTGCTGAACCAGGAGCTGACCAAGATCGAAAAGCCGGCCGGGATCGCCAACCCCAAGGATTTCCGCAACGAGGTGGTGAAGTTCGCGTTGCGCGCGCGGGCGGCCAATGCCGGGCGCAACCCGTCCTGGACCTCGTATGAGAAGATCCGCGAGGTCATCGAAAAGCGGATGTTCAGCCAGGTCGAAGATCTGCTGCCGGTCATCAGCTTTGGGTCGAAGAAGGATGGCGAAACGGAGAAGAAGCACACCGAGTTCGTGTCCCGCATGACCGCGCGCGGCTACACCGAACGGCAGGTGCGCCGTCTGGTGGAATGGTACATGCGCGTGAAGCAGGCGGGCTGACGGGTTCGCGGCGGGGCCGGGGTGCCGACCACGGCGCTCCGGCCCCGCCGCCCCCCACGGGAACAAGGGTGCGTGAAGCAACGGGGTGGGAGGGCCAGTCCCTTGATGAACATCATCGACCGTCGCCTGAACCCGCAGGGCAAGAGTCTGGCGAACCGCCAGCGTTTCTTGCGGCGCGCGAAAGAACAGGTGGTCAAGGCGGTGCGCGACGCGTCTGGCAAGCGCGGCATCCAGGATCTGGAGAACGGCGAAAAGGTGACGATCGCCGCCGGTGGCGTGCGCGAACCGTCCTTTCACCGCTCCGGCTCCGGTGGGGTGCGTGATTACGTCGTGCCCGGCAACAAGGAGTATGTGGAGGGCGACACCATCCCCCGCCCCGAGGGCGGCGGCGGTGGGCGTGGCAACGAGGGCAGCGCGGACGGCGAGGGCGAGGATGATTTCCGCTTCGTCCTGTCGCGCGACGAGTTCCTCGACATTTTCCTGGAGGATCTGGAGCTTCCCGATCTGGTGAAGCAGAAGGTCAAGCAGACCGAATCGCACACCCTGACGCGCGCCGGTTATTCGGTGTCGGGATCGCCCGCGAATCTCAGCCTGGTCCGCACCATGCGGAACAGCCTGTCGCGCCGCATCGCCCTGCGCCGCCCCAAACCCGCCGAGATCGCGGAACTGGAAGCCCTGCTGCGGGAGGCGGAGGAGGCCGGGGAGGATCCCGAACGGCTTCAGGAATTGCGGCAAGAGCTGGAGCGGCAGATTCTGCGCTCCAAGCGCATCCCCTTCATCGACCCGATCGACGTCCGTTACAACCGGTTCGACACGGTCCCGAAGCCCATCGCCCAGGCGGTGATGTTCTGCCTGATGGACGTGTCGGGATCGATGACCGAGCACATGAAGGATCTGGCCAAGCGCTTCTTCATGCTGCTGTTCCTGTTCCTGAAACGGCGTTACGGCGCGGTCGACATCGTCTTCATCCGCCACACCCACGAGGCCAAGGAGGTGGACGAGGAGACCTTCTTCTATTCGGCGGAAACCGGCGGGACCGTGGTGTCCACCGCGCTGGAGGAGATGCGCAAGGTGATCGAGGAGCGTTACCCGCCGCAGGATTGGAACATCTACGCCGCCCAGGCGTCGGACGGCGACAACATGTCGTCGGACAACGCCAAATCGGCGGCGCTGCTGCGCGACGTCATCGTCCCCTATTGCCAGTATTTCGCCTACATCGAGGTGGCGGCGGAGCACAACATGGGCCTGTCGGCGCTGGGGCGCGAAACGGAATTGTGGCGGACCTACAAGCAGGTGCAGGGGCCGGACCGCCCGCTGGCGATGCGCCGGGTCCGGTCGCGCCGGGAGATCTTCCCGGTCTTCCGCGACCTGTTCGCCCGCGACAAGGCGGGGGCCTGAGCACCGTCGGGATCATCAGTTTTGCACGGAACACCGCGAGCAACAACCGTGAAGAACAACCGTGAAGAACAACCCTGAAGATCTCGGGGGGAGGGTTGAGCATGACGGCAGTCATCACCAAACCGGGCGCGCTGATTTACGACGGCGTCGATTGGGATTACGACACGATCAAGCGCGTCTACGACGCCATCGAACACATCGCCCTGAACGAGATGGGGCTGAACGTCTACCCCAACCAGATCGAGGTCATCACCGCCGAGCAGATGCTGGACGCCTATTCGTCCATCGGCATGCCGCTGATGTACAAGCATTGGTCGTTCGGCAAGCATTTTGCCCGCGACGAGATGCTGTACCGCAAGGGCTATCGCGGGCTGGCCTATGAGATCGTCATCAATTCCAGCCCATGCATCAGCTACATCATGGAAGAAAACACCATGACGATGCAGACGCTGGTCATCGCCCACGCCGCGTTCGGCCACAATCATTTCTTCAAGAACAACCAACTGTTCCAGCAATGGACGGACGCCGAGGGCATCCTCGATTATCTGGAATTCGCCAAGACCTACATCAACCAGTGCGAGGAGCGTTACGGCTACGCGGCGGTGGAACGGGTGCTCGACGCCGCCCACGCGCTGATGAGCCAGGGCGTCCACAAATACCCGAAAAAGCGCACGCTCGACCTGCGGTTGGAGCAAAAGCGGGAGCGCGAACGGCAGGAGTATCAGGAGCAGACCTTCAACGATCTGTGGCGCACGGTCCCGCGTCCGGCCGCCGGTCAGCGCCCACCGAAATCGGTGTCGGAGCGCAAGAAGCTGCTGGGCCTGCCGGAGGAAAACATCCTCTATTTCCTGGAAAAGAAGGCCCCGCGTCTGGAGCATTGGCAGCGCGAGCTTTTGCGCATCGTCCGCCACATCTCCCAATATTTCTACCCGCAGAAGCAGACCAAGGTGATGAACGAGGGCTGCGCCACCTTCGTCCATTATCAGATCATGTCCCGCCTGCACGAAACCGGTCAGATCAGCGAGGGGGCGTTTCTGGAGTTCCTGCACTCCCACACCTCGGTCGTGTTCCAACCGGAGTTCGACGACAAGCGTTTTTCGGGCATCAACCCCTACGCGCTCGGCTTTGCCATGATGCAGGACATCGTCCGCATCGCCGAACAGCCGACCGACGAGGATCGCCAGTATTTCCCCGATCTGGCCGGGCGCGGCGACGGCATGGCGGCGGTGCGCGAGGCTTGGGCCAATTTCCGCGACGAAAGCTTTATCCTGCAATATCTCAGCCCGCATCTGATGCGGAAACTGAAGCTGTTCAGCGTGCGCGACGACGCGGAGGATCCCTATCTGCTGGTCGATCACATCCACAACGAACGCGGCTACCGCTCGCTGCGCAAGATGCTGGCCCGCCAATATGACCTGGGTTTCCTGGAACCGGACATCCAGATCGTGGACGTCGATCTGGCGGGCGACCGCAAGCTGATCCTGCACCACCGCGTGACCAACGGCGTGCTGCTGGACGAAAGCGACGCCAAGGCGGTGCTGCGCCACATCGCCAATCTGTGGGGCTACGAGGTGCAGTTGGTGGAGGTGTCGGCGGTGTCCGACGCGATCCTGAAGGAGCACGCCGTCACCGCCCCCAGCGGTGTGTCGGGTTGACGCAAACGCCGATCGTTCACCCCGCTTGACGCAAGCGGGGTGAACGACCGTGCCAACGCCCGGTGTTGCTGGGGGTGTTATTGCAGTTCCGGTGCCTCGCGCAGCAGGGCCGGATCCCAATGCTCCACCGCCTTGCCATCCACGATCCGCCACATGTCGAACCACGCGGTGGTGTAGCCGCCGCCGGGAACGCTGGCGTCGGTCACACGGCGCGGGTAGGTGACGACGACCAGATCGCCTTCCGCCGTCACCGACACGATTTTCGTCTTGATCCGGTCGGGGATCGGCTTGGGCGTGACCTTCAGGATTTCGGTGAAATAGCGCACCACCGCGTCCCGCCCGTTGGCGGCGTTTGGGTTGTGCTGGATGTAATCCTTGGCCAGGAACTGGTCGGCCTTGTCCCAATGCCCGGCTTCCAACAGATCGCGCACGATGTGGTAGGCGACCTGCTTGTTGGCGTGCAGCGTGGGGTCGGGGCTGGTGAACAGCGCGTCGGCGTTGGCGGCCCCGGTCACGGCGTCTTGCGCCATGGCCGGGGCGCTGAAACCGATCACCCCGAACAGCAGCGCCGCCAGGAGGGGGCGGGCCGTCACGGGGCTGGCCATCATTGGCCGACCGCCGCCGTCAGGGCCGCGCGCAGGCTGGTGGTCGGGCGGCCGATCAGGCGCGACAGGGTCTTGCTGTCGTCGAACAGCCCGCCCTTGGCGGTGGCGGCGCTGGAGTTGGCGATCAGACCGGCGAAGGCGGCGGGCAGGCCGTGTTGGGCCAGCAGGGCGGTGTATTCGGCTTCCGGCAGGTCGCGGTAGGCGACCGGCTTGCCGCTGATGTCGGCCAGGGTCGCCGCCCAATCGGCCATGGTGAAGGCCTCATCACCGGCCAGTTCATAGATTTTGCCGTTCTGGTCCTCGTCGGAGGCCAGCACCGCCGCCGCCGCCGCCGCGTAATCGGCCCGCGCCGCCGCCGCGATCCGCCCCTCGCCGGAGCTGCCGAAGACCAGCCCGTGTTCCAGCGCGGTCGGAATGCCGCCATGGTAGTTTTCCACGTACCAACCGTTGCGCAGCACGGCAAAGGGCACGCCCGAGTCGCGCAGCGCCGCTTCGGTGTCCACATGGTCGGCGGCCAGCGCCAGGGGCGACCGGTCGCCGTGCAGGATGCTGGTGTAGGCGAGCAGCCCGACCCCCGCCGCCTTGGCCGCCTGGATGACGTTGGTGTGCTGGGGCAGGCGGCGGCCAAACTCGTTCGACGAGATCAGCAGCGCGCGGTCGATCCCGGCGAAGGCGGTGGCCAGCGTGTCGGGCTGTTCGTGGTCGGCCGCACGGACCTCCACCCCCTGCGCGGCCAGATCGGCCAGCTTGTCCGGGTTGCGCGCCGCCGCGACGACGCGCGACGGATCCACCCGCTCCAGCAAAGCGGCGACGACGAGGCGGCCCAGCGCGCCGCTGGCGGCGGTGACGAGAATGCGGGAGGTCTGTGACATGATGGCGTCCTTCTGTGTGGTCTCAATCCGACCGTTGGTCTAAAATAGAGACTGTTTGGTCCGCGCAAAAGGAGGCAGCTTTTCATGCCCAGGTTATCAGAAGGGAACCGCCTCCCGGCGGATGGGGTGGTCATGGCGACGCCGGTCGCTCCAAACGGGACGTCGGTCGCTTTGAAGGAGATGGAGCGCTGGACCGCGCTGAACCAATCGCCCGCCAACCGGCAGCAATGCCCGGTGCGCGAGGTGTTGGACCATCTGGGTGACAAATGGACCGCGCTCATCGTCCTGACGCTCAGCCACGGCGCGTGCCGGTTCAGCGCCCTGCAACGGGCGATCCCCGACATCTCCAAACGGATGCTGACCCAATCGCTGCGCAATCTGGAACGCGACGGGTTGCTGTCGCGCCGCGTCTACCCGACCAAGCCGCCCGCCGTCGATTACCGCCTAACCCCCTTGGGCGAATCCTTTCTCGGCCAGTTGCAGGCGCTGGCGGTCTGGGCGGAGGACAGCCACCCCACCATCCGCGCCGCCCGCGCCCAGTTCGACGCGGCGAACGGGGAGGGGTAGGGATAAGCGCCGGGCAATTGCTCGCCACAGCCATTCACTCGACAGTGTGGGCATCCGGTGCGATGATGGGGGCATGACACACCCCGTGCGACTCAGCAGCGAGGACGATGACCCAGACACCGTGCGGCTTCTTGCGGCGGTGGCGGAGGCCCGCGCGGCGGTTGAACGTGGCGACGTCATCCCGCACGACCGTGTTCGCGACTGGTTGCTGGATGTGGCGCAGGGCAAAGCCGCAACGGCACCGCGACGGTGAAGGTTTTTTGGTCCGATCCGGCGGTTCGGGATGTGGAGGGCCACGTTCGGTATCTCGCCGACGTCAATCCGCTGGCGGCACGGGAACTTGCGATCACGCTCTTTACCCTTGGCGACAGTCTGGCGGCCTTGCCGAATCGAGGGCGTCCAGGACGTGTCGAGGGCACCCGTGAACTGGTGGCGGTCTTTCCCTACGTGATGGTTTATCAGGTTGATGAACACACGGTGACGATCCTGCGTGTTTGGCATGGAAAGCTGTTGGCGTGAGTTGTCCATGCCCCGCGTGTTGTTGCGCTTCCAGTCGCTCGTTCCACCCATCTCCTTGACCCCACGGCGCGCGCCGCTAATATCCCGCGCCATGGGAGTCTCGTTCTGGATCCTTGCCTTTGGGGCGCGAATTACCGGCCCGGTTCTCTGAGGAGGGCCGGGGACGACTCTGCATGGCCGCGTCCGATCCACCCATGACCGCGCGGCGTTGACGCTTTTCCAGGGATCCGACATGACCCGCGATTACAAATCGACCGTTTTCCTTCCCCGCACCGATTTCCCGATGCGCGGCGGCCTGCCGACCAAAGAGCCGGAGTTGCTGAAGCGCTGGGCCGACATGGACCTGTTCGGCAAGCTGCGCGCCGGGGCCAAGGGCAAGAAGAAGTTCGTGCTGCACGACGGCCCGCCCTACGCCAACGGCAACATCCACATCGGCCACGCGGTCAACAAGATCCTGAAGGATGTGATCGTCCGCACCCGGCAGATGCAGGGTTTCGACGCCGATTACGTGCCGGGCTGGGATTGCCACGGCCTGCCGATCGAATGGAAGATCGAGGAAAAATACCGCAAGGCGGGCAAGAACAAGGATGACGTGCCGATCATCCAGTTCCGCGCCGAATGCCGCGAGTTCGCGCAGGAATGGGTCGGCATCCAGGCCGACGAGTTCCGCCGCCTGGGCGTGGAAGGCGATTGGAAGCAGCCCTACGCCACCATGACCTTCCCGGCGGAAGCGCAGATCGTTCGCGAAATCCACAAATTCGCGGCCAATGGCGGGCTGTACAAGGGGGCCAAGCCGGTCATGTGGTCGGTGGTGGAAAAGACCGCCCTGGCCGACGCCGAGATCGAATACCACGATCACACCTCGACCACCGCCTTCGCCCGCTTCCCCGTCGCCAGCGCTTCGGTGCCGGAGATCGACAACGCCAGCGTGGTGATCTGGACGACCACCCCATGGACGCTGCCGGCCAACCGCGCCATCGCCTACGGCGACGAGATCGACTATGTGACCTACGACGTCACCGCCGTGGCGGAGGGCAGCAAGGCCACCGTCGGCGAACGGCTGGTGATGGCCGCGTCGTTGGCCGAGGGTGTGTTCGCCGAGGCCGGGATCACCGGCTGGACCGCGCTGCACCGCTTCCCCGGCGCGCATCTGGCGGGCAGCGTCTGCCATCACCCGCTGGTCGCCAAGGGCTATGACTTCAAGGTTCCGCTGCTGGCCGGTGGCTTTGTCACCACCGACGTCGGCACCGGCTTCGTCCACATCGCGCCGGGCCATGGTGAGGACGACTTCCATCTCGGTCAGGCCAACGGCATCGAGGTGCCGCAGACGGTCGGCGAGGATGGCCGCTATTACGCCCATGTGCCGCTGTTCGCCGGTCTGGCGATCTACACCGACCAGGGCAAACCCGGCCCGGCCAACAAGGCCGTGCTGGCGGCGTTCGAGGAGGCCGGGTCGCTGCTGGCCAGCAACAAGCTGAAGCACAGCTACCCGCATTCCTGGCGGTCCAAGGCCCCGTTGATCTACCGGACGACGCCGCAATGGTTCATCTCGATGGAGACGAACGATCTGCGCAAGACGGCGTTGCAGGCGATCTCCAACACCCGCTGGGTCCCGGAGCAGGGCGAGAACCGCATCCGCTCCATGATCGAAAGCCGCCCGGACTGGTGCATCAGCCGCCAGCGCGCCTGGGGCGTGCCGATCGCGCTGTTCGTCCGCAAGACCGACGGCTCGATCCTGCGCGACCCGGACGTGTTCGCCCGCATCGCCGACCTGTTCGAACAGGAAGGGGCCGACGCCTGGTTCGCCCGTGATCCCAAGGATTTCCTGGGCGACGGCTATGACGCCGACGAGTTCGAGCAGGTGCGCGACATCGTCGACGTCTGGTTCGAGTCGGGATCCTCGCACGCCTTCGTGCTGGAACAGCGGCTGGACGAGCTGGCTTGGCCCGCCGACCTCTATCTGGAAGGCTCCGACCAGCATCGCGGCTGGTTCCACTCCTCGCTGCTGGAAAGCTGCGGCACGCGGGGCCGCGCGCCCTACAACGCGGTGCTGACCCACGGCTTCGTGCTGGACGAGCAGGGCCGCAAGATGTCCAAGTCGCTGGGCAACGTCGTCGCCCCGCAGGAGATCTGCGACCAGTATGGGGCCGACATCCTGCGCCTGTGGATCATCAACTCCGACTATTCGGAGGATCTGCGGATCGGCAAGGAGATCATCAAGACCCAGGCCGACCTGTACCGCCGTCTGCGCAACACCCTGCGCTATCTGCTGGGCGCGCTGGCGGATTACAGCCCGGCCGAGCGCATCGACGTGGCGCAGATGCCGGAGCTGGAACGCTGGGTCCTGCACCGTCTGGCCGAGCTGGACGAGCTGGTGCGCGAGAAGATCGAGGCCTACGACTTCCACGCCCTGTTCGTCGCCCTGCACAATTTCTGCGCGGTGGAGCTGTCGGCCTTCTATTTCGACGTCCGCAAGGACAGCCTCTATTGCGACGCCGTCGATTCGGTGCGCCGCCGGTCGGTGCGCACGGTGATGGAGCATCTGTTCTCCGCGCTGACGGCGTGGCTGGCCCCGATCCTCTGCTTCACGGCGGAAGAGGCGTGGCTGGCCCGGCCCGAGGGCTTGGGCTGGACGGAGGAGAGCGTTCATCTGCGCGAATTCCCGGCGATCCCGGCGGATTGGCGCAACGACGATCTCGCCGCGAAATGGTCGGTGGTGCGCGGCGTGCGCCGTGTCGTCACCGGCGCGCTGGAGTTGGAGCGGGCCAACAAGGCCATCGGCTCCTCGCTTCAGGCCAACCCGACGGTCTATGTCGATTTGGCGACCAAGGCCCTGTTGGCCGACGTCGATTTCCAGGACGTGTGCATCACCTCGGCCATCACGCTGGTGGAGGGGACGGCCCCGGAGGGGGCCTTTGCCCTGGCCGACGTTGCGGGCATCGCGGTGGCCTCCGGCTTGGCCGAGGGCGAGAAGTGCGAACGCTGCTGGAAGATCCTGCCGGAGGTCGGCACCGTCGCCGATCACCCGACGCTGTGCGGTCGTTGCGCCGACGCGGTGGAATGACCGTGCCCGCTTCCGTCGCGCGGTCGGTCCCTCTCCCCCCCGGGGGGAGGGACCGGGTGTGTGGGCCGCAAGGCCCCCGCACCGGTGCGCGGCGTGATGGTTTCACCCCGGCCCTCTCCCCGGGGGGGAGAGGGGGATGTGTGGTGCCATGACCCGTTTTTCCCCCCCGTCCTACACCCGTTTCGGTTTGATTGTCGCGGCGGTCATCGCCGTGCTCGATCAGGTGTCGAAATGGTGGATCCTCGAGTCGGTGATGCAGCCGATTCCCCACGTCATCGAGGTGACGCCCTTCTTCAACCTCGTCCTGGTGTGGAATTACGGGGTCAGCTTCGGCACCTTTGCCAGCGGCGCGTCCTACATGCCCTATGTCTTGAGCGGGATCGCGGCGGTGATCGCGGCCTGTCTGGTGGGGTGGCTGCGGCAGGCCGACCGCCGTCTGATGGCGCTGGCCATCGGCTGCATCATCGGCGGGGCGGTGGGCAACGTGATCGACCGGCTGCGTTTTGGCGCGGTGGCCGACTTCCTCGATTTCCATTGGGGTGAGTGGCATTTTTGGGCCTTCAACGTCGCCGACGCCGGAATCAGCGTCGGTGTGGCGTTTCTGCTGCTCGACGGACTGTTCGCGGGCCGCGAAACGTCGTAAGAGAAGGGCGGCGGCGAACGCTCTGCGTGGTTGACGCCCAGTGATTGATGCCCAGTGATTGACGCCAAGTGACTGACGACGGAATCCGAACGTGACCAGCCTCAAGACCTCCTTCTCCTCCCCCCGGTCTCTCGTCGCGCTGGCGCTTGCGGCGCTGACGCTGGGTGGGTGCAGCGAAGTCCGCCGCACCATCGGCCTTGACCGGCAAAGCCCGGACGAATTCACCGTCGTGTCGCGCGCGCCGCTGACCCTGCCGCCCAGCCTGCTGCCCGCCAACCTGCCCAAGCCGCGCCCCGGTGCCGCCCGTCCGCAGGACGCGTCGCCGACCCAGACCGCCGCCGCCGCCGTGATGGGTGGCAAGGCCGCCGCCGCGCGCGCCGCCGCCACCGGCAAATCGTCGGGCGAATCGGCGCTGGTCGGCAAGGTCGCTGCCAAGGGCGGGGTCGATCCCGACATCCGCACCAAGGTCGATCAGGAAACCACCCAGCTCATCGTCGCCGACAAGAGCTGGATCGACGGCATCCTGTTCTGGCAGAAGCAGGAGCAGCCCTTCACCGTCGTCGATCCGGTCAAGGAACAGCAGCGCCTGCGCGAGGCCCAGGCCCAGGGCAAGGCGCTGGACGGGGCCGGATCGCCGACCATCGAACGCAAGCGCAAGGCCCCGCTGGAAGGCTTGTTCTAAGCGGCGCGCCACACCAGTTTTGCAAGGGCGTCTTCCCCACCGGGAAGACGCCCTTCGTCTTTTTGCGTCCCCCATCGTCGTGTGTTCGTCTGTTCGGGAGTTGCCATGCCCGCACCCGCCTTCCCTCGTCCCCGCGCCGCGCGTCTGGTTGTGGCCGCGTGCCTTGCGCTGGGGGGCGTTGCCCTGCCGGGGGTTCCGTCGCCGCTGTCGGCCGCCCACGCGGCCGAGAAGGGCGTGTTCTTCCCGGAAAGCTTCACCCTGGCCAACGGCATGCAGGTGGTGGTCATTCCCAACCGCCGCGTGCCGGTCGTCACCCACATGGTGTGGTACAAGGTGGGGTCGGCCGACGAGGAGCGCGGCGTGTCGGGCATCGCCCATTTCCTGGAGCATCTGATGTTCAAGGGAACCGACCGCCTGGCGCCGGGGGCCTTCAGCCGCACCGTCGCCAAGAATGGCGGGCGCGACAACGCCTTCACCTCCTACGACTACACCGCTTATCACCAGAACGTCGCGCGCGACCGGCTGGAACTGGTGATGGGGATGGAGGCCGACCGCATGGCGAATCTGCGCCTGACCGACGCGGTGGTCGATCCCGAACGCGACGTCATCATCGAGGAACGCCGCCAGCGGGTGGAGAACAAGCCGTCCGACCGCATCGGCGAATTGCTGAACGCCACCCTGTTCGTCCATCACCCCTATGGCACCCCGGTGATCGGCTGGCCGCAGGAGATGGCGGCGTTGAGCCGGGCCGACGCCGAGCGCTTTTACAAAACGTGGTACGCCCCCAACAACGCCATCCTCGTGGTGTCCGGCGACGTGTCGGCCGAGGAGTTGAAACCGTTGGCCGAGCGCACCTATGGCCACATTCCGGCCCGCGCCGTGCCCGAACGCCGCCGCGTGAGCGAACCGCCGATCCGGGCCGAACGCCGCGTCACCCTGCGCGACGCGGAGGTGCGGCAGCCGATGATCTCACGGCAATGGGTGGCCCCGTCCTACCGGCTGGACAGCGGCGGCCACGCCTACGCCTTGCAGGTGCTGGCGGAGATCCTGAACGGCGGATCGACCACGCGCCTCTATCGGACGTTGGTGGTGGAGCGCAAACTCGCGACGTCGGTCTGGTTCAGCTACAACCCGACCGCCTGGGACATGGGGACCATCAGCACCGGCGCGGTCCCCGCCGCCGGAGTGCCGATGGAGCGGCTGGAAGAGGCGCTGTGGGGCGAACTGCGCGCCCTGCTCGACCATGGCGTGACGGAAGCGGAGGTGGCGACCGCGCGCAAACGGATGCTGGCCGCCGCCGCCTTTGCCCGCGACAGCCTGACCGGTCCGGCGCAGACGCTGGGGGCCGCACTCGCCACCGGGCAGAGCCTGGACGATGTCGAATCCTGGCCCGCCCGCATCGACGCCGTCACCGCCGAACAGGTCAACGCCGCCGCCCGCGCCGTGCTGGGCCAGAGCAACCACGTCACCGGCCTGCTGTTGCCGCCGGTCGGAAAGGACGGTTGAAGATGCGCGCCTGGAGTTTTCGCGGCGCGGCGCTGGCCCTGCTGACGCTGGCCGCCGCCATCGCCGTTCCCGCTGTCTCGGCCCACGCCATCACCATCACGAAGGTGGTCAGCCCCGGCGGGATCGAAGCCTGGTTGGTGGAGGATCACAAGGTCCCGGTGGTGGCGCTGGAATGGGCCTTCGAAGGGGCCGGGTCGCGGGATCCGGCGGGCAAGGAGGGGCTGGCCAATCTGGTCGCCCACACGCTGGACGAAGGGGCCGGGCCGCTCGATTCGGCCAGCTTCCAGGACCGCTTGCAAGACAGCGCGACGTCGCTCGGGTTCAGCGCCGGGCGCGACGCCTTCACCGGATCGCTGCGCAGCCTGCGCGACCGGATGGACGAGGCGGTCGATCTGGCCCGGCTGGCGTTGACCGAACCGCGTTTCGACGCCGAACCGGTGGACCGCGTGCGCGCCAGCGTCGTCGCCAGCCTGACGCGGGACAAGGCCGACCCCAACCAACTGGCCCGGCGGGTGTTCAACCGCACCGCCTTCCCCGATCATCCCTATGGCGCGGGGCTGCGCGGCTCGGCCGACAGTCTGGGCCGCATCACCGCCGAGGATCTGCGCGGCTTCGTTCAACGCCAATTCGGCCGTGACCGCCTGATGGTGGCGGCGGCGGGCAACGTGACGCCGGAGGCGTTGGGCCGCGCGCTCGACCGGTTGTTCGGCGGGCTGCCCGCCACCAGCCAAGTGGCGGTTTTGCCGGAGGTGTCGCCGCAAGGCACCGGTGAGACGCTGTTGCTGCCCCGCCCGACGGCGCAGACCATCATCCTGATGGGGCAGGCCGGGGTGAAGCGCCGCGATCCCGATTGGTACGCCGCCACGGTGATGAATTACGTGCTGGGCGGCGGCGGCTTCAATTCGCGCCTGATGGAGGAGGTGCGGGAAAAGCGCGGCCTGACCTATGGCGTCTACAGCTACCTTGCGCCGATGGACCATGCGGCGATGGTGGTCGCGGGCGGCTCCACCGTCAACGCCAAGGCCGGGCAGGCGTTGGCGATCATGCGGGCGGAATGGGCGCGCATGGCCGACGGCGGCGTGACCGATCAGGAGCTGGCCGACGCCAAGACCTATCTGACCGGCTCCTTCCCGCTGCAATTGGGATCGACGGCGTCCATCGCCAAGACGTTGTTGCAGGTCCAGCGCGACCGGCTGGGCATCGATTATCTGGGCCAGCGCGACCGCTTCATCAACACGGTGACGGCGGACGACGTGCGGCGGGTGGCCAAGCGTCTGCTGGACCCGGCCCGGCTGTTGACCGTGCTGGTCGGCCGCCCCGACGGGGTGACGCCGACACGGACGCTGGGGGAGGCGGCGGCGGATTCCGACTGACCGACGGTTCCGGTCCAAAAACCTCAGGGCGAAGCGGCCGCTTGCGTGCATTGGCGCATGGCCGCTCGCGCCGGTCGGTGTTAGGCTCCACACGCCGCGTCAAAGGACCATCGTGTTTCAGGAGTCCAAGCATCATGACCGCGCTCACCCGCTCGCCCGCCTGGGCGGCGCTGACCCAGCATCGCCAGGCGTTTGGCGACACCCACATGCGCGACCTGTTCGCCGCCGATCCCACCCGGTTCGACCGCTTCTCGCTCGACGCCGCCGGGCTGTTCCTTGATTATTCCAAGAACCGCATCACCCCTGAGACGCTGACCCTTCTGCTCGATCTGGCCCGGCAACAGGATGTCGAGGGCTGGCGCGACCGCATGTTCGGCGGCGCGCCGATCAATCTGACCGAAGGGCGTGCGGTGCTGCACACCGCCCTGCGCAACCAATCCGACCGCCCGGTTCCGGTCGATGGCCGCGACGTCATGCCCGACGTCCGCGCCGTGCTGGAGCGGATGAGCGGATTCGCCAGCGCCGTGCGCGATGGGACCTGGACCGGCTACACCGGCCAGCCGATCACCGACGTGGTCAACATCGGCATCGGCGGATCCGATCTGGGGCCGGTGATGGTGACGGAGGCGCTGAAGCCCTTCGCCCACCCCCACGTCGCCCTGCATTTCGTGTCGAACATCGACGGGACCCATCTGGCCGAAACGCTGAAGTGGTTGGACCCCGACACCACCCTGTTCATCGTGGCGTCAAAGACCTTCACCACCCAGGAAACCCTGACCAACGCCCATTCGGCCCGCCGCTGGTTCCTGGAGAGCGCCAAGGACCCCGCCCACATCGCCAAGCATTTCGTCGCCGTCTCCACCAACGAGGCGGAGGTGGTGAAATTCGGCATCGACCCGGCCAACATGTTCGGCTTCTGGGATTGGGTCGGCGGGCGCTATTCCCTGTGGGGGGCCATCGGCCTGCCCATCGCCATCGCCATCGGGCCGGACCGCTTCGCCGAGTTGCTGGCCGGTGCCCACGCGATGGACGAGCATTTCCGCACCGCGCCGCTGGACCGCAACATGCCGGCGCTGCTGGCCCTGCTGGGCGTCTGGTACGTCAATTTCTGGGGGGCGTCGAGCCACGCGGTGCTGCCCTATGACCAGTATCTCCACCGCTTCACCGCCTATCTCCAGCAGTTGGACATGGAGAGCAACGGCAAATCGGTGACGCGTGGGGGCGAACCGGTGGATCACGCCACCGGCCCGGTGGTGTTCGGCGAACCCGGCACCAACGGCCAGCACGCCTTCTACCAGTTGATCCATCAGGGCACGTCGCTGATCCCCTGCGATTTCGTCGCCACCGCCACCAGCCACAACCCGATCGGCGAGACGGCGGCGGCGCATCACCGCATCCTGCTGTCCAACGTCTTCGCCCAGGCCGAAGCGCTGATGCGCGGCAAGACGGCGGACGAGGTGCGGGCGGAGATGACCCGCGCGGGCAAAGCGCCCGACGCGGTCGAGGCGCTGGTTCCCCACCGCGTTTTCACCGGCAACCGCCCGTCCAACACCATCCTGATGAAAAGCCTGACCCCGGCCACCCTGGGCGCGCTGATCGCGCTGTACGAGCACAAGGTGTTCGTCCAGGGCATCGTCTGGGACATCAACAGCTTCGATCAATGGGGGGTGGAGTTGGGCAAGCAACTGGCCAACACCATCCTGCCGGAGCTGGACAACGGCCCGCAGCCGGGGGCGCACGACGCCTCCACCAGCGGTCTGATGGGCTGGTGGCGGGCCAACCGCTGATGTGAGCGTGTGACCCGGTCTGTTTCCCCCCTCGTCCGCCTGCGGGCGGGGGAGGGGCGGCGGACGGGTCTGTTGCAGGCTGCTGTTTACACGCTGTTTACAGGGGAATGTCCGAAAACACCCGGCCGTCATCGACCGCCGCCGGGGCGCAGGGAGAGGCCATGCTGTGGCCATCCTGACGGCTGCGGTACCAGCGGGCGAATTGGCGGTCGGCGGTGTTGATGTGCAGCATCAGCCATTGCGGCAGGAAATCGGCCAGACTGTCGCGCAGATCGTTGGTGTGGGTGAGGGTGTTGGCGGCTGTGGCGGCGCTGGTCGCGTCGTCGGTTCCAGCCGTCGTCGGCACCTCGGCGCTCAGGCCGTTGACGCGCCGCCACGCCAGGCGATGTTGGGCCAGGTGATCGTCGAGGAAGGGATAGCCCGCCTCCTCCATCACCGCCTGTTCGTCGGCGAAATGGCTTTCGGTGTAGGCGGTGGCGGCGTCCAGCGTCCGTTGGATCTCATCGGCGCTGCCGCCGGTGCGCACCGCGCTTTCATAGGCCTGGACCAGCGCGATCCAGGTGCGGTGCTGGTCGTCGATGGTGTCGATGCCAAGACGCAGGTCATCGCTCCACACCAGCGAGCCGTAATCGACCGCCCCACACCCCACCAACCCATACTCCACGCTGTCGCACGCCATGACGATCCGGGCTTTCCTGAAACGGGGAAGGCCCTTCGTCTAATCGCAGCCGCCGGGCGCATCAAGCGGGGCGTGCGCCCGTCGGTGGTTTTGCTACGTTTTGACGCGGGGGGAGCACCCCCGCGCCATCATCCCATCAACCAACCGGTCTGATCAGCCGCCCGACCGCACGCTGGCCAGGAAGCGGTCCACCTGATTGCGCAGCAGTTCGGCCTGCTTGGACAACTCGCCCGAGGAGGCCAGCAGCCGGTTGGCCCCGCCGCCGGTTTCCGCCGCCGCGTGCAGCACGCCGTTGATCGACGACGACACCTCGTTCGTGCCGGCGGCGGCCTGCTGGACGTTGCGGGCGATTTCCATGGTGGCGGCGTTCTGGCCGTCCACCGCTTCGGCGATGGTCCCGACGATGCTGTTCACCTCGCCGATGGTGGCGGCGATGCTCTTGATCGCGGCGACCGCGTCGGCGGTGGCCGATTGGATTTCCGCGATCTGCTGGGAAATGTCGTCGGTCGCCTTGGCGGTCTGGTTGGCGAGGCTCTTGACCTCGCTGGCGACCACGGCAAAGCCCTTGCCCGCTTCACCGGCCCGCGCGGCCTCGATGGTGGCGTTCAGCGCCAGCAGATTGGTTTGTCCGGCGATGCTGGAAATCAGGTTCACCACGTCGCCGATCTGGTTGGCCTTCGACGACAGGCCATCGACGATGCGGTTGGTCCCGTCGGCCTGATCGGCGGCCTGCTTGGCCTTGCGGGTGCTTTCGCCGATCTGTCGGCCGATTTCGGAGATGGACGCGGCCAGTTCCTCCGCCGCTGCGGCGACGGTCTGGACGTTGACCGACGCCTGTTCGGACGCGGCGGCGACGGTGGTCGCCTTGCTTTCGGTCTGTTCGGCGGTGCTGCTCAGGCTGCGCGCCAGCGTGCGCACATCGTCGGAGGAGGCGGAGACGTTGTTGACGACGCCCTTGACCTCGCTTTCGAAACGGTCGGCCAGCGCGTTCATCTCCGCCCGCTTCTTGGCCTCGGCGGCATGCTCGTTCTCGGCCTGACGGCGGCGGAAGGCGTCGGCCTCGGCCGCGTTGGTCTTGAGGATTTCGACGGCACCGGTGATCTGGGCGATCTCGTCGTTGCCGTGGGCCTGCGGGACCTGGACGGTGAAATCACCCTTGGCGAGCTTCAGCGTGCTGTCGGTCAGGCGGCGCAGCGGGCGCAGCGCCCCCAGCGTCCACAGGGCAAAGCCGATGGCCAGCAGCAGGGCCACCGCGCACAGCGTGACCATCAGGGTTTGGAAGCCACGGGCAAGGCTGCTGGCGCGCACGGCCAGCACGTTGTTCTTCTTTTCCTGCAGATCGATGAAGGCGTTGATGCGGGCCAGCCATTCGTTGAAGGCCGGGCGGGCGTCGGCCAGCAGGGCTTCCTGCGCCTGCGGGATGTTGTTGGCCTTGCGGGTGTCGATGACCTTCTTGATCAGCGGCAGCGTCTTGGCCTCCGTCTCCTTGATCGCCGCGATCATCGCCCGTTCCTCCGGGCTGACGCTGGCGGCCATGGTGGCGACGAGCGCGTCGAGCTGCTTGGCCGCATCGGCGTAGAAGCCGGTCAACCGGTCGATGTCACCCAGGACTGTTGGCAGCACCGAATCCGGGACCAGCACCACGTCGCGCAACGAGATGGCGCGGTCGTGGACGCTTCCCCGGAAATTGATGGCGTAACGCTGCTTGACGCTGTTGACGTCGTTGATGATGGACAGATCCGTTTCGATCTTCCGCACCTCGTTGACGCCGACCACGGTCAGGCTCACCAGCAGCAGAAGAACCGCGCCAAACCCAAGGAACAGGCGGGTGCGGATGGAGGCGTTCAGCAGGGAGGCCATGAATGTCGTTCCCGGTTGGAAGGGTGGACCCGGTTGGCTTGAGCGGCCGGACTGTATCGGATATTTGCTACGAAGTGGTTATCCACATGGGTTGCAAGCCGATTTCCCAACCGTTGGTGGTGCGGCACGGAGCGCAAGCGCCGGTCTAGGCCGCCAAGGCCGAGATATGTCCGACGACCGGCGCAAATCAAGGGGCAATGCCCTGCGTTCAACCCTACCCACACCCCCG
Source organism: Azospirillum sp. (assembly GCA_027486405.1). Taxonomy (GTDB): domain Bacteria; phylum Pseudomonadota; class Alphaproteobacteria; order Azospirillales; family Azospirillaceae; genus Azospirillum. The sequence goes on along the minus strand of JAIXPD010000006.1, from coordinate 17,519 downwards.
TTGAACGCCCGCCCAAACGCGAGTGGGCACCCCAACCGGGACGCCCATCGACGCGGCACGTTTGCCTGGGGGAGACCCCCGTCTTAGAACAGACGCAGGATCGACTGCTGCGACTGGTTGGCCAGGGTCAGGGCGATGGTGCCGAGCTGTTGCCGGGTTTGCAGCATCAGCAGGCTGGCACCCTCTTCGTTCTGGTCAGCCAGCGTCAGCTTGCTGGCGCCTTCGGTCAGGACGTCGCTGAACTCCTTGGTGAAGGTTTCGCGGGTGGTGATGATGTTCAGGTTGGTCGAGAGCTGCTGCGAGGCCGACCGCACCGTGGCCTTGGCGTAATCCAGGCTGGCGACCGCGTTGTCGATGTCCGAACGGTCGGTCCAGTCGTTTTGCGCCGCGTCCAACCGCAGGCCCTGGCCGTTGGTGGTCAGGTTCACCGTGGTGACGGTGATGGAGTTGGTGTTGCGCTCGTTCAACTGCACCGTCAGGTCGTTCGACGTGTTGGCGTCCGTCACCTGCTTGGTCACGATGTTGCCGGAGCAGTTGGCCGAGGCCGCCTGCTGGATGGTCTGCTGGTCGATCTTCAGACGGACGGTCCCGCTGTCGAACGCGAAGGACTGATCGCCATCGGCCAGCTTGCCTTCACCCCGGTTGCTCATGCCGTCGCGGGTGATCTGCGCGCCGTTCAGGTTGGTGATCTGAACCTGGAGATCGACCTTCTTTTCGATCACCGAGATGCCGTTGCCGGAGTTGTTGGCGGCTTCCAGCAGCTTGCGGTCCACGGTGAAGGACACGACGGTCCCCGAGGCGAAGCTTTCCGAGATGTGCTTGGTCAGCGCGTTGGTGGTGGAGGCCGACAGCGTCACCTCGCGGGCCACACCGGCGGTGGTCGCACCGGTCAGCGTGATCGTGCCCTGGGTGCCGACGGTGGTGGAGGCCAGATCCTTGCCGGTCAGACGGCCGCCCGTCGCCAGGGCGGTGTTGATCGAGGCGCGGAGCTGCGAGGCGATGTTGGCCTTGGCGGTCTGGCCGACGGCCACGTCGGACGAGGTCGCGGTGTAGCTGAAGGTCTGGCCTTCGACCGTCACCGTGAAGATGTCGCCGGCTTCGATCGTGCCGCCGATCGTCACCTGGGAGGACTGGGCCACGCCGGAGGTGGCGGCCGTGCTCAGCTTGGTGTCGATGGTCTGGTTGTTGTCGAAGTAGGCGATGGTGCGGCTTTCCTTGCCGTCCGTGATGATGAAGGAGCGTTCGCGGCCCGTGGCGCCCCGCACTTCGATCTGCACGTCGGAGAAGCTGCCCAGCGTGGTCGCCATCTTGCCCGACAGCTTCAGCCCGGTCAGGCCGTGCGCGTTTTCCGCGCTGCCGATGTCGCCGACCGCGCCCTCGATGGTCCCCTTGCCCTTGACGCGGATCGAGTAGGTGTCCGCCGAGATGACGTTGGTGGCGCGGGCGTTTTCGATGCCCTGGATGGTGTTGACCGCTTGGCGCGAGGTGCTGGTGCTGTCCAGCCGCAGGCCGTTGCCGCCGATCAGGTTCTTGCCCTGATACCCGCTGTCGCCCGCCAGCTTGTCAATCTGGTCCTTCAGATTGTTGAACTGGGCGGCCAGCGCCTTGCGGGTGGCGACCGAGGCGGCGTCCGTGCCCAGCGCGGCATAAGCGGCGGTGGTCAGGCCCTTGGCCTGGTCGATCATGCTGTCGATGGCGGTCAGGCCCTTGTCGGCGGCCTTGATGGTGCTGATCGACTGGCCCATCGCGTCCTTCAGCGACGACAGGTCGCCCGCGCGCTGGGTCAAGCCCTTGGCAGCGAAGAAGGCGGTCGGGCCGTCCAAAGCCGAATTGATCTTGTTGCCGGTCGAGAGGATGTTCTGCTTCTTGTCGATGTTCGCCTGGGTGCCCTGCAGTTGCAGCAGGTTGGTGCGCATTGCGGCGGTGAGAGTGACGTCGTTGGCCATGGCTCCAAGTCTCCTTCTGAGGCTGTCCTCGCGGCTGGTCTTTTGACCGGAGCGAGGCAACGTGCGTTTGCGTGACACCACTCTTTCAAGGACCGTGCCAACTCCAAAAAATACGATTAAGTTATTGATTTATATGAATATTAAATGTGGATCGGCAAAAAGGGCCGATCCGGTGGGCCAGACCGGCGACCGGGAGAGTCGAAAAAGATTCCGGGAAAACTTTGCCGGTCGGGATGGATCTGCCGATGAGTCCGTGGGAGGAATCTTCCCATCCCCCGACCCGCGCGGGTATGGTCGGCCCGTCAACCAACCAAACCGGCCTTCAGAAGGCGGAAACGGGAGAGCATCATGACCAGTCGGATCGACGCGCGCCTGGCGGAACTGAACATCGAGCTGCCGCAGGCGGCGGCCCCGGTGGCGGCCTATGTCGGTTACACCCGTTCGGGCAACACTCTGTATATCTCGGGCCAGATCACCATCTGGAACGGCGAGCGCAAGTTCGTCGGCAAGGTCGGCGTGGATTACACGCTGGAACAGGGCAAGGAAGCGGCCCGCCTGTGCGCGCTGAACATCCTGGCCCAGGCCAAGGCGGCGTTGGGCGGCGATCTGGACCGCGTCACCCGCGTGCTGAAGCTGGGCGGTTTCGTCAACGCCGGTCCGGACTTCCACGATCACCCGCTTGTCATCAACGGCGCGTCGGAGCTGATGCAGGACGTGTTCGGTGACGCGGGCAAGCACGCGCGCGCCGCCGTCGGCGTGTCGTCGCTGCCGGGCAACGTCGCGGTGGAAGTGGACGCGATCCTGGAAGTCGCCTGATCGGTCGCGGCGCGGTCGGCGTCTTGCCACCGAACGGCGGAGACACCATGTCCCGGCTCGCACCCGGAACCAGGGGCGGCAGGGGAGAAGGGTCAATGCCGGACGGTCAGGACGCCATCACCGTGAAGATCGTCACCGGGATCGGTGAGGTGGATGCGCCCTCCTGGGACGCCTGCGCCGGTCCCGATAACCCGTTCCTCTGCCACGCCTTCCTGTCGGCGGCGGAGGAATCGGGATCGGCCTGCGGCAAGACCGGTTGGCAACCCAGCCATCTTCTGGCCTTTGACGGCGGCGGGCGGTTGGTGGGGGCGGTTCCCGCCTATTTGAAAAGCCATTCCTACGGTGAATACGTCTTCGATCACGCCTGGGCCAACGCCTATGAGCGGGCGGGCGGACGCTATTACCCCAAGCTTCAGGTCGCGGTTCCCTTCACCCCGGTTCCCGGCCCGCGCCTGCTGCTGGCCCCGGGTGCGGGGGAGGAGGTCGCAACCGCGCTCATCACCGCGTTGGAGCGGGTGGCCCGGCGGTACGGCGTGTCGTCCGTCCACGTCACCTTTCCCCACGCCACCGACGCCGACCGGCTGGAACAGGCCGGGTGGTTGCGCCGGGTCGGCGTGCAATATCATTGGGACAATCGCGGCTACGCCTCCTTCGATGAGTTTCTGGAGGCGTTGAACGCCCGCAAGCGCAAGGCCATCCGCAAGGAGCGGCGCGCGGTGGCCGACAGCGGTGTGCGCCTGCACACCCTGACCGGGGACGATCTGAAGCCGGAGCATTGGGACGCCTTCCACCGCTTCTACCTCGACACCGCCGACCGCAAATGGGGCGGGGCCTATCTCACCCGCGCCTTTTTCGACCGGTTGGGCCAGACCATGGCCGACCGTGTCGTGCTGGTGATGTGCGAGGATCAGGGGGAATGGGTGGCGGGCGCGCTCAACCTGCTGGGCAGCGACACGCTCTATGGCCGCAATTGGGGATCGGACGGGCGCTATCGCCATCTGCATTTCGAAGCCTGCTATTACCGCGCCCTGGATTTCGCCATCGAGCGCGGGTTGAAGCGGGTGGAGGCCGGGGCGCAGGGCGAGCACAAGATCCAGCGCGGCTATCTGCCGGTGGAAACCCACAGCGCCCATTGGGTGGCCGATCCCGGTTTCCGCAAGGCGCTGGACGATCATCTGGCCCGCGAGCGCGAGATGGTGGCCGCCGACATGGCGGCGTTGGCGGAGCTGTCGCCCTACCGCCAGGACGGTTGAAACCAGACATGGCGGCCGGATGATCGGCCTGGATACTCTTTCCAGCGGTGGTTTAGAATCGCGTCAATATGTAATAGCAGCTTTTTTTGGTAGGACCATTGGGCCTATGATCCTTGTCCAATGAGGCGGGAACGGGGGGCCTCGATGAACGACCGCAGCCTGGAGTTCCTGAAGCAGGTCAGGGACCATCTGATGTATCTGAAGCTCCGCCCCGGCGGGGTGCGGCTTCAGGCCAAGGCGGCGGACCTGTCGGGGCTGCGGCTGAAGGGCTTCACGCTCAACTCGGCGGTGCTGACCCAGGTCAACTTCACCGACGCCGAGTTGGAGGCGGTCAGCTTTGACATGTCCGACCTGTTCGGGGCGAATTTCAGCCGGGCGGTGCTGGTGGGATCGCGTTTCGTCCGGGCCGATCTGCGCGGGGCGAATTTCCTCAAGGCCAATCTGCGCAGCACCGATTTCGAAGAGGCGGATTTGCGTCCCGGCCAGATCCTGACCTTCGTCTCGGGCCGGGAGGAGGTGCGCAACCGCACCACCCTGCAAGACGCCTCGCTGGACGGCGTCAGCTTCAAGAACGCCGACCTCAGCCACGCCGATCTGACCAACAGCGCGTTGCGCGGTACCGATTTCGCCGGGGCCAACCTGTTCGCCGCCAATTTGGCCGGGGCCGACCTCAGCGAGGCCAACTTCACCGGGGCCAAGCTGAAACAGGCGATCCTGAACGGCGCGACGCTGAACCAGACCATCCTGCGCAGCGCCGATCTGCGCGAGGCCGTCATGCGCAACGTTGATTTCTCCAAGGCCGACGTGGTCGGGGCCAACCTGAACGGGGCCATTTACCGCAAGGCCGACCGCGATCTTCCACCCGACGTGCGGCGGGCGTTGGAGCGCCACACCCTGTGGATCAACAGCGGCGGCGCGGGCGGCGAACGGGCGGATTTCACCGGCATGGATTTGCGCGGGGTCGATCTGACCGCCGTCGATCTGTCCGGCGCGGTGTTTCGCAACGCCCAGATGAGCGAGGCGGTGCTGTCCAACGCGCAACTGTCGCTGGCCGATTTCGGCGGGGCCAATCTGAGCCGGGCGAAATTGGATCAGGCGATCCTGACCGGGGCCAACCTGATGGGGGCCGATCTGACCGGCGCGCGGGCTGGAGACGCCGATTTCAGCCGGGTCGAACTGCGCAAGCCCGACGGCACGCCGACCGGTCGCCTGTGGCCCGCCAATCTGACCGGCGCCACCCTGAGCGGCATCGATCTGCGCGGCGCGCGGCTGGCCGGTGCCCGCATCACCAGCGCCGTGTTTGAAAACGCGAATCTCTGCTCCGCCGACCTGCGCGGTTGCGACGAGGACACGGCGGACCTGACCCGCGCCTATCTGTCGGGTGCCCGCCGTGGCCCCCTGCCGGTGCGGGAGGAGGGGGACGCGGCGGCCCTGTTGGCGGTTTAGTTTCGGGCGGTTTCGCCGCCCCAGGCGGCCAACACCGTGGCGGTGTCGCTGGCCCGCCAGGGCGCGCGGGTGGGCGGCGGACCGCCATCGACGCGCAGGCCCATCCGGGTTTCCACCAGCGGTTCCGGCCCATCGGTGGTCTGGATTTGCCCGCGTGCGGCGATGTGCGGGTGCGCGGCGATCTCCCCGATCTCCGGCAACGCTTCGAAGCAGCAATCCACCGGGTCGAGCAACGCTTGCCAATCGGACAGGCTGCGGCTGGCGAACAGGCTGGCCAGTTCCGCCGTCAGCCCCTGTTGCGGCAGCGGATCGGCCTGTCGGGCCACCCAATCGGGCCGCTCCACCGCCGCGCAGAAGCCGCGCCAGAATTTCGGCTCCAGCGCCGACAGGGTGATGAAACGCCCGTCCGCCGTCTTGTAGATGCGGTAGCAGGCCACGCCGCCCGACAGCAGCGCCTCGCCCCGTTGGGGCATCTGGCCGCGCGCGGCGGCGGTCAGGTTGATGCCCTGCCACCCCAGCACCGTTTCCATGATCGACAGGTCGAGGAAGCAGCCCTCGCCCGTGCGCTCCCGTCCAAACAGCGCGGCGACCACCGCCAGGGCGGTTTGCTGGGCCGAGGCGAAATCGGCGACCGGCAGATAGGAGATGACCGGCTGATCGGGCAGGCCCGAGGCGTCCAGCCCGCCGCCGACCGCCATGTAATTCAGATCATGCCCGGCCCGCGTGGCGTAGGGACCGCTGTAACCCCAGCCCGACAGGCTGGCGTGGACCAGACGCGGATTCAGCGCCCGCAGCCGGTCGCGGCCCAGACCCAGCTTGTCCATCACGCCGGGGCGGTAGCTTTCGACCAACGCGTCGGCCCGTTCGATCAGGGCTTCCAGCCCGGCGCGGCCCTCCGCCGTTTTCAGATCCAGGGTGACGACGGTCTTGCCCGCCGTGAAGATCTTGTAGGCGGCGGTCACGCCATCGCTGTCCTGCGGGCCGAGGAAACGCAGGGGATCGCCGTCCGGCGGCTCCACCTTCACCACCTCGGCCCCCAGATCGCCGAGAAGCTGGGCGGCGTGCGGGCCGGGCAGATACTGGCCAAGGTCGATGACCCGCAGGCCGGTCAGGAAGGGCAGCGGCATGGTGGGCGTTTCCCGTATTTTTCGTGTTTCTTGGCTGGTGCGCGGCGCGCCGGGCGTGTGGCCTTACCCCCCCGTCACGCTCATGTGCCGGGACACCGCCGGGCCGTTGGACTGGCGGTTGATGATGAAGTCATGGCCCTTGGGCTTGCGGGCGATGGCGGTGCGCACGGCACCGATCAACGCCTCGTCGTCGTCGCTCATCCGCAGGGGCGCGCGCAGGTCGGCGGCGTCCTCCTGCCCCAGACACATGTAGAGGGTCCCGGTGCAGGTCAGGCGGACGCGGTTGCAGCTTTCGCAGAAATTGTGGGTCAGCGGGGTGATGAAGCCGACGCGCTGGCCGGTTTCGCGCACGCGGACGTAGCGGGCGGGGCCGCCGGTGCGGTGGTCGCTCTCGTCCAGCGTCCAGCGGGTTTCCAATTCGGCCCGCAGATGGGTCAGCGGCCAATATTGATCGTAGCGCGCGCCCTCGCCGATGTCGCCCATCGGCATCACCTCGATGAAGGTCAGATCGAAGCCCTCATGGCCGCACCAGGCGACCATCCGGTGAATTTCGTCGTCGTTGACGCCCCTCAGCGCCACGCAATTGATCTTCACCGCCAATCCGGCCTCTTTGGCCGCCTGGATGCCGCCCAGGATCTTGTCGAGCTTGCCCCAGCGGGTGATCGCCTGGAATTTGTGGGGGTCGAGCGTGTCCAACGACACGTTGATCCGCCGCACCCCGGCGTCGAACAGCCCGGCGGCGTGCTTGAACAGCATGGTGCCGTTGGTGGTCAGGGTCAGTTCGTCCAGATCGCCCGCCTTGACGTGACGGCCCAGCCGCTGGATGAGCTGCATCACGTCGCGCCGCACCAGCGGTTCGCCGCCGGTCAGCCGCAGCTTGCGGGTTCCCAACCGGACGAAGGCGCTGCACAGCCGATCCAGCTCCTCCAGCGTCAGCACCTCCGCCTTGGGCAGGAAGCTCATGTCCTCCGCCATGCAATAGACGCAGCGCAGATCGCAGCGGTCGGTCACGGACACGCGCAGATACTTCACGGCCCGACCGAAGGGGTCGATCAGGGGGGCGGGGGACTCGCGCGTCATCGACAGGCTCCGCAGCGGGACGCTCCGGCGGAGCGCCTTTCGTTGGTGGCACACATCATACAGATATGGTGCGCCCTTGTCCCATAGGGTAGGGGGCCGCGCCTTGACCGGGGTCAATGGAGTCGGGATTGCGTGGGCGTCGTGCCCGGAATGGTTGGGTGCGGCAACGGTTGAGCTTGCCCAGGCGGCGGCGGTCGCCCACACTCGCCCGCAAGGGAGGACGCGTGGATGAGCGAAGTCGTTGGGCTGCTGCTGGCCGGGGGGCTGTCGCGCCGGATGGGCGGTGGCGACAAGAATTTGCAGACGTTGGCGGGCCGGACGATTCTGGAACGGATCATCGATGTGATCCGCCCGCAGGTCGGCGCGCTGGTGCTGAACGCCAACGGCGACCCCGCGCGCTTTGCCCAATTCGGCTTGCCGGTGGCCGCCGATGTGGTCGGTGGGTATCCGGGGCCGCTGGCCGGGGTGTTGACCGGGCTGGAGTGGGCGCGCGACCACGCCCCCAACGCCCGTTGGGTGGCGACGGTGGCCACCGATTCGCCCTTTGTCCCCGGCGATCTGGTTGCCCGTCTGGTCGCGGCGGTGGAGCGCGAGGGGGCCGATCTGGCCTGCGCCCGGTCCGCCGGGCAACTGCACCCGGTGTTCGGCCTGTGGCCGGTGGCGTTGGCCCCGGCGCTGCGCCACGCCGTGGTTGATGAGGGGGTGCGCAAGGTGGAGGCCTGGACCGAGCGCCACCGCCGCGCCGTGGTCGATTTCTCCACCGATCCGGTCGATCCCTTTTTCAACGCCAACCGCCCGGAGGATTTGGAGGAAGCCGAACGGCTGCTGGTCTGGGGGGCGTCGCGTTGACCGCGGCCTCTGCCATGGCCGATCCGCGCTCATATTTCGTTTCACTGGGATGACGCGCCAAGAAGACACTGACATTCGCCGAAAAGACAGCGTAACATTGCGCGCGGGTGGCAAAAGGCTGTCAAAAAAACAGTGAATGTTCTGAAATCTCTGTGAAAAATTTGCAACGGAGCAAATCTGTTCGCCCTTAACGCCTCATCCGCTGGTTTGTGACGTGCCCAGATTTCGGAAGGAGGCGATCATCATGGCCGCGTTGCCGCAGTCGGATCGATTTCTGGCGACCAGCGACAGTCTCCTGGCCGCCGCCTTTCAGGGAATCGAACGGGCCATACGGTGCGTTCGGATCCATCTTGGCATGGATGTCGCCTTTGTGTCGGAGTTCAGGGACGACCACCGCGTGTTTCGCAACGTGGATGCCGACGATGCCCAGGCCCCGATCAACCCCGGGGACCGATTGTCGCTTCAGGAGGGCTATTGCCAACAGATCGTTGACGGTCGTCTGCCGGAACTGATCCCCAACACCGCTTTGCTGCCCGAAGCGATGCGGATACCGGCCACCCAGGCGTTGCCGATCGGATCGCACCTCAGCGTGCCGTTGCGGCTGCCCGATGGCCGGATTTACGGGACCTTCTGTTGTTTCAGCTACGCCGCCAAGACCTCGCTGAACGAACGCGATCTTCACATCATGAAAGCGTTTGCGGAACTGATCGCCCATCAGATCAGCGTCGATCTGGATTCAGCGCGTCTGCGGTTCGACAAGGTTGAGCGGATCATGGCGGTCCTGACCGGACCGGAGCCGTCCATCGTCTATCAACCGGTGCTGTTCCTGCCGGACATGACGCTGGCGGGGGCCGAAGCGCTGTCCCGCTTTCATGTCTTGCCCAAACGGTCGCCCGATCAATGGTTTGCCGAAGCCGAAGAGGTTGGCTTGGGCGTCGAGCTGGAGCGGAAGGCCATCGATGCGGCGTTGGCGGGCTACCGCCCGATGTGGCAGGCGGGGCCGTATTACCTGGGCATCAACAGTTCGCCGCACACCATCCGCACGGGTGGCTTGCTGGATGCGCTCGCCGGTTGCCCGCAAGACCGCGTCGTTCTGGAGATCACCGAACACGAGCACATCGACGATTACGACGGCTTGGTGCGCGCCTTGGCCCCGCTGCGCGCCCGGGGCGTTCGCGTCGCCATCGACGACGCCGGATCGGGGTACGCCAGCATGCGCCACATCCTCAACATCCGCCCGGACATCATCAAGCTGGACATCAGCCTGACCAGCGCCATCGACCATGACCCAATGAAGCGCGCCCTGGCGCACGCCTTGATCGCGTTTGGCCAGCAGATCGATTGCAAGATCGTCGCGGAAGGGGTGGAGACGGAAACGGAGCGGCAAACCCTGTGCGAATTGGGGGTGCACGCGGCGCAGGGCTATCATTTGGGACGGCCTGGGGAGCTTCGGGACATGCTGCGCCGGTCTTGACGGTGAGGTCATGGCCGTGGCCCTGTGGTCTTTCCCCGATATGGGATGCCCGAGATGGAGTGCCCGCCGTGACCGACCCGCTTCACCTTCCCGAACGCCGCGCCATCATCGACGGCTGTCTGGCGATGAACCGGTTGGGGATCAATCAGGGATCGTCCGGCAACCTGTCGGTCCGGGTGGCGGATGGCTTCCTCGTCACCCCGACCAGCTTGCCCTATGACGAGATGACGCCCGACGACATCGTCGCGATGGGCTTTGACGGGACCTATGTCGGCGCGCGGCGGCCATCGTCCGAATGGCGGTTCCACCGCGACATTCTGCGGGCGCGGCCCGATGTGAACGTCGTGCTGCACACCCACGCGGTGCACGCCACCGCGTTGGCGGTGCATGGCCGGGGCATTCCCAGCTTTCACTACATGGTCGCGCTGGCCGGTGGCGATTCGATCCGTTGCGCGCCCTACGCCACCTTTGGGACGCAAGAATTGTCCGATCACGCGCTGTCGGCGCTGGAGGGGCGCTTGGCCTGTCTGTTGGCCAACCATGGCCTGATCGTGTTGGGCGGCAGCGTGAAAGCGGCGCTGGCGCTGGCGGTGGAGGTCGAAACGCTGGCCCGCCAATATCTGATCGCCCAACAGCTTGGCGAACCGGTGATCCTGCCGCCCGACGAGATCGCGCGGGTGGCCGAGAAGATGCGGCGGATGAAGTACGGCCAACCCCTGGACGATTCCGACGCGCCGGAGGACACCGCCCGCCCGCGCGGGTGAGCGCGTCGGGCGGGCGTCGCTGGCGCGGTCACGAGGTCAGTTGAGCCATCGGCTTGTAGGTGGCGATGCGCAGCACAGGGCGGGGGCCGTCGAGGTCGAGCCGCGTCGGCGTGTGGTCGGTGGAGGGGTGATAGACGGCGGGCAGCGTCAGCGTGATCCGCGTGCCTTCGCCCGGCTCGCTCGCCACCTCAATGGTTCCACCCAGCATGGCGGTGTAGTGGCCGACCAGCGTCAGGCCAAGACCGGCCCCGCGCCGCTTGCCGGACGTTGGTGTCGCCCCGCCCTGAACGAAGGGTTGGAACAGACGCCCGGTCTGGGCGCTGGGGAAGCCACGCCCGTTGTCGCTGACGGTGAAGCGGAACCACATCCCCTCGGCGTCCAGCTTTTCCGCCGAGAGCAGGATCGCCCCGCCCTGGGTGAATTTGCAGGCGTTGTCCAGCAGGTTCAGCAACGCCTGTCGGACCTTGGTGAAGTCCGAATGCATGGTTCCCAGACCGGGGGCGGCGGCGATGTCCAGCCCGTTGCCGTGCAGATCGGCGGCGGGAAGGCTGCGTTCGCGCAGTTCCACCAACAGGCGGTTGACGTCGAAATCCTGCAAACAGACGTCCATCGCCCCCGCTTCGATCTTGGCGTAATCCAGCAGCGAATCGACCAGACCGACCAGCTGTTCGCCGGTCCATTGGATGTGCTCCACATCGGCGGCCAATTCGGTCACGCCCTTGCGGTGCAACTCGCTCATCAGGGTTTGGCTGGATTGGATGATGTCGGTCAGCGGGGCGTGGAGCTGCTGGCCCATGTTGACCAGGAAATCGGTTTTGGCCTCGCTGAGATTCTCCGCCAGCGCCTTGTCGCGCATCAGATGGCTGATCTGGGTGTCGGTGTCCTGCCGCTCGCGCTCGGTCGATTCCAGCGTGGCGCGCAGGTGCTGCACGGCGCGGGCCAGCGCTGCGACCTCGTCGTCGCGGCGGATGGCGGGCAGGGCGATGTTGGTCTGGCCGTTGGCCAGCGCCGTGACCGCATCGGCCATGGCGGTGACGGGGCGGCCGACGCTGCGCTGGATCCACCAGACCGACAGCAGGCCGACCAGCAGAACCACCCCGGCGATGGCGGCGGCGACCTTGGTGTAATCGCCCATGCCGCGCGTCAGGGCGCTGCGCAGCCCGTCGGTCCCCTGGTCGGCGCGGCGGCGGACCTCTCCGATGTTGGCGGCGATGCCCGCCGCGTTCGGGGCGGTGAATTCGGCGCGGATGCCGTCTTCCTCGACGACGGTGGCCTCGATGCGGGTGAGGTTGTCGGCGGCCTTGGTCAGCAGGTCGCTCACCTCGCCGATGATCTGCCGGGTTCCGGGAACCCACAGATAGCGGTTCATCTCGGTCAGCTTGCTGCGGGCGACGGCCAATTGCGCCCGCATCGCCTCGGCGTCCTGCGGGTCGCGGCGTTCGACGAAGCGGGACAGATGCTCCTGCATCAACAGCACGGCGATGGCGGCGTCGCTGGCCAGCGCCGTCGAGTCGACCCCGCCCGCGTTCTTCAACAGCCCCAGCTTTTCGCGGGTCTGGTTGACCAGCGGTTCCAGCGTGGTGATGATCCGGGTGCTGCGGTCGTCCCGCAGGGCGATGATGCGCTGGACCGACCCCCAATAATCGACGAGGGTCCCGGAGGCGCGATCCAACGCCGCGCGGTCGGCGGGATCGGTCGCGATCTTGGTCAGGCTGTCCAGCCGGTCGGCCAGGCTGTCGCGGCGCAGGGTGGCGTCCAGCAGGCTCTGGCTGTCGCCGTAGGTCAGATGGTCGCGCACCGACACTTCCAGATCGCGCAAGGCGATGTCGGCGTCGGCCGCCGTCTGGGCCATGGTCGCGCTGTTGGAAAAGGCCCCGACGTCGCGGCTGATGGCGTAGAACCACCCCAGGCCAACCAAGGCCAGGATCAGGACCAGACCAAACGCCACCGCGAAGCCAACCGACATGCGGGAGGCCACGGTCGTCGCGCGGGTTCGGGGCGGGCCGCCGCTCCGGGACAGAATGCCGCTCCGCTTCACACCAACTCCCGCACGCGCTGTCCAAACCGAGTTGCGCCGGGGATCACCCGCCGGGCGGGCGGATTGTAGCTTGGCGCGCCCGTGCCGCAAACAGCCAAGTGGCGATCAATCGCCGTCGGCGGCGCTGGAAAAGGTATAGGCCTGCATGCCGATGCTGCCATGCTCGAAACCCGCGTGCAGCCGTTCGGCCCGCACCCCGTCCCCGGCGGCCCCAAACGCGACCGGCAGCGGCAGGAAATGCTCGTCGGTGGGGTGGGCGCGGCGGGCGTCCGGGCTGCGGCTTTGCCAATTGGCCAGGGCCTCGGCGTCTCCGGCCAACAGGGTGCTGTCGAGCCAATTGGCGAAATCGCTGGCCCAGCGCGCCACCCCGACGCCGCCGAATTGGAACTCCCGCAGATTGTGCACGGCCCCGCCGCTGCCAAGGATCAACACGCCCTCGCGGCGCAGGGCGGCGAGTTGGCGGCCCATGGCGATGTGGTCGGCCGCACTCCGGCCCGGTTGAACCGCCACCTGCGCCACCGGGATGTCGGCGTCGGGGTACATGAGCTTCAGCGGGACCCACGCCCCGTGATCGAGTCCCTGGGTCGGGTCGGGCACACCGCCGATCAGCCCGGCCACGCGGTCCGCCAGGGCGGGGGCACCGGGGGCGGGGTAGCGCAGGCGGTACAGCGCCTCGGGGAAGCCGTAGAAATCATGCACCGTTTCGGGCGCGGCGGCGGTGCTGACGGCGGGGTGGCGGGTGGTCCAATGGGCCGACACCGCCAGGATGGCGCTGGGCCGCCCGAGTCGCTCCCCCAGACCGGCGAGGAAGGCGCGGCCAGGGCTGTTTTCCAAAATCAGCGTCGGCGCGCCGTGGGAGACGAAGACGGACGGGAAGGCGGGCATCGCAAGAAACTCCAACCGGTGGGGCAGGGGGCTGGAGGCCATTGGACCAAAGAAAAACCCCAGCCGCTAGGCCGGGGTTTTTCGAAAGTCTGTTCCAGAAGCCGCAACAAAGAGGGCGACGACTTCGGGATTTTTCAGGCGGAAACGATCAATGCAGGTGCTTGGGCAGCTCAGCGATCGACTGCTCGATCAACTGGTCGGCCTGGGCGGCCTGCATGTCACCGGTCAGGATGCGGTGGCTGGCCCCGATGGCGACATCGACGGTCAGGTTGCGCACCTCGGCCACGGCAGCGGCTTCGGCCTGGGCGATGCGGTTCATCGCCTGGGTTTCGCGGCGCTTCAGCGACGATTCCAGATCGGCACCGGCCTGCGCGCGCAGACGGGCCGCTTCTTCGCGGGCGTGGGCCAGGATCGCTTCGGCTTCCTTCAGCGCGTCGGCCTGACGGCGCTGGTACCCGCTGAGCAGGGCGAGCGCGTCCTTGTGCAGACGCTCCGCTTCGTCCAGTTCGGCGCGGATCTTGGCGGCGCGGGAGTCGAGCGCGGCGGTGATCACCGCCGAGGCCTTCTTCCACACCAGAGCGACGAAAATGACGAAGGAGACGGCGACCCAGAATTCAGGCTTGTTGAACATCACCGACGCTCCTCGATCACGGCGGCCACGGCGGCTTCAGCCTGGGCGGCGTCAACCTCGACCCCCGCCAGACGGCTGGCGATGTCGCGGGCGATGTCCGCCGACGTGGTGCGGATGTTGGCGATGGCCTGATCCTTGGCCGAGGCGATGGACGCTTCGGCGGCGGTCAGACGGGCGGCGAGGTCGGCGGTGAGCGCCGCTTGCCGGGATTGGGTGTTCGCCTCGATCTCCGCGCTGGTCTGACCGATGAGGGTCAGCGCCTCGGCACGGGCACCGGCGAGGGACTGTTCGACCTGCGCCAGAACGGCTTCGGCCTCTTCCTTCAACTGGGCGGCCTTGGCGAGGTCACGCGAAATGCGCTCTTGCCGCGCCTCCAACACCTCGGCCACGCGCGGAAGCGCCTTTTTGGACATGAGGTGGTAGAGAACGCCGAAGGTCAGCGCCAACCAGAAAATCTGGGTCGGGAAATTGGCGGGATTGAGCTGCGGCAGGCCGCCGGAAGCGTGCTCGCCGCCGTGCGCCGCGTTCGGAGCGTGCTCCGCCGCAGCCGCCAGGACAGTGCCAGCCATCGTGGTGAGCGTGACGAGCGAGACGCCCGCAACACCCGACCAGCGGGCCAGCCGGCCTTTGGCCAACAGGTTCGGCATGATCGGTCCCCCTAGGCAAAGGAGCGGCACCGAAACGTCCCGAAGGAAGCCCGGTGCCGCATCAGAGCGTTGAATTGTAAAGAGCCGCTCTGGCCTTAGGCGAACAGGATCAGGAAGGCGATCAGCAGGGCGAACAGCGCGACGGCTTCCGTCAGAGCGAAGCCCAGAATGCCGACCGGGAAAATCTTCGGCTGGACGGCCGGGTTGCGGGCGATCGAGCTGATGAGCGTCGAGAAGATGTTGCCGATACCCAGGCCGACGCCGGCGAGGGCGATAACGGCCAGACCGGCACCGATGAACTTGGCGGCTTCAGCTTCCATGGTACTCATTCCTCTAGGTAAGTGTGAACTCAATGGAACGGAGAGAAGACAGGCTGGTCTTGCGTTGGGATCAGTGCAGTTCCAGCGCGTCGCGGATGTACAGGCAGGTCAGGATCGAGAAGACGTAGGCTTGCAGGAACGCAACCAGGAACTCGAAGCCGGTCAACGCGATGTTGATGGCCAGCGGGACGAGGCCGGTGACGAAGCCCAGCGCGCCAAGGCCGCTGATCATCAGAACCGTGAAGCCCGCAAACACCTTCAGCATCGTGTGACCGGCCATCATGTTGGCGAACAGTCGGATCGAGAGGCTGACGGGGCGCATCACGTAGGAGATCACTTCGATCGGGATGAGGATCGGAGCGAGCGCCACCGGAGCGCCGTGCGGCATGAAGAAGGAGAAGAAATGCAGGCCATGCTTGAGCAAGGCCAGGATCGTCACGAACACGAACACGGTCGCCGCCAGCGCAAAGGTGACGATGATGTGGCTGGTGAACGTGAAGGTGTAGGGGATCATGCCGATCATGTTGCCGATCAGCACGAACATGAAGATCGAGAACACGAAGGGGAAGTAAGGCTTGGCGTCATGCCCGGCGTTGTCACGCACCAGACCGGCGACGAATTCATAGGCCATTTCGGCCAGCGACTGCAAACGGCCGGGAACCATCGACTTGTTCGCCATGCCGACGACCAGCAGCGCGTAGATCAGCGCCACGGCCACGACCATGAACAAGGCGGAGTTCGTGAACGACACGTCGTAACCGCCGAGCACGATCTGGAACAACGGGTTGATTTGGAACTGGTGAAGCGGATCCAAGGTCGTCCTCGCTCAGTGTGCGTCGCCGTCTTGGCGCTCGTTGTCGTCCCCAGTGGGCCGGCCGTAGCCGGCGGCGATGCCGAGACCCATAACGGCCCGGTAGACATTCAGCACTCCCGCCGCCGCCCCGAAGAAGAACATGATGATCAGTCCCCAGGGCGCGGTGCCGAGCCAGCGGTCGAGCAGAAGCCCGCCACCGACGCCGACGATCATGGCCGCCACCAGCTCGGTCCCGATGCGCCACGCGGTGTTCAGCGGGCCGTTGGGCGGGCGGTGGTATTTGCTACCGGGTCCGCCTGACCAACCGCGCTGTGCAGCACGCGCCTTGCGCAATCGGGCGTCAAGCTCATCCAATGGGTTTGGAGGGGTGGTGTTCATCACAGCGCCTCTCCGGTCCCGTCGGCCCGCAGCCATACGAAAGCGGCGAGACCATACGGGCGGGGCGCACCCCTGTCAAGTCGCAAAACCCGCTGCGTAAGCCCCTGAAAACAAAGGTAAATTTTATTACGGATGCGGATTTTGCCGCACTGCGGCGTGTTGTCTCGCCGCGCGCCGTGAAAAAACCAAGTGGTATGACCGGGAAAGCGGGCTTTGGCGCGGTTCCCAGCGGGTTGGAGCAGGGACGGAATGGGGAACGGCATGGCTCAGCCCGCAATCCGTGTGCCAAGATCCTGGGCGATGCGGTCGGCGGTGGTCCCCGCCGGATAGACGCCGACGAACCCGCCGTCCGGCCCCATCAGGTAGATGAAGCTGGAGTGATCCATCAGATAGTCTTCCGGTTTTCCATCCTTCTGCGGGGCCTTGGCGTAGTAGACGCGGTAGGCGCGCGCGGTGTCGCGCACCTGCTCGGCGCTGCCGGTCAGGCCGACGAGGCTGGGGTGGAAGAGGGCGACGTAATCCTTCAGGTGCGCCACCGTGTCGCGGTCGGGATCGACCGAGATGAACAGGGGCTGCACCTTGTCGCCCTGGCGGCCCAGCAGATCGACCGCCTTGGCCATGACCCCCAGCTCCGTCGGGCAGACGTCGGGGCAATAGGTGTAGCCGAAATAGATCAGCAGATACTTGCCCCGGTAATCGGCGTCGGTCACGCGCTTGCCGGTGTGGTCGGTCATGGTGAAGGGGCCGCCGATGGGCACGGCGGACTTGGTCGCGCTTTGCACCGTCGAGGCGGCGTTGTTCACCTGCCACCAGGCGACCCCGGCGGACACGGCGATGGCGATGACGGACGCGGCGGCGATGCGCAGGAGACGAGCCTTCATGATGGGTGAGGAATGAGCCTGTCCGGGGACAAGGTCAAGGGGGCAGAGGGTGGGGTTATCGCATATGGAGATTGTTTTCCATTTCGAGGAATCACGTCATCCCCGCGTAGGCGGGGATCCAGGCTTTTCCATCAGAGTCGTCCTGCAAACTCTGGTTCCCCGCCTTCGCG
>JAIXPD010000027.1 GCA_027486405.1 Azospirillum sp. | reverse complement strand
CCTCGACAGGCCTCCATGTCCTCCATGGCGGCCAGTGTGGACCCAAAGCGCCGAGGGTCCCGTTTCGATGCCGATCACCCCCTCTACGGGCTCCTTATTCCATGCCGATTCACAAACGGGTGGGGATGTGGAAGTATCGGTGAGGCCAGCGTCTGATCAGCCGTCGATAGGGATTCTGGTCTCGAACTTGACCCGGCTGATGACCGTGAGAGTGATGAACCGCTTGACCAACGGGCTGGCATAGAGCGTTGCCCGGGCGAATTTCTCGAACTCGCTCATGTTTCTCACGCAGACCACCAGCACATAGTCGGTCGACCCGGTGACCAGATAACACTGCATCACGCACTCCTGGGCGTGGATGGTCTTCTCGAAGGCATCCATCAGCACCCGGTCGTCGCCCTTGAGCTCGACGGTCACGATCAGCTGGATGTGGCTGCCGAGCTTGCTGGGATCGACGATCGAGACATCCTTGGCAATCACCCCAGCCTCACGTAACCGGCGGACCCGACGCAGGCAGGTCGGGGGCGACACGGCAACCGCGTCGGCAAGCTCCAGATTCGTGATCTGGCTGTTCCCCTGAAGCAGGTTGATGATCTTCCGGTCGATTTGGTCGAGTTCGATGTCAGGCATGGGGCAACTGCTCGTTTAAGGCGATTTTACACTTATGAGTGTCGCGCCCTGCGCCGTCAATTTTTCCATCGTGACAAACCGAGTGGCAGAATTAGAAATTTCATACCGTCCAGATGGCGCTACAGTCTGCTCATCACGACGCAATGAACTGCGCCGCGGCGCAAACAGCTTCCTAGTAGTAGCTAATTATCCTCGTTAGGCCGGGGACACTCACCTAAACACCAACAATAGAAACTGACCCATTCAGCGAAGAGGTTTCGAATGCCCGGAGATGTGATCTCTCGGTTTGCCTCCGTGCGCCTTGGCACCAGGGGAAATCAGCGAAAAGAAAACGGTTTCGGCCAAGTCAACGGCCATCACGGCGAGATCCTCCAAGGGGTCTTCCCGGACGATGCAGGCCGCCTGCACCGCGGTCTGGTCACGCTCCCGTGCAACATCGTTTCATCCACCGCCGTCTTCCGCCCGGCACCGGGAAATCTGGTCACCGTCCCGGACGACAAGCTCAAGGCGGCCGAGGCCGCGCGGCTGACGCTGGACAGCCTGGGCCTGCATGACCAGGGTGGCCACCTGACAGTGGAGAGCACTATTCCGGTCGGCCTCGGCATGGGGTCCTCGACCGCTGACGTCGTGGCCGCGATCCGCGCCGTCGCCGACGCCCACGGCGCGGCCCTCGGTGCCGACGAGGTCGCCCGGCTGGCGGTTCGGGCCGAGACGGCCAGCGACAGCATCATGCACGGCGACCTCGCCGTGCTCTTCACCCAGCGCGAGGGCATCGTGCTGGAGCATCTCGGCCCCGCCCTGCCGCCGCTGGAGGTCCTCAGCGTCAACACGGCTCCCGGTGCCCTCGTGGACACTGTGAAGCAGCCTCCGGCCGACTACGACGAGTGGGAGGTCCAGGCGTTCCGGCCGCTGCGCGGCATGCTGCGGCGGGCGATCCGCACCGGCGACACGGCTCTGCTCGGCCGGGTCGCCACGGCCAGCGCCCGCATCTCTCAGCGCCACCTGCCCAAGCCCGCCTTCGAGGAGATCAACGGCATTGCGGCTTCCGCCGGGGCGCTCGGCATCCAGGTCGCCCACAGCGGCACCGTGGTCGGCCTGCTCTTCGACCCCCGCAACCCGGCCACGGCTCGCCATGTCGCCGAGGCGGCCGCCAGGCTCGACACCATCGGCCTGCCCCCCGCCCGCCATTTCCGTACCGATGCCGTCGAGGTCCGCCATGTCGCTTGAGATGACGATGTCCCAGCCCCAGTCCCGCGAAACCCGTGGCTTCCCCGACTATGAACTCCCCCGATTAGTGCGGCTGACGGACAACCTGCACGGCACCGCCTTCTTCCTGATGAAGCTGCTCCCGGCCCGTCACATGCTGGACCGTGCGGCGGCCGACGGGCGCCTGAAGCCGGGCGGCACCATCTGCGAGACGACGTCGGGCACCTTCGGACTGGCACTCGCCATGCTGGCGGCGGTGCGCGGCTACAAGCTCATCCTGGTCAGCGACCCGGCCATTGACGAGCACTTGCACAAGCGCCTGCTGGAACTGGGCGCCACGCTGGAGATCGTCGAGAAGCCCTATGAGATCGGCGGCTTCCAGACCGCCCGCCTCGACCGGCTGCGCGCTACACTGGAGGTCAACCCGGGCAGCTTCTGCCCCTCGCAGTACGGCAACGCCGACAACCCGCGGGCTTATGCCGAGGTGGCCGAGCAGATTGCAGAACGCCTCGGTCATGTCGACTGCCTCGTCGGCACCGTCGGGTCCGGTGGCTCGATGTCGGGCATCGCCCGCTTCCTGCGCCACCTCAACCCCGATCTCCACGTCATCGGCGTCGACACCCCCAACAGCGTCGTCTTCGGCCAGCCCGACGGCAAGCGGCTGCTGCGCGGCCTCGGCAACAGCCTGGTGCCGCCGAACGTCGACCACCGCCAGTTCGACGAGATCCATTGGGTGGGGGCAGCGGAGGCGTTCCTGGCCACCCGCCGCCTGCACCAGCACCACGCGCTCTACCAGGGCGGCACCAGCGGGGCGGCCTACCTGGTGGCCGACTGGTGGGCGCGCACCCATCCCGACCGCAAGGTGGTGACGCTGTTCCCCGACGAGGGCCACCGCTACGTCGCCAGCATCTACAATGACGACTGGCTCGCAGCGTTGCCGGGCTGGACCGGCGTGCTGCCCGAGGCCCCGCAGCTGGTGGCGCATCCCAGCGACGTCCGGCCCAGCTGGAGCAGCTACCGCTGGGACCGCCGGACGCTGGACAAGGTGCTGGCGGAAGGCACTTCGTTTGCGCGCGACCTCGCGGAGGCCGCGTGATGCCGCGCCTCCTGCTGTTCATCGAGAGCAACACGTCCGGTACCGGCCGCCTGTTCGCCCAAACCGCCCGTGCCCTCGGCTTCGAGCCGGTGCTGATCAGCCGCCAGCCCAGCCGCTATCCCTATGTCGCCGAGGACGCCGTCCGCAGCATCGAGGCGAACACAGCGGACCTGACCGTCCTGCGCTCGCTGGTGCGGCAACTGGCGAACAGCGAGGGGGTGGCCGGGATCACCTCCAGTTCGGAGTATTTCATCGCCACCGCCGCTCGCCTGGCCGCCGAACTCGGCCTGCCGGGACCGGATGCCGACGCGGTGGCCGCCTGCCGCAACAAGGCGACCCAGCGCCGCCGCCTGGACGAGGCCGGTATCGACCGCGTGCGCCATGCCGAGGTCATCGATGCCGCCGATGCCGTCCAGGCCGCCATCGGCATCGGATTGCCCGTTGTCCTGAAGCCGGTGGCCGGATCGGGCAGTGTCGGCGTCCGGCTCTGCGCCACGATGGCTGAGGTGGCGACCCACGCCATGACGCTGCTCACCGACCCGACCTGTGGCGCACTGCTGGTCGAGGAAGTCGTACGGGGCGACGAGTATTCGGTGGAAATCTTCCACGACACGGTCATCGGCGTAACCCGCAAGCACCTGGGCGCCCTGCCGCACTTCGTTGAGATGGGCCACGATTTCCCGGCGCCGCTGACCCCGACCGCGGCAGACCGCATCGCGGGCTTTGCGCTCGCCGCAACGCGGGCACTCGGCCTCACCTGGGGGCCGCTGCATGTCGAGCTTCGCCTCGGCGAGGACGGCCCGCACATGATGGAGGTCAACCCGCGGCTGGCCGGGGGATTCATCCCCGAGCTCGTCCGCCAGGCCACCGGCATCGACCTCATCCGGGCAACCGTCGAACTGGCCGTCGGCCAGACCCCGGATGTAACGCCAACCCGGCAGGAGCACGCGGCGATCCGCTTTCTCACGCCCCCCGATGACGGGCTGTGGTTCGCCACCGAGGGCCTGGAGGCGGCGCGGGGTGCGCCCTTCCTGCGTGACCTGCGGCTCTACCGCGCATCCCCGCTGCTGATAGCCCGCCGTGGCGATTTCCAGGACCGCCTCGGCCACGCGCTCACCAGCGCCCCCACTCTGGAAGGCGCGGTAGCCGCCGCCGAATTGGCGCGCCGCGCCATCCGCTTCCGTGTCGCGGCGGACGGCACCGGAACCCTTGCCACCGTCGCCTGACCGGAACAGCAGCAGGAGCCCCCTTCCATGTCCTCAACCTCCCTTGCGGCCGCCGGACCGTCGCGCGCCGGGGCAAACCCGGCGCTGCTCTCCCTGCTGGCGGGCGCGCTCGCCATTGCGCTCGCCCCCATCCTGGTGCGGGTCAGCGAGCTCGAACCGATCGCCACCGCCTTCTACCGGTTGGTCATCGCACTCCCCTTCTTCTGGCTCGGCATGCTCGCCGAACGCAAGGCCCCCCGGTCCGCCAGCGCACGCGTCACCGCCGCCGACATGGCGTTGATGGGGGTGGCCGGGCTGATGCTGGCGGGCGATCTCGCACTCTGGCATCTCAGCATCACCATGACCTCGGTGGCCAAGGCAACGCTGTTCAACAACTGCGCCCCTGTCTTCGTCGCCCTGCTCGGCTGGCTGCTGTTCGGCGAGCGGATCGGCCTCGGGCTGATCGTCGCCCTGGCGGTCTCGCTGTCAGGCATGGCGCTGCTGATCGGCGACGGGCTGTTCGCGTCGGTGGGAAGTGCTGCGGAGGGGCAATGGCAGGGTGACGCCATCGCAGTCAGCACCGCCGCCTTCTACGCCGTCTACTTGATGGCGGTGAAACGCCTGCGGGCCCGCCACTCGACCAGCGTCATCATGGCGGGATCGAGCGCTGCCGCCGCCCTGGTTCTGGCGGTGGCCGCCTTGCTCGAGGGCGGCCCGCTGCTGCCCGCAACCGCCTGGGGCTGGGCCGTGGTGCTGGCGCTGGGCGTCGCCTGCCATGTCATCGGCCAAGGCCTCATCACCCATGCGCTGGCACACCTTCCGGTCACCTTTTCGTCCATCGGCCTGCTTATCCAGCCGGTCGCGGCGGCGGCGCTGGCCTGGATGCTGTTCGGCGAGGCCCTGGGGCCGCTCCAGTGGCTTGGCGGCGCGCTGGCATTGGTCGGCATCACGCTGGCCCGCCGGACCTCCAGCCGCTGACCCGGCGACCAGCCACGCTCCGACCAGCCATACATCCGAAACCCCTTCTCACCGGGAGTCACCCTCATGGTGATCAGCAACGCCCAGATCCTGGCCCACCTCGGCGACACCGGCCGGGTGGCTGGGACGCTCAACCCGACGGCCCAGTCCATCCTGTTTGGCGACGTCGCCGACGACGCCATCGACCGTGACCTGCCCTGGATCACCCAGGTCGACCGGGCGCACCTGGTGATGATGGCGGAGACCGGCCTTCTGCCGGTGGCGCAGGTCTCTCCTCTGCTGCGGCGCATCGACGAGATGGAATGCTCGGGCTTCGCCGTCCTGCGCGGCCGT
The DNA here is from genome assembly GCA_027486405.1 of Azospirillum sp. GTDB lineage: Bacteria > Pseudomonadota > Alphaproteobacteria > Azospirillales > Azospirillaceae > Azospirillum. The sequence continues at coordinate 2,663 of JAIXPD010000027.1, read as the reverse complement.
TCGGCCCCGCGCGGCGTCTACCTGCTCTACGAGACCTATCTCATCGCCGACCTCGGCGAGGAGATCGGCGGCGTCCTCCAGACGGCACGCTCGCGGAACGACCTGGGCGCCACCGTGCTGCGCCTGCGGCTGCGCAACGTCGTCGCCGACCTGCTGACCGGCCTGTCCCGGCTTCAGACCACGCTCCTGCGCCGCGCTGCGGCCTGCACCGACGCGGTGTTCCCAATCTACACCCACTACCAGCCCGCCCAGCCTGTGACGCTGGCCCACTATTACGCCGGGGTCGCCGCGGCGCTGGACCGCGACGCCGAGTCCCTGCACGCCGTGCTGGCTGATCTCGATCGCTGCCCGCTCGGTGCCGGTGCGGTGGGTGGCACGGGACTTCCCATCGACACCCGGCGGACGGCCGCCCTGCTTGGCTTCTCCGCACCCTGGACGCACTCTATCGACGCCGTGGCCTCGCGTGATGCCGTCCTGCACCTGCTGGCGGCCCTGGGCATCCTCGGCGTGACGCTCAGCCGCCTTGCTCATGACCTCCAGCTGTGGACCACCGGCGAGTTCGGCTTCCTGACGGTGGCCGACGATCTGGTCGGCACCAGTTCGATGATGCCGCAGAAGCGCAACGTCTACATCCTGGAGCACGTCAAGGGCTTGGCGGCCGCGCCCATGGGCGCGCTGACGTCGGCGGCGATGGCGATGCACGCCACCCCATTCTCAAACTCCATCGCTGTCGGCACCGAGGGCGTCAAGCCGGTGTGGTCGGCGGCCTCGGGAATGCTGGACGCGCTGACGCTGGTCCAGCTGATCGTGACCGGGGCAGAGCCGAACGAGGGCGCCATGCGCCTCAGGGCGGTGTCCGGCCAGACCAACGCCACCGCGCTGGCCGATTGGCTGGTCCGGGAGCATGGCATGCCGTTCCGCCGCGCCCACCATGAGGTCGGGGACATCATCCGCTCGATGATGGTCCAAGGGGTGGTCGATCTGGAGACAGCCGCGCGCGAGGCCCGACCCGAGTGGTTCCGCGGCACCCGGTCGCCTGTGCTGCGGCCGGTCGACATCGCCGCCGCCCAGGAACATGGCGGTGGCCCCGGGCCCGAATCCACCGCCAGCGAGATCGAGCGGGTGCGGGCCTCACTCCGCAGCCGTCGTGGCGCGCTGGTGGAGCAGCGGCGGCGTTGGCGCCAGGCGGGTCGGTCCTTGCGTGCGGCGGTCGACGGCGTCCTCGGCATCGCCGTTCTCGACCGCACGGGCCGTGGCCGTCTTGGCCAAGCATAATCAGGAGTGAGAGGTCGACCATGCCGAGTACGGCCAAGGCCTCGCCCCGGGCGAAGGCCGGGAGACTGGCAGCCGCTGACAGCTCCCGGCCGTTCCCGCTGATAAGAGATCTGCAGGTCGGCGGCAGCCTGGAGGGGATGCCGGACGAAGCCCTGCTATCCTCGTTGCTGACGATGGCGGCCCCGGACGCCAACGGGGATGTCCTGGCCCTGCGCCTGCTAAGCGGACATGGGTCGTTGGAGACGGCCATCGCGGCGGCATCAGCGGGAAAGCTGCCCGGCGGCATTCCCTGGGACAATCATGCATCGCTGCGTTTCCGAGCCGTGCTCGAACTGGCGGCACGCTTGGCAAGGCCTGTGCTGGAGCAACGCCCGATCCTGTCCTCTCACCAGGACCTGGTGACCTATGCTCGCCTCCGCGCCGCGTGCTCAGCGGTCCAGACGCTGCGCCTGCTGTTCCTCGACCGCCAGCGCCAGCTGATTGCCGATGAGCTTCACCAGACCGGTTCGGTTGGTGACATCGCCTTGTATGTGCGGGAGATCATGGGCCGCGCGCTGACCATGGACGCCAGTGCTTTGGTGATCGTCCACAGCTGCCCCAGCGATGAACCACCAAACCCGGCCAGCGTCAGGGTGTCCTGCGCGGACATCCAGAAAGCCGGGAACTTGCTCGGGGTCGAATTGGTTGAGTACCTGCTCATCGGCAGGCGCTCTTACGTCACCCTGGTAGGCGAACCTGTCGTGAAGCGGTTGGCCCGCCTCGTCGCAGCGGAACGGGACAGCGTCACGGCGTCGCCCGAAGCCGCCGTCCGTTAGGCATCGGTGGCGGCCAGAAAGGCGTCTGCCGGGACGTCCGCTGCGGCAACCGCCCTGATCAGGTCCAGCAGCAGCCTGCGCAAGGCTCCATCCTCAATGCGGTAGTAGGCTCGGACAAGCTCAAGCGTCTCTCGTCTTGCCATCGGGTCCGGCTCTCCCGGTGCGCAGAGATCGGCTTCGAGCGTCACGTCCGGCATATAGTCTTGGTCGGTAAGGCCGTCGAAGAAGAAGGACACAGGCACATCCAGCGTCACCCCGAACTGCCACCCACAGGCGGGATGCGGAGACCCTGTTGGCTCCCTTCTCGTACTTCTGGATCTGCTGGAACGTGAGCCCAACAGCCTGCCCCAACGCGGTCTGGATCATCCCCAGAAGCGTGCGACGCCAGCGTGTTGCAGCGAGGTGCCGGCCGCGATAAGGAGGTGCCGCCGTTCCGCTGCTCCGATGGTTTCCCGATGCCGCACAAGGCCAATGCCGCCCGCCGCCATTATATCCCGCGACCGAAACGGCGGGTGACCAACTCGGCGGAATATGATGCGGCGTTGCGGCGGCGGGGCAGCCTGACGGTCTGGT
>JAIXPD010000094.1 GCA_027486405.1 Azospirillum sp. | reverse complement strand
TTCGAACTCCTGACCCTCAGATTCGTAGTCTGATGCTCTATCCAGCTGAGCTACGGGCGCAGTACCTGAAACAACGTGCTGAGTCGTGTGTGTCACCACACGCTCGAAACCGGCGGAGGCCGTCGGCGTCGAGGCGCGCAACCTACTCAATCGGTTCGGGGTCCGCAAGCTCTTTTTTGCCCCGTCCTGCGGAATGTTGCGGTGTTTTTCCCCAAGCCGCCCGGATTGCCCGTTCCGCCCGCCTGCGATATACAGGGAGCTTCTGTTTTTGGAGTGTCCATCCCGTGGCCGAAGCCCCCTTCAACAAGCATTTCCCGGTGTCCTGGGAAGAGATGCACCGCAACGCCAAGGCGCTGGCCTGGCGGCTGATCGACAAAGGCCCGTGGAAGGGCATCATCGCCATCACGCGCGGTGGCCTGGTTCCCGCCGCGATCATCGCGCGCGAGCTGGAAATCCGCCTGATCGACACCGTCTGCGTGTCCAGCTACGACCACCAGAACCAGCGCGAGGCCCGCGTCCTGAAGGGGACCGAGGGGGCGAACGCGGGCGACGGCGAAGGCTGGCTGATCATCGACGATCTGGTGGACACCGGAAAGACGGCGGTGATCGTGCGCAAGATGCTGCCCAAGGCGCATTTCGCCACCGTCTACGCCAAGCCCGCCGGGCGTCCGCTGGTCGACACCTTCATCACCGAGGTCAGCCAGGACACCTGGATCCATTTCCCCTGGGACATCGAGCTGCAATTCTCCCAGCCGATCGCCAAGCAGCGCGGCAACGGCTGATCCCGTTCGCGCGGCGGTGGCCGGATCGGGGGGATGGCCCCGCCCGTCCCGTGTCGGGCGGGGGCGGGGCGCAACCCTGATCGACGGTCGCCGCCCGCCGCGCTAGGATCATCGGCCCGGCTTTCCCTGGCCCGGCTTTCCTTGATCCTGCTTTCCGTGCCCCGGCCGTCTGCGACCCGGCCTCCCGCCTCTGGCGGCGGTCTGGCGGTGATCCTCGCCCGCGCAACCCCTTTTTCCCGCGTGACACCCCGCGTATGACCGACTCCTCCCCCGATCCGTTGCGCAGCAAGATCAACGAGTTGGTCAACCGCCTGCCGTCCAGCCTCGTCTACACCCTGTTGAGCGAGATCGAGGGGATGGACGCGGAGCCGACCGACCGCGTGCAGTTGGTCCGCCAATATGTGATCGAATTCCTGAACCGGCAGCGCACCAACCGCGCCCGCCGCCTGTTCACCAACCTGTTCGAAGCCTTCCTGATCGACGACGACACGCTCTATCACTCCGGGGTGACGATCCCCGGCATGGTCCAGCGCGTGGACGCCGGTGCCCTGTGGGAGGTGTTGAGCCGCGACGCCTTCCCCCTGTTGGCCGTGGAGGCGCAGGAGCTGTTGGACGAGATGGCGCGTGGCGAGGTGATCGACCGGGTTCTGCGCTCCCCCGTCGCCATGACGCTGCGCGAGCGGATGCGGGTGGCGGCGGTCAAACACCTCGACTCGCTGCTGGCGGCCAAGAAAACCACCGACGAGCTGCTGGCCGCCCTGTCGCGCAACCGGCCGCGCCGCACCCGGCTGATGTCGGGCTTTCTGGAAAAGACCCCACCGGTGGAGGTCGGCACCCTGCGGCTGATGCACGCCATCCTGACCGGGGCGGAGGGGCCGATCAAGCTGGTGGCCGAGCGGTTGGACGATTTCGCCACCGACCCGCAGGCCACCGAATCCGAGCGCGACCGCAAGGCCGACCAGTTGATGGACGCGACCGAGGCGTTGCGGGAGCGCTGCGGCGACGAGGTGGCGAATCTGCTGCCGCTGTCGGTCCTGTCGGTGCACCGCAATTACGGCGTCATCGCGCTGTACATCCGCCAGAGCGGCGTCGATCCCGGGCGCGGCGACGCGGTGACGGCGGCGTTGACCGGCCATTTCATCGGCGTCACCCGCGCGCTGACGGCGGCGCTGAACGTCATCCTGAAGCTGAACGACCGGGTTCCGGGATCGGCCATCCGCCCCAGTTCCAAGGAAAAGGCCCGGCTGGAATCGCTGACCGAACGGTTGGCGGCGCTGACCCACGCCGTGACCGCCGCCGGTCTGATGGAGGACCGCCGCAGCGAACCGGCCTTCCGCAACGCCTGGGGCAGCGCCAGCAAGATCATCAACGCGCGGGTCGCGGCGGTGGCGCTGGAGCGCTCCGGCCAGGCGGCCTCCGCCCGCCGCCAGCCGGTGGCCGATCACGCCGATGTGGTGTGGCTGAACCAACTGCTGTGGCGCTGGCAGGCGATGACGCGGGAGTTCGGTTTTGAGACCTTCGAACTGACCAAATGGCGCGACACCCTGCTGGAGGAGATGCGCGCCAACGTCGAAAAGGCGATGAAGTTCGAGGAGCATGAATCGCTCGACGAACGGATGGAGCATCTGCTGCGCATCAACGCCATCAGCAGCGTGTTCGGCCAGCGCATCAGCAGTTGGATCCCCACCTCCAGCCAGAACATGACGACGCTGCTGTCGCACCGTCTGGTGCGGGCGCACGACCGGGGATCGGAGGAGCAGGCGATCATCGACAATCTGGTCGCCACCGCCCGCGCCGAGGTTGGCAAGTCGCGCTATTGGAAAAGCAACGAGCTGATGGACCTGATCGAACTGGCCGACAGCGTCCGCGCCACCCGCCGCCGCGACCGGTAGGCGCACGCGTTCCCTTACAGCCCGCCTTACAGCAACCCCGCCTTACAGCAACCCAGATGAGCGGTGGCGCGGGTCGAGCCAGTCGCGCAGCCCGTCGCCCAGCAGGGTCAGGCCCAAGACGCTGAGCGCGATGGCCAGACCGGGAAACACCGCTTGCAAGGGCGCGTTGAACAGGTGGGTTTGCGCGTCGCCCAGCATCTTGCCCCAACTGGGGCTGGGCGGTTGGATGCCAAGGCCCAGGTAACTCAGCGCCGCCTCGTTGACGATGGCGACGGCGAACAGGACCGTGGTCTGCACCACCACCACGCCCAACGTGTTGGGCAGCACATGCACCAGCGTGACCGACAGCGGGCCGCGCCCCAGCGCCAGCGCGGCGCGCACGAACTCCCGCCGCCACACCGCCAGCGCCGCTCCGCGCGTCACCCGCGCCAGCACGGCGGCGTTGAACAGGCCCAGCGCGACGACGACGTTGACCGCCCCCGCCCCCAGCGCGGCGGTCAGCAGGATGGCCGACAGCACGGCGGGAAAGGCGAAGACCAGATCGCCCAGCCGGGCGACCAGTTCATCCCCCCAGCGGCCCAGCGCCGCCGCCGCCAGCCCCAGCGGCACGCCCAGCCCCAGCCCCAGCCCGACCGCCGCCGCCGCCACGGCCAGGGAGTTGCGCGCCCCCACCATCAGCATCGACGCCACGTCGCGCCCGAAATGGTCGGTTCCCAGCCAATGGGCGGCACTGGGCGGGCGCAGCCGCGCCACCACCCGCACCTGTTCGGCGGGGTAGGGGGTCCAGACCAGCGACAGCAGCGCCACCGCCAGCAGCAGCCCGACCAGCGCCGCGCCCGCCCAAACCGCCGCCGGAACCGCCGAAACCGGAATCCGCCGCGTCATGACAGCGCCCGGGGGCGGGGGTCGGCGGCGGCACAGGCGATGTCCACCAGCGCGTTGACCAGAACGACGAAGACGGCCAGCAACAGAACCACCCCCTGCACGACGATGACATCCCGCTGCCCGATGGCCTGATAGAGCAGGCGGCCCAACCCCGGCAGGGTGAAGACATTTTCCACCACCACCGCCCCGGCCACCAGAAAGGACAGTTGCAGCCCCAGCACGGTGGCCACCGGCAGCAGCGCGTTGGGCAGGGCATGGCCCAGCAGCACCGCCGCGCGGCCCACCCCCTTGGCCCGCGCGGTGCGGATGTGGTCCTCCCCCAGCGTGTCGAGCAGGGCGGTGCGGGTGACGCGGGCCAGGATCGCCGCCTCCGGGATCGCCAGCGCCAGCGCGGGCAGAATCAGCGCGCGCAGGGCGGGCCAGACCCCGGCCTCCCACCCCGGAAAGCCACCGGCGGGAAACCAGCCCAGCCCGACCGAGAAGACCAAAATCAACAGGATGGCGATCCAGAAGCTGGGCAGCGCCACGCCGATCTGCGCGAAGCCCAGCACCGCCCAATCGCCGCCGCGCCCGCGCCGGGCCGCCGCCAGCAGCCCCAGCGGGATCGCCGCCGCCGTGCTCATCACCAGCGACAGCAGGGCGAGCGGCAGCGTCACCACCAGCCGTTCGGCCACCAGATCGGCCACCGGCCGGGCGTAGGTCAGGCTGGTGCCGAGATCGCCGCGCAGCAGCCCGCCCGCCCAGCGCAGATAACGGTCCAGCGGCGGCGCATCCAAGCCCATCTGGGCGCGCAGGGCGGCCAGCGTGTCGGGCTGCGCGTTGACGCCCAGCATCATCAGGGCCGGGTCGCCCGGAACCAGCTCCAGCGCGGCGAAGACGACGACGCTCGCCAGCCACGCCGTCAGGGCCAGGGTCAGGCCCCGGCGCAGGGCAAAGGCCAGCACGCCGTCACTTCCACGCCACCCCGGTCAGGTCGTTGGCCTGCACCGGGCGGTTGACCCACAGGCCGGACAGCTTGGCGTTCTGCACGGTGACGAAGGGCAGCATGAACAGGAAGCCGTTGACCGCGTCCTCCGCCAGCATCCGTTGCTGTTGGCCGTAGAGCGCCTTGCGCCGCCCGGCATCCTGGGTGCGGTTCAATTCCTCCTCCAGCCGGACGAAGGCCGGGTTGCGGTAGTTGAAATAATAGGAGTCGCGGGCGTAGACGTCGATGTCCAGCGGTTCGGTGTGGGCGATCACCGTCAGGTCGAAATCCTTGCCCTTGAAGGTTTTTTCCAGCCAGGCGGCCCACTCCACCGGCTCCACCGCCGCGCGCACGCCAACCTCCGCCAGCATCGCCGCGATCAGTTCGCCGCTGCGGCGGGCGTAGGGCGGGGGCGGCAGGCGCAGCGTGGTGTCGAAACCGTTGGGATAGCCCGCCTCGGCCAACAGCGCCTTGGCCTTGGCCGGGTCATAGGGGTACAGGCCGGTCAGATCGACGTAGCCGTCGCGGTGGGGCGGGAAATGGCTGCCGATGGCGACCCCGTTGCCGTACAGCACGCCGTCGATCAGCGTCTTGCGGTCGATGGCGTGGGCAAGGGCGCGGCGCACCCGCACATCGTCGAACGGCTTGCGGGCGTTGTTGATCGACAGCAGGGTTTCGCCCTCCGTCGTGCCGACGGTGACGGTGAATTTCGGATCGTTGCGGAACTCCGGCAGCGCTTCGAAGGCGTTGAATTGCAGGAAGGCGTCCACGTCCCCCGCCTTCAGCGCGGCGATCTGCGCGGCGGCGTCGCTGATGAAGCGGAAGGACACCCGCTCCAGCGCCGGTTTCGCCCCGTCATACTCCGGGTTGCGGGCCAGCACCACGCGGTCGCCCGCGACCCAGCGGTCGAACTTGAACGGCCCGGTTCCGACCGGCTTCTGTTTGTTGCCCGCCGCGCTGGCGGGGGAGACGATGGCGGCGTCGCCCGCCCCCAGATGGAACAGGAACAGCCCGTCGGGCCGCGACAGCGTCACCACCACGCTGTGCGGGTCGGGCGTCTCCACGGCGGCGATGGCGGCGAAATAGCCCTTTTGCGCGTTGACCGACTCGGCCCCGCGCGCCCGGTCCAGCGAGAATTTGACCGCCGCCGCATCGCAGGGCGCGCCATCGTGGAACCGCGCGCCGGGCCGCAGGGCAAAGCGGTAGCTCAACCCATCGGCGCTGACCGTCCAGGATTGGGCCAAGCCCGGGACCATCGCCCCGCTGGCGTCGATGCGGACCAGCGTTTCGAACAGGTTGGCGTAGGTGACTTCCTTGATCGCGGCGGCGGCCCCGGCGGTGGGGTCGAGGTGCGGCGGCTCCAGCGGCATGCCGATCACCAGATCGCTGCGGCCCTGCCCCCAGGCGGCGGTCGGGCCGCCGGTCGTGCCGGTTGCGATCATCAGGGGCACGGCCATCAGGGCCATCCCGGCGGCCACGGCCAACCGCCGCGCGCGCGTCTGCATCATGCTGTCTACTCCCCCGGTTGTTCATCGCCTGTCCGGCTGTTGCCGCGATGATGCGGCGCAGCGCGGTCCAGCGCAAGGCGGTGGTGGGGGAATGGAACGTTTGAAACACCGTGCAACATGTTTCGCCGCCCTGTTCACCGGGTGCGTCGACGCGGGGCCGTCGCGTCCCTCGCCCCGGCGGGGAGAGGGAGGGCGCGCAGCGGTGGGGAGGGGGACGGCGGGCGTGGTGCGCCCCCAAGGGGCTGTCTGCCCCTTGGCAATCCCCTGGCCTGGGCGAAACGCCCAGGCTGCCCCCTCACCCTAACCCTCTCCCCGGCGGGGAGAGGGGATGAGGCGGCGGAGGATACGAATACGGCGGGCGGTCCCTCTACCGTCTGCTGTTATTCTACGCAGGCGGGCGAGTTGCCGACGCGCAATCTCTGCATGGGGGCTTTCGATTGCGACAAAGATTGCCAATGCCTGTTCGGCCTGGGTGATCGCGGTGGTGATATCGCCTAGTTTGGTGTGTTTGTCCGCAAGGTTGTGCAGGAGGATTCCTTCATTGTGTCGATCATCCACCTCTCGCGCAATGTCGAGGGCCTGCTGGTAAAAGTCGATGGCGCACCGAGTCTCGCCCAAAGTGGCGTAGGCGTTGCCCAAGTTGCCGAGGTAACTTCCTATACCGCGCCGATCTCCAATCTCCCGCGCAATGGCGAGGGCCTGTTCGTGAAATTCGATTGCGCGCGGTATATCATTCAATTCTGCATGGCGGCTCCCCAGATCATCTAGGCTATTTCCTTCGCTGCGCCGATCCCCGATCTCCCGCGCAATGGTGAGGGCCTGCTGATGAAAATCAATGGCGCGCAGTGTCTCGCCCAGTTTGGCGTAGCAGTTGCCCAGAACGCTAAGGTGGATGCCCTCGCCACGCCGATCCCCTATCTTCCGTGCAAAGGAGAGGGCTTGTTCACAAAAGTCGATAGCATAATGTGTCTTACCCAAGGTTGCATAGCAACTGCCCAGATTGCCAATGCTGTTTCCCTCACCGCGCCAATCCCCGATTTCTCGCGCAATAGTGAGGGCCTGTTGGTGACAGTCGATGGCGCGGTGTGTCTCACCCAAAGTGGCGTGGGCGTTGCCTAAATTGCCGAGGTGGCAAGCAGCAAGGCCGGGATTGCCCATTCGGAGCGCAACAGCGGCGGCGGCGGTCAGCCAGATGATCTTATCGCGAAGGTGCAATTGCAGACCAAGGACATACACCCCGGTGTTGGGCAGCCATGCGGCGACCTGCTGCGCCGTTGGGTCGTGGTCGGCGTGGGCGATGGCCCAGGCGGCGGTGGCGGCGATGTTGCGGGCGTCGGCGTCGTAGCGGGCCACCCCGGCGGCCACCCCGTCCTGACCGCCCAGATAGAGATCGTCGGCCTCCGCCAACACGGTCATACAACGCTGGGCAAAGCGGTCTTCCGCTGTGGCGATGCGGGCGGTGGTTCCCGGTTCCGGGTCTTGGCTGGGGTTGGTTTGGAACAGGCTGCGCGCCAACGGGCGCATCAGGTCGTGCAGGCGATAGCGGTGCGTCGCCTTGTCGTGCAGCAGCAGGGAGCGGTTGCGCAGGGTGCGCAACACGGGTGCGGCCTCCGTCTCCGTCATGTCCCACAGCGCCGCCGCCATGGCGCAATCGAAATCAGCCGCGACGACACTCAGGCTTTGCCAGCGGGCGGCCAGGGTGGGGTCCTGGTTGGTCAGGCGGTGCAGGCTGTGACTCAGCACGGCGGCGACGTTGGAACTGGTGTCGCCGTCGAGGGACAACCGGTGCGGGCGAGTGGCCGTGTCCGCCAGTTCGGCCAGATAATCGGGCAGGGCCAGATCGTCGTCGATGGCCAGCGTCGATCCGGCGAGGTGCAGAGCCAGCGGCAAGTGGTCGCACAGCTCGGCCAAGCGGGTCCACTGGTCATCCGTCCCCGTCGCGTCGGGGGCGAGCGTGCGCAGCAGGGCCACCGAGTCGTCCGGCGGCAGCAGGCCGAGCACCAGCGGTTTGGGGCATCCCGGCGGTTTCACCAGCGTCCGTGCGGTGATGAGCGCGGCGCAGTCGGGCGGTGGGATCAGGTCGCGGACTTGATCGGTGTCGGCGGCGTTGTCCAGCAGGATCAGGGCCGCCTTGCCGGTCAGCGTGTCGCGGTAGATGGCGCGGGCCTGGGCCAGATCGGTCAGGGCCGGGGTTGCCGGGTGGAAGGCGCGGATGACCTGCATCATCGCGTCCAGCGGCGCGGTGGGCGCGCCCACGCCATGGCCGTTGAGATCGACGACGATCTGGCCATCGGGATAGCGGCCCGTCAGACGGCGGGCGGCGTGCTGGGCCAGCGTGGTCTTGCCCACCCCGCCCATGCCTTGCACCGCCGTGATGACCATGGTCCCGCCGCCGTCGCGGTCGAGCGCCGTTGTCAGCGCCGCCAACTCCTCCACCCGCCCGGTGAACTCCGGCAAATCCCCCGGCAGTTGCTGGCGCGCGGTGGGCGGGGCCGGTGGGGCGGGGAGAATGATCGTTGGTTTGATGACGGCGTGGGGGGCATCCCCGTTGATGGCAACGGCCCCTGGGGCGCTTGCCTCCACCCGATCTCCGGGGAGCGTCATTTCTTTTCCAGGGCGGTGGAGATCCGCGCGCCGGTCGCGTTGCCGCCAATCGCCACGGAACCCGCGCCCGAAGCGATGACCGTGTTGCCGCCCTTGTCGTCGGCCAACGCGGCGGCGACCTGTTCCAGCAAATCGGCGTTTCGTTTCAGCAGACCGGTGATGGCGTCGTCGAAATCGTTGCGGGCGTCTTCGTCATCGGGCGTGGCCGCCAGTTGCTTGGCCTTTGCCACGACGCTGTCGCTTTTGGGCGCGCCGCACACCAGCGCCCAGACCTTCTTTCCCCGCTCAAGGGTGGCGGCAACAGCGGTTTTGCCGATTTCCTTCGCGCCGCCATCCAGAATGGCGGACAGCAGCGGTGTCAACAGGGTGGTGACTTGAGTGGTAGTTGTGACGGTGTCCATGTCGGCGCTTCCCCTGAGGTTTTTTCCCGTATGGGTGGAAGCGTAGCAAAGGTGTGCGGCGAAATGGAGAGGAAAGCGCCCAAAACAAACAACCCCGCCGCTGTGGAGCGACGGGGTTGTTTGACCCGCAGGGATGCGGAGGGGCGTTACAGCGAGGCTTCGACCCACTGGAACAGCGCGCCCTTGGGCAGCGCGCCGATCTTGGTCGCGGCGACGTTGCCGTCCTTGAACAGCATCAGGGTGGGGATGCCGCGCACGCCGTATTTGGTCGGGGTGTTGGGGTTCTCGTCGATGTTCAGCTTCACGACGGTCACGGTCCCGCTTTTCTCGGCGGCCAGCTCGTCCAGCGCCGGGGCGATCATCTTGCAGGGTCCACACCATTCCGCCCAGAAATCGACCAGGACCGGACCCGCCGCCTGCAGAACGTCCCGCTCGAAGCTCGCGTCCGTAACCTTGATGGTGCTGCTCATGTGACCTCGTGCCTGAATTCAGGGGGGATGCGAACGCGCGGGCGCGCCGCAGACCATCCACCCCTGTCTGTGGAATTGAACAAAATGTAGGGTGTACCGCCGGTCCCGGTCAAGTCACCCCATCGGGTCCGGTCCGTCCCCCGCCCGGTCGGCCCCCCGCTCCACCCCCATTGACGGGGCGAAATCGACGGCGTCGAGCAGGGCGGCGGGCAGCTCCATGATGAAGGGGCCGTCGGTCCACAGCAGGGCGCAGCGGATGGTTTTGCCGGGGTAAATCGCGGCCAGCGCGGCGCGGTAGGCGGCCATCTGGCGACGGTAAACCGATGGAACATCGTCCAAAACGCGCGGCGGCGGGCGGTTGGTCTTGTAATCGACGATCCAGACCTCCGCCCCGCGCACGGCCAGCCGGTCGATCCGCCCGGCCAGCGCGCGGCCCTGGACGACGCCGACCAACGGCACCTCCGCCTTCGATCCCGCGCCGAACAGATGCGCGAAGTCCGCATGGCTCAACACCGCCAGCGTTTCGGCGGCGATGGCGTCGCGCTCCTCCGCCGTCAGCTTGTGCGCCGGGCGGTCGAGGAAGCGGCGGCAGGCGTCCGCGCGCGCGCCGGGGTCGAGATCGGGCAGCGTCTGCAACAGCCGGTGGACCAGCAGCCCGCGCTTGAACCGCTGGCCGTCGTCGGTCCCCAGTGGGGAGCGCACCGCCGGTTCCTCCCCATCCGGGCGGGACGGGGTGAGCGGGCGGGAGGGTTCGGGTTCCGCCGGGGCGGGGGCGGTCAACCAGACCGGGGTTCCGGGATCGGCGGCGGCGTCCGCGTCGGGCGCGGGAACGGGCGGGGTCACGGTTTGCGGCCCGGTCAACCGCCAGCCCTCCCCGGTCCAGCCCGCCGGGTCCAGCCCGGTGGCGTCAAAGGCCAGCGGTTGGGCGATGCTGCGCAAGGCGGCTTCGACCAGCCGGTACCAGCACGCCTCCGGCGGCTCGCGGCGGCCCTGATAGCCGCAGACATACAGCCGATCCTCCGCCCGGGTCAGGGCGACGTAGAGGAGGCGGCGGTATTCCTGATCGCGCCGCTGGTTGGCCCGCGCCCGCGCCTGCGCGCACTGCCCATCCTCATGCGACCGGCGGGCGGCGAAGAGGGGGACGGGGCAATCGGCGTCCGGCCACAGGATCGCCGGGCTTTGCGTCGGGCTGCCCATGGTGTCGGGCAGGAAGACGATGGGGGCCTGCAAGCCCTTGGACCCATGGACGGTCATGATCCGCACCACGCCGCCGCTCTGCTCCTGCTCGCGCTTGATCTCGGCGTCGCTGGCCGCCATCCAGGCCAGGAAATTTTGCAGGGAGGGCGGCTCGGTCCGTTCAAAGGCCAGACAGGCGGCCAGCAGCTCGTCCAACGGATCCTGCGCGTCCGGTCCCAGCCGTTTCAGGATGGCGCGGCGGCCCGACCGGGTGTCGGCCGGGCAGGGGCGGTTCAGCAGACCGGCGAACAGCTCGTAGGGGGCGGAAAAGTCGGTGCGCGCCAGCAGATCGCCCAGATAGCGGCGGGCCGGGCGAAAGGCGGGGTCATGCTCCGCGCGGGCCACCAGCGCCCGCCACAGCGTGCCGCGCCGCCCGTTCGGCATCGACACTTGGGCCAGCGTGAACAGCTCCTCCTCCGTCAGGCCGATCAGCGGGCCTTTCAGCAGGGTGGCGAGCGTCAGGTCGTCGTCGGGCAGCAGCAGGAAATCGGCCAGCGCCAGCGCGTCCATCACCGCCAATTGCTGGGTCAGCACCATGCGGTCGACCCCGGCCACCGGCACGCCGCGTTCCTTCAGCGCGCGCACCAGTTCGGTGACGAAATCGGTGCGGCGGCGGACCAGCACCATGATGTCGCCGGGCTGGATTGGGCGGCCCTTGGCCTCCAGCCGCTCCCCGCGCGCCAGCCAATCGGCCACGGTGGCGGCCAGCACGGCGGCCAGCCGGGCCGACGGCGAATCGGCGGCTTCGCGCTCCACCGGCGGCGACCATGGCGCGCTGTCCACCGCGTCGGCGGGCTTCACCGGCGGCCACAGCTCCACCAAGCCGCCCTGGCCCTTGCGGAAGGCGTGGTGGCGGATGACCGGGGCGGCGTCCGACGCCACGCCGTCGCGCGCGGTGTCCAGCGCGAAGACGGCGTCCACCGCGTCGAGCACGGCGGCGGTGGAGCGGAAGGACACGTCGAGATCGACCGACGCCCACAGCCGTTCCGACGCCTCGGCCTGCGCCTGGAAATGGCGGCGCATCCGGTTGAATTCGGCGGGGTCGGCGCGCTGGAAGCTGAAGATCGACTGTTTTTCATCGCCCACGGCGAACACGGTGCGCAGCGTGCCATCCGCCGCCCGCGCGTCCACCCCGGCGAAAAACTCGTCGGCCAGCGCCTCCACGATGCGCCATTGCTCCGGGTTGGTGTCCTGCGCCTCGTCGATCAGGATGTGATCCAGGCCGCCGTCGAGCTTGTACAGCACCCAGGGCGTGGCGGGCGCGCCGCCCGGCTCGCCGTGCAGCAGGCGGTTGGCCGACAGGATGAGGTCGTCGTAATCCAGCAGCGCCCGCCCGGCCTTGCGCGCGCGGTAGGCGTCGAGCATGGCGTCGCCCAGCGTCAGCAGCGCGGCGGTGGCGGCGGCGACTCCGGCGGCGCGCACCCGCTCGCCCACCGTCACCAGCCGTTCGGCCTCCGCCAACAGAGCGTCGGGGGCCTGGGGGGCGGCGGTGGCGGCCTTTTTGGTGATGAGGGTTTTGCGCGGCGTGCCCTCCGCCGTCAGGAACAGCCTTTGATAGGCGTCGAACCCGGCGACGCGGCGGGGGGGATCGGCGTCGAGCCAGCGTTGCAGGGCGATGCCGCGCTCCTGGTCGGTGGCGCTGCCGCTGGCGAGCGCGGCGCAGGCGGCGCGCAGGGCGGGTTCGTCGGCCGTGGATTTGTCGGCCGTGGTGTTGTCGGTTGCGGTGTCGGTTGCGGTGTCGGTTGCGGTGTCGGCGGCTGCGGCGGCGTCGGTTCCCGTGGCGCAGGCCGCCGCTATCAGGGCGGTTTCGGTGGTTCCGGGGGCCACCTCCAACCGGCGGTACACCGCGTCGATCAACCCGTCCAGCCCGGAAAAGGCGGTGGTCAGGCGCTGGATCTGGCCGCGCTCGGCGGTCAGGGTGGCGAGCAGACCGGCGAAATCCTCCGCGTTCAGCTCGGCGGTCAGGCGGGCCATCGCCCGGCCCAGCGCGCGGTCGGGGGCCTGCCGCCCGGCGTGCAGCACGGCGTCGCGCGCCTCCACCAGCAGGGCCGAGGCGGTGCGGTCGTCCATCACCTCGAAATGCGGGGCGAGCCGGGCCTCCAGCGGGAAACGGCGCAGCAGCGATTGGCAAAAGGCGTGGATGGTCTGGATCTTCATCCCGCCCGGACAATCGACCACCTGGGCGAACAGGCGGCGGGCGTTGATCCGGGTTTCACGGCTGGGCCGCTCGCCGCACAGCTTGGCGAGCTGGTCCTCCAGCGCGTCGTCGGGCAGGGTCGCCCAATCGCCCAGCGTGCGGTTCACCCGGTTGGCCATTTCCGCCGCCGCCGCCTTGGTGAAGGTCAGGCAGAGGATGCGGGCGGGCGGGGTTCCGGCCAGCATCAGCCGCAGAACCCGGTCGGTCAGGACCTTCGTCTTTCCCGATCCCGCCGACGCCCCCACCCACACCGACGCACCGGGGTTGGACGCCCGCAACTGCGCGACGTTGGGGTCGGGCGGCAGGCTGCGGACGGGGTCGGCGGGGGAGTCGGGTGGTGAGGCGGGGGTGGTCATCACGCCGCCTGGGTCGCGGTGTCCCCACCGGTCAGGGTGGCGGCCAACGCGGCGGTGTGGGCGCGGATGTCGTCCGGCCAGGGCTGGATCAGCGCGGCGAAGCGGTCGGCGTCCTGGGCGAACAGGGCGCGGGTGGCCTCCTCGTAATTCGGCAGGTCGCCCGCCATCACCGTCATGAAGCGGTGGGCGGCGTCGAGCGCGCGGCGGGCGCGGTCCTTGTCCTGGCTGGCGCGCTTGGCCTCCTCCACCAGCTTGCGCAGCGTCACCGACGCCCCGCCGGGCTGGGTGGCGAGCCAATCCCAATGGCGCGGCAGCAACGTCACCTCGCGCGAGACGACGCCCAGCTTGGGGCGGCCCGGCCCGTTCTTGCGCGCGGCCTCCACCGGGGCGGGCTGCGGCAGGCGGGCCATCACCTCCTCCACGCTGCCGCGCAGGTCCAGTTCCACCCGCGCGCTGGTCGCCGCCTCGAACACCAGGATCGGGGCGGGGTCGCCGCCGTCGCTGTGCGCCTTCACCGCGCGGGCCAGCGTGGCCAGCGGACCCATCGCGATGCGGCGGGATCCGGCGAAGGCGATGCAGGGGGTGGTTGGGGATAGCGTGGCGGCGGTGGGGCTGGCGATGATGGGGCTGGCAGACGGGCTGTCGCTGGCGGACGGGTCGCGGCGGGTCACGGGGATGGGTCTCCTGGTCCTCCGGGAAGCGGAGGGCGGCGGGCGTTGTTTAGCCTGTTTGGTGAAGAAACGTCAATAACGCCGGGGTAAAATCACTCAACTTTTTCGCCGGGGTAGGTCCCCCAGAACTCCGACCGTTGCAGCCAGCCGCGATAGCCCTTGATGTCGATCTCGCACCAATCGCCCTGGCATTTTTTCAGGGAGCCGATGACGCCGACCTCGGCCCGCGCGATCACGCTGGCGTCGCTCTGCGGGTGCTTGCGCAGGGAACGGACCTGCCCGGTGACGAGCACGCCGCGCCGCCCGGCCAGCGCGCTTTGGTGGACCCAACCCTCGGCCCCCTCCCAATCGCGGATGCGGCGCCAGGTGTCGAACTCCTGGATGATTTCCACCGGCATGTCCTTGCGGGTGAACACCCAATCGATGGGGTAGCTGCCGTTGGGGCCGGAGCGCAAATTGACCTCGCCCACGCGCAGGGTGACGAAGCGCGGGATCGGCAGGCCCGACGCGTGGGTCGGGTCCTTTTCCTTGCGCGGCTCGGCGGCGTGGACCCCTCCGGCGGCTCCGATCAATCCAACACCGATCACCCCGGCCCCGATCATCAGGGCCAACGCGGCGGAGGCGAAGCGGCGAGCGAGCATGGAGGCACCGGAGCGGAAACGGGTTGGCGAGTCGGGCGGATCGGCTGGACTTTGCGGCGCACTATAGGGAGGCCGCCTTGTTCGGGGCAAGACTCGCGGTGGTGTCGGGGCGGCGTTGGAGCGGTCATTCGTCACAGCGATCTGGACAGTGAAACAACCGCTTGGTATGGCAACCGCTGGCCGTCGCGCGCGCCCGCGCATGGCGATGGAAGGTTAGGGGAGGCACCAGCTCGATGACCGACAAGAAAAAGCCGCTCGTCGTCGTTACCCGCAAGCTGCCGGACGTCGTCGAAACCCGGATGATGGAGCTGTTCGACACCCGTCTGAACCCGGACGACACGCCCCTGTCCGCCGCCCAGTTGGCCGACGCGATGGCGAACGCCGACGTGCTGGTCCCCACCGTCACCGACCGCATCGACCGCGAGCTGTTGGAGAAGGCCGGGCCGCGCCTGCGCCTGATCGCCTCCTTCGGCACCGGCGTCGATCACATCGATCTGAAGGCGGCGCGGGAGCGCGGGATCGTCGTCACCAACACGCCCGGCGTGTTGACCGAGGACACCGCCGACATGACGATGGCGCTGCTGCTCGCCACCGCCCGGCGCGTGGCCGAGGGCGAACGGCTGGTGCGGTCGGGCCAATGGACCGGCTGGGGGCCGACCACCATGCTGGGCCACCGGATTTCCGGCAAGCGGCTGGGCATCCTGGGCATGGGCCGCATCGGGCAGGCGCTGGCGCGCCGGGCGCGGGCCTTTGGCATGTCGATCCATTACCACAACCGCCGCCGCGTCCATCCCGAACTGGAACAGGAGCTGGAGGCCACCTATTGGGCCAGCCTGGACCAGATGCTGGCGCGGATGGACATCGTGTCGATCAACTGCCCGCACACCCCGGCCACCTATCATCTGCTGTCGGAACGCCGCCTGAAGCTGCTGCGCCCGCACTGCTACATCGTCAACACCTCGCGCGGGGAGGTGATCGACGAGGTGGCGTTGACCCGGATGCTGTCCAAGGGCGAGATCGCCGGGGCCGGACTGGACGTGTTCGAACATGAACCGGCGGTCAACCCCAAGCTGCTGCGGCTGGACAACGTCGTGCTGCTGCCGCACATGGGATCGGCCACGATCGAAGGCCGCATCGACATGGGCGAGAAGGTGGTCATCAACATCAAGACCTTCATCGACGGCCACACCCCGCCGGACCGCGTGCTGGAAACCCTGCTGTAAGCGGCGGACCATCCCTCCTCCCCCCCCAACGCGGTGGGAGGGGGCGCTGTTTCCGACGCCCGCCTGTGCGAAGTCTTCGTTCGGAAGTTGAGAGAGGCGCGCCATGCCCGATGCCATCGCCCAAGCCCTGACCCATTTGCGCGACGGCCAGCACGCGGCGGCCTGGGCCGACCTGCTGCCGCTGGTGGCGCGCCACCCCAACCGCCATCGCGTGTTGGAGCTGTTCGTTCAGGCGTCCGTCTGCGCCGAACGGCACGAGGAGGCGGCGGCGCTGTTGCGCGGCCTGCGCGACCGGATCGCCACCGTTCCCTACACCACCGCGCAAGCCGGGCTGGCGCTGTGCGGCGGTGATGTGGAGGCGGCGCGCGAACTGGCGATCACGCTGGAAAACAAGCCGGAGGCGGTGGCGGCCTACCTCGATCTCGCGGTGGGGATCGCCCAGCGGATGGGGGATGCCGACACCACGGTGACGTGGCTGCGCGAGCGCGAACGGCGCATCGGGACCTTCCCCTTTGCCTGGCTGCCGGTCCGTTGGATCGAGCAGGGGCGCTTGGGCCAGCACGACGCCATCCTGGCCGAAATCGACGCGCTGGAGGCGCAGATTCCGGCGGCGCGGGTCGGCGAACGCCGCAGCCTGCGCCTGCACCGGGCCATGGCCCTGCACAACAGCGTGCGTTTCGCCGACGCTCTGGCGACGGCGGTGGCCCTGGCCGACGAGATCGCGGCAGAGGCGGCCGAAGGAGCGTCCCCGGCCCCCGACGGCGCGCCGTTGGTCGCGCGGATCGGCACCCGTCTGCGTCAGGCGCAGGTGGCGGCGGATGTGGAGCGGCTGGTGTTGACGCAAGGGCTGCCGGTGGCGGTCCACGCCGGGACGTTGCTGGCCCTGACCCGCGAGGGTGGGTTTTTCCCCTTCGACCAGGATTTCGATCTGGCGGTGCTGCCCCCGGCCAGCAGCGCGGCGGTGGCGAAGAGTCTGGTCGATTCGGGGCTGTTCCGCCTCGACCGTCCGGCGCTGGACACCGGCAGCTTTCGCAATCTGGTCCACCGCCGCACCGGGCTGGCCGTCGATCTCACCGAATACCGGCGGGACGGCGATCGGTTCATCAGCGAGTGGCGGCACCCGTCGGGGGTGTTGCTGCGGCGCTCCGCCGTTCCGGCCTTTTCGGTGCGGTTGGTCGATCACGCGGGCGTTGGCCGCCGGTTGCCGCTGCCCGATGACCCCGCCGCGCTGTTGCGGGCGACCTATGGCGCGTGGGAGCGGCCCGACCCGGCCTTCGACACGCTGGTGTCGGCCCCCAATGTGATGGAAGAGACCGATTATCTGCGCAGCGTCGCCGCCATCCGTCTGGCGGAAGCGCTGTCGGCCGGTCGGACGGCGTTGGCGCGTCATCTCGCCACGCGGCTGCGCGCGTTCGGCGTGGCGTCGGACCGCTTGTCCGGCCTGTGCGCCGGGCTGAACGATGGAGACCGCTGACCCGCTCGCTGACCCGCTCGCTGACCCGCTGTGGGGCACCGGTTACGCGTCGGGCGCGTTTGATCTGCTCCATGTCGGGCATGTGCGCTATCTGCGCGCCGCCGCCGCGCGGTGCCAGCGCCTGATCGTGGGGGTGCCGAGCGACGCCATCGTCGCCCGGGTCAAAGGTCAACCGCCCCTGATGCCCCAGGAGGAGCGGCGGGAGATGATCGCCGCGCTGGCGGGCGTGGCGGAGGCGTTGAGCGTCTCGGTCGGGATGGACGACACCGACGCCTTTGCCGATTTTCTCGTTGGTCTGGGGGTGGACGTCGCCCTGATCGGCCAGGATTGGCAGGCGACGCCGCGCTGGGACCGCCTGCGCCCCCGGTTGGAAGGGCTGGGAATCGCCGTCCGCTTTCTGCCGCGCGCCGACGGCGTGTCCACCACCGATTTGATCCGCCGGGTGACGCTGCGGTCCGGTGCGGCCCCTGTCGCCCCGGCCCCCGCCGCTCTGGAACCATGATCGGCGGAGGGGCGGCGACCCGCCACCCCTCCGTCCTCGGCTCAGGCGGCGAACAGTTGCTCGTCGGTCAGCGCCATCACCGCGCCCGACCCGGTGACGATGGCGGCGCGCAGCGCGGCCACGCGGGGCAGGAACTGCGTGGCGAAGAAGCGCGCGGTCAGCGGCTTGGCCGACAGGAAAGCGGTGTCGGCGTCACCCGCGCCGCCCGCCAGCAGGCTTGTGGCCACCCGCGCGGCGCGGGCCAGTTGCCAGCCGCCCGTCACCAGCCCCAACAGCTCCAGCAGATGGGCCGAGGCCGCCGCCGGCAGGCGGGCGTCGCCCGTCGCCGTCAGCAGCCATTCCACCGCGTCGCCCGCGTGGATGACGCTGTCGCGCAGGGCAAAGCCGGTCAGGCGCAGCGATTCGTCCGGGCTGTCACCCAACTCGCGGCCAAGTTCGGCGATGTCGGCCAGCAGGCCGCGCACCGCCGCCCCGCCGTCGCGCAGGATCTTGCGGTTGACCAGATCGTTGGCCTGGATCGCCGTGGTCCCTTCGTAGATCGTGGTGATGCGGGCGTCGCGGTAATGCTGGGCCGCCCCGGTTTCCTCGACAAAGCCCATGCCGCCATGAACCTGCACGCCGTCCGACGCGATGACCTGCCCGGTTTCGGTGCACCAGCCCTTGGCGATCGGGGTCAGCAGATCGACCAGCAGCGCGGCGCGCGCCCGTTCATCCGGGTCGGCGTGGCTGTGGGCGACGTCCACGGCGGCGGCTGCGGTGTAGAGCAGGCCGCGCATCGCCTCGATCCGCGCCTTCATCCCCATCAGCAGGCGGCGCACGTCGGGGTGGTGGACGATGGCAAAGCGCCCGTCGCCGCTCCAGCCCACCGGCTTGCCCTGCACGCGGTCGCGGGCGTAGCCCAGCGCCTGTTGATAGGCGCGCTCGGCGATCGCCAAACCCTGCATCGCCACGTTCAGCCGGGCGTGGTTCATCATGGCGAACATGCATTCCAGGCCCCGGTTCGGTTGGCCGACCAGCCAGCCGATGGCCCCGCCCTCGTCGCCAAAGGACAGGACGGCGGTCGGGCTGCCGTGGATGCCCAGCTTGTGTTCCAGCGACACGCAGGTGACTTGGTTGCGCGCGCCCAGGCTGCCGTCGTCGTTGACCAGGACCTTTGGCACGACGAACAGGCTGATGCCCTTCACGCCCGGCGGCGCATCGGGCAGGCGGGCCAGCACCAGATGGATGATGTTGTCGGTCAGGTCATGGTCGCCGTAGGTGATGAAGATCTTCTGGCCGGTGATGAGGAAATGGTCGCCGTTCGGGACCGCGCGCGAGCGGGTGGCGGCAAGGTCCGATCCGGCCTGCGGTTCGGTGATGTTCATCGTGCCGGTCCATTCGCCCGACACCATCTTGGGCAGATAGCGCGCCTTCAACGCGTCGTTGGCGTAAAGCCGCATGGCGTTAACCGCCCCTTGCGTCAACATCGGGCAGAGGGCGAAGGCCATGTTGGCCGATTGCCACATCTCGTGCACGGCGGTGTTCAACAGGTTGGGCAGGCCGGTCCCGCCCTGTTCGGGGTCGAAGGGCAGGCCGTTCCACCCGCCATCGATCAGGGTCTGCCACGCGTCCTTCCAGCCATCGGCGGTGCGGACGGTCGTGTCGGCGGTCAGCGTCGCCCCCTGGCGGTCGCCGATCTCGTTCAGCGGGGCCAGCGTGTGTTCGGCGATCTTGGCGGCTTCCGACAGGATGCTGTCCACCATGTCGGGGGTGGCGTCGCCAAATCCAGGCAGGGCGGCCACATCGGCCATGCCGACGAGATGGTCGAGGACGAAGCGGATCTCTTTGAGCGGCGGAACATAGGCGGGCATGGCGACGCCTCCCTAACGGATGGGGGATGATGCCCCCGGCTCCCAAGCGCGCGCGATTGGGCGCGCGTGGGAGCCGGAGGCGGACAAGCGGTGCGGAAGGGGGCTTCAGAGCGCGGCGGACAGCTCCGGCAGCGCCTTGAACAGGTCGGCGACCAGGCCGTAATCGGCGACCTGGAAGATCGGGGCCTCTTCGTCCTTGTTGATGGCGACGATGACCTTGCTGTCCTTCATGCCCGCTAGATGCTGGATCGCACCGGAGATGCCGACGGCGATGTAGAGGTCGGGGGCGACGATCTTGCCGGTTTGCCCGACCTGATAATCGTTGGGCACGAACCCGGCGTCGACCGCCGCGCGCGAGGCCCCGACGGCGGCCCCCAGCTTGTCGGCGATGGCCTCCAGCAGGTGGAAATTCTCGCCCGACTGCATGCCGCGCCCACCCGACACGACGATGCGGGCCGAGGTCAGTTCGGGGCGTTCCGACTTGGACAATTCCGCCGAAACAAAACGCGACAGGCCGGGATCGGCCACGGCGGGGATCGTGTCCACCGGGGCGGGCGCGCCGTCCCCGGCGGCCTCGAAGGCGGTGGCGCGCACGGTCGCGACCACCAGCGAATCGGCGGTTTCGACGGTGGCGAGCGCGTTTCCGGCGTAGATCGGGCGGACGAAGCGGTGGGGGGCGACCACGCCGGTGATGTCCGACAGCATCGCCACGTCCAGCAGGGCGGCGACGCGCGGCAGGGCGTTTTTCGCCGTCGAGGTGGCCGGGGCCAGAATATGGCGGTAGCCCCCGGCCAGCGTGACGATCAGCGCGCTCAACGGTTCGGCCAGCGGGTGGGCGTGCAGCGGCGACTCCACCAGCAGAACCTTGGTCACGCCGTCGATGGCGGCGGCGGCGCTGGCCACCCCGGCCACGCCCGACCCGACGACCAGCGCGTGGATGTCGCCGCCGATGGCCTTGGCGGCGGTGACGGCGTTGCGGGTCGCGGCCTTGAGCTGGCCCTGCTCGTGTTCGACCAGAAGGAGGATGCTCATGGGATGACCTTCGCTTCGTTCTTCAGTGCGGCGACCAGGGTGGCGACGTCGGGCAGCTTCACCCCGCCGCTGCGGCCCGGCGGCTCCGACACCGACAGGGTGGTCAGGCGCGGGGTCAGATCGACGCCCAGCGCGTCGGGCGTCACGGTGGCGAGCGGCTTCTTCTTCGCCTTCATGATGTTGGGCAGGGTGGCGTAACGCGGCTCGTTCAGGCGCAGATCGGCGGTGACGATGGCGGGCAGCGGCAGGGCCAGCGTCTCCATCCCGCCATCGACCTCGCGGGTCACGGTCAGGCCGCCGTCGGCGGCGGCGATCTTGGACGCGAAGGTCCCCTGGCCCCAGCCCAGCAGCGCGGCCAGCATCTGGCCGGTCTGGTTGCAATCGTCGTCGATGGCCTGTTTGCCGAGGATGACCAGACCGGGGGCCTCCTGCGCCACGATGGCCTTGAGCGCCTTGGCCACGCCCAGCGGCTGGGTTTCGGTGTCGGTTTGGACCAGGATGGCGCGGTCGGCCCCCATCGCCAGCGCCGTGCGCAAGGTTTCCTGGGCGGTGGCCGGGCCGACGGTGACGACGACGATCTCCGTCGCGACCCCGGCCTCCTTCAGGCGCACCGCCTCTTCCACGGCGATTTCGTCGAAGGGGTTCATCGAGAATTTGACGTTGGCGGTTTCAACGCCGGTCCGGTCGGTCTTGACCCGGATCTTGACGTTGTAATCCACGACGCGCTTGACGGCGCAGAGGATTTTCATGGCGGGGATCCTCAAGAGCGGATGGTGGATGCGGATGGTGGTGGTGTGGGCGCGCGACGGCCCTGTCCCTCCCCCGCGTGTGCGGGAGAGGGGTGGTGGGGGGCGTGGCGGGGAAGGGGCGGGCGGGTGCCTGGAGGCCCGCTTACAGCTCTTCAGTCTTCTTGCGCAGGACGTATTTCTGGATCTTGCCGGTCGAGGTCTTCGGCAGCGGGCCGAACACCACGGTGCGCGGGGCCTTGAAATGGGCCATGTGGGCGCGGCAATAGGCGATGATGTCGGCCTCGGTCGCGGCGGCCCCGTCCTTCAGGTTGACGAAGGCGCAGGGGGTTTCGCCCCATTTCTCGTCGTGGCGGGCGACGACGGCGGCCTCCAGCACGTCCGGGTGCTTGTAGAGCACATCCTCCACCTCGATGGAGGAGATGTTCTCGCCGCCGGAAATGATGATGTCCTTGGAGCGGTCCTTGATCTCGACATAGCCGTCGGCGTGCCACACGGCCAGATCGCCGGTGTGGAACCAGCCGCCCGCGAAGGCGTCGGCCGTCGCCTTGGGGTTCTTCAGATAGCCCTTCATCACGTTGTTGCCGCGCATCAGGATTTCGCCCATCGAGCGGCCATCCTTGGGCATCGGTTCCAGCGTCTGGGGATCGGCGACCACGATCTCCTCCAGCATCGGGCCGCGCACGCCCTGGCGGGCCTTGATCGCCGCCTTGTCGTCGATCGACAGGTCGTTCCAGCGGTCGTGCCAGACGCAGACCACGGTCGGGCCGTAGCATTCGGTCAGGCCGTAGACGTGCGTCACCTCCCAGCCCATCCGCTCCATGCCCGCGATCACGGCGGCGGGCGGGGCGGCCCCGGCGACCATCACCTTGACCGTGTGATCGATGCCCGCCTTCAGATCGGCGGGGGCGTTGTTCAGCAGGTTGAGCACGATGGGCGCGCCGCAGAAATGCGTCACCCGCTCCTCGCGGATCAGGCGCAGCACGGCGTCGGGGCGGACTTGACGCAAGCAGACGCTGGTTCCGGCGGTGACGGCGATGGTCCAGGGGAAGCACCAGCCGTTGCAATGGAACATCGGCAGGGTCCAGAGATAGACCGGGGCGTCGCCCATGTTCCAGGACAGCGCGTTCGACACCGCGTTCAGATAGGCCCCGCGATGGTGGTAGACCACGCCCTTGGGGTTGCCGGTGGTCCCGGAGGTGTAGTTGAGCGCGATGGCCTGCCATTCGTCGGTCGGCAGGATCCAGGGATGCTCACCGTCCGCTCCGGCCAGAAACGCTTCGTAATCGCAGGAGCCGATCAGCTCGCCGCCGCTGTACAGCGGATCGTCGATGTCGATCACCGGGATCGGCGCGTCCAGCAGGGCCAGCGCCTTTTTCGCCACGGCGGAAAACTCGCGGTCGACGAACAGGATCTTGGCCTCGCCATGGGTCAGGATGAAGGCGATGGCCTCGGCGTCCAACCGGGTGTTGATGGCGTTCAGCACGCCGCCCACCAGCGGCACGCCGAAATGCGCCTCGAACAGTTCGGGCGTGTTGGCGGCCAGCAGGGCGACGGTGTCGCCGGTCGTGATGCCGCGCGCGGCCAGCGCTGCGGCCAGACGGCGCACGCGGGAGAAGGTCTCGGCCCAGGTGCGGCGGACGGGACCATGGATGACGGCGGTGCGTTCCGGCCAGACCGACGCGGCGCGTTCCAGATAGGTCAGCGGCGACAGCGCCACGAAATTCGCGGCGTTCCGGTCAAGGTCACGGTCGTAAGCGTTGGCTTCCCTCATCGGACCATTCTCCCCAGGGTGATTCTTGTTGGTTGTGAGTCTTGTCGGTTGGCGTTGGTGCCGCGACCGGTCGGGCCGGTTGGTTCGGCTCTGATCCGGTGCTGTATCAGGTCAGCTTTGCGAAACTTTCTCCCGATTATGACCAATTGTTGCGGGCGTCCGCGCAGCGCCTCTTTCCGTGCAACCCCCTCACCGCAACCCCCTCACCGCAACCAGGTCACATCCCCGGCGAAGAGGTAGCCCGCACCGTAGACGGTCTTGATCAGGCGGGGCGCGCGCGGGTCTTCCTCGATCTTTTTGCGGATGCGCGACACGCGCACGTCGATGCTGCGGTCATAGGGGAAATCGTCGCGGTCCAGGTCGGGGCCTTGCAACTGCTCGCGCGACAGCACCCGCTTGGGCGCTTTCAGCAGCGTCAGCAGCAGGGCGGCTTCGGCGGCGGTCAGGCTGTCCTGACGCCCGTCGTCGGCGGTCAGGGTCAGGTCGCCCAGATCGAACACCCAGCCGCCGAAACGGGCGCGCCCGGTTTCCGCCGTGGCGGCGGCGGCGGTCAACTGCTCCCGCCGCCGGATGGCGCTGTTGACGCGGGCGACCAGCTCGCGCGGTTCAAAGGGTTTGACGATGTAATCGTCGGCCCCCAGCTCCAGCCCCAGCACCCGGTCGGAGGTGCCGCCCCGCCCCGACAGGATGATGACGCCAAAGCGGACGTCGGCCCACAGCTCGCGCACCAGGGTCAACCCGTCCATGTCGGGCAGGCCGAGATCGACGATGCACAGGTCGGGGGCCTGGCGCTGGATCGCCTGGCGCGCGTCGCGCCCGCTGCCCCAGGCCGCGACCTCGTAGCCGTAGCTTTCCAGAACCCCGGTGACGAGGTGGCGGATGTCGGCCTCGTCCTCCACCAGATAGATCCGCTTCTTGTGTGTCACGCGCGTTTCCCCCGTTTCCCCGTTTGCCGGGTGTCCTTGCTTCCCCGCGTCGTCCGGTCCGTTCGCTTGGACCGTGGCCGTTCAGACCATCGCCGTTCAGACTATGGTTGCTTCAGGCCATGGTTGCTTCAGGCCGTGGCGGCGGGGGTTCTGATGGGATCGCCGATGCGGCCGATGGCGGCCACCAGATCCCGCTTGTCCCATGGTTTGCCCAGTATGACCGTGTCGGGGGGCGGCTCGCCAGACTCCACGGAGAAACCGCTGACCAGCACCACGCGCAGGTCCGGGCGCAGCCGCCGGGCGCGGCGGGCCAGCTCGATCCCCGACAGGCCGGGCATGACGATGTCCGACACCAGCAGCGACAGGCCGTCGATCTGCTCCACCAGCTCCGCCGCCTCGTCGCCGCTGGCGGCCTCCACCACGGAAAAGCCCAGCTCGACCAGCTGTTGCCGCATCACCTGCCGCACGTCGTCGTTGTCCTCCGCCACCAGCGCCAGCGTGCCGCGCCACCCGCTGTCCAGCGTGTCGGGCGGCGGCGGGGCGGTGTCGACCCGGTGCGGGGCCGGTTCGGCGCGCGGCAGCAGCAGGGTGATGGTGGTCCCGCGCCCGGCCGCGCTGTCGATGCGCAGATAGCCGCGCGATTGCTTGACGAAGCCATAGACCATCGACAGCCCCAGGCCGGAGCCTTGCGCCTTTGTGGTGAAAAAGGGTTCGACGGCGCGGGTCAGCGCCTCCGCCGTGAAGCCGCTGCCGCTGTCGCGGATGCGCAGCTCCAGATAATCGTCGGGGCGGACCGGCTCGTCGAAGGGCGGTTCGTCGAAGGGTGGTTCGTTGGGCGGGGGGGAGTCCGCACCCTCCGCCGCCACGCTGCGCCGGGCGACGGCGATGGCGAGCCGCCCGCCGTCGGGCATGGCGTCGCGCGCGTTGATCGCCAGATTGACCAGGGCGTTTTCCAACTGGGTCTGGTCGGCGATGGTCCAGACGTTCGGCGGGGAGGCGTCCGGCACGTCCCCTGGCACGTCCCCTGGCACGTCCCCCGGCACTTCAATGACGATGTTGCTGGGGAAGGAGCGGCGCAGCAGCACCGCCATGTCGCGCAGCAGGCCGCACAGTTCGATGGGTTCGGGCTTCAGCGGTTGCTGACGGGAAAAGGCCAGCAGCCGCCCGGTGATGTCGGCCCCGCGCCGCCCGGCGCGCTGGGCCGGTTCCAGATAGGCGTCCAACCCCTCCACCCCGGCGTAGCGTTCGCGCGCCGCCGACAGGTTGCCGATGATGATCGACAGCAGGTTGTTGAAATCGTGGGCCAGACCGCCCGACAATTGGCCGACCGCCTTCAGCCGTTGCGCCTCCACCAGTTGGCGTTCGGTCTGCTTTTCGTCGGTGATGTCGAGCGTCAGCACGAACAGCCCGGCCACCGCGCCGTCCGCCCCGGTGTGGGGGATCAGGGTGGTTTTGGTGATCAGCGTGCGCCCGCCGCGCGGCAGGCTGTATTCGAACGTCACCGCCTCCCCCGCCCGGCAGCGGTCGAGGTGGGGGGACAGGGTGGCGTGGGCGTGCCGCCCGACGATGGCGGCCAGCGGCTGGCCGATGACCTCGGCCTTGCTGCGGCCGACCAGTTCGGCCCAACGGCGGTTGGCGAAGGTCAGCCGTTCCGCGCAATCCAGCCCTGCGATGCTGGCGGGGATGGCGTCGAGGATCACGCGCTGGCGGGCCTCGGCCTCGGCCAGCGCGCGGCGGGCGGTGTCCTGGCTGGCGACGGCGGCGCGCAGGCGGGTGTTGGCGTCCTCCAGCGCGGCGGTTCGGTCGCGCACCCGGCTGTCGAGCGTGGCGATGTTGCCGCGCACCCGCCCGACCATGGCGTCGAAGGCGGCGGCGAGCTGGCCGATCTCGTCGTCGCGGCGGATGCCGCTCTCGGCGTTCAGATCGCCCGCCCGCACCTGGGCGGCGGTGTCGGCCAGCCGCCGCAGCGGCCCGACCAGCCGCCGCACCGCGACATAGCCCAGCAGGCCGCCGGTCAGCATCAGCGCCACGGCGATGGCGAGGATGCGGTTGCCCAGCACCACCGACGACCGCCGCAGCTCCTCCACATAGACCGACGAGGCGATGTACCAGTCGAAGCCCTGGAAATGCCGGACCCAACTGATCTTCTCATAGGCGTAGTTGCCGGGGTCGTCGGGCTTGTCCCACAGATAGGTCAGCGGTTCGCCGCGCGCGGCGGCGATCTTCAGCTCCTCGGCGATCGGTTTGCCGGTGACGGGGTTGACCAGCGTGCCGAAGGCGGTGTTTTCGATGTTGGCGTTGGGGTGGATGATCATCCGGTTCGCCGAGTCGAAGATGTAGAGATACCCGGTGCGGGCGATGCGCAGGTTGCGCAGGGCCTGGCGCAGATCCTCGATGGCCTCGGCCTTGCGCCGCTCCACCTCGGCGTCCACATCGGCCAGATAGGCCCCGGTGCCGACGACGATGCCGCGCTGGGGCAGGTCGCGGAAATAGCTGAGCTTGGGCGCGCGCTCGTCGCCGTTGGGCCGCCACCAGGGGTAGGTCAGGAAGCCGTCGCCCTCGCGCCTTGCGGTGGCGATGATGGTGGGCAGGATGTAGCGGCCGGTGTTGTCGCGCAGGTCCGATTTGTCGTGGCCCTGATAGTCGGGCGACGGGTGGGAGAGGATGACCGACTGGTAATCGGTGGCCCAGATGTAGCCGTCGCTGCCGTAGCGCAGGGCTTGCAGCCCCTCCGCCACCTGCCGTTTGGCCTCCTCGCGGGTGATTTCGCCCCGGTCGGCGCGGCTGTGGACATGGTCGATGTAACCGGCGGCGACGGACACCATGTCGCGCAGCCGGGTCTTGTAGGATTCGACGGTGGCCGTCCGCTGCTCCTCCAGCCCGCCCCGGATTTTGCTGACCAGCTCGAACACGTTGTCGAGGATGGTGCGGCTGGCGTCGCGCTCGATCTCATAGGCCTTTTCCTCGATCAGCGGGACCGACAGCAGATAGACCGCCGACGAAAACAGCCCCAGCGTCAACAGGATGGCGGAGAACAGCCGGAGGAACAGGGGCGAGCGGACCATGGTCGGGCGGGCGGATGGTGGGGATGGGTGGGGACAGGCCCGGCCATAGTTTCAGCTTCGCCGCCGCCGCTCAACCGCAAAGGCTGCGAAAATTGCCAAATGTGACCTGAAACAATTCGTCATATTTCCGGGAAATTTGGGCAAAAAAGCGGGCGTAGGGAATGGGCAGGATCCCCCAACCCGGGGACGCACAACGACAAAAGACGGCCATCGGCAGCGACGGGCATCGTCTGGAGGAAGCATGTCAAACCCCATCTACGCGCGGGTTCGCCAGAACCCGAAATTCCACGATCTGGTCCGGCGGCGCAGCCGCCTGGCCCTGACCCTGTCGGCCATCGTGCTGGTGTCCTACTACGCCTTCATGATGGTGGTGGCCTTTGCCCCGCAGGTGCTGCGCGCGCCGCTGGGCGAGGATTCGGCCCTGAGCGTCGGTTTCCCCATCGGGGCGGCGATCATCGTGGTGTCGTGGCTGCTGACCGGCGTCTACTCGCACTTCGCCAACGGCGTGTTCGAAGAGCTGAACGACCAGATCACGCGGGAGAGCCAGCCATGAGCCGCGCGGGGGAACGGACGGTTTCGGGTCGTTTGATGGCGGTTCTGGCGGGTGGTCTGGTGGCGCTGGCCGCCGGGTCGGCGCTGGCGGCGGGCGGGGATCTGGGCGCGGTGGACAAGCAGCCGGTCAACGTCTCGGCCATCGCCATGTTTCTGGCCTTCGTCGTGATGACGCTGGGCATCACCTATTGGGCGGCGAGCCGGACCAAATCGACCGCCGATTTCTACACGGCGGGCGGCGGCATCAGCGGTTTCCAGAACGGGCTGGCCATCGCGGGCGATTACATGTCGGCGGCCACGCTGCTGGGCCTGTCCAGCCTGGTGTTCGCCAAGGGCTATGACGGCTTCGTCTACACCATCAGCTTTTTCGTCGGCTGGCCGATCATCCTGTTCCTGCTGGCCGAGCGGCTGCGGAATTTGGGCCATTTCACCTTCGCCGACATCGCGTCCTACCGGCTGGACCAGAACAAGATCCGCAGCTTCGCCGCCATCGGCTCGCTGACGGTGGTGTGCTTCTACCTGATCGTCCAGATGGTCGGGGCCGGGCAGCTCATCAAGCTGCTGTTCGGGCTGGATTACAACGTGGCGGTCGTCGTGGTCGGCGTGCTGATGGTGGTCTATGTCACCTTCGGCGGCATGATCGCCACCACCTGGGTGCAGATCATCAAGGCGGTGCTGCTGCTGGGCGGCGGGGCGATGCTGGCCTTCCTGGCGCTGTCGCGCTTCGGCTTCAGCCTGGAGGCCATCGCCAAGAGCGCGGTCGCCTCGCACAAGGACGGCATCAAGATCATGGGGCCGGGCACGCTGCTGGCCGATCCGGTGTCGGCGGTGTCGCTGTCGCTGGGGCTGCTGTTCGGCACGGCGGCGCTGCCGCACATCATGATGCGGTTCTTCACCGTTCCCAACGCGAAGGAAGCGCGCAAGAGCGTGTTCGTCGCCTCGGGCTTCATCGGCTTCTTCTTTCTGCTGGTCTGCATCCTGGGCATGGCGGCGATCACCATCGTCGGCACCGACCCGCAATTCTTCGAAGGCGGCAAGGTCGGCGGCAAGCTGATCGGCGGCGGCAACATGCCGGTGATGCATCTGGCCAAGGCGCTGGGCGGCGACCTGTTCCTGGGCTTCCTGTCGGCGGTCGCCTTCGCCACCATCCTGGCGGTGGTGTCGGGTCTGGCGCTGGCCGGGGCGTCGGCCATCGCGCACGACCTTTACGCCCGCGTCATCCGCAAGGGGCAGGCGACGGAGCGCGAGGAGATGCGCGTGTCCAAGATCGCCTCGCTGGTGCTGGGCGTGCTGGCCGTCGTGCTGGGGATCGCGTTCGAAAAGCAGAACGTCGCCTTCCTGGTCGGCCTGACCTTCGGCATCGCGGCGTCGGTCAATTTCCCGGTGCTGATCCTGTCGATGTACTGGAAGGGGCTGACCACGCGCGGCGCGCTGGCCGGTGGTCTGGCCGGTCTGGTGTCGGCGGTGACGATGGTGGTGCTGTCGAACGCCGTGTGGGTGGTGGTGCTGAACAACCCGGCCCCGATCTTCCCCTACGAACACCCGGCCCTGTTCTCGATGACGCTGGCCTTCCTGGTGACGATCGTCGTGTCCAAGCTGGACCGCAGCGCCGGGGCGCAGGCCGAACGCGGGGCCTACGACGACCAGTTCGTGCGCTCGCAGACCGGCATCGGCGCGGCGGTGGCGTCCAACCACTGATGGGCAACCACTGACGGGCAATCGCCCAAGCTGACGGTGGTGTGAAACACGACGGCCCTCTCCCGTGCCCACGGGGGAGGGCCGTTGCCGTTGGGCACAGGGGAAGGGTGGACTCAGGCCCCCGCCGACACCGTGTTGTCCTTGCGGCGGGAGAGTTGGACCTGACCGTCCAGGCATTTGACGTAGCCGGTCTTGCCCAGCTTCAGCCCGTCGAGGATCGTCACCAGGGCGCGGGGGATGGCGGCGAACTCCTTCGATCCCCGCGACTGGGTGTTGTAGTTGGCGATGTGGGCGCGCAGGTCGGCCTTGGACACCGGCTTGCCGTCGTTTCCGATCATGATGGGGCGTTTCCTGGTTGGGTGGAGCGCAGGGTGGAGGGGGGGAGGTTACGCCGAAGGCGTGTGGTCGGCCACCACCCCCGCCAGGGCCGGGCGTTCGACGCGGGCGGCGGGGAAGAGGATGCGCACGGTGGTTCCGCGATCCAGATCGCTGTCGATGGTCAACGTGCCGCCGTGCAGGTCGATCAGGTTGCGGCTGATCGACAGACCCAGGCCGCTGCCGCCGAAGCGGCGGGCGATGGAGCTGTCGGCCTGCTGGAAGGGTTCGGCGATGGTGGCCAGCGCGTCGGGCGCGATGCCGATGCCGGTGTCGCGCACCGTCACCACCAGATCCCCCTGCGCCTCGCCGGAACCGCCGCCACAGCACACCTCCACCTCCACCCGTCCGCCGCTGGGGGTGAATTTCACCGCGTTGGCCATCACGTTCAGCAGCACCTGACGCACCGCGCGTTCGTCGGCGTACAGGCGGGGAAGGTCGGGCGGGATGGTCATCGTCAACTGAACATGGCCGCGCTCGGCGGGCAGGATCGACAGGGCGCGGCACGACTCCAGCGCGTCGGCCAGATCGATCCAATGTTCGTCCAGGGTGAAGCGCCCGGCCTCCAGCTTGGACATGTCGAGCACGTCGTTGATCAGTTCCAGCAGATGGCGGCCGCTGTTCTGCACGTGGCGGGCGTAATCGTGGTAGCGCGGGTTGCCCAGCGGGCCGAACAGCTCGTGCAGCATGATGTCGGAAAAGCCGATGATGGCGTTCAACGGCGTGCGCAACTCGTGGCTCATGGTGGCGAGGAAGGCGCTCTTGGCGCGGTTCGCCGCCTCGGCCTGTTCCTTGGCGGCGGCCAGACGGTCTTCCGCCTCGATCCGTTCGGTGACGTCGCGCACCAGCATCAGCACGCTGGGGCGCGCGCCGAAATCATCGGCCAGCTTCTGGGTGCGCGCCTCGAACCAGCGCAGACCCGATTGCACGGTCAACTGATACTCCATGCGCTGGGGCTGGCCGGTGGACAGGGTGCGGCGCAGGCTGTCCATCAACTGCCGTCCGCGCCAGTCGGGCAACACCTCCTCCGCCCGCCGCCCGATCATCTGGTTGACCGGCAGCACCAGCAGCGCGTCGCTGTTGGCGAAGATCTCGCGGTAACGCCCGTCATCGTCGAGGATGAAGACGAGATCGGGCAGGGCGTGGACCAGGGCCGACAGGCGGGCGGTGCTGGCGCTCAACGCCTCCTCGGCCAGACGGCGTTCGGTGACGTCGCGGGTGACGCCCAGATACAGGCCGTTGTCCAGCCGGACCGCGTTGACCTCGACGCGCAGCGCCGCGCCGGTCCGGTGCTGCAACGCCATTTCGCCGCGAAACACCCCGGTGCGCTTGCAGGTGCGGAACCCTTTGGCGCTGCTCGGCCCCATCGCGTGGTCCAGCGCGATCAGGTCCAGCACCCGCCGGTTCAAAATCTCCTCGCGGCTGTAGCCCAGGGTCTGGCAGCCGGCCGGATTCATATCGACGCAGCGCCCGGCCTCGTCGCTGATGAAAAACCCCTCCATCGCCGCGTCGAGGTAGGAGCGCAGCCGCGCCTCGCTCTCGCGCAGGCTGTTTTCAAAGCGTTTGCGTTCGGTGATGTCGCGCGCCTCCGTCACCATCAGGGCGACGTGGCCGAACTCGTCGAACACCGGTTTGATCGACACGTCCATGATGCGGACGCCGTCGGCGGTGTGGACGTCGGTTTCGTAGCGGACGAACTGGCCGGACGCGGCGGTTTCGATCGAATTCCGGAACTGGGCGGCGATTTCCGGTGTGCGCGCCCAGCCCCGGAACTCCCAGGCCGGGCGGCCGATCACCGCCTCCGGCGGCAGGTTGGCCAGCGCGCAGGCGGGTTGGT
Organism: Azospirillum sp.; assembly: GCA_027486405.1. GTDB lineage: Bacteria > Pseudomonadota > Alphaproteobacteria > Azospirillales > Azospirillaceae > Azospirillum. Next base: position 30,261 of record JAIXPD010000094.1, on the reverse strand, counting down.
TGAGCGCCACCACCAAGCCATCGGGCGACAGCAGGCCCATGATCTGAAAGCTGCTGTTGAACAGCGCCTGGGATTGCCGTTCGCTGGCGCGCAGGGCCTTGGTGGCCCGTTCCAGCCGCCCGAGATGGCGGAAAAGCTGGGTGGCGAGCGCGATCAGCAGCGCGCCGATCCCGGCGGTTTCCAGCACGCGCCGCCACAGGTCGGCCCGCCAGCTCTCCAGATAATCGTCGGAACTCATCCGCACCAGGACGTGCAGCGGCAAGCCTTCCACCGCGCGCACCGTGCCGATGCGGTCCTCACCATCGTATGGCGAGACGCCGGACAGGACATGGTTTTTCAGGCCATCGGTGTAGCGCGGCAGGAAACGGGCGTTGGCGTAGGGGTTGGCTTCGATCAGCGGGTTGGCGCGCGAGTTGGCCAGCACCGCGCCGTCGTCGTGCCACAGGGTGACGAAGCCGCGTGGTCCGATGTTCAGCGTGCCATAAAACTGGGCGAAACGGCGCAGGTCGATGATGGCGGCGGCCACCCCGGCGAATTGCCCATCCGCACCGGTCAGGCGGCGGCTGACCGCGATGCGCCAGCCATCGCTGTCGCCGTCGCGAAAGGGGGATGACAGGTGGAACCCGGTGGTCTGGGTCGCGCGCGGGGCTTCATACAGATTCATGCCCTGGACCATGGTCAGGGCGGACGACCCCGTGTTGAAGCGGACCACGCCCGCGCGGTCCGCGACCAGAAGGGAACGGACCGCTGGTATCGTTCCCGGCTCCGTCGGGATGGTCTGCGTCTGGCCGAGGGTGGAGGGAAGCGTGGTGTTGGTGTGGGCCCCCAGGCTTTCGATCAGCGCCAGCAGGGATTGGTCGGCGGAGCGGATGGTGTTCAGCGCGTCGGCTTCCAGCGTGATCGCCAGATTGCGGGTCTGGCGCAGGGCGTCTTCCTCCGCCCGGTCGCGCGCGCGCCGCAAATCCACAAAGGCCACCAGCGCGATGCCGCCGATCACCGCCGTCAGCAGGCCGACCCGTGTGGCCACCATCCAGGCCGACACGCCCCGCCCGCTGGGAGGGGTGGACGTCCCGCTGGACAACCGCATGCCGAACGCGCGCGGGCTGTGGGCCGATCCGATCCCGGGGTCAGGGGTTTCGGGCACTGATGCGTTCGCTCCGTTGGTTCCAACCACGCCATCCAACCACGCCATCCGCAAGGGCCGTTCCGCCGGGATGTCCGTTGGGAGCAAGTGTAACACGCCCCCCGACCGGGTCCATCCGTTCCCGCCGGGGCTGGTGAAAACCCGAATGGGTCGGGGGGCACGGTTCCGGATCGGGTGGATCGGGGGAGTGGTGGAGTTTTGCTCGACAAAGTGGGCCGTCCGCGCTTCTCTGCCGGTCGTGTCATCGGTCGCCCGCTGGGGGAGCCTGCGTCGTGGATGTTCTTCAGGACCTCGTCAACAGCCCGCTCTATGGGTTGCTGCTGTTCAATCTGGCCATCGTCTGGCCGCTGTGGCGCATTCTGCGCCGGGCCGGCCTGTCGCCCTGGTGGGCGCTGCTGGCGCTGGTCCCGTTCGGGCAGGTCCCGGTGATCGGTGTGCTGGCGCACAGCCGCTGGCCGGTGCTGCCGGTGCGGGAAAAGCGCGCGGCCAAACCCCGCAGGAGCCTGTGAGATGGCCTTCATCAACGATCTGGAACCTTGGCAGCTTCTTCTCTTCATCTCGGTGGTGATGACCTACAGCATGGTCGCGGCGGGGTGGGTGGCGGCCAAGGCCGGGCGCAGCCCGCTGTGGGCGCTGCTGCTGCTCGTTCCGTATGTCAATGTCCTGGCGGTCTGGCTGTTCGCCTATGCCCGCTGGCCCTTCGTGGACGGCCCGGCGACGCCCGCCCCCCGGCCGGACGGTGACGACGCCTGAGGCTGCGGGCGGATGACGCCGCCGTGAACGGGGGGGCCGTGAACGGGGGGCCGTGCACGGGGGGTTGAAGGCGGGGGGGAAAGGCCTTACGGTCCCGCCCCATACCCTTTTCCCACACCGCAAGAGCAGTCCCATGAGCGGCGCGTCCAAAAAGCAGGTCAAGAAAGTTGTGCTCGCCTATTCGGGCGGCCTCGACACCTCCGTCATCCTGAAGTGGCTTCAGGAAACCTATTCCTGCGAGGTGGTGACGTTCACCGCCGACCTCGGCCAGGGCGAGGAGCTGGAGCCGGCCCGCAAGAAGGCGGAGCTGCTGGGCATCAAGCCGGACAACATCTTCATCGACGATCTGCGCGAAGAGTTCGTGCGCGATTTCGTCTTCCCGATGTTCCGCGCCAACACGCTGTACGAGGGGACCTATCTGCTCGGCACCTCGATCGCCCGGCCGCTGATCGCCAAGCGCCAGATCGAGATCGCCAACCTCGTCGGGGCCGACGCCGTGTCGCACGGGGCCACCGGCAAGGGCAATGACCAGGTGCGGTTCGAGCTGGGCTATTACGCCTTGCGCCCGGACATCACCATCATCGCCCCGTGGCGCGAATGGGATCTGAACAGCCGCACCACGCTGTTGGACTACGCCGAAAAGCACCAGATTCCGATCGCCAAGGACAAGCGCGGCGAAGCCCCCTATTCGACCGACGCCAACCTCCTGCACATCTCCTACGAAGGCAAGGCGCTGGAAGACCCGTGGGTCGAGCCGGACGAGGACATGTTCACCCGCTCCGTCGCCCCGGAAAAGGCTCCGGACACCCCGACCTACATCGAGGTGGATTTCCAGAACGGCAACGCGGTCGCCATCAACGGCGTCGGCATGACCCCGGCGCAAATCCTGACCGAGCTGAACCGTCTGGGCGGTGAAAACGGCATCGGTCGCCTGGATCTGGTCGAAAACCGCTACGTCGGCATGAAGTCGCGCGGCGTGTACGAGACGCCGGGCGGCTCGATCCTGCTGGTCGCCCACCGCGCGATGGAAAGCATCACGCTCGACCGGGGTGCGGGGCACCTGAAGGACGAGTTGATGCCGCGCTACGCCGAGCTGATCTATTGCGGCTATTGGTGGTCGCCGGAGCGTCTGGCCTTGCAGGCCCTGATCGACCAGACCCAGGACGTCGTCAACGGGACCGTCCGCCTGAAGCTGTTCAAGGGCACGGTGTCGGTGGTCGGCCGCAAGTCGCCGAACTCGCTCTACCGCATGGATTACGTGACCTTCGAGCAGGACAGCGTCTACAACCAGAAGGACGCCGAAGGCTTCATCAAGCTGAACGCGCTCCGCCTGCGTCTGGGCGCGATGGCCAAGCAGAAGCTGGGCTGACAGCAAATTTGAGACTGCGAGAACAGCGGGAGGGCGTTTGCCCTCCCGTTTTTCATTGGGCGACTGTGTGGGGGGAACGCTGCCCCGGGGCGATCACGCGCCCGTCAGACTCAGGTTCCCGTCTGCGTCCAGCGGGAAGAAGGGGTTCCAGGCGATTTCCCACAGATGGCCGTCGGGGTCGGCGAAATAGCCGGAATAGCCGCCCCAAAACACGTCCTGCGCCGGTTTCAGGATCCGTGCGCCCGCCCGCTCGGCCTCCGCCATCAGCGCGTCGACCGCGTCCTTGGACGGCAGATTGTGGGCCAGGGTGATGCCGCCGAAGCGGGTGGGGTCGCCCGCGTCGGGCAGATGGGCGTCCTCGGCCAGGGCGGCACGGCCATACAGCCCCAGCGCCATGCCGTTCAACTGGTAAAAGGCGACGTTCTCATTGCCCGCCGGGGAGGGCGTCCAGCCCAACCCCTCTTCATAAAAGCGCCGGGCGCGCGGCAGATCGGCGACGCCCAGGGTGACAAGGCTGATGCGCGGTTGCATGGCGGGACTCGCTTACGTCGACTGAAGGGGGCGTATGCGTTCCGCGATGATGGCACCGGTGGCGCGCGCCGCGACACGCAGGTCATGGGTGTTCTGAAGATTCAGCCAGAACTGGGGTTCAATGCCAAAATAAGCACCAAGCCGTAAGGCCGTGTCAGCGGTGATCGCCCGCCGTCCGGAAACGATTTCGCTGATCCGGTTTGCCGGAACATCAATGTCACGCGCCAAACGGTTGGCGCTGATCCCGTGCGGCTCCATGAACTCCTCCTTCAGAATTTCGCCCGGAGTGACGGGAGACAGAAGGTCGGACATCCAGAAAACTCCTTGTTCCGTCGTTGTCAGTGATAGTCACAGATTTCGACATGGTGGGGGTGCCCATCGATCCAGCGAAAACAGAGTCGCCATTGATCGTTGATGCGGATGCTGTGTTGGCCAGCCCGATCACCCTGCAACATCTCCAAACGATTGCCAGGGGGAACGCGCAGAGATGAAAGGCTGGGTGCTGCGTGCAGGATGGCGAGTTTTCTGCGTGCTGCGGCTTCACACGACTGAAAACGAGCCACGCGGAGGTCATGAAACAGATCCTCCGTTTCGGAGTCCGCAAACGACGCAATCACGACCATTCTCAGAAAATCAGGGTCAACCCACGCAAGGCGGGTTGTTTGAATGCGCAATGCCGCACTCTGCTCTTGGCGATAAAAAATTACAGGGCACAGCCCCTTGGATCATCAATACGCTGAATGTATAGCGTGTTGGGGAATACGTCAATCGTACAGGCTGGGTGGAATCAATTCCGCACAGCCGCAGCCTCCCCCCGGACCAACCGCAGCAGCGCGTGGGCGATCACCTGCTCGCTCATCACCGTGCCGGTGGCTCCGCAGTCGTGCAGATGCTCGGCCCCGGCGTCGGAATGGGCGCGGGCCAGAATCTCCAGCGCCGGGTTCGCCGCGCGGGCCTGCTCCACCACCTGACCGGCTTCGAACGCGTCGGGGATGACGACGATCAGGCGCTGGGCGGCGGCCAGATTGGCGGCTTCCAACACCTGAGGGTCGGCGGCGTTGCCGAACAGCACCTCCGCCCCGTCGGTGCGGGCGGCCTGCAAGGGGGCGGCGCGGTCCTCGATCACCAGGAACGGCGCGCCGCTCTCCTTCAACCCCGCCCCGATCACCGACCCGACCCGGCCATAGCCGACGAGCACGGTGTGGTTGGTCAGGGTCGTCGGCTCCAGCGCCGGGGCTTCGGTCTCCGGGGCGGCGTTGGGGGTGGCCACCACCTCCTCCACCGGGACGATGCGGAACAGCAGGGTGAACAGCAGCGGGTTGACCAGGATCGACAGGATGGCCCCGGCCAGAATCAGGTCCTGGCCGATGGTCGGCAGGATCCCCATCCCCACCCCCAGCCCGGCGAGGATGAAGGAAAATTCGCCGATCTGCGCCAGACTCGCGGCGATGGTCAGGGCGGTCCCGGACGACCGACCAAAGGCGCGGACGATCAGCCAGGCCGCCAGCGACTTGCCCGCCAGAATGATGGCGAGCGTGGCCGCCAGCGCCAGCGGGGCGCGGACCAGGATCGACGGGTCGAACAGCATGCCGACCGAGACGAAGAACAGAACGGCGAAGGCGTCGCGCAGCGGCAGGGTTTCTTCCGCCGCGCGCTGGCTGAGCGGCGATTCGTTCAGGATCATCCCGGCGAAAAAGGCCCCGAGCGCGAAGGACACGCCGAACAGAGCCGCCGCGCCAAAGGCCACGCCCAGCGCGATCGCCAGCACCGCCAGCCGGAACAGCTCGCGCGATCCCGTGTGCGCCACCCAATGCAGGAGCCAGGGAATCACCCGCCGCCCGGCGATCAGCATCACCGCGACAAAGGCCGCGACCTTGCCCAGCGTGACCAGCAGCACCCAGGCCAGCCCCAGGCCGAAGGGACCGGCGGCCCCGTCACCGCCTTTCAGCGCCCCGGCCACCGCCGGGATCACCACCAGGGCCAGCACCATCGCCAGATCCTCGACGATCAGCCAGCCGACGGCGATGCGCCCGCGCTCCGTCTCCATCAGGCGGCGTTCGTGCAGGGCGCGCAGCAGCACCACCGTGCTGGCGACCGACAGGGCCAGCCCGAACACCAGCCCGGCCATCGGCGTCCAGCCCAGGACCCAGCCCAGCCCCATGCCCATCAGCGTCGCCACCGTGATCTGCACCACCGCGCCGGGCACGGCGATGGCCTTCACCGACAGCAGATCCTTCAGCGAGAAATGCAGCCCCACCCCGAACATCAGCAGGATGACGCCGATCTCCGCCAACTCGTTGGCAAGCTGCTGGTCGGCGACAAAGCCGGGGGTGAACGGCCCCACCACCACCCCGGCCAGAAGATAGCCGACCAGCGGCGACACGCGCAGCCGGTGGGCGAGGGCACCAAAGACGAAGGCAAGGCCGATGCCGGCAACGAGCATGGCGATCAGGGGGCCGAAATGCATGGGTCTCCTGCGCAAGGGCTTGGGGTGGGCGTTTGGGGCAAGCCCCACAGATTGGGGTGCAGGGCATGGGTTTCAACCGATTGTCGCGGCGGACGGAGCGGAAAGCACCCCGGCGAAACGAAAACGGCCCCCGAAGGGGCCGCTTTCCAGGTGCAGTGTTGCGCGCGCCAGAGTTATTGCGGGGCCATGCGGATGGCACCGTCGAGCCGGATGGTTTCGCCGTTCAGCATCTCGTTCTCCAGGATGTGCTGGACGAGGCGGGCGTATTCGTCCGGACGGCCGAAGCGCTTGGGGAACGGCACGGTGGCGGCAAGGCTGTCCTGCACCTCCTGCGGCATGCCCAGCAGCATCGGCGTGCCGATCAGGCCGGGGGCGATGGTCATCACCCGGATGGCGCTGCGGGCCAGATCGCGGGCGGCGCAGATGGTCAGGGCGACGACGCCACCCTTCGACGCGGCGTAGGCGGCCTGCCCCACCTGCCCCTCATAGGCGGCGACGGACGCGGTGTTGATGATGACGCCGCGCTCCCCCGACTCCAGAAGGTCGAGCTTGGCCATGTCGGCGGCGGCCAGACGCAGGATGTTGAAGCTGCCGATCAGGTTGATTTCGATCACCTTGCGGAAGGCGTCGAGCGGCATCGCCCCGTCGCGCCCGACGATGCGCTGCGCCGGGGCCACGCCCGCGCAATTCACGGCGATGCGGGCCGGGCCGTGGGCGGCGCGGGCTTGATCAAAGGCGGCTTCCGCCGAATCGCCGTTGGTGACGTCGCAAACCAGCCCCAACCCGCCGATGTCGCGCGCGGTTTGTTCCACCGCGTCCTTGTTGACGTCCAGCACCGTGACCTTGGCCCCCAGGCTGGCGAGATGGCGGGCGGTGGCCGCCCCCATGCCCGACCCACCCCCGGTGACGATGGCGGACAGACCGGCGATGTTCATGCTGTTTCCTCCTGATGATGCTGGGCGGATGATGGTGGCCTGATGGCGTTGGCCAGACGGTGAGGTCTGGCGCGCTGTGGCCGGTGGATCCGGCCTTGGGTTCCACCCCACTCTATCAGAAGTCAGAGCCTCACCAAACTGTACCGTATGGTTAACGGTGCGGGTCGCCAATCATGGGAGGGTTGCGCGTTACAGGTCAGGGAATCGGGCAGGGGATGGGGCAGGGAATCGGGCGAGGGTCAGGCGGCCTGCCGGTGGGCTTGGGAGCGGGCGTTGACGGCGCTCGGGCGGCGGGCGTGGCTGGCGTCGCGGTGCATGGTGAACAGGGCGGCCGCCACGATCAGCGCCGCGCCGATCCAGCCGCGCAGATCCATCGCCTCGCCAAAGGCGATCCAGGCGATCACGGCGCTGAAGGGCAGGCGGGCGTAGTCATAGGGCATCACCGCCGGGGCCGGGGCCATCGACAGCGCCCGCGTCATCGCCAGTTGCGCCAGGGTCAGCGCCCCGCTGAGCAGGAACAGCCAGCCCCAGGCGCTCCAGCTTGGCCATATCCAGGCGGCGTGCGATGGCATTGCCAGGGCTGGCAGCGCGGCCAGAGGGGCGGAAAACAGGCTGAGGAACAGGACCACCACCAGAACGCTGTCGTCGCGGGTCAGGCGGCGGGTCATCAGCAGGGTGGCGGCGGCGGCGACGCAATGCAGCAGCAGCACGGCGAACGACGCGTCGATCCCGCCGCCGTCCGGCTTCAGCACGATCACCACGCCGGTCAACCCCAGGGCGATGGCGGCCAGCCGGTGCGACCGCAGCCGCTCGCCAAAAAACAGGGCCGCCCCCAGCGTGACAAACAGCGGGGTGGTGAAGCTGACAGCGGTGGCGGTGGGCAGGGGAATGTGGGCCAGGCTGTAATACCAGGCGATCATCGCGGCGACGTTGACGGCGGACCGCGACGCGAACAGCCCCAGCCGCCCACCGGTGACGACGGCGCGGCAGGCGGCGGCCCCGCGTGTGAGAATCCAGGGCAGCAGCAGAACCACGCACAGCAGGTTGCGCAGAAACACGATCTCCAGCGACGGCAGCGAATCCGTGATGTGGCGGATGGTGGCGTTGCCCATCGCGAACAGCAGCGTCGCGGTCAGCATCCACAGCGCCGGTTGCAACAATCCCCCGATGGAACCGGTGGGTGGGATGGAGGGGGATTCGGTTGACATGTCGGCGCACGCCCAGTGGTTGGCGAGCAACATCATGGGCCGGTTGGACAATGATGCTGGCGAAGCATCATCATTCTCGCGCAACCCATGGTCTTCAAGTCTGACCTTAGCGCTATGGTTGTTTGGGATAGAGGCTTGTGCGCGGAAATTGGATTGTGGCCGACGCGCCCCACCGCCCCCCTCCCACCGCCCGGATGGGCGGCAAGAGGAGGGGGCCTAGGGCAATCGCTTGAAGGTTTATAAACCTATGAGAAGAGTTTGCCGTCATCCCCGCGAAGGCGGGGATCCAGGCTTTCCCGTCAGAGCCACTCTGCGAACTCTGGCTCCTCGCCTTCGCAGGGATGACGAATGTCCTAATAGAGGAATTTCAAGCCTTCACCCGATTGCCCTGGGGGGGCCTCAGACCAGTTTCAGCGCGATCACCGCCAGCAACCCGGCGATCACCCACAGGGCGGCGCGGTCGCTGCGGCGGTGGCGGTCCCAGCCATGCAACATCTGGCGCACCGTGTGCGGGTGCAGGCGCAGGCCGCCTTCGGCCATGTCGGCGGTGACGCGTTCGGCCTCGCGCACCAGGGCGGGCAGGCGGCGGATGGTGGACAGGGCGTCCCCGACATCCTCGACGATTTGCGCCTCCGGCCCGCGATTCTCGCGCATCCACTGTTCGATCAGCGGCCGGGCCAACTCCCACATGTTGATGCTGGGGTTCAGCAGCCGCCCCACACCCTCGGCGGTCAGCATGCTTTTTTGCAGCAGCAGCAATTGCGGCTGGGTTTCCATGTCGAACTGTTCGGTGACGGCGAAAAGCTGGGCCAGCAGCCGCCCGACCGAAATCTCGCTCAACGGCTTGTTCTGCAACGGCTCGCCGATGGCGCGGCAGGCCTGGGTGAAGATCTCGATCGATTGGTGGCGGGGGACATAGCCCGCTTCGAAATGGACGATGGCGACGCGGCGGTAATCGCCGGACAGGAAACCGATCAGCATGTCGGCCAGATAACGGCGGGTGGCCTGGTCCAGCCGCCCCATGATGCCGAAATCCACGGCGGTGATGGTTCCCTGTTCGTTGATGAACAGGTTGCCGGGGTGCAGATCGGCATGAAAGAAGCCGTCGCGGAACACCTGGTTGAAGAAGCTGGCCGAGGCCATGGCGAGGATGGCGTCGCGGTCGAAGCCCGCCGCCTCGATCCGCGCGGCCTCGTCCACCTTGAAGCCGCGAATCCGCTCCAGCGTCAGCACCCGGCCGCCGGTGCGGTCCCAATCGACCGTCGGGACGTTGAAGGTCGAATCGTCCTTGAAATTGCCGCCGAGTTCGGAGGCCGCCGCCGCCTCCATCCGCAAATCCATCTCCAAGCGGGAGGTGCGGGCGAAGGTGTCCACCACCTCGCGCAGGCGCAGGCGCTTCAGCCGGGGCAACACCGTTTCGGCCAGCGCGGCCAGCCAATAGAACAGGTCGATGTCGCGTTCGAACGCCGCCGCGATGCCGGGGCGCAGCACCTTGACCGCCACCTCCTGCCCGTCGGCGGTGACGGCGAAATGCACCTGCGCGATGGAGGCGGCGGCGACCGGCTTGTCGTCAAAGCTCTGGAACAGCGCCGACAGCGGTTGGCCGAACTCCTCCTCGATGATGGCGCGGGCCTCGCGGCCGGGGAAGGGCGGCAGCTTGTCCTGCAACTCCGCCAGATCGACCGCCATCCGTTCCCCCACCAGATCGGAGCGGGTGGAGAGCAATTGCCCAAGCTTGATGTAGGTCGGCCCCAGTTCGGCCAGCGCGCGGGCCAGACGTTGGCCGTCGCGCCCCGGCACGCCGCGCCGGGCGATCAGCCGCCACAGCCAGGACAGGGCGGGGGCGGTGGCGAGCAGCGAGTCGGGCAGGGCGTCGTAACGGGCCGCCGTGCGACCGATCACGGCCAGACGGAGGAGGTTGCGCAGAATGAGAAACACGGTGCGTCAGACCCGCCAGCCGGAATGAATGGCGGCGATCCCGCCGGTCAGGTTGCGCACGCGCACGGAGGCAAAGCCCGCCGCCGCGATGCGCCGGGCCAAATCCTCCTGCGCCGGAAAGCGTCGGATGCTTTCGGCGAGGTAGCGGTAGCTGTCCTCGTCCTTGGCCACGATGCGCCCGATCTTCGGCAGCACCTGAAAGGAATAGACGTCGTACAGCTCGCGCAGCACCGGCAGCACGACGTGGCTGAACTCCAGGCAATAGAATTTGCCGCCGGGCTTCAGCACCCGCCGCGCCTCGGCGATGGCGGCGTCGATGCGGGTGACGTTCCGCAGGCCAAAGGCGATGGTGTAGGCATCAACCGAGCGCGAGGCGATGGGCAGCTTTTCCGCGTCGCCCACGGTCCAATCCACGCCTGACAGGATGTTGCGGTCGATCGCGCGGTCGCGCCCGACGCGGACCATCGCTTCGGTGATGTCGCAGACGATGGCGGCCCCACCGCCGCGCTGAAGAAAGCGGAAAGCGATGTCGCCGGTCCCGCCCGCCACGTCCAGCAGGGTCATGCCGGGTTTGGGGGCGACCATCTCCATCAGCGTGTCTTTCCACAGCCGATGGATGCCGCCCGACATCAGATCGTTCATCAGGTCGTAATTGGTCGCCACGCTGCCGAAGACGGCGCGGACCAGACCCGATTTGGCCTCGGGCTTCACGGGCTGAAAACCGAACCATTCCCCTTCGGACCCCGAAACGGGCGGCGGAACGGCGGCGGGCGGGTGGTGGGGCGTGTCGCTCATGCCTGGGACCATAGCGCGGCGCGCGGGGCGATGCCAGTGGGGGGATTGCGGGGCGGGTGCGGCGGTTTGGGGGAAGGGCCGTTTGGCCCGGTCATTCGGCGGCGGCCTTGCGGTGGCTGCCCTGCACCAGCTCCATTCCGGCTTCGGCGCAGGCGGCGGTTGCCTGGATCCGGTAGCAGGCGGGAGGAACGAGGGGGGCGGGCGACGCGCGGGTCACCGTGCCGCGCGGCGCGGGTGTCCGGCGACCGGGCCGTTCGACGAAATCACCCATGGGCTGCGCGCCGACGGCGAAGCGCGACAGGATGGTGCGGATGGCTTCGGGGCTGTTGTCGATGCCGATCCAGCGGCGGCCCAGCGCGTGGGCGGCTTCCAGGGTGGTCCCGGAACCGGCGAAGGCATCCAGGACCAGCCCGCCCTCCTCAGAGGACGCGGCGACGATGCGGCGCAGCAGGTCGCCGTTCTTTTCGGTGGGATAGCCGGTGACGGCGATGTTCTGGTTGTGGGCGTCGCGGAAATCGAGCCAGACATCCTGAACGGCGATGCCGGGGCTTTGATCAAGGTAAACCTTGCGGCGCGGGTTGCCGTTGGCGGACCAGTAGATTTCGCCGCGCGCGTCCATCTCGTCCAAGGTCGCGGGCGGGTATTGCCAATGCTTGCCCTTGGGCGGCGGCTTGCCGCGCCACGGCTCGCCGGTCGCGCCGTGACGGACGCCAGGGGCGTGGACCGGGACCTTCATGAAGCGTCGCCCGGTCTCCGGCTCCACATACTGATACTCGCGGGCGCGTTCCTCGGTCCAAGGTTCGTAGGGCTTGTTCCAGATGTAGCGGTCGGATTTGGTGTAGAACAAAATGTAATCCGTGACGTTGCCGTATTGGCGGCGCGTGAAGTTCTTTGGATTGCATTTCTTGCGGGCGATGCAGTTTTTGTAACCGTTCCGCCCAAACACTTCGTCCAGGATGATGCGGGCGTGGAAAAGCGCCTTGTCGTCCAGATGGAGGTAAAGCGAGCCATCCTCCGCCAAAAGATCATGAAGAAGAATCAAGCGTTTCCGCAAAAACTCGATGTGCTCGTCCCCGGTGTGGACGTCGTCGTAGGCGTGGGATTGCGCGCGGGTGTGGAAGACGGTTTCGGTGGCGTAAGGTGGATCAATGTAGATCAACTGAACCTTGCCACGCACCGACGGATCGTCGCGCAGCGCCGCCAGCGCGTCCAGATTGTCGCCGAAGATGACGGCGTTGTCCGCCCCCTGCGGTTCCCACAGAGACATCAGGGGGGCAGCCTGCCGCGCGAGGATCTCCGCGCTGGGGGTTTTGCCGGGGTAGGTCAGTTCCATTGCGGACCACAGCCCACCGCCGCGCCGCTTGGGGGTTCCGGTCGCCATCTCAACCCCGCAACCACGCAGGGGTGATGCGTTCGACCACCATCCGCAGCGTGACGACGCGGATGCGGTGCGGGTCGATGCTTTCGAGGCTGGCGTAGTCGTCCCACATGCTGCCCAGCAACAGGCCCGGACCGTCGTTGAGGAAGATGACCTTCAGATTCAGGCCGTGCCGGGTGCTGTAGGCCAAAATCTCGGTTGCGCAATCGCGGTATTGCCCGGTGCGGTCATCCTCCTGCGCGCCGCCGCGATCCGAATCGTAGCGGGCAAGGCCGATTGCGATCGGTTTTCCCTGGTCATAAACCACGAAATCCACCGGGCGGTCCGGTTTGGGGTAATCCGGAAACACCTCCCCCAGCAGCACATCGCGCCCGGCGCGTTCGGGGCCGGTCACGGTGAAGGATGGGAAGCTTTCCTTGAAAATGCCAAACAGCCGTTCGGTCAGATCATAGCCCTTCTTGCCCCGGTCCTTGTACTCCCACAGCAGGGCGCACAGCGTCTCGTCGGGCATGGGCCGCGCGCGAAAGCGGCTTTGGACCTCAACGATGTGTCGGAAGCCCGAACCGAAGCGTTCGCAAATCACCGCCGCCTGACGCTTCTGCTTGAGCATTTCGACCGGGGTTTCCGGGCTGACGTACTTGCGGAAGACGCGCGCCATCTGGATGCGCATCCATGTTTGGGGTACGGCGGCGATCTTCAGGAAAAAATCAACCGATGAATGGCTTGCCTCCATCAGTTGCCCGAACATGACCAGAACCGGTTTGTACAGTTCGGTCGCCAGAGGCAGGATGTCCGGGTAATACTCGCCGCTCGACAGAGTGATCCAATCATGACCGTCGTCTTTGTAGTCGGAAAAGGCTCTGGTCATGGCGTATGGTCCTGAAACGCAAGGTGCTGAGGTGACGCGCGTCGGCGCGCGGCGATGGGGGCAGCAACGGGCATACGGCCAATCTAACGCCCCGAATCCCCCTTGCGCTACCCCCCTCCTTCCCCCACCCTGACGCCCATGCCTGAGCTTCCTGAAGTTGAAACCGTGTGCCGGGGGCTTGCCCCGCATCTTGAGGGGCGGGTTCTGGTCCGTGTCGATCAGAACCGGCCCAATCTGCGCACGCCCTTTCCGCCGGACTTTGTCGCGCGCCTGACCGGGCGGCGGGTCACAGCGGTGCGGCGGCGGGCGAAATACATTCTGGTGGATTTGGACGACGGGGCGGTGCTGATCGTCCATCTCGGCATGTCCGGGCGGATGCTGATCGCGCCGCAGCGGCCCGAGTCGCCGGGCAAGCACGACCATGTCGTGTTCGAGGTGGACAGCGGCACGACCGTGACCTTCAACGACGCCCGCCGCTTCGGCCTGATGGATCTGACGACGGCGGACGCGTTGGCCGATCACCCGATGCTGCGCGCCCTGGGGCCGGAGCCGCTGGGCAACGGTTTCTCCGGCCCGGTGCTGGCCGACCGGCTGGCCGGGAAGATCACGCCGATCAAGGCGGCGCTGCTCGACCAGGGCGTTGTCGCCGGGCTGGGCAACATCTATGTGTCGGAGGCGCTGTTCCAGGCGGGCATCCACCCCACCCGGGCGGCGGCCGACGTCAGCCGGGCGGAAGCCGACCAACTGGCCACCGCGATTCGCGAGGTGTTGGGCCGCGCCATCGCGGCGGGCGGGTCGTCGCTGCGCGATTACCGGCAGGCGTCGGGGGAGCTGGGCTATTTCCAGCACCAGTTCGCCGTCTATGACCGGGCGGGCCAGCCCTGCCCCGGCTGCGACTGCGATGCGGCGGCGACCGGGGGCGTTCAGCGGATCGTGCAGTCGGGGCGCTCGACTTTCTATTGTGCGGCGCGCCAACGCTGATATACCTGAGCGTATGACGGCTTTTTCGGCCACGCTTCGGGCGACGTTCGGCGCCCTTCTCCTTGCTGGCCCCGCGGTCGCGGGCCTGGGGAGCCTCGCTTTTCCCTTGCTTCCGGCCCCCGCCATTGCGGCGTCGCCCTTCGTTCCCGGTCTGGCCGACGTGCCAGCGATGCCGGGACTCGAACCGGTCGACCCCGAACCGCTGGTGTTCGACAAACCCGACGGGCGAATCGTCCAGGTGGTGCTGTCGGGCATGGTCCCGCGCGGCGCGGTTCTGGCCTTTTACGACCAGACCCTGCCGCAACTGGGGTGGAGCCGGGCCGCCGAACAGCGCTTCGTCCGCGAGGGCGAGGGGCTGCGGCTGGATTTCGTCACGGGGAGCGCGTCGTCGGACCGGACGACCCTGCGCTTCACCCTGACGCCGCGCTGAGGCGGGGGACTCCCTCCGTCCGGCCAGACCCTCCAGCCCCACCAACAGCCCCGACCGGAAGCCGAACAACCACAAGCAAGAAACCGGACGCACACCACACCACGGGGCGGCAACGCCGACCCCGCCAGAACGGGAGACCGCTGCAATCATGTCGTATGAAACCATTCTCGTCGAAACCCGTGGCCCCGTCGGCCTCATCACCCTGAACCGCCCCAAGGCGTTGAACGCCCTGTGCGACCAGCTGGTGACGGAGCTGGGCCAGGCGCTCGACGGCTTTGAGGCCGACAGCGCCATTGGGGCCATCGTCATCACCGGGTCGGAGCGCGCCTTCGCCGCCGGGGCCGACATCAAGGAGATGGCCGGTTTCACCTATATGGACGTCTACACCTCCAACTTCATCACCGCGAAGTGGGAGCAGCTGGCCAAGTGCCGCAAGCCGACCATCGCGGCGGTCGCGGGCTTCGCGCTCGGCGGCGGCTGCGAGCTGGCGATGATGGCCGACTTCATCCTGGCCGCCGACACCGCCAAGTTCGGTCAGCCGGAAATCACCATCGGGACCATCCCGGGGGCCGGCGGCACCCAGCGCCTGACCCGCTTCGTCGGCAAGTCCAAGGCGATGGAAATGGTCCTGACCGGCCGCATGATCGACGCGGCGGAGGCCGAGCGCTGCGGTCTGGTCAGCCGGGTGGTCCCGGCGGCGGAACTGGTGGAGGAGGCGGTGAAGGTCGCCACCAAGATCGCCTCGCTGTCGCAGCCCATCGTCGCCATGGCCAAGGAGGCGGTGAACGCCGCCTATGAAACCACCCTGGCCGAAGGCGTGCATTTCGAACGCCGCGTCTTCCATTCGACCTTCGCCACCGAAGATCAGAAGGAAGGCATGGCCGCCTTTGCCGAAAAGCGTCAGCCGGTGTGGAAGAACCGCTGATTCTTGAGAAGCCGTCCCCCGCATCTTGTGGGGGACGGCACCGTTTCAATCATGATGATGTTTCGCTGAGATTGAATGAGATCTGACACGGTCGGCGTCTTGACTCTCATTTGGCCTGAGCGTATAAGGCGCGCTCGCATTGCGACAGACGTGTCGTTCGGAGTAGGGTTTCCATGGCCAATCACAAGTCCGCTGAAAAGCGCATCCGTCAGACCGAGCGTCGTACGGAAGTCAATCGTAACCGCATCAGCCGCATCCGTTCCTTCGTGAAGAAGGTTGAGGGCGCGATCGAGTCCGGCGACAAGTCGGCCGCCGCCGAGGCCTTCAAGTCCGCTCAGCCGGAAATGATGCGCGGCGTCAGCAAGGGCGTGCTGCACCTGAACACGGTGTCGCGCAAGCTGTCGCGCCTCTCGGCCCGCATCAAGGCTCTCTGATCGAGCCTGTTTGCCGGTTTCAAAAAGCCGCGCCCGAGATTCGGGGCGCGGCTTTTTGCGTTTGAAAGAGGTGTGTGGGATTTCAAGCAATTGTTTGGAAAAACCCACGGGTCTTTTCGATGATTCGCCAATGGAATCTTGATGTTAGGCGTGTCAACAGAGTCTTTTTGACCCGTTCGCCATCTGTCCCATTGCCAGTCATCTGGCGGGGGATTACAGTTTTCTTCCGTCCGATGTTGCGAATTGGTGTGTTCAACGCGCCGCGCACCGGTCGGATAAACGCAGAGATGGCGAAGGTCTTGGACCAAGCGGGCATTCTTATGTCGCGGTTGGTGCATGATTGTTGCTTTTCTAAAAACGCGCAGCGCTGATGCTGGTTTTTGCAACCGCATCGGTTGGTGTGTGTTTGTCCTTGTCCGGTGCGCCATCCGGCGGGGGCATGGATGGTTTGATCCGTTGGGGCATGGTGCGGCAGGGCGGGATGAACCCGCCCTTTCGGTGGTGAACGCGTGGTGGCGGTCGCCGCCGTGGGGAACGGGGCGGGGGTAGAGGAGCATGTCGGTCGGCGTGTCGTTGGATCAGCAGTGGGCGCGGGTGCGTGGGCGTCTGAAAGACGAGGTGGGCGAGATCGCCTACCGCAGTTGGCTTCAACCGCTGTCCGTCGCCAGTATGACCGGCGGCGAGGTGTGCATCGTCGTGCCGACGCGCTTCATGCGCGATTGGGTGCTGACCCACTACGCCGACCGGATTCGCGCCCTGTGGTCGGGGGAGAACCCCGACGTCCAATCCATTGATGTGGTGGTCGCCTCCACCAGCGCGCCCGCCGTGCTGAGCGCGGACAACGACGACCGCGACGATCCGCCCCCCCGCGACTCCGGCTTGCGCGACAGCCTGCGCGACGCTGGATCCCGCGATTCCGGCCCGCGCGATCGGGGCGACTCCCGCACCCTGTTCACCGCCGCCGCCGAACGCCGTTCGATGGACACGGGCGCGCCGACGGCCCCGTCCTCCTTCGGATCGCCCGCGCCCGCCGCCGTCTACACCTCCGCCTCCTATGGCGGGGCGTCGGACGAGTCGCCGAACGGGGTTCCGGCCATTCTGGAAGACCGCTCCGACCTGTCGGCGGCGCTCGACCCGCGCTTCACCTTCGAGAATTTCGTCGTCGGCAAGCCGAACGAGCTGGCCCACGCCGCCGCCCGCCGCGTCGCCGACGCCACAACCGTCACCTTCAACCCGCTGTTCCTTTATGGCGGGGTCGGGTTGGGCAAGACCCACCTGATGCACGCGCTGGCCTGGCAAATCCGCAAGAACGATCCCAACCGCAAGGTGCTCTACCTGTCGGCGGAAAAGTTCATGTACCAGTTCATCCGCGCCCTGCGCTTCAAGGACACGATGGCGTTCAAGCAGCAGTTCCGGTCGGTGGACGTGCTGATGATCGACGACGTGCAGTTCATCAGCGGCAAGGATTCGACGCAGGAAGAGTTCTTCCACACCTTCAACGCGCTGGTCGATCAGAACCGGCAGGTCATCATCTCCGCCGACAAAAGCCCGTCCGATCTGGAAGGGATGGAGGAGCGCTTGCGCTCCCGCCTGGGCTGGGGCTTGGTCGCCGACATCCACCCGACCACCTACGAACTGCGGCTGGGGATTCTCCAGGCCAAGGCCGACGCGCTCCAGGCGACGATTCCGCTGAAGGTGCTGGAGTTCCTGGCCCACAAGATCACGTCCAACGTGCGCGAGCTGGAAGGGGCGCTGAATCGCATCGTCGCCCACGCCGACCTCGTCGGCCGCTCCATCTCGCTGGAAACGACGCAGGAGGTGCTGCACGACCTGCTGCGCGCCAACGACCGCCGCGTGACCATCGACGAGATCCAGAAGCGCGTTGCCGAGCATTACAACATCCGCGTCGCCGACATGCATTCGGCCCGCCGCGCCCGCGCCGTGGCCCGGCCCCGGCAGATCGCCATGTATCTGGCCAAGCAGCTGACCGCCCGCTCCCTGCCGGAGATCGGCCGCAAGTTTGGCGGGCGCGATCACACCACCGTGATGCACGCGGTCAAGAAGGTGGACGAGCTGCGCACCACCGACCCCTCCTTTGCCGAGGATGTCGAGCTGCTGCGGCGGATGCTGGAAAACTGACCGCAGGCCGGAGGCGCGACGAAACGCCCCGGCCTCTGCCTTTCGACCTGTTTTCTGTGACTTTTGGCTAGAATCCTGACAAAACCCCGCCATAGGGTTGCATTGGCTGGGGATGATCGCGCCGTGGAAACCAGTGTCCTCGTCGTTGACGACTCGTCGGTTGTCCGCAGGATCATCAAAGAGCATCTGGAGGGATACAACTACCGGGTTCTGCTCGCTCGGGATGGGGCGGAGGCGCTGGACCTGTACCGCTGCCAGGACGTCCATGTCGTCATCACCGACCTGGAAATGCCCCGGATGAACGGGTTGGAGCTGTGTTGGCTGATCCGGGCCGACGACGACCAGCACCGCACCTTCACCATCCTGATGACCACCGACGCCGACAGCCAGCGCCGGATCGAGGCGTTCGACGCCGGGGCCGACGAGTTCCTGACCAAACCCATCGATCTGCCGATGCTGCGCGCCCGCGTGCGCGCAGGCGAACGGATCACCCGGACGCACCGGGCGATGGCCGATCTGTTGAACACCGATTACCTGACCGGGGTGATGAACCGCCGCCATTTCATGGAGCGGCTGGAGCGCGCCTACGACGAGTCGGTGCGCCACGGCGCGCCGCTGGCGGTGGCGATGTTCGACATCGATCATTTCAAGACGATCAACGACACCCACGGCCATTCGAACGGCGATCTGGCGCTGAAGCGTTTTGCCGAGAACAGCGCGGCGCTGGTCCCGGAGGGCGGCTTTCTGGGCCGTCTGGGCGGCGAGGAGTTCGGCATGGTCCTGCCCGCCGATGATCTGGTGACGACCATCGCCCAACTGGAGCGCATCCGCGAATCGACCGCCGCCCTGATGGCGGTGCGGGCCGATGGCGGCTGTTTCGGTTTCACCGTCAGCGTCGGCGTCTGCCCGACCCAGGGGGCCGAGTCGGCGGCGGCGATGCTGGCGCGGGCCGACGAGGCGCTTTATTTCGCCAAGCGCAACGGGCGCAACCGCACCGTGGTGTGCGGGGCGGAAGGGGTGGTGCTGAAGGCGCGCTTCCATGTGATGTGATCGCGACAGGGTTAGGTGATCGCGACAAACGCATGACGCCGCTGTGAAACTTTTCCATCGCCCCGCAGTCGGTCGTGGACGATCCCGGTTTTTCTCGGGCACACTCCTTGCCCTATGCGGAAGCCGGACGGCGCGGTGCGCGGTCGGGTCTTCGCCAACGCTTTGCGAACAGGGAGATTGGGTGCCATGCCGACGATCACGCCGACGCTCGCCACCGCCGCGATGACCGAATCCCAGCGGTCCAGCGTCGAAACCCAACGCGCCGCCAAGAGCTTCTCCCGCCGCCTGCTGCTGAAGAGCGCGGCGGCGGTGGCCGGTGTGGCCTCGGTCGGTCCCTTCATCCTGCGCGAAGGCCGCGCGGCCTCCGGCTCGGTCAAGATCTTCTCCTGGGCCGGTTACATCAGCCCGGACATGCTGGCCGATTTCGAAAAGAAGACCGGCGTCAAGGCGACCCTGACCGAATACGGCACCAACGACGAGCTGCTGAACCAGTTGAAGGCCACCGGCGGGGCCGGGTTCGACATCATCCACCCCACGGTGGACCGCGTGCCGAACTACGTCGATTTCGATCTGGTCCAGCCGCTCGACGAATCGAAGGTCAAGTGGGACGGCTGCCTGAAATCGTCGGTCGATGGGTCCGCCGGGATGGGCGGCGTCGTCGGCGGCAAGCGTTACTTCGCCCCGGCCGATTGGGGGACCGAGGCGCTGGCCTATGACATGAAGAAGGCCCCGCTCGCCTATGGAACCGCCAGCTACGGCGATCTCTGGGTGCCGGGCAACGCGGGCAAGGTGACGGTGCGCGGCCACTCCTCGCTGATCGGCATCGGGCTGTGGCTGGAAAGCCAAGGCAAGCTGCCGCACCCGCTGCGCGACCAGTTCAAGGACGAGGCCAAGGCCCGCGCCAACTTCGACGCCATCCTGAAGGTGGCGGTCGCCAACAAGAAGTCGGTCGCCCAATTCTGGACCAACGAGAACGAGGCGCAGGGTGCCTTCCGCACCAACGGCTGCGTCATCGGCCAGACCTGGGATTCGACCGCCGTGGCGCTGCGCAAGGAGGGCCTGCCCGTCCGCTTCATCGCGCCGAAGGAAGGGTCGCTGGCCTGGATGGAAGGCTTCGCCATCCCGAAGAAGGCGGAAAACCTGGAAAACGCCTACGCCTGGATCAATTGGTTCTACACCCCGCAGGCGGGCGCGCTCTACACCAACTTCTCCGGCATCTCCAGCACGGCGGTGGGGGCGGAAGCGCACCTGACCGACCTGAACAAGCAGTTCTTCGCCGACGCCTATCCGGGCGACGCGCTGCAAAAGCTGTGGTGGTGGCCGATCCAACCGGCCTGGTACGTCTCGATCCGCAACGAGTACCAGGACCGCTTCCTGGCCGCGTAAGGCACGGCGCGACGGGGAGGGGGCCGTGGGCCTCCTCCCCCTCTTCCCCTGTCACCGCTGGGGGAGGGTTCGGAGGGAAGCATCAGGGGACTCCATGAGCCAAGACGTTCAACTCGATTCCGTGACCATGCGGTTTGGCGAGGCCATCGCCGTCAACAACGTCTCGCTGACCATCAAGGCCGGGGAGTTTTTCAGTTTTCTCGGCCCGTCGGGCTGCGGCAAGACCACGATCCTGCGGATGATCTCCGGCTTCATGGAGCCGACCAGCGGCGTGGTCCGCATCGGCGGGGCCGACATGCGCGGCATCGGCCCGAACAAGCGGCCGACCGCCCTGATCTTCCAGAATCTGGCGCTGTTCCCCCTGATGACGGTGGCCGAGAACATCGGATTCGGGCTGGAGGTGCGCGGTGTGCCGTCCGCCGACCGGGCCAAGCGGGTGCGCGAGCTGTTGGAACTGGTGGCGCTGCCCGACACGGCGAACAAGCGCGTCACCGACCTGTCGGGTGGCCAACGCCAGCGCATCGCCATCGCCCGCGCCCTGGCGGTCGAACCGGCGGTGCTGCTGCTGGACGAACCGCTGTCGGCGCTGGATTTGAAGCTGCGCCAGCACATGCGGGCGGAGCTGCGCGAGTTGCAGCGGCGGACCGGCGTCACCTTCATCTACATCACCCATGACCAGGGCGAGGCGCTGACCATGTCCGACCGCATCGGCGTGATGTCGCGCGGCGTGCTGGAGCAGGTGGGCGACGGCCCGGCCATCTACGACCACCCGGAAACCGCCTTCGTCGCCTCCTTCGTCGGCGAAACCAACCGCTTCGCCGGGACGGTCGCCGAATCGGCGGACGGCTGGGCGGTGGTGGACACCGGATTCGGGCGGCTGCGCGGGCGCAACCCCCGGCGGCTGTCGCCGGGCGACCGCGCCACCCTGTTTGTCCGTCCCGAACGCCTGACGCTGGGGCAGGAGGAAAACGCGCTGGAGGCCCGTGTCAGCCACCGCGATTTCGAAGGGGCCTTCGTCAACGCCTTCCTCGACGGCGGCTTGACCGTGCAGGTCCCGCATCTGGGCCATGACCCGGTGTTCGTCCCCGGTCAGGCGGCCCGGCTGGGCTTCCGCGCGGCGGACGCGGTGGCGCTGCCCACCGCGTCCTGAGTCGCGATCAGCCGCCCATTCCGCCGCGCATTCAGCCGCCCACCGGCAGGCTGGCGCGGAAGATCGCCTTGTCGAAATCGTCGATCAGGGCGTCGATGCGCAGATCCCACCGGCCGTTCACCGGCAGGATCAGCCCGTCGATTGCGAAGGCCCCGGGGCTGGTGCGGGTCGGGCGGCGGGTCAACGGCTCGATCCCGGCGGCGGGCTGCGACAGCTCCACCACCAGCTCTTTCGGGTCGAACGGGCCGCCGTCGGCCTGGGTCAGGTGGATGGTCAGCCGGTTCGGGCCGACCCGCGCCGGGTCCAGCCCGATCGCCGCCTGCCACCCCTTGGCCGTCGCCACGCTGCTGTAGCCGATCGGGGCGTCCGCCACCGGCTTGGCGGCGAGCGTGCGCGGCGGCGGCGTGGTCCCCAGCCCGGCGGTCAACGCCACCACCACCCCCATCAACGCGACCTCCGTCGTGATGCTGAGGCGCAGCAGCCGATTCGCCCGCTCCCGCTCCGCCCGCCCGCCGCGCTCCAGCGTCGGCGTCAGGCGCCAGCGGTTGACGGTGGCCAGCCCCAGCAGGGCCGCGACGCCGGCCATCTTCAGCAGCCAGATTTGACCATAGACGGTGGAGCCGACGCGGTCGGGGTCGGTGATCTGCACCACGCTCAACCCCAGACCGGCCAGCAGCAGCAGGGCCACCGCCGCCACCGCCAGGGTGGAGAAGCGGCGGACCAGCCGGGCCGCCTCCAACGCCGGGGCGTGGCGCAGAATGGCGCGCAGCGGGGCGAGCGCCCCCAGCCAAAAAGCGGCGGTCAGCGCGTGCAGCCCGACCAGCGGGGCCGACAGGGCGGCGGGTGGGGCGGTGGCGGCGTGGCCGGTGGTGGTCAGGGCACCGACGGCGACCAGCGCCCCGGCCATCAGGAACAGCCCCCCGCCGGTTCCGGAGCGGTTGCGCCACTGCCCCAGGGCGAGCAGCGCCAGCCCGGCCAGCGCGATGGCGGCGCTGAGTCCGCCGGTGCTGGCCAACACCACCCGCCACGCGTCCGCCGTCAGCAGGGCCAGCGGCGTTTCGCCGATCAGCACCGCCCCGGTCAGGCCGAGATTCAGCGGGATCGCCAGCAGGGCGATGGCCAGCGTGGTCGGTTGCCGGGCCAGCCGCCCCAGCGGTGCCCAACCGGTGCCCGCGCCGCCCGCACCGGTTCCGCCCGCACTGATTCCGCCCGCACTGATTCCCCGGGCGGTTTGAATGCGGTAAGCCGCGCCCGGTGCGACCAGCGCCAGGAACAGCCCGCCGCCCGCCGCCGCCAGCAGGCTGCCGTAATGCAGCGCGCGGGCGGCCATGGCGGCCAGCAGGGTCCGATTGCGCCCGCGCTCCTCCGCACGCTCCGGCCGTTCGGGTGTGACGCCGACGCCGAAGATCAGCGACCCCGCCACCGGATGCCCATCGGCCGAGGTGACGCGGTAGCTGAGGGTGTAGGCCCCCGGCGTCGTCGGCAGCGGCGGCAGCGGGACCCGCAGATCGGAGTCGCCGGCCTGCGCCGGGCCGGGCAGCGCCAAGGCCCCGGCGGGGCCGAAGGCGTGCAGCGCCACCGGCGTCACCGGCTCGTTGAAGCGCAGGCGCAGCTCGGCGGGCGGGCGGTCGAGTCGCGCGCCATCGGCCGGGCTGGACTCCAGCAGCACGGCGTGGGCGAACGCCGAACCGGGCATCAGCAGCAGAACCGCCAGACACACCAGGCGGCGGAGGAGGCGGGCGTGACTCATTGCGGCTTGGCCGTCAGCGTCAGGCTGGGGGCCGGTTCCTTGTAATCATGGGCGGTCTTGCCGGGTTCGGGGATCTCGATCCAGCGGTTCACGCCCTTCTCGCATTCCTGCACCACCGGCACGTGAATCACGGTCCCGGCGGGCTTCTCCGGCAATTTGGCCTGGAACACGAACTCGTCATAGAAGGCGTCGGGCAGCGGGCCGCCGGTCCACGTCACCTCGGTCACGCCCTTGGTGATGGTCTTGCCATGGCTGACGAAGGGGGTGGCGTAGGTGCCCTCGACGGTGGACAGCGTCCAGCCCGGCTTGGGCATCGGCTTGACCGACACCACGCCCTCGGGGATGCGGACGCGGATCGCCGTGGTGGCGCTGCCGTCGCAGCCATGGCCGATGCGGATGACGGCCTTGTAATAGCTGCCGCTCGGGGCCTGCTGGACCTCCAACGTGGCGTGGGCGGCGGCGGTGACGGGCAGGGTGACGGCGGACAGGGCGAACAGGCCGACAGCGGCCAGCGTGGCGGCCATTGGGGCGGGCATCGGGGCGCGGGAGGCGCGAATCATAGGGATTCTCCGAAAAACGGTCTGACGAAGAGGGAGGAAACGCGAGTCGTCAGGCCGTCGCCGGAGGGGCGCGGGCGTGGAAGGGGCGCTGGGGGCGGTCGGCGCGCGGGGCCGCAGCGACGATCCGCGCGCGGTCGGTCGTGGCCCACGCGGGGGCGGGCAGCACCGGCCCATCCGCCGGGCCAAGCGCGACCGCGTCCGCCGACAGGCAGAGCGGGCAACGCTTCAGGTGGTCGCCCAGGCTGGGGGCGTCCGGGGCGGAGCCGCCGGGCACGTCGGCGCTGGCCGTTTGGGTCGGGGCCAGGCACAGCCAGCCGTCCGCCGCCAACGCCCGCAACGGCGGCGGGACATGCCAGCCCAGGACCAGGGCATGGACCAGCAGAACCGCCACGGCCACCAGGGCCGTCGTGTGGGTCCACAGTCGATGATCCGGTCCGGTCCGGCGGGGCGCGCGCATGGCCCTGACTATGGCGTCCGAGTCGCGGCTGTGCAAAGGGGGAAATGCCGCCGTTGGGTGGTTGCAACCGCACACGCGCGCTTGCGCCGGGCAAAAGCCCCATGATAGGCGTGGATTGTTCGGATTCGTATTTGAATGCCCGTTCAACAAAAGGAGCCGCCCGCGCGATGACCGAGGTGATCCGCCGTTACGGCCCGGTTCTGACCGGCCTGATCCTGCTGGCGGTGGCGCTGTGGCTGGCGCTTCTGGTGGTGCTCCCCCAGATCATGATGGTGGATTTCTCCTTCCGCCCATCGCTGCCGCCGTCCAAGCTGGGCGGGCCGGAGGATGTCTACACGATCAAGAATTACGCCACGCTGTGGACCAACCAAATCCATCTGGCGATCTTCATCAAGACGATCTGGGCCAGCGCCCTGGTGACGGCGGTGACGCTGGCGGTCTGTTACCCGGTGGCCTTTTATCTGGCGCAGGTGGCCCCGAAACGGCGGCTGCCGCTGTTGATGCTGATGCTGATCGTGCCCTTCTGGATCAACGAGCTGCTGCGGACCTTTTCCTGGTACATCATCCTCGCCTTCAACGGCCTGTTGAACAGCCTGCTGGTGGGGTTGGGGATTTTTGACGAGCCGCAACGGATGCTGGGCGGCGACGTCGGCGTGATCGTCGGCATGGTTTATGTCTACATCCTGTTCATGGTCTTCCCGCTCTACAACGCCATCGAATCGCTGGACCGCAACCAGATCGAGGCGGCGCGCGATCTGGGGGCCGGGTGGCTGCGCATCCATTGGCGGGTCGTGTTGCCCCACGCCAAGCCGGGCATTGCGGTGGGGTGCATCATGACCTTCATGCTGGCGGCGGGCAGCTACGCCGTTCCGGCCCTGCTGGGCGGGCCGCAAAGCCGCTGGTTCACCGAGGTCATCTACAACTGGTTCTTCGAGGGCGGGAACTGGAACCAGGGGGCGGCCTACGCCTTCATCCTGCTGGTCCTGTGCATCGGCGTCATCCTGACCGCGATGAAGCTGTTCCGCGTCGGCCTGACCGATATAGCCAAATAACCGGCATCACCACGTAAGGATAGACGGATGACCGCCGACCGCCTCCGCCGCCTGCTCACCGGCTCCTATCTGGTGATCTTCTTCGCCTATCTGTTTCTGCCGCTGCTGGTGATGTCGGCGGCGACCTTCAACAGCAGCCGTTTTCCCACCATCACGCCGTGGATGGGTTTCACGCTCGGTTGGTTTTCGGCGCTGTGGGCCGATCAACGCATGTGGTCGGCGCTGGGGACCAGCCTGATCGTGGGGGCGGGGGTGATCCTGGTGTCGGTCCCGCTGGGGTTGGCGGCGGCCCTGCTGCTCGACCGGCTGCACAGCCGGGCCAAGACCTTCCTGTACGCGCTGGCGGTGTCGCCGCTGCTGACGCCCGGGGTGATCGTCGGCATCTCCACCCTGGTGTTCTGGCGCGAGTGGTTCGGCGTGACCGGTGGGCTGTTCCTGACCATCGTCGCGCAATCCAGCTTCATCGCCGCTTACGCGATGCTGCTGTTTTCCGCCCGTCTGCAACGGTTCGATCTGACGCTGGAGGAGGCCGCACTCGATCTGGGGGCGACGCACGGGCAGGTGTTCCGCCGCATCACGCTGCCCTACCTGACGCCGTCGATCCTGTCGGCGTCGCTGCTGGCCTTTTTGCAGAGCTTTGAGAATTACAACACGACGCTGTTCGTGCGCGGTCTGGAAACCACGTTGACCGTCTACATCGCGTCCAAGGTGCGCACCGGCCTGACGCCCGCCGTCAACGCGCTGTCGTTGATCCTGATCGCGCTGACCGTGCTGGGGGCCGTGGCCTACGAGATCCTGCGGCGGCGCGAGGCGCGCCAAGCCGCAGGAGCCGCAGGGGCAGAGGGCTGAGAGCGCGCGGCGAAGGTCCCGCCGCGCGCCGTTCCGCCGGTCTGTTTACTCGTCGTCGCTTTCGTCGGCGTCCGCTTCGATCTGCGAGGCGAGATCGCGCAGCATGTCGATGACGTCCTCGTGGCTCGTCTCATCGACGGCCGAGTTGACGGCGGCCTCGATCATGGCGACGGCGATGTAGGGGCCGAGCGGGCCGCCTTCCTTGATCGCCGCGTCCAGATGCTTTTCAGCGATCGACAGCGCCTTTTCGAACAGCGCTTCCGCCGTCTGGTTGGTGTCCTTGCTCATCGTCCGTTCCGTTGCGGAGGGTTGGTTTGGATTCCAATAACACGGACCCCGCGCGGCGGGCGCAGGAAATCGCCGGGGGCCGCGCAAATAGCTGCGCGCGTGTGGTGGGCGGTTCCCACCCGCCAAAG
Source organism: Azospirillum sp. (assembly GCA_027486405.1). GTDB lineage: Bacteria > Pseudomonadota > Alphaproteobacteria > Azospirillales > Azospirillaceae > Azospirillum. Next base: position 3,296 of record JAIXPD010000094.1, on the reverse strand, counting down.
CCCCGCTTGCCGGGGCGGCGTCCATGCCGCACAGTGCGGCCCCGTATTGACCTTTACGGCATAGGGCGGACATGAGCGACAACAAGGATCTGACCAACCCGGCCAGCTATGGATTCTGGTGGGAGGAGCGCGTGCGCTTCAACGACCTCGACGCGCTGGGCCACGTCAACAACAACGCCTTGGGCGTCTTTTTCGAACAGGGCCGCATCGCGATGCTTCAGGCGGCGGGCGGCTTCCGCGACTCCGACGACTGGACGGTGGTGCTTGCCCGCAGCCTGATCGAATACAAGGCTGAACTGCTCTACCCCAACACGGTGCGGGTCGGGGTGTGCGGGCTGCGGCTGGGGACCAGCTCCATGACCATCGGTGTCGGCATCTTCCTGGGCGACCGCTGCATCGCCACGCAGGAGGCGGTGTGCGTGATCGTGGACAAGGCGACTCATCGCCCGACTCCGATACCGGAACCGTTGCGCGCGGCGCTGGCACCGGCGTAAAGGGGGGCGTTCCCCTCTTTCCCTGTGCCAAGGCCGCCCACCGTGAAACCGTCCCCCAAGCGCCCCGCCGCGAAACGGCGTCCGCCCGCCGAGCCGCGTGAGTTCGACGTCGCCATCACCGACATCGGCGCGCGCGGCGATGGGCTGGCGACGGCGGAGGGGGCGCGGCTGTTCGTGCCGTTGACCGTGCCGGGCGACCGGGTGCGGGTGCGCGTCACCGATCCGCTGGACGCCGCCACCGCCAAGGGGGAGGGCGTGCGCGCCGACCTGTTGGCGGTGCTGGAACCGGGGCCGGGGCGCGGCGATCCGGCCTGCCGCCATTTCGGCCGCTGCGGCGGCTGCGGCTTGCAGCATCTCAGCGCCGACGCCTACCGCGCCTGGAACGTTTCGTTGGTGCAAGGATGCTTGGCGCGGGTCGGTTTGGGCGACACACCGTTGGAGCCGCTGGCCTGCACCCCGCCGGGTGCCCGCCGCCGGGCGCGTGTGGCGGCGTTGAAGCGTGGCAAGCGGGTGTGGTTGGGCTTCAATGAGCGGCAGAGCCACCGGCTGGTCGATCTGGAGGAATGCCCGGTTCTGACCCCGCGCCTGTTTGCCTTGGTCGAACCGCTGCGGGCGCTGTTGGCCGTGGTGCTGCCCGACGGCGATAATTGCGACATCGTTTTGAACGAATTGGAGGGCGGCATCGACCTGCTGCTGGTCGGTCCCCGCCGTTTGGACCGCGCCGCCCGCGACGCGCTTGCGCTGTTCGAACCGGACGCGGTGTCCCGCATTGCCTGGAAGGCCGATGACCGCAGCGGGGTGGAGCCGGTGGCCAACCGCCGACCCGCCGCCATTCGTTTCGAAAACGTTCCAATTGTGCCGCCGCCAGGGGCCTTCCTGCAAGCCAGCGCGGCGGGGGAAGCCGCGTTGGTGGAGGCGGTGCGCGGCGCAGTCGCTGCGGCGGGCCGGGTGGCCGACCTGTTCGCCGGGATCGGCACCTTTTCCATTCCGCTTTCGGAACAAAACGCCGTTCACGCGGTGGAGGGCGACGCCGAGGCGGTGGCGGCGCTGAGCCGGGTGGTGCAGGGGCGGCGGTTGACGGTGGAGCGGCGCGACCTGTTCGAGCAGCCCTTGACCGCCAAGGAGTTGGGTCGTTTCGATGCCGTTGTGTTTGACCCGCCGCGCGCCGGGGCCGCCGCGCAGGCCGAAACGCTGGCGGTGAGCAAGGTCCCGCTGGTGGTCGGTGTGTCCTGCAACCCCGCCACCTTCGCCCGCGACGCCCGCAAGCTGGTCGATGGCGGCTATCGCCTGACGACCGTGCGCCCGGTCGACCAGTTTCTGTGGTCGGCCCATGTCGAGCTGGTGGGCGTGTTCACCCGCTGAGGTCCCCCGCCGAGGTCCCCCGCCTTGCGGCGGGGGAAGGCGTTCAATCCAGTTGCAGGACGATGGCCTTGAGATAGGCCGATTCGGGCAGATTGGGGTGAACCGGATGGTCCGGCCCGGCCCCGGCGCTGCGCAGGATACGGCCGGTGCGCCCGGCGTCGTTCAGGCCACGGGCGACCTGTTCGGCGAAGGTGGGCGGATCGACGTTGTGGCTGCACGAGCCGCAGAGCAGGAAACCACCCGGCGCGGTGATGCGGGCGGCCAGACGGGCCATCTTGCGGTAGGCGCGGCAGCCCGCCCCCAAATCCTTCTTGGCCTTCACGAAGGCGGGCGGATCGGCGATCACCACCTCGAACCGCTCCCCGGCGGCGTCGAGCCGTTCCATCTCCTGGAAGGCGTCGGCCCGGCGGGCTTCGAACCGGTCGGCGACGCCGTTGGCCGCCGCCGCGCGGGCGGCGTTGTCCAGCGCCAGGGCCGAACGGTCCACCGCCACGACGGAGGTGGCCCCGGCGACCGCGCATTGCACGCCAAATCCGCCATTGTAGCTGTAGAAATCAATCGCCCGCCCGCCCTTGGCCAGCGACGCGATGAAGGCGCGGTTGTCGCGCTGGTCGTAGAACCAGCCGGTCTTCTGGCCGTCCAGCGGGTTGGCGAAGAAGGTGACGCCGTTTTCCTCCAGCCGGATCGGGCCGTCGATCACGCCCTTCACCAGCCGGGTTTCCTCCGCCAGCCCTTCCAACGCCCGTTGGGTCCCGTCGTTGCGCAGAATCAGGGCGCGCGGGGCCAGGACCGAGTCGATGGCGGCAAGAACCGCGTCGATGTGGCGGTCCATGAACACGGAATTGGCCTGGACCGTCACCACATCGTCGAAACGATCGACGATCAGGCCGGGCATCCCGTCGGCCTCGGCGTGGACGACACGGTAGAAAGGACGGTCGAACAGCCGTTGCCGCAGCGCCAGGGCGCGGCCCAGCCGGTCGGCGAAAAAGCCCTCGTCGATCCGCGCCGCCGGATCGGGCGACAGCAGGCGCGCGGCGATCAGCGTGTGCGGGTTGAAGGCGGCGATGCCCAGGGGCTTGCCGCTGGCCTCCAGCAGGCGCACGGGGCTGCCGGGGGCCACCGCCTTGGCGGCGGCGTCCATCTGGACTTCGTTGGAATAGACCCAGGGGTGGCCATGCTGGACGCGCCGCTCACGGCCGGCCTGCATGTGAATCGTCGGGTATTTGACGGGCTTGGGGGCGCTGTCGGTCATGGGGCCGCATCCTACCCACAAATCGGCCAGCCCGCAAATCGGCCAGCCCGCAAATCAGCCGGGCGCAACGCAGGGCAATCGCTTGAACAGGCGATCCTCACAACGCAAGCAAGAATGGACACGGATTTCACGGACAAAATGAGGGATTGCACGGATTTTCTCCCCCAAACGCATCCTGCATCCGGTCA
>JAIXPD010000089.1 GCA_027486405.1 Azospirillum sp. | reverse complement strand
GTGGAGGTCCTTAACCGCATGCTCGACCTTGGACGCCCGAACTCCGTCCGCGCCGCGTGAGCAGAAGCTGGGAAAGGGAGCTTCTCGGTCCGCCGAGCCTCCCTGCAACACGCTGCCGCAGGGCTTTGATCTCATCTTCAAGGGTCATGTTTCCTCGGGGGGTCGGTGCCAATATCTAACCATTGGCACTGACCCCCCCCCCGGTGCCAATAGGGAAAACCGCTCGATCAGACGATCACGGAGGATGGGTCAGTGCCATTCATGATTGGCACTGACCCGGGGGGTCGGTGCCAATAAGAAAACACATCACCCCACTTTCTCCAAACGTCAAGGGGGGGGCAGCGCCAATCATGATTGGCACTGACCCGGGGGGTCGGTGCCAATAGGAGCGGCGGCTCGACAGGCCAAATCCATGTGCTTTCTCGAATTCTGACCGGTTTCTGGAGGGGTTAGTGCCAATCATGATTGGCACCGACCCGGGGGGGCAGTGCCAATAGAGACTTGGGCGCAAATGGCTTTGCGAAGCGCTGGGGGACTTTGCCCTCCCCTCTGGCCCCGTCCCTCCTTCGAAAGTCGCCGCTGAGCAGCGCCAAACGATGCCAAAAAGTATCGTCAACCAGCGCACCACTGGATCGAGCCCGCGTGTGCATCGCTAGGTGACTATCAAAAGTCAAGCCTCCCGATGCCTGAGAAAGACGACGATTTCGGTCGTCTTTCGCCAGCGCGAAGCTTTGAGCGGAACAGCTATGCTTTGCGGCACTGCATTGCCACCAGACCGCTCGAGGATAGCACCGCCATGTTCGTCACCGGGCTCGACATTGGATATTCGAACCTCAAACTCGCCTTCGGAGAGGTGCCGGACGGGGGCACGCCGCGACCGCCCATAACGCGGGTTCTGCCCGCTGGCGCCGGTCGCCTGTCCGACCTCCCGTTGCGGATGGGCAAAGCGGACGGAGACACCGACGCACTGGTCGTGAATGTGAACGGCGAGAAGTGGGTCGCCGGCCGGCGTGGAGCAGGCCCGGCTTGAGACCTCCGTGCGCGAGTTGCACGCCGACTATCCGGCATCCGATGCCTACCGCGCGCTGTTCCACGGCACCCTCCTTCTGTGCGAACACGACACGGTGGACCGTCTCATCACCGGCCTTCCGGTCAGCCAGTTCCTCGACAAAGAGCTGAGAGCGCGCCTTTCGGAGCGCCTGACCGGGGAGCACCAGGTCACCGTCGGCCGGACGTGTCAGGCGACACGTCAAACTGCCCCCCTGGCGCCATGAGGAATTGCCCCCCTTGAGAGAAGGGGATTTGAGGGATGGCGAGCTTGAACGAGGCTTTTCCGCGGGGCTGTCCGTTGTGGCGAAGGCAACATGAACGGCACCGTCACGCGAGGTGCCGCCGCTCTGCCGGGGTCTGATGCCATTTCACGCAGGAAGGGAACGCGTCGGAACCCGGGAAGCCTCGTCGGGGCCTCTGGTGTGGTCGCCTGACAATCCCGGCCAGACCAGCCGGAGACCATCAGCGCCTCCCCGTTCCTACACCACGGCCAGAGACACGATCCAATGCCCCCTGTCGTTGGGGAAGGGGGCAGCGGCCAACGTCACCAGTTCGGTAGCGGGTCCTCCTTGTACGGTGCCGCAAAGCGGTCGTGGTAGGGTTGGAGTTCCGGTGGCATCGCCGCCAGAAAGTCGGGGGCGTTGAGGGAGTGGCTGGGCAGGGCCTCGTGGATGCAGGCCAGGAGCGCCGTGCCCTGCTTCAAGTCCTTAGGCCGCTTGCCAGCATGGCGTTTCTCCTGGTCCGACATCCAGAGCTTCTGGAGGGCGAACCAGCGCGGATCGGGAGCCACCACGCGGGCGGGAGAGGCGTCGCGTGCCACCACGACACGGCTGATCCGTGTGCCGGGCAGCAGCCATTCCTGTTCCGGGAGCGGCACGGGAACCGGTCGGTCGCGCCGCGACATCCGGCGGGACGGTGCTGCCAGCAGCTCAACCTCGTAGGCGGCGGCGTTGCGCGCCTGGAAGGTCCGCTCACTGTTCACCGTGTAGGTGCTGTCAACGGCCTTCAGCAGCGCCCACACGGGCACGTCGGGACTGGACGGGTCGTCGACCGTCAACCAGGCCATGTCGAAATCGTCGGTTTCCTCCGGCGCTCCGTCGATCCGACCGTTCATCTCCAGGGCATAGGCCGCCAGGGCGTTGGTGCCGACCACCATGAGGTGCGATCCCAGCAGACTGCGCCGGTCGGCTTCCCGCAGAATTTTTGCGGCTTCGGAGGGGAGCAACGGCAGACCGAGCGCGCGATACACCTTGCACGTCTGGCTCAGCGTGACGGCGCTCCGGTTGCGACGCTCGGTCAGCTCAGCCTTGCGTTCACGATAGCTGTCAAAAATGCGCTCCGTTTCGACCGATCGCGGGCCGAGGCTCTTGCCGTTGCCGGTCCGGTCGAACAGTTCGTAGAGATAGTCCTTGCCGTTGCGGTCAGCCCATTTCAATCCGTAGGGCAATCGCGCGAGAGAACGGTCGGCGTCCATCCACACCTCGTAGTGCTGCTGGAGGTTGATGACCGTTCTGATCTGTTCGTCGGAGAAGGGAATAATGCCCACGGCTTGTCCCGCGTTTCCATGATAGGCCAATTTTGCAGGACAAATCTTCTTTAGTCAATGAGTTGGCGAACTTTGTCCTGCATGCTTGCACAGTATCGGTTATGCCGGTCAAAGCTATTTTCATCAATGTGTTGGAGCATGATGTCATAGCCTAGCTGGGCGACGCATGCCGGTGGATTGAGCGCGTCCTGCGCCGATCCGGCTCAAGGCCGCCCGCCCAGGGTGGGTGCGGGGCATGGGAGAGGCGGTCGTCATTTCGACTGATCATGATGTCAGCGGGTCGGCACGAGGCTGTCCGTTTTGGACGGGTCACTGTGACGCGTCGAATGCGGTCACGATCAGGACCGGCAGGATGATGAGGAACCCCGAGCTTGCGATCGCGTTGAGACTTCGGTACAGTAGTGAAACGCTATTTTTGTGGGGTCCTATGGCGACGAGGCTGCCATCCGGTGTGTCAGGTTCCGAGGTCAAGCGGCGTGTTCAGGCGCTTGGGTTGACGGTGAAAGAATTCGCAGAACGGCTTGGTCTGCATGAGACAACAGCCTATTTGGCCATACGCATGGCCGATGCACCGTTGCCAATCGTGCGGCACCTGGAGGACCTGGAGTTGCTGCACAAGATCGGTGCTCTTCTTGAAAAGAAATAGCGATACGCTATTTTCTTATTGCCAGTTCAGCGAAACGCTCGTTTTGTCTCCCCATGGACAACGCGACCCATGGCCGCGCCAATCGGGAGACAAAACATGCAGAACGTCACGTGCTGCCCATACTGCGGATCAAAGGCGCTGCTGGATGGACAATCGGCATTCCTGGAGATGGGGGAGTGGGACGGCAAACGGCACGCAAACGAAGGGGATGCGGACGGGTGGATGTGCGAAAGCTGCGGTGGCGAATTTTGGGTGAACGGGCCTCCCAAGATCGGAGAGCCGCTGGACGCCCCGTCGGATCGCTGCTGCGTCAAGTGCGGCGAAGTGATTGATGTGGACGCCGAGCAATGCCCGTATTGCCACGCCGAGCAAGATTTGAACGATGACGATGAAGGAAACGACTGAGAGCCTGCACCCCTACAAACTGCCCAGAGCCTTGTCCATTCACTGTGCCGACCAGTAGGAGCGCATCATGACTGTTTCGTCCGCCACGCAGCGCGATTTCACGGTCCATCTCTTTGCCGTGGTCCGCGTCCCGGTGTCGATCAAAGCCGGAGACAAAAAAGAAGCGGTTGAGCGCGCCATCGAGGAAACAGACCTGGCCAGCGAAATTCGTCGTGGCGAGTACGCCGACGAAGTCACCCATGCGCTGGTCGATGTGCAGGGCGACGTCGAGTATGCCCATTCGACGTGGCATTCGACCGATGGCGGTGACTATCGGGATCCCATCAACCTGCAGAAGCTTGTGGAGCGGATCGCGACGATGGATCCTGCCACGCCGACCTTGAAAGCATCATCCGACAGGCGCGCGCGCTGTCGAAAGCGTGCGCTGCCGCAATCCCCACCTGAGCGGGATTGCACGACGGCAGACGGTCGGGGTGCTGTGGCGGTGGTCGTCCCTGACCGCGCCCGATCATCGACGTTGCGGCGTCAGCGCCGAGGCGATCCAGAGCTTTTCCACCTCCCAAGAGCCTCCACTGCGTTCGCCTGTCGGCGCTTCGCGCACCACACCCGCATCGCGCAGCTCGGCGGCGAGCAGGTAGACGCCGCGTCGGCTCAATTTGGCCGCCTTGCCCAACGTTCGTTCCATCACAGCGGTGGTGTAAGCCGGTTGCTGGTGCAGCCAGTGGAGAACAGCGGGAAGACGCGACGTGCCACGCCGCCCGGCGAGGCCAAGCTGTTGTTCCCAACCGCTGTGCGCAGCGTCCAGGACCGTGCAACGCTCCATCTCCGCCACGACCAGCTCGCCGGTTGCGGACAGCAGCCAGCGTTCCCACCCCTGCCCCTCTCTTTCAAGCGCCAGGCGAAAGCCGGTCCGATCCCGCGCCAGAACCGGGGCCAAGCTGGGCGCGATGCCCGCGTGCAGGCCGCAGGCGCGCTCCACAAGGGTTCCGCTGCCGAGCCACGCCAGCAACGCCCACAGACCGGGGTCTCCTCGGTCGCGCTCCACCAGCGCCCGCGCCACCGCGCTTTTGTCATCGGTCGGAGCCACGCGCCGCCTTGGACGGGTGGCCTCTGGCGCGGTGAGCAGCACGCGCATGGCCCGCGCCACGCCAAGCAAGTCCGGCGCGTCCATCAAGGCCGCCTCGACCTCTTGAAGCGTCGCCTCGACGGCCTCGCGCTGGGGTTGGGTCAGCGGTTGTGCACGGCCTCCCAAACCTTCGGCCCACCGCTGCTGGAGTTCGTCGCACCAGTCAACCGTCCATGCGGAGAGTGGCGCGTCCGACGGGCGAGGATCCTCACCATCTGGGTCGTCGGTCTCATCCTGCGGGCTGAGAAGATCCTCAGCGTTGGCCAGAAGCGCGCGTGTCTGCGCCATCAGCGCCGCCGCCGAGTTGGCCAGCCCTTGCGATTCCAACGGCGGTCGCGGGACGAAGGGCGGAGCGGTGCTCGTCCCCTCCTCCGTCTGGCCAAGACCGGCGAGCAACCGGCGGCGGCGCTCGTGCCCAATCCGTGGATCAAGCCTCACAGACTCCCGCCCTTGGGACGACCGATCGAGCCGGTAGACCGGTCCCTGCAGCGTGGTGGCCAGCCTCCAGGCGGCGTGCACCCAGGCGGCGTCCGGATCGCATCGTGACGGGTCGGCCAGCATCAGCAGAAACGCGTCCGGATCGGCGATCCGACCGCCCAGGGCGGCGGCGGCGAGCGCGGCGCGGCGGGCGTGGTCATGCCGCCAGCGATGGCGACGCTCGGGATCGGCCAGCAGGCGTTCGTCGAACCGGGCAAGCTTGCGCTCGGCGGCCAGGAGATCAGGCAGCATCACGATGTTCCGCGACGTGAGGCGTTTGGTCCAGACACGCTGGACAACCGACGCCCGGGCTTGGGCGCATGGTTGATTCTTCGGGATCGCTGGACTCAGACGCAAGCGATTTCGGCTCTCCGGAACAGCGGGGCGATGGTGAAACGGTCCGGACCTGACCCAGTCCATCCGGGACATGAGGATGCCGCAAGCAGACCGCGCGGGTCCTGGCCAACGCGATGCCGAATCCCGTTCGGCCGCTGATCGGGGAAATCTCTGTCGGGTTCTGCGTCCTCACAGTTCGGGCCATGGACGCCATGGCGTTGAGCGCTTCCAAAACACCGATTCTCGTGACCCGGGTGGGGGGCCTTGATGGTTCTGGCCCCCTCCGCGTCGGCGCTCTCGCCCCATGGCAGCCCGGCGCTCCGCTTGGGACGGCCAAGGGGCAAGCCCGCCGCCGCTTCCCCCTGGCTGGCCTGTCACGCCTGAACTCGGGCGCACCGGAAGCCGATGTTGTAGTAGCGGTCATCCGGGGGGCGCCGACTGCGGCACGCGGCGCGGTTGCCCCCCGCCTCGTAGTCCAAGCACCCGCCGCGAAGGACGCGCCAGGCGTCGGCGCTCTCCGGGCCACGCGGGTCGGTCTCCGGCTGTGCCGTGTAATCTCGCATCCCATCGGCGCACCATTCCCACACATTTCCATGCATCTCGTGCAGTCCCCAGGGGTTGGGCGGCAGGCTCCCCACTGGAACCGTCCGTTCCCGATACAGCCCTTTGGCACCGCCCGCATACGGTTGATACCCATCATAATTCACCTGCTCCGGCGTGATCGTCGCGCCAAAGCTGAAGGGCGTCGTCGTCCCCGCCCGGCAGGCGTGTTCCCATTGCGCCTCCGTCGGCAGGCTCAACGCAAGACCCGGAACCCGCGCGTTGATCCGGCTCAGGAAACCCTGGACGTCGTCCCAACTGACGCGGTTCACCGGAAGGCGGTCGTCGTCCTTGAAGCGGCTTGGGTTCTTGCCCATCACCGCCCGCCACAGCGCTTGCGGACAGGCCGTGTCGAACAGCCAATAGCCCCGGCTCAACGTCACCGCGTGCTGCGGGCCTTCATCGTCGCTCCGCCTCAACTCATTCCCCGGCGATCCCATCAGGAACCGACCCGGCGGAATCCAGCGCAGGCTCTGGGTGACGGGGGGGCCACCGTTCTCCGGTTCCACCGTGATCGCCGTCCACAGGCCGAAACGGTCACGGCCCAGCGCGTTGGCCCACGCGGGCCGGGTGATCCGTTCGACCCGCAACTCCTCGCGGTCGGTGCGGATGTGGAAGGCCGGAGCCTGCGGCAGCGGGCAACGGGCACCGCTGTCAGTGCCAGACGCCACGCGCAGGACCACTCCGCCCGCCGACCCCTGCGTTTCCCGGCGCTCCGCCTGCCGGGGCAACGCCGGGTCCATCGGCTCTGCTGCGTCCTCCGGGCTGGCCTGAACTCGGGCGCACCGAAAGCCGATGCTGCCGATGCGGACATCCGGGCGGAATTCGAAGCGGAACGCGGCGCGGGCGTCCCGCTCGCCGTCTCGCCAGGACCCGCCGCGAAGGACGCGCTCGGTGCCAACGCTCTCCGGGCCGCGTGGATCGGTTGTCGGCTCCGTTGGGTAGCTTCGTTTCCCATCGGCGCACCATTCCCGCAAATTGCCGTGCATCTCGTACAGACCCCACGAGTTCGGCGGCAGGCTTCCTACCGGAACCGTGCCTTTCCGCAAAATCCCCATGGCATCGTCGTACGTATATCTCGGTTGATGATTGACCTGCTCCGAGGAAATCCTGCGCCCGAAGCTGAAGGGCGTCGTCGTTCCCGCCCGGCAGGCGTTCTCCCATTGCGCCTCGGTCGGCAGATTCAACTTAAGACCCGGAATCCGTGCGTTCAGCCGCGTCAGAAAGCCCTGAACGTCATTCCAATGAACGCTGTCCACCGGACGCCGATCATCGCCCGTGAAACGGCTCGGGTTCTCGCCCATCACCGCACGCCACAGCGCTTGCGTGCAGGCTGTGTCGAACAGCCAATAGCCCCGGCTCAACGTCACCAGGTGCTGCGGACCTTCGTGGTTAGAACGGCCCGGCTCATCGTCGGGCGACCCCATCAGGAACTGGCCCGGCGGGATCCAGCGCAGTCGCTGGACCACCCCGTCGATCTCGAAACACGTCCAGGCGCCGAATTCGTCCCAACCCCAATCCAGCGCCCAGGATGGCGGCATGCCGGCCTTCCAGAAGTCGTTGCAGCCTTTTTCGGTGTCCGTGGAATAACCCGTGCCAACCACCACCAACCCATTGAGCGTCTCAACGCTCGCCAGCAGGCTGTCCACACCGTCCTGGTCCGGATCGGAGGACGTCGCCAGCAGCCCATCGTCCGATTGCCAAAGATCGACCCGCCTTGGAGCCGCGCCGGATGGGGCCGGAGCAACACGCGGGTCGAAGGTGCCGGATTGGAGCGGCAGCGCCTTCCCATCCTCCAGACTGTCTTGATGGGCGAAGAGCCTCAAACGCTGGAACGCCGCGCCAACCCGGGGATCCTGATCCAGCGATGATGGCGCCCGACGCAACAGACGACGGACGGCCATCATCGCATCCGCGCGCGTCATCGGATCGTTGAAGGCCAGGGCACGCCGACTGAAGCCGTCGAAACGCGCCACCGCCGCCTCCAGGTCCACCGGGTTCGGCAAGTGACGTCGGGAATCCGGCGACAGGCTCAGTATTTCTTCGAACCACACATCCGCCGACAGGGTTGCCCGCCATTGCCGCAGAATGGCCAGGACGCTTCGTTGAACCGCGTCGTTTTCGGTGGCGAAGCCCTGGCGCAGGGACGGCGTCAGGTCAGGGGCCAGGGTCGCGGCGACGCTGGACGGGCTGGCGATGGCCGGATGTTGCCAGACGGCGGCCTCCAGCGCTGCACCGCTGGTTGGCAGGACGGTTTGGCGGAGGTGGCGCAGCAATCCAGGTTCGACCCGCGCGGCTGGTGCCACCAGCCGCAGCAACCGTTCCTCCGGGTTCAACTCCGTCTGTTCCGGGGAGGACAGTGGGGTTCCATGCTCCCATGGGACCATCCGCCAGATGGCGCGCAGCGTCGCTGGCCAGCGGTCTGCGGCACAAGGTGTCAGGGCGACCGGAACGCAGCCAGCCGCGCGCAGCCGCTTTCCGAAGTCGCGCCACCACCGCACCGCAGGGGACCCGCGCTGGTCCAGACACCCCAAATCCCCCAGAACCAAGACCAGGGAGCCCGGTGGCGGTGGCTGGTAGGACATGTCGATGCCGTCGGCGGTGTAGCGGATCGGTTCCTCCAGCCCCGGCAGCCACCGCGCCCGTGACAAGCTCTCGGTTGGATACAACCGCGACAGCCATTGGCACACTTCGTCCTGATCATGCCAGTAGGGGGTCAGGTGACGGCTGCGGTCATCAAGGACCTGGATCGACGCCCCCCAACGGCGGTGCCGACGGCGGGGAAATGGGTTGGGAAGCTGGGCGTTGGCAATGCGCCGCACCAGCGCGTTGAGATCGACCGCCCGCCCGGGAACGCGCTCTGTCATGCCGGTGCGCAGCCGGGGCAGCAGACGGTTGCGCGGGGACAGCGATGGCCAGGAGGGCGCGGCGATTGGCCGGTTCTTCCAGACTTCCGCACTGTCGTCGTCGGTCTCGGCGGTCAAACCAGGGCTTTCGCCCTCGTCGTCATCATCCCGGTGGATCCGCGAAACGACGCGCCACACTGGGATGTCCGATGTTTTCGGGGTCTTATCCTCTTTGTCTGGCTTGTCCAGCCTCCTCGGGACCCGAAAATCCGGCAACTGGAGAGGAAACACCACCGTCGGCGGGTCCGGTTGTGACGGCGACAAGCGATAGCCAAGCAACCCCGCAAGCGCCGCTCTCTCAACCGGATCGTCGCTGGTCAACACCCGCAACAGATCGGCGCGCCCCACCATCGCGCTCATCGGTCACACCGCTCCCGCGCGCTTGTTCAAAACGAACGGAGCGATGGATTTGAGAATCGCCTCCTGTCGTGACGGATCGTCCGGAGCCAGGGTGAGGACGGCCCGCAGAAGATCGAGATACTCCGCCTGCCCCGGCAACGACGTCCACCGAGCCTCGCGGGCGGCGTCGCGATCCAGCACCAGTTGATTGGCGGCCATGGTCAGGATACCGTCCGTTGCGATTGGAAAATGCGAACGTCCCCGGTCCGCCAGATGGGCGATCAGTTTCACCCCGTCGTCCGGCAGAACGAGATGCATGACCAGACAGCGCCGGAGAAAGGCGTCCGGCAATGCCCGTTCCTCGTTGGACGTGATGACGACCAACGGCACCGGCTCTGTGGCGCACACCGATTCACGCCGCTCCGGCGGCAGAAACTCTCCGGCTCCCAGGGCTTCGAGAAGTCCGTTGGGAAACTCCGGCTCCGCCTTGTCGATCTCGTCGATCAGCAAGACAACACCCTGGTTCGGATCACCCCCGTCCCGTTGCGCCGGTGGCGCAAAGCCCGCGCGCTTCGCCTGGTCGGCGGCGTCCTGCCAATTCAACGCCCACCACAGCGGGCCCGGATGCAGATACCGGCACATGGCCAGACGGGCACGGATGTGACGGTGCAAACCAACCCCAGGGAAACGGGGGCCGACGTCCTTCAACGCCCCGGCGAGCTGGGCTTCGGCAAGGCGCGCCACCGCGTCGAAACGCCACAGCAAGTCCTGGGATTCGCTTCGCGCATCAACCGTGTGATGAACAAAGGCCCGGCCAAGCGCCTTGGCGGCGGCCCGCGCCAGCTGGCTCTTTCCGATGCCGGGTTCTCCGCGCAAAAGCAACGGTCGACGGGCCGCCATCGCCGCGTGGATCGCGTCGATGCTGCGCTGGTCAAAAACGTGGACCTGTTCCGGTTGACCGGGGGCGGCCGCCAGTGTGACGGGATTGGTGACGGTGAGGCTGTGCGTCATATTTTGGAAACCTGATGATGGATCTTAACAAAGTGCGATATGCTTTCGATCACATCCACTTCGCGATCGTCATGAAGCATTATCAAAACAAGATCAGGGTATTTATTATTGATGTTTATAAGGGCTGATTCGATTGATTTGCTTGAATTGTAAATATCACTCTCGACACAATGGAAGCTTGTTATCTTCTTTGCTGACGAACTTTTGAAGAATTTTGCGAGATTCTGTTTTGCTTTTTCTGTATTATTAGCATTTCCGTATCTCGACACGATCTGATTGATCAGATGCATTTCAAATTCGGCTTCATAATTTTTGCTCCAACCGGCAAACCCGTTATCCGGTGGCGTTGGAACCTCATACTCTCCCCTTTGAAGTTTGGTGTCGGTGGTGGAATATCGTGTCTTTCTGCCGTCCAGGCGGGCCATGGCGATTTCACCCACCGTACAGCTTCCGATCGCCGTCGGCGTCCTGACAAAGATCCCTTGTTTCTGGTGATCCAAAGGCTCGGTGATCGCTGATTCAATCAGCAGCGGGGCGGTGCTGAAGACCACGTCACACAGATCGGCGTAGGCTCTTTGCTTTGCATTCTCATCCTTGATGCAATCGTCCAATTCGTTGCTCAGGATGAAAAATTCATTCAAGAAACCCTCAAGCCCGGGATGCAGGACGCGTTGGGCCGTCTCAAGCGCCGATGAAGGGTTTGTATCGTGACGATCCTTAATGAGATCGTGCAGAGCGGGCCATGTCTCCAGGAATTTTCCGACCCTTTCCAATGCCTTTTGGTGCTGCGAGCCGTCAGAAGGGTCGCCATAGATTTTGCAAAAATCTTTGTTTTCGAACAGCTTCCACGTGGGTGTTGCCCAGAACCGCGACTGGTTGAAGCTCTTTGGACAGGTGACGACAACCCCGATGATCTTGTCTCCAACGAACACAGGACTTCCTGACGCGCCGCACCAACCGTCGGGTTTTCCTACGGGGTATTGTACTCCCAACTCAAAAATATTCGAGGTCTCCGCCGCACTGTAGGCATGCCCACTAAAACTGATGGGCTCTCGCGTGTTGTCATCCCTCTTTCCAACAGCAGGAAATCCCTGCCCGTCCCATTCCAGAGTCTTATGATGAGGGAACCGTGACAGAGATTTGAAGCGATTATTCATGGTATCCGGAAACGGACACGACAAAACCGCCGCGTCGAGTTTGTCGGTTCCGGGCCAACAAATGCTGGCTTGCCGCCACTCTCTGGCGTCGTTGTCTTTCTGGTGGTGCCATCGGACGAAAATGTTTTCTGTGTTTCCATCCGATGGCTTGAAAAGATGACCCGCCGTCAGGATCAAGCCGTTGCCGATGGGGTATCCTGTTCCGATGCGCCCCTCGTTGGTCGAGGGGCCAACAAAGATCTCGATCAGAAGATTTTTGTCCATGCGCTTTCCGCCCGACTCAGGAGTATTTCGGTCGTGAGGAAACCGTGTCATGGATCAGCGTTCCCTGCTCGGTTCCGTCCGGACCCGCAGGCTTGAGCGACAGCTTCACCTTGTGGGTCAAGGTGGTGCCCAGCTTGCCCCCCAGTTCAGCCCCAATGCCGAGCACATGGAAACTGGCCTTGTTGTTGCCACTGACTTCGCAAGCGACCGTCAATTCGACGTCAACGCCTTCGACCTTGAAACGGAGGCCCTGACCATCCCCACGGGCAACAGCCTCTGCCAAATCCTTCCGAAGCGCGTCGATCGCATCAGAAATGCTTGTTTTTGGCGTGTTCATAGAAGTCACCATGCGTTTTTAGAATCGTCTGATATATATATACACCTTATGGAAGGCCAGAGACCAAGGCAAGTTCAGAGCGGCTCCTCTAGTCCCTCCTCCCAAACGGATTGAGTCTGACCGTGCCCGGCCTCGACCACCGCAAGACGCCAATCATCCTGTCACGGCAAAGATGCGGTTCTGGAGGGAGGCCTGGAGGGGCCAAAAGATGGAGGTGCTCGCCTTTTGCAATTCAAAGATTTCCTAGAATTTAAAATATTGATTTCGATGTGGGCTTTAATTCACAACAACATTGCTGTTTTGCGATCAGATCAGTTTGACGCTGAAATTTTTCAATGAAAAATCTCAGGAGAAAGCGACAGCGGTCATCACTGTGTCAGCAAGTGGCATCGGTGCATTTTGCAATCCAAACTTTTCCTGGATGCCAGCTGATTGATTTCAATATATTTTTCTGGGTATCAGCTGGTCTCTTGTTATGTGGTCATGAGGTGTTTGACGCTGAAATTTTTCAATGAAAATTTTCAAGAGAAAGCTACGCTGTCAGTCGATCAAAGCTGCACGATGCACAATCTTAGATATAAAGTGCAGTGAAATAAAGTTAACTGCATATAGATCGATCTCCCTCAGTGGTCTGGTTGCGACCGGACAGTGGGTTTGACGTGGGGGTGCCTGTAAGGTGCATGTGTGTCGTTGTAGGGCTGTCAATCTCAGTAAACTATGAGACTGCAATGGTTCTGGAAGATTTTCTTAGCAAATGGTGAGAATAAAAGTTCTGTCACTTAACTATGAGATGATCTGTCGGTATGGTTGTTGACGATGATGTCCTGTCCCGTCGCCGACCGAAGACATAACGGTCGGCCCCGCTACCGCCGTCAAGAACTTGGCCCCGGCGCCGACCAGCGTCTCGTTGCCGCTGGCGCTGACGAGACGGTCAGCGAAGCCCGAACCCTCCAGCGCCTTGATCGACACCAGCGTATCCCTCAGGCCAGCAACACAAGCGCAAGCCTTCGGTTCGGGTTTCAGACGCGATGTTTTAGGATATTTTTCCTAAGACGTCGAATCGCTCGCATTGCTCGCAGATGGGTGTCAGCCTCCAGTCTGCGGCGAGGTGCGACATCCTAATCGCCTGCATGGCCTCTGAGCCCCAGAGGACGGCAAATGAACGATCCGCCAGATTTCCCAATATGTACCCACGGTGCTCAGGGATCGAGGGATAGATATTGCAGCACATCTTCAACTCACCCTGGTAGGTGACGGCCGCTGAAGTTGTTGTCATGGTACAGATTGATGTTCTCCGGTAGGGCCTGTGTAGGGCTATGGTCCCCGCCCGCGAGTTGTAGGACATAATATTCGGGCGGATCACTCTGATCTGCATTTCCCCCAGGATTGAGTCCGCGCAAACACCTTTGCCGTCCGGCATGTCCGCAAAGGTCCACGGTAGTTCGCCTACCTCCGCCCTCCGAATCCACGCCGAGACCGAATCGGCCGAAGGTATGGTCCGCGCGTCAGCTGGGTAGATCGTGATCCGAAGCAAACCCAGCCCCGCGTCCGCCAGAGCCACCATCCCGTTGCGGTTCAACCGGTCACCATTCGAGAATACGGCCACGCAGGCATCGTTAACAGTGTCGCGCACATGCCTGACCTCGCGCGCGAGGCGCCCGTTCAGGGTTGGCTCGTTGTAGTTGTGCAAGGCGATCGTCCGGTCGTAACGGATGTCGGCTAGATCATGGAGAATCTTCTCGAACAGCCCCCATTTCATGAACGTCTGTTGCCGCCGGAGAGTATCGTCCTTCCCGGGGCACCACGCGCACCGCCGATTGCACTTTGTGGAGGTCTCTATCTCGATGAAGGTCGGTAGCATGGTGATCAAAGCGTCTGCAGTCTGTTCGTGTAATTCTCGATCACGACTTCCCGGTCATCTACGACAGCCGTCTCTGACCGTTCGGTTTTCCTTGGTAGCAGGCACCTCAGGCACGGCTCCATCTCCTGCCATCGCCCTTCAGCGTGCAATTGCCGGATACGGGCCATCTGGGGTGAATGCCACACCTCATAGATGGTCTGCGTTCGGGCGTTGCCGAGGAGCACCTCTCCGTACTCATCGTTGATGCACATGATGATCCGTCCGTCGGCGCCGACGACCAGTCTCTGGTAGAGCGTACTACAGGAAAAATCCTCCTCGTACTCGATGTTCGAATCCGTGTGCCGCCAGTCAGCGAGTGGGTTGAACGACACCAAGTCGACATACGGGGCGAATGTGCGGTAGAACTCTGTCGGGTTCGCCCGGATTGACGGCCACACCGCCTGGATCTTGATCACTGGCTTGATCATCCCATGCCGCGTCTTGTACTCATGAATCTGCCGGATGTTCTGCAGGATGTCACGAAAGGCGAGAGGCGCGCGGATTCGGTTGTATTCGGCCTCGAGTCCATCGACCGAAATCGAGAACCGATCCATCCCCGCCTGTGCGGCGGCGACGAAGAAGTCCATGTCCAGCCGACTACCGTTGGTGACGGTCGAAACCTCGCCGATCCCCTTCCGCTTCGCATAGGCTACGCATTCGATGAAGTCCGGGTTCAGCGTTGGCTCGCCGCGCAGGCTCAGGTGGATCTTATGGACTTTGCCGGCGATCTCATCGATGACCTTGGCGAACAGGCCGAACTTCATAAGCGCGGGCCGCACACCCGACTTGAAAGCGTCATTCAGGGTGAAGCACATGGGGCACTTCAGGTTGCACACAGAGGACAGCTCAAGGTCGACCTGAGGCGGGTAGTCCCGGACGGTCCGGGTGCGCGGAAGATCGCGCCAGTCCTGCAGATACTGTTGGTACCCTTTTTCCCAGCCGAGCGCGTTTTTGTCCATGAACGCCTTCTGGCGCCGAGGCGTGTCGAGGAGCGCCTGCCCCTTGAAGGATCGTGGCGCGCCCGTCATCGCCGCCCCAGTACTTCAAGGCCTTCCGGACGCAGGACGGCCAGATCTCCGGTCTCAATGGCGAGCAGGTTGGCCCGGTTCAGCAGATCGACCAGTACTAGGTTGCCTGCCTGCCCGTCTTTGCAGGGCGCACCCTGATCATCAACGACCCTCGCCCTCACCCAGGGCGGAACCTGCTTGTAGGCCGTTCCCGGCGCGTTCGATAGCTGGCACCCGGTTTCCGTCATCGCATAGGTGTTGACGTAATTCCTGCCGGGGACGACGCCCAGCCGGGTCGTCAAGTCGTCGAGGTAGGCCTTGGTATCCTTGTGCCGCCCGCGGTTCTTCAGGCCGCCGCTGTCCATTAGTAGGCTGGATGGGCCAAGGAGCGCCGTGGCGTTCCGCGCCGCAAGCTCCGCGACAAACTCGCTGAAGTGGTAGGACGGCCCGACCAGAACGATTGGTCGGTCGGCGGCGCGACTACGGTCGATTATGCTGACCACAGCGTCATGTTCTTCGCGGTGGCGGATGAAGCGCGATTCCCCGTTACCGAAGGCGGTTCGCATCGTATTCAGCACCGAATAGTCGTCCCGGAACATCGGGGAGTTGTTCCGGTTGGCCGCATCGAGGAAGATCAGTGTGACCTTCCCAGGGAGGTAGCGTGAAAACCATTGCTTCCGGCCATGGCAGACGACGGATTGGTTGCGAATTGCGAAGTACCCTTGGTCACGGTATATCGTGGTCGGGATGCCCGTGCTGGTTCCGCTGGTGCGAAAACTCATCCCGCGTCCGTCATTCGGGACCATGCACGGCACCTCCTTCCCCTTGAACTTGGAGAGGCTGGCGACGGGGACCTGCTCTGCGCGCGTGATTGCTGCCGGGACCCCCAGGCTGTTGCAGCGCGCGCGGTAAGACGGGCTGAAAGCGTAGTGCAGCGCGTGGATGTTGCCAACGATCTCATCGAAGGAGGTTTCGGCAGACCTGTCGTGCAGATAGGCCTCCATGAGGGCGGAGATCTTTCGATCGATCTCCTCGAGACGAGTCATGAGCGTCACGTCAGCACGCGCTCAAGCAGCAGGTAGGCTTCCTTACGCTTCAGCGAGCAAAACGAGCGGTTCAACTCGTCCATCCGTCCGTTTGCCTCGAGGTTCTCGGCCAAGCACCCGCCATTGCAGAGAAACTGGGCGAAGCAGTGGTCGCAGTGGCTGTCCGTCAGGTGATGGTAGGCTTGCAGAATGCGCTCCTTGACCGCGCCATCCACACGGAACTGCCCGTCCTCAGCGTCGAATTCCCCATACAGGAAGCGGTCGCTGTTCCTGTTGAAGTCGCCCTGGACGCCGTAGCATAGCGTCCTGCGCCCTTCCGGCGTCACAAGGACCTTGGTGTCGTCGTGGAAGATCTTGCAGTACGGCTTGGGTGCACGCTTCAGAGCTAGGCTGAGCGGCGTCAGGATCGAGGCGCCATACACGCGGGCTAGGTCGATCGAGTTCATCAAGCCGTCGAGGTAGGCGTCGTGGAAGGCGTCGTCCACTGGGTCGTCGCCGGCGTTGCGCCCGATGGGCACGACGGGGGTGAACTGGAGCAGCTTGACCCCGCGCCGGAACATAGCCTCGGCGAAGCGCTCCATGCCGCCGACGGTCGACCGGGTGATCGTTGAGCGCACCTTCAGAGGTGCCTTCCGTACGAGAACTTGGTCAAGCGTCTTCTCCACCAACTCGTAGGTGCCGCCGCCGCTCAGCGTGACCCGGTTGAGGTCGTTAAACTCGCGCACCCCATCCAAGGACAAGTAGAAGCCGTAGCGGTGCGCGAGCAGATACTCCAGCACGTCTGTGCGCATGACGCCGTTGGTCGTGATGTAGAAGAACGGCTTCGCACTCCGCGCCTCGACGGCTTCCGTGATGGCCTGGATGGTCTCGAAATTCAGCGTGGGCTCGCCGCCGAACAATTGGACGAACACGCTCCCGGCGTAGCCCGCCGGAACGTGGGCTTCCGCGATGCGCCGGGCGAGGTCGGCGCTCAGGCGGAGCTTCTCACGCTTGCTGTCGGTGTAGCAATACTTGCAGCCGAGGTTGCAGTCGGTCGTAAGGATGAACGTGAGGTGAATTTCATCTGTGGGCGCCTCGTAGTCAGGCAGGCGCTCCCGGAAACGAAACCCCTGCGTGGCGAGCGCCTCTATGTCCTCCTTTCGGGTAGTCCACGAGAGGTCAGGGAAGGTAGCCTTCTTCAGGGAGGAGGGATCGAAGACGACATAACCTTTCCCGAAGTCAATGCACGGGAGCCCCTTGAAATTGACGCACCGCTCGAACCTTTTCCCGTCCATCACTTGCATCCCCCGCTTGCAATTCCCGCGCTTCGCGGGTACGGGGCCGCACGGCCCCGTACCCGCGGCCGCATCAGTCGTCCTGACCGCGGCAGACGTAGACGAGCTTCTCCTGCTCGGTGACCTGATCACCGCGCAGCATCTGCTCGTTTTCGTCGACGGGGAGGAACGCGATCTCCTTCGGAAGCTCAACGGTTTCAACGACCATGGCAAGTCTCCACAAGTGCCGTGCCTCGGTAGCAAGGTCGGCGGAAGCGAGGCATGGACTCTTCCGACGGCGCTCCTAGGCACTTCCACCCAGGATTCCAAGTGTTGCATCGTGCGGCCGCCGCCATTGAACGGCCCATCCATCAGTCTGGCGGCAGAATACTCTCTATGATGGTCTTTTTGAAGCGAAAAACTTTTTATTGATGCATACCATCGATATGGAGACTATAAAGTAGCAATAAATCGATGATTGCCCGAAAAGGGGGTGGTCATTGGGCTGGTCGACTGGTGCCCTGCTTCTGAAGTTCACGACAAAGGCTGTTCGCCACCGTCCTGTGCGAGGGTGCGTTGGCAGAAGTGCTTAACGGGGGCGAGGATGTCATCGGCGGATTTCACCCATCGGAATGGCTTGGGCTGAGCGTTGGTGACCCTAGCTGAAGGCGTGAATGTCGGGCTCCGATCAGCGACAGAACTGTGGACGCCTCGCTGGAAGGTGCGCTCGGTCAGTAAACCGACAGCCACGGGCGTGGGCGCCGTGGTGAGCCGTAAAATGATACTGATCATCAAGATTTGTTCCGTGACCAGCAAACGCGATTCGCCGCACCGGTTTGGGGCAAGTGCTGCGCGAAAATTCCCCTTTTCGCGCAGCACTGGCTCCGCTACGTTGCGGCGCAATTCCGGGTTCTACCGGACGTTCAGACCGCTGGAATCCGTCGATGTCCTACGTGCCGCTCGACCGCCGCTTCGCGATCCTGTCGCCCGACGAAGTCGCGGGTGATCCCGACTGGTCGGCGCGGGCGGCCGGCGCCGACCACGGGTGGTCGGAGCTGCCGCAGGAGCCGGTGACGGTGATCCTCGGGCCGGGCGGCGCCGGCAAGACCACCGAGATGCGCGAACAGGTCCGCCGCCTGCGCGCCGAGGGGTGGGTGGCCGTGTTCGTCGCGCTGGAGCAACTGGTCGACCAAACGCTCGCCGAGGCGCTGGACGGCGAGGAGGCCGACGCCTTTGCAGGCTGGAACCCAGCGTGCGCCGAAGCGGTCTTCCTGCTCGACGCGGTGAACGAGGCGAAGCTGGCAAAGCCAGGCGCCCTGTCCCGCGCGTTGAAGGCCTTCGCCAGGGGCACCGGCCGGGGGCGCGTCCGGGTCCTGCTCTCCTGCCGGCCCAGCGACTGGCAGTACCAAGCCGATGCGGACACCGTCAGCGACGCGCTACGCGACCTCTTCCAACCACCCGTCACTGTAGGGCCGCCGAGCGCAAGTGGGGATCCGGACGATCCGATGGCCGCCCCCGACAGCCTCACATCAATCCCGATAGCGCCAGCGGCCGTCCGCAGCGCCGTTGTCACGGTGCGCCTGGTCCCGCTGGACGAAAAGCGAATCCGTCGGCTGGCAACCCACTATGGCGTCGACCGTGCAGACGCCTTTATCGATGGGCTGAAGCAAACGGGTCATCTGTTCCTGGCCGGACGGCCGCGGGACCTGGAATGGCTCGCCGACTACTGGAATCGCGAGGGCCGGATCGGGGCGCGTTGGGACATGCTGGACCTGAACGTTACGGCGAAGTTGCAGGAAGCCAACGTGGCCCTCAGCGAGTCCGACCCCCTCTCGCCGGAGGAGGCTCTGTGGGCCGCCGAGCGCCTCGCCGGCGCCACCATCCTGTGCCGCCAACCAGCCATCCGGCTTCCGGACGCAGGCCCGCCGTTGCTCCCGGCGCGGCCGGCGCTCGACCCGGCGACGGTGCTTCCAGCTTGGTCTGCCCGTAAGATCGCCGCTTTGCTCCGCCGGCCCCTGTTCGAGGAGGCGCCCGGCGGCCGCGTGCGATGGCATCACGCGTCGACCCAGACCTACCTGGCTGGGCGATGGCTGTTGCGCCTGCTGAAGGCGGGCTGTCTGGTCACCACGGTGATCGATCTGATCACCCGCGAGGTCGATGGGCAGCGCTACCTCGTCCCGTCGCTGCGGGAGGTGGCCGGTTGGGTCGTCTGCCGTCATGCCGCTGTCCGGGAGGCTCTGGTTCCAGTCGCTCCTGAGCTCATTCTGCTGTGGGGGGATGCCGTGCAGGTGCCGGTCGAGGCGCGGACGAAGGCACTGCGCGTCCTCGCCCAGGTTCATCCGGATACGGTTTCGTTTGATTGGACCGTTGATGCCGATGACCTCGTCCGGCTGGCCGACCCGGCACTCGTGCCGACCATTCGAAACTTGCTCGCCGAGTCGGCAGGGTCGGTGGCGGTGCGCCGGTTCCTGCTCGATCTCGGGCGTGTCGGAGGATGGCGGGAGGTGGCGGAGACGGCCATGACGATCGCTGCCGACGCGGCCCAGGACCTGCGGATCCGGACCGCCGCCGTGGAGACGGTTGGCGCCGCCGGCGATGCGACGTTGCGAGCCCGGTTGCGGGCCTATGCGCTGGAGACGCCGGAGTTGCCCAACGCCTTTCTGGCGCGGGTCGGGACGACGCTCCTGCCCGACGCCCTGTCGGTGGAGGATGCCGCCGCCCTGCTGGCGAAATTCACCCCGGTGCTGCCCGACGGGATCGGGGACGCGGGCTACGCCGTCGGCTGGCGCTGGGTGGACGCCTGCCTGCCGACCGACCGTGAGGCTCTGCTGCTCCATCTGATCGATCTGATCACCACCCCTCCGCACGCTCCCGGCCAACGAGGTATGCGGACGATGCCCCTCTCGGAGCGCTACGGGTGGCTGATCCACGCCGTGAACCGGACCGTAGCCCTCGAGGTGGCGCGGACCGCGGGGGAAGCTGCGGAACCGGCACCGGTTCTCGTGAGGAGCCTCCGGCTGCTCTACGAGTGTGTCCGCTGGGGCGGGCCTATGTTGCACGAACGCGACACCCTATCGGCAGCTCTTACTGCGAACGTCGCGGTGCGCCTTGCCCTGTACGCTGCGGTGCTGTCAACCGCCGCTCATCCTCAGGTAGAGTTTTCCGGCCTGGAGGGGCGGTTCTGCCGGTCGCAGCCCGGCGATGTCGTTGGGCTCTTGGCGCGGGCGGGCGTGGCCGAACCGTCGGAGAGCCGGTGGCGGCTGTTGCTTGGCGCCTGCGTGGTCGCCCACCGGCATGGGCTGTCGGAAAGCATGCGCGACCGGCTCGAGGCCACGATTGCCGCCGCCGGGTTGCCCCCGGCCCAGTTCGAAGAACTGCGGCACTGGATCGACCCGGCGCCGGTCGTTCCTCCTCTCGAACCGGACACAGACGAAGACACGGCGATGGCCGAAGCCGCCGCAGCCGAAGCTTCAGCCTTGGCCGATGCGCGCCGTCGTCTGACCGAGGAGATCGAGGCGCTCCGGCGAGGCGAGGCATTTGGTGCCCTCCAGTATCTGGTCAGCCAGATGCGCCACCTGCCCGGCGCGACGGCAACGCGATGGGGACAGAACAACATCGACGCCCTGGAAGCCCCCTTTGGCGGTGAAATCAGGGATGCGGCCGCAGAGGGCCTGCTGCGCTGGTGGCGCGACTGGTGCCCGCCGCTGCCGTCGGAGCGCGACGATCCGTCCTCGGTCGAGCACGGCGTCGTGGTCGGCCTCACCAGTCTTGCGGTCTTTGGCGCGGCGGGCGGCGACCTCGCCGGGTTTTCGGCCGAGGACACCCGGACCGCGGCGCACTATGCCTTGCGGGAGATCAACGGGCCACCGGACTGGTTCCCGGCATTGCTTGCCGCGAAGCCGGAGGTAGTGGGCGCGGTTCTCAGATCTGAGGTCGGGGGGATGTTCAGGGAGGACGCCGACGATGCCGCGTGACTGGAGCAGCCTGCGCGCCATCGCCGCCCTGGAGCCGGCCGCCAAGCTGGTCGCCGGTGACCTGCTGACAAGGCTGGAACAGCGCAGACCTGAAGGGACGGACGGCCTCGTGGACGCCCTGGCCATCATTGCCCAGGGCACCGAGGAAGATCGCGCCCGTCTGGCCACGCTGAGTGCCCACCGGACCGCCGAACTCTGGGGCAACGACCGGGACGGGGCTTGGCCCTGGTTGCAAGCCTGGCTGGGCACCGATGTCGCCGCAGCCTGGAGCTTCGTCGAGCGCGCCCTAGTGGCCACGCCTAACGAGGCGCGGACGTTGCTGGTGCGGGTCCTCGGTTTCTGGGACGAGGACGGGTTCGACGTGAAGGCCGCATGGGGCGAGCTTCGGCGGCGACCGTCCCTGCTGGCAATGATCATCCCGACCGTCTACCGGCATCTGCCACCGCATGAGGATCCGCGGCACGTGGGCGTCTACGAGGTCACGGCCGAGGACCAGGCGGTCGATATTCGTGGCCGGCTCACCCGGCTGCTTGAACAGATCGCCGGGCCGGAGGCGCATGCGGCTCTGCGGGTTTTGGCGGTCCACGCCGATCTGGCGGCGGTCCGGCCCTTCTTCCGAGACGCGGTGCGGCGGCATGGCGAGGCAGCGGCCGAAGCGGCCGCCTGGACTCCAGCTCAGATCGTGGCTTTCGCCGACGAACACGAGTGCGATCCAAGGACCCCTGACGATCTGTTCCGCTTGGCCTGCAACCGATTGGAAGCCATCCGTCACGACATCGAGGAGCGGGACTTCGGCGACCGGGGCATCTTCCCGGCGAAGACTCCCGAACTGATGCTGCAACGCTATTTCGCCGGGCGGCTCGAGCGGGAGAGCCGTGGCCGGTACGATGTGACGCGCGAGGAGGAGGTCGCTGACCACAAGGAGCCCGACATCCGCATCCGCCATCCGCAGGTGGGGGTGGTCAGCATCGAGATCAAACCGCTGGATAGCGGCCGCTACTCGGTCGCCGAACTGAAGGACACGCTGGAGACCCAGCTTGCCGGCCAGTACATGCGGGCGGTCGACTCCCGTCACGGCATCCTGCTGCTGTGCATGATCAAAAACCGCAAGTGGGAGATCGAGAAGCCGGGCGGCACTGTTGATCGGTCCGTTGGATTCTCCGACCTCCTCAGGGTCCTCAACGATGCGGCTGCTGAACTCGCGACCAGCCGCTCTGACATCGACGGGTTGACGGTGATCGGCATCGATGCGACCGCCTGGGAGAAGACAGGCAAAGCGAGAAAAACGGCGAAAGCGAAGGCTCCTGCCGTAGAGCCGTCGGAGGCTCCTGCGAAACCCGGTCGGCGGACCAAGGCCAAGACCGCGGCTCCAGCGGAAGGGAAGTGACTCATGGACCGGCCGCTCACCGCCTCCGACGCCCAAGTCCCGCCAGGCCTGCCGGCAAGCGTCCCTGAAGAGGCTCTGTTGACCCCGGCGGTCCTGCAGGCCCTGGAGACGGCTGACCGCCTCATCGAGCGCTCGCTGGCGGACGGCACCCGGGCGGTCTACGCCCGCGCCTGGGCGCGGTTTGCCATCTGGTGCCAGGGCGAGGCGTTGTCGGCATTGCCCGCGGCGCCGGCGACGCTGGCCGCCTTCCTGGCCCACCACGCCGGGTCGCCGGTCCAGCCCGGCGGTCCCTATGCCGCGGGCGGACCAACGGCCGGGCTGTCGCCGTCCCGCCTTGAGGTGGTGCGGGCGGCCGTCCGCCGGGAACACACCCGCGCCGGTTTCATCGACCCCGGCGCCGATCCACGCATCGGCCAGTTGCTGCGCGGCGTCCGCCGGAGCTGGGCGGCCCGAGGGCGGAGCCGGCGTCAGGTCGAGGCGCTGATCGCCTCCAGCCACAGCGACACCGACGCGCCGACGCTGCGGCTCGTGGTCGACGCCATCGACGCCGGCACAGTGCGTGGAACGCGGGACGCGGCGCTGGTGCTCGTCGGCTTCGCCGGTGCCTTGCGGCGCTCCGAACTGTGCCGCTTGGTGTGGGGCGACGTGCGGTCGGCCGCCGGCGGGCTGACCTTGCTCCTGCGCGCCTCAAAGACCGACCGGGACGCCAAGGGGCAGCCGGTCGGAATTCCCCGCGTCGGCGGCCCGCTGTGCCCAGTCGCCGCCCTGGCCGCCTGGAAGGCGGCGCTGCTCACGGCCGGCCACACCGTCGGCGACGCCGACCCGGTGTTCCGCGACGTCAGCCGCTGGGAACAGGTGGCGGCGGCGGCGCTGCATCCCGGCAGCGTGGCCCGGATCGTCAAGCGGCTGGTGGCCGCCGTGCCAACCGACGGCCTGGACGAGGAGTTGCGCCGGCGGCTCGACCCCGCCCGCTACGCCGGCCACAGCCTGCGCGCCGGCTTCGTCACCACCGCGGCGATCGAGGGCAAGGATATCCTCGACATCCTGATGACGACCCGCCACGCCGAGCCGCGGACTGTGATCGACTACGTCCGCACCGAACGGCTGGCCGGGCGCAACGCCGTGCGTGGTGCTCTGGCGCGTCCTGCGGAAGACCGGGGAGCGGACGACGGCTCGTCCGCTCCGGTCGGAGGATAGCCATCACCCTCTTTTCTTCAGCGCCCTTGATCGGTCGGAACGGCACGCGCGCCATCGACGATTTCCCGAGCGATACGCTGTATCTGCCGAAGCCGACCGGCCGGTGTGCGAAAGGCTTCCGGCCACCGCCGCCTCTCCTGGTCGAGGAGGACCCGAAGTGATTCCCGGCTGTAGCGGGTGGTCACGAGACCCGCCGACTCCTTTAACGTCTCCCGCGCAGAGCCAGCGGCATTCGCCCATGGAGGAGGCGAAGCGACGCCCCTGCCCGGACAAGCTTTCGCCACCACCGCTTCGTGCGCGGCGGTGGGTTTGGGGAAGGGCGGCCGCGATGTCGGGCTTGTCTCAGCAACGCAGGTCGGCGATGTCGACCGACCAGGGGGAGCCACTGGGGCGGCTGTCGGAGGAGAAGGGAGATCGCCGACTTGGGAGATTGGGACATCTCGCCAAGCCCCGGAGGTTTCCGCCTGATGGCTGGTGGCGCTCCGGGCTGCGTCATCCGCAGCCCAACCGGCGACGCTGCAAGGGGCGGGTGCTCCCGACGACCTGGCAGCGCAGTCCTTCACGAAGTCCGCCCGGTCAGGCTCCAGCGGACCACACCACCCGAGCCTGAGCCGCTGGCTGGTCACCGCCAGCTTGAGTTCCTTGGCAAGAACCGGGTCCAGGTCGTCCGCGTATCCTTGCAACACCGTGCGATTGAACCGGCTGGCCATATGATACAGGCCGCCGACGTTGCAGAAGGCTTGGAAGCGCTCCCGTTTTCCAGTCCATGACTGGAAGTCCGGATAGAGCATCGGCATGGCGGCGCCGTTGGTCAGCACGATCATCTCGAAGGCGTGCCGCGCTCGCCGCGCATCCAGGCCGTGATTTCGTAAGACAGCACTGAAGTAAGGGAGCCGCGCCAAGGTCCCATCCCACAGGGGAATCATGGACAAGGAATACGCGGTGTAGGACAGCGCGGTCCTGAACAGGGCCGGGGTCGGTGGAAACGGGCTGCCGGGCGCGATGTCTTCGAACAAGGCCGCCAACATCACCTCTTCGTACGCCCGGACGGCCTGGAGGAGCCGACGCGTGATCGTGCCCGCGTCCTCGTCCTGCGGAATCGTCAGGCTTCTCCCGAACAGCGTTTCATCGTCGGGAATCCGAGAGGTGTCGACCACTGTGCGGCAGACGCCGCACGCCAAGTGGATCATGCCGTCGTCGTAAACGAAAGCGCTTCCCGACGTGGGACAGACCGGACAGCGATCGGTGAGCGGGGAGCCATGGAGGGCACAGAACGTCACCCGGCTCAGCCCCCAGGACCGACGCAGAGCGTCATGCCGACCGCGATCCCGGTCCCGCTTCAGGCAATGCAGGCAGTAGCGATGGCCCTCTCGGAACGCACTGGAACCAGGTTCGCACGGATCCCGAAAGCTCATGGCCCGGATGGCTTCGGGCGGCAGACCGCTGGCCGCAGACAAACGGGCGACCAGTTCATGAGGAGAGCGCGATAGGTGTTAGGTAAACAACGCTAAGGTAGAACGAATAGAGAATATAGCCTTCAAGCGACGCGGCGTTGGCGCTCGAGATTGAGTGGCCGTCGCCCAACTGGGGCGG
>JAIXPD010000010.1 GCA_027486405.1 Azospirillum sp. | reverse complement strand
GCAGGGCAATCGCTTGAACAGGCGATCCTCACAACGCAAGCAAGAATGGACACGGATTTCACGGACAAAATGAGGGATTGCACGGATTTTCTCCCCCAAACGCATCCTGCATCCGGTCACGAGGCTTGCCGCCGGATCGCAAACAGGATGGCTCTGATACGGGTCCCGCGAAATCCGTGGAAAAATCTGTGAAATCCGTGGTGAATCTTGTTCCGGTGCGCACGCACGATGCTTCAAGCGATTGCCCTGTGCGGGGCTGAGCAGGGCAATCGGGTGAAGGCTTGAAATTCCTCTATGAGGACATTCGCCATC
Organism: Azospirillum sp.; assembly: GCA_027486405.1. GTDB lineage: Bacteria > Pseudomonadota > Alphaproteobacteria > Azospirillales > Azospirillaceae > Azospirillum. The sequence goes on along the minus strand of JAIXPD010000010.1, from coordinate 158,086 downwards.
CCCGTCTTCGCGGGGGATGACGGTAAATTCTTCGTATAGGTTTACAACCCTTCAAGCGCTTGCCCTACGGGGCTGAGGTTGACAGGCGTCGGGTGTGTGTCACGGATAACGTCCACGGAGGTGGGAGTTCACGCCGTGAGCATTGGCAATCTTCTTCTCATTGTGCTGGTTTGTTTTGGATCGGCGCTTTGCCGACATGGCCGCACAGCGCGAACTGGGGCTGTTATCCAAGTGGCACCGCAGGCATCGTTCCCATCATTCTCATCGTCCTGCTGCTGACCGGGCGACTGCGATCCAATCCAATCGCCATAGGGGCCGGAGTCATCATACCAAGGCCCGTCGACGGCACCGCCGCCGTCCGCCGGAGGATCGAAGGGCCGCAACCGTCCTGGTGTCCCGGCAGCAAGCCGCGCTTCCGCAACCGGTGCCTGCTGGCCGTCGGCGGAAGGTTGGCCCCTCTTTTCGTGTCCTGAATTGTTCAATTGTGGTGCCGCACCAGCAGTTGTCCATCAATCTGGTGGACCTGCATGCGGAAACCGTAGAGGCGCTCCAACAGGTCGACGGTCAGGATCGCATCCGGCGATCCATGGGCGACGACGCGGCCATCCTTCAGCGCCACGATGCGATCGGCGTAAGCGGCGGCGTAATTGATGTCGTGCAGCACGATCACCACCGTTCGCCCGCGCCGGTCCACCACGTCGCGCAGCAACCGCATCATCTGGCGCGCGTACATCATGTCCAAATTGTTGAGAGGTTCGTCCAGCAGCAGGTAATCGGTCCCCTGGCAGAAGGCCATGGCGACGAAGGCGCGCTGCCGTTGGCCGCCCGACAGGGTCATCAGGTCGCGGTCGGCCAAGGCGGTCAGGTCGAACAGCGCCATCGCCTCGTCGATCAGCGCATGATCCTCCTCGGTCAACCGCCCCCGGCCGTGGGGGAAGCGGCCGAACCCAACCAGTTCCCGCACGGTGAGTCGACCGTTGAACCCGGTGTCCTGCCGCATCACGGTCAACACCCGCGCCAGATCGCGGCTCGGCGTGCGGTCAACCGGCAACCCATCCACCGCGATGCGCCCGCGTTGCAGCGGTTGAAGCCGGGCCACCAATGACAACAGGCTGGATTTTCCGGCACCGTTCGGGCCGATCAGCGCAATCAGCTCCCCCTTTGGCAGGGTCAGGGAGACGTCGTGCAGGATCGCCGCCCCACGGTGGCTCAGGCCGACGCCCTCAATCTCGATCATCGTCTGCCTCGATCATCGTTTGCGCTCCGTTGCCAGCAGAAACAGGAACAGCAATCCGCCCACAAATTCCACGACCACCCCCAGCACCCCGGCCCCGCCCAACCCGTGTTGCAACAGGGTCTGGCCGCCGACCAGCACCGCCACCGCGATGAAGGCGGCGGTCGGCAGCAGCACGGCGTGGCGCTGGGTGCCGGTCAGCCGTTCCGCCAAGGCCACCACCACCAGCCCCAGAAACACCACCGGGCCGACCAGGGCGGTGGACACCGCCACCAGCATCGCCACCAGCGCCAGGATGCCGGTGATCATACGGCTCCAGTCGATGCCCAGCGCCGTGGCCGCCGCCGGACCCAGCGCCACCACGTCCAGCGCATGCCGCAGCCGCCAGGCCGCCAGCGTTCCGGCGGCGGTCAGAACACACCCCACCACCAGCAGGTCGGCGCGCACCGCCGAAAAATTGGCGTAGCTCGACCCTTGGAGCACCGCGAAGTCGTTGGGGTCGATCAGCCGCGCCAGCAAGGACGTCAGGCTGCGGAACAGGATGCCCAGCAGCGCCCCGGTCAGCAGCATGCGGTAGAGCGACAGGTGACGCCGCAGGATCGGCAGGAAAACAGCGGCGGCGATGCCGACCATCGCCAGCAGAGCCGACAGGAACTTCAGCCGGGGATCGATCCCGGCGAAGCCCAGCCCGCCCAGCAGAAAGACCATCGCCGTCTGGCCCAGAAGATAGAGCGCATCAAGCCCCATGATCGACGGGGTCAGAATGCGGTTTCCCGTGACCGTCTGAAGCAGGACGGTGGACACCGCCACCGCGACCGCCACCTGGACCAGCGCCAGCAGCTTCAACGCCCGCAGTTCCAGCACAAAGGTCAGGTTGCCGCGCAGGCCCACGGCCATGTGCAGGACAACGCAGAGCAGGGCGAGTCCGGCTGCCAGCCACACCCGCCGGTCAACCGCGCTCATGACGCCCTGCCAACAGCCAGAGGGCCAACGCCGCGCCGACGGTGCCAAGGATCGTGCCGATGGGAATCTCGTAGGGGTGACGCAGCAATCGGCCCAGCACGTCGCAGCCCAGCGTCAGCCCGGCCCCGCCCAGCGCCACCCAGGGCAGGGAACCGCGCAGATTGTCGCCGCGCAGGCGGGACACCAGATTGGGCACGATCAGCCCGACGAAGGGGATCATGCCGACCACCACCACCGTCATCGCCGACAGCAGCGCCACCACCGCCAGCCCGGCCTGCACCATCCGCTCGTAATCAAGGCCGAGGCCGACGCTGACCTCCTTGCCCAGCGAGGCGACGGTCAGCGCGTCGGCGCACCACCAGGACAGCGCCACCAGTGCGGCCGCCAGCCACAGCAATTCATACCGCCCGCGCAGGATCCCGGAGAAATCGCCGTTCATCCAGATGTCGAGATACTGGAGCAGGTCGGTCTGCCACGCGATGACGGTGACACCGGCGGCGATCACCCCGCCATAGATCAGACCGAACAGCGGCATCAGCAGCGGTTGGGCCGGCGGCAGGCGGCGGACCAGCAGCAGGAAGACGGCGGTTCCGACGATGGCGGTCAGCGTCGCCACCACCATCTTTTCCAGGATCGAGGCCGTCGGCCACAGCAGCGTGACCAGCAGGATGCCAAGGGCGGCGCTTTGTTCGGTGCCGCCGATGCCGGGATCGACGAAGCGGTTGCGCGCCAGCGTTTGCATCACCAGCCCGGCGATGGCCAGCCCGGCCCCGACCAGGATCGCGGCCAGCGTGCGCGGCAGCCGACTGATGAACAACGTGTCGAGCGTCTCGGCCCCATCTGCGACGGACAGGTCGGACACGCCGACCGACAGGCTGGCGGCGCAGAGCAGGGCGCAGACGAGAACCGTCCCGAAGCCTGCGATGCGCCCGGAAACGGCCGGGGGCATCATCTTGGTGCGGCCCGGAACTGTTCCTCGATCCGGGCCAGCACCCGAAGCGTGGCCGACACGCCGCCAGCGGCGATGTAGAAATCGGCGGGTGGCAAATAGACGATCTGGCCGGTGCGCCCGGCGGTGGTCTGTGCCACCAGATCGTTGTTCAGCGTCGCCTTGGCGCTGGCCCCGGTCTCGCCGATGGCGGCGGTGCGGTCCAGCACGATCAACCAATCCGGATTGGCCTTGCGGATGAACTCGAACGAAACCACCTCGCCATGCAGGGCGGCCCCCAGTTCGGGCACGGCGGGGGGGATGCCCAACTCCGAATGCAGCCAGCCGAAGCGCGACGCGGTCCCATAGGCCGACAATTTCGGCCCGTTGGTCATCACGATCAGCGCCCGGCCACGCCCGGCCACCGCCTTGCGGGCGGCCTCCACCGCATTGTCGATCCGTTCTTCCGCCGCCTTGGCCTCCGCCTGCCGTCCGAACAGGTGGCCATAGGCCGACAGGCGGCGGCGGGCGTCGGCCAGCAGATCCGTGCCGTCGATGGTCATGTCGATGGCCGGCGCCACCTGGCGCACGTTGGCGAGCTGGTGGGAGGAGCGTCCGCCGACGATGATCAGATCGGGGGCGAGCGCGCTCAACGCCTCCAGGTCGGGGTCCTGCAGGATGCCGACCGGCATGGTTCCCTTGAGTTTGGCCTCCAACTCCGGGACGAACAGCTTTTTCGGGGTCCCGGTTGGCCGGATGCCCAAATACAGCAGGGTGTCGATCGCGGCGACGTCGTACACGGCGACGCTCTTCGGGCCATCCTTGACGGACACCGGCCCCAGCGCGGTCACAATCTCCGCCGCCGTTGCGGCCAACGGGGAAAGGCACAGCGCCGCAACCGCCGCCAGCCGACCAAACCAACCCATCCGGTTCATGCCTTCCCCCGTCCTCGTCAACACCGGGCCACTCCGCCGACGCGGCGGGGCACGGTGGCCGGTGCCAACAGCGCCGTCACAGCCTCGCGGTCGTGGCGCAGCACCGTGTGGCAATCATCGCCGAACCATTCCAGGGAGCCTTCCGCCGTCGGATCGTCGGCCAGTTCGGTGAGGAAGCGGCGATAGTCCACCGCGCCGTCGAACAGCGGAACCATGCCGTCGCGCCGACCGGCGGCGGCGTAGACGTTGGCCGGTTCGAACACCGTCAGGTCGCTGCGGTCACGGATGTTCTTCAGGTGGTAATGCCCGATGTGCGGGCGCAGCGCCCGCCGGGCGGCCACCGGATCGTCGCCGCCCTCCCAGACGTGCAGGACATCGAAATTGATCTTCAGCGCCGGATGGCCGACCGCCGCGATCAGCGCGCGGGTGGATGCCAGGCTGTCCGCCAGCGTGCCCGGGTGGGTTTCCACCAGCAACGACAGCCCATGGTCGGCGGCCAGCCCGCACAGCGTGCGCAGCCGTTCCGCGATGAAGAGCGCCCGTTCCGGCGCGGTTTCGGCGCTGCCGGTGCTGCCGGCGAAGGTGCGGATCTTGCGGGCACCCCAGCGCCGGGCCAACCCACAGAGGTCCAGCGTCTTGCGCACCAGCGCGTCGGGATCGCCGTCCAGCGGCAGGTAATCGCTGACCATCGGCACCGACAGGCCGAAGGCCGCCAGCCAGTCGCCGCCCCGGTCGGACACCGCCGCCAAATTGCGGGCGTGCGCGCCCCACAGCTCGATTCCGTGAAAACCGTTGTCGGCGGCCCATGCGGCCAGCTCCTCCAGCGAAACCAGATGGTGGCGAAAACTGATGGTGCAGAGCGACAGTTTCATCACGCCACCTCGGACAGTGCGGGGGCCGGAACGGCGACGGCCTGCCATTGCCGGAAAACAGTGGCCAACGCGCCTTTCAAGGCCGTCTCCATCCGGTCGAGCCGGTCGAGCCGGTCGAACAGGTCCGGGGCAAGGCCGACATCGCCGGTCTGGGCAAGGCGGAGAATCGCGTAGTGCAGCGTCTTGAAGCCCTGGAACAGCGCCTCGATCTCATCGCAATGGACGAGGAAACGGTCGTCGGGCAACCGCAGCGCCCGCCAGAAGAAGGCGAAGCCGTGCTCGTAGGCGTATTTGCGGATCGCGAACACCGGCAGTTCACGCAGCGCATGCGAAAGCCCCGCTGTTGACAGCCCGTCGGCCCCCTCCACATGCGCAGCCAGGATGCCCCGGACCGCAGCGGTCAGCGGGTTGACGTCCGGCAGGAAGCAGGCGTCGAAATAGGCGGCGACGTCGGTTGGCCGGGCGGGGCGCAGGTCACGCCGGTCGAACAGGTACCCGCCCGCGACGCTGGGCTGAAGAAAGGCGTTGGCGATGCGATCCCGCGCAATCTCCCCTTCCCAGCGGAAATCAGGGTCGCGGACCCGGTAGACCGCCGGGTCGCTGCCGCTTTCCAGCATCAGGTAATGGGGAAAGGGGTTCTGATTGAACTTGTTCTCACGCTCGGGCAGGTGGAACAGGTCGATCATCGCCATGATGGACAGGCTGTCCGGCCGCCGTTCCACCAGATCGGTCAGATGGGCCAGATTGTCCGCTTTGCTGCGGGCATGGTCGTACCATTGCCGCACCTCCGCCCCGTAGAGGCGGCGGTACCAGTCGCAGAAGAAATCATGGCTGACGCCGGAGCTGTGATAGCGCAGGACCTGATCGGCCCCGACGTCGAACCCGGCGTCCCACACCCCGAAATAGAAGGGGCGATGGTCAATCCCCGCCCGTTTCAGCGCGTCGCACAGGCAACTGACGACGCAGTGGATCTTGAGGTCCTGATACTCTTCGGAATGAACGCTGCCAGGGGAAACATTGCCGGGGGGGATGCCGGGGGAAGGCTCCGCAGCCGCCTCGGTCGGGTGGGTTCCGGCAAACAGCCCGGCCACATCGGCCACCGTGGCGAGATCGCGTGAGGTGATCAGCTCGTCCGGGGCCTCCAGCCCGAAGGACAGTTCCAATTGCAGGAACAGTTCCATCATCAGCACGGAATCGAGGTACAGATCCTCGTTCAGCCGCGCCTCGGGGCCGAAGCGGTCGAGATGGCGGTTGTCCAGATGGTCGCGCAGGACGGTGTGGATCGCCTCGACGATCTCCGGCCCGGTCATGGTCGTGGTCACGATGCGGCCTCCGCGTAACGGGCGGCCACGTCACGGCGGCTGATCTTGCCGTTGGCCATGCGCGGCAGGGCGTCGGTGCGGATCAACTCCCCAGGCTGCTGGTGGGCGGCCAGATTGTCCCGGCACCAGTCGCGCAGCGCCCGGTCCGTCACCTCGGCGGCGGCGGAGAACAGCAGCGCGACCCGTTCACCGGCAAAGCGGTCGGTGCGGCGGAAGGCGACGGCGTCGGTGACGCCGGGCAGCGCCATCGCCACATCCTCCACCTCCTGCGGGTACACGTTGAGACCGGCGACGTTGATGGTGTCGTCCAGCCGCGACACGAACATCAGCACGCCGTCGTCGCGCAGATACCCCAGGTCGCGGGTGTGGATCACGCCATCCAGACCCGACAGCACGATTTCCGCCGGGGCGTCGGCGGTTCCGGTGGACAGGCGATGGTGGGGCAGCACGCGGCCCAGTTCGGCGCTGGCCGCCATGTCGGGGTTGATCGCGATGCAACCGGCCTCCGAACAGCCATATTGCTGGAACATGTGGACCGTCCGTTCACGGATCCGTTCGAACCAGGGTTCCGGCAACAGGGTGCCGGAGGTCATCGCCGCATGGATGCGCTCGCCCTCCGGCAACAGCCGGGCCAGCGTGTGCAGGATGACGGGGGAGGAATAGAGCAAAGGCCGTTCGATGGACCGCAGCGCCTTCAGCAGGAATTTCGGGTTGGTGGTGTCGAGGATCACCGGCTCCGCCCCGCGCCGCAGCCCAACCAGCAACCCGCAGATCAGGCCATAGGAATGGGTGGTCGGGCAGGCGATCACCGGGGTCATGCCGACCGGATCGGTGAAGAAGCCGACATAGCTTTCGATCTCGCGGTCGATCTCCGCCCAGCTCCGCGCGATCCGCTTGGGCGCGCCGGTCGTGCCGGAACTCATCTGGAGGAGTTGGCCCGGCTCCGGCGACGCGGGCGACGGGGCGATCTCCTCCGCCGTCAGGCTGTTGTGGTAGAGCGCGTGGCAACCGGCCTCGCGCGCCAGCCGTCGCGCCGCGTCCAGCGGGGTGGAGGGGTGCAGCGGCAGCAGGCTGCCGCCCGCCGCCCGGATGGCGAAGAACAGGGCAAGCCAATCGATGGTGTTGGTGAAGCAGACGGCGAAGCGTGCGCCGGGCCGGTCGGACAGGCGGGCCTGTTCGGCGTGGGCGGCGGTCAGCGCCTCCACCTCCGCCAGCGAATAGAATCGGTCGTCGATGCGGATCATCGGATGCTCTCGGGGGAAGTCTCCGGCGCGAACCGCGCGAAGATGTTGGGAACGGTGTGGTGAATCTCCTCCCGCGCGCGCAGCAGCTTGCCCCGCAGCAGGGATTCGGTGAGGATCTCGGGCGCGGCGTGGCCGACGCGGCGGTGCCGCTCCTCCAGCCCGTGGCGGCGGGCGTGGCCCTCCACCTGGTCATGGACCCGTTGCCAGAACGCGGACTCGGGCAGGCCATGCTGCAACGCCAGCAGGTCGGACAGTTCGGTCAGGTTGAAGACGAACAGCGTGTCCATCACCAGCTCGCGCAGCGGATCGACGCCGCTGGCCCAATAATACCGGTCGGGTGGCGCGTCCCGGTAGGCCGGGTGGAGGTTGGGGAAGTCGGGCAGCCGGTCGGGGGCGGCCAGGAAGCCCGGCGCGTATTCGACGCTGTCGTGGAAATCGCGCAGAATCAGCCGGACCGGCCAACCATCGCGATGGACCAGCACCATGTTCTGTCCATGCGCCTCCACCGCGATGCCGTGGCGGACCAGCAGATGCCAGACCGGCAGCACCGCCACCGTCAGCAGTTGGTCAAGCCAGGGCGACAGCCCGTACCGCTCGATCCAGGGGGCGACGAAGGCGGTCCCGTCCGCCTCCGTCACCATCACCATGTTGAAGGGAATGGCGGATTCGCCCTCGCCCAGCGTCGATTGCACGCTGCGCCGCCACAGCGCCGCCATCTGCCCGGCCAGCGGGCCGTCGCGGTCGGCGATGATCCCGGCATATTCCGGCAGCAGGGTCAGCGGGTAGCGTTCGCGGAAATCGGCGTCGTCCGCCACCACCCCGCACAACCAGTCGGAGATGGCCGGGCCGGTGCAGACCGAATGCGGTTCGAGGATGCGGCGGGAGGCCGTGTTGACGATGTTCAGCGCCAGCTTGACGTCGGCCTTGCGCGGGTCGTCGGCGTTCATCACCGTGCGCACCGACTGGCTGGCCCGGTAATGATCGCCCAGCGGCCCCAGACAGACCGCGCGCCCGTCGGCCAGCCAGGGGGCGAGCAACGGGGCCAACTCCCCGTCGCGCAGCGCCCACCATTGCCAGGGGTGCAGCGGCAGCAGCCCGAAGTCGGTGGCCGGGCGGTTCAACCCGGCCCGTTGCCGCTGAACCTCCGCCCAGGCGACCGGACCGAGTTCGGCGCGCCAGAACGCGTCCTCCTCGGCCAGGGTCGCGGCGGGGAGCGCCTGATGCAGGCACGCGCGGGCGACCAGCAACCACACCAGTTGGAAGCGCTGCCCGACCTCCGGCCCGAAGGCGGCATGGTCGGCCTCGTCGAAGCCCAGCCGCGCCTTGAAGCAGGGGTGGTAGGGATGCCCTTCCTCCAGCCGCCCTTCCAAATCGGGAAAGGGCAGGCCGTGGCGCGGCGTGGCGGGCAGGTTGGCGGCGTTCCAGCGGCAGAGCGTCACCGTGCGTTCCAACTCCGCCAGCAGACCGGCGCGGCTCGCCTCGGTCGCGTCGAGGCCAACGAGCATCCGTTCCAGCGTGGCGGCGCACCAGACACCGGTCTCGTCCTGCATCGCGACCGATCCCGGTTGGACGCGCGGACGCCCGAACGGCCCAGCGGTGGCGCGGCAGCGGAACGCCCGCCCGCCGGAGCGCCAGAGCAGCCCATCGTCTGCGGTCGCGGCCGGTTCGACGATCCCCTCGAACAGCAGGGCGGCGGCAAGCTGGCGGACCACCCGTTCCTCCGGGCGGCCGGGCAGGTCACGCGGAAAAGGCATGATGCCCCCGTTCGGCCGCCGCCGCGCCGGTCCGGCACAACGGGTTGGGCCATTGGGCGTACAGATCGGCTTCGCTGGCGGTCTGAAGCTCGTCGATGTCGAGCAGGCGGGTGGTCAGGTTCAGCTTGGCCCCGATGGTCGGGCTGTCCAGCACCCCCTCGGCGAAGCGTCGCCCCGCCCCGGTCAGCGACCGGGCCAGCCGCTCCAGCCGGGCGCGCAGAAGGCGCAGCAAATCGTCTTCCTCGGCCAGCCGGTCCTTGCCCAGTCGGGCGATCACCGAGAAGATTTGGTTGACGATGACGTAATAGGAGAAGCGCCGATTGATCTCCCCCTCCTCGTAATAGAGGGAGCGGATGTTGTCGGCCTCCGGGATCAACCGCCGCAGCCGGTCGCGGTGGGCGGCGGACAGGTAGAAGCCCTGGTTGTCGCGGTAGAGGAAGCGGGCGGGCATCCCGTCGCGCAGTTCGAGCAACCCGTTTTGCTGGTGCGCCTCCAGCGCCACGCCGTGGGTGTCGTACAGGCGCAGCACCGGATCCAGCGCGCAGTCGAGATAGGCGTTGAACCAGCGGCGGGCCGACTCGCCCACGCCGTCGCCACGCTCCATCGCGACGCGGCGCACGATCCGTTCCAGGCGGGAGGGACGGTTGGGCAGCGGGTCGGCGGTCAGCGCCGCGATGGTGGCAACGCCGCGTTGGCGGCCGTTGGCAAAGGGGTTCTCGCGCACAATCACTTCGAAGCCGCTTTCGCAACCGTCCGCCGCGTCGAGCGTGATGTAGGCGGGATCGAGCACGAAGCCGAAGCGCGGACCCAACTCCGGCCCGATCTTGCCGACCAGCTTGGCCATGATGACGCCCGCGTCCAACTCGTGCCGCCGGTTGACCCGGATCGAGTTGGTGATGCGCACCGGCAGCGAGAATTTCAGCATCCACGGACTGTCCGGGCTGTAGACCGTCCGCACCGACGAGGTGGCGGTGAACGCCGGGCCGGCTTCGCCCAACGACCGCAGAGCGCCGCTGTCCAGCATCGCCCGCACCGCCGGGTCGAGCGCCAGCGCTTCGGCCTGGAGCGGGTGCATCGGGATCAACTGCTCACCGTCCCGCAGAGCGAGCCGGGCGATGGAGTCGCCCAGAATGGCGGCGATCATCTCCGGGGCGGATTGGCGACTGGCGGAACGGTGGCTGACCCGCGCCGCCGGGGCGGCGAACCAGCGCAGACGGAACCGCCCGCCCAGTTCCGGGGCATAGGTCGGCTGCTGCCACGGCGTCATGCCCTGAAGGCTTTTGGGGGTGGGGTGCAGCCAATGGCCGAACACCAGCGATTGTTCGGCGGCGATGAACTCGTCCTCCTCGCCGTCCGCCGCCGGGCTGGCGTTCAGATAGCGCTGAACCGACTGGTAGCTTTGCAGGACGCGCAGCAGCAGTTCCAACTCGCTGCCGCGCAGATCGGCCCCGGCGTTCTTCCCTTCCATCCGGCGATAGCTCTCGCTGGCCAGACCGCACAGCGCGGTGAAGGGTTCGGTCAGCCGCCAGAGGGAGCCGGGGGCCGTGTCGACTGGCTGCGTATCGACTGGGGGCGTGTTGGCGGGGGCATCGGGCAGGGCGCGTTTCCAAATCCGCCCGAAGCCGCAGGGGCCGCACAGCGAGCGGGAAACGATTTCCGCCCGCAGCGCGGTCCGTTGCGACGGCAGCAGCCATTCGACGCACTCGACAACCGGCCCGGTCTCCGGGCCATGTTGGACGGTCCGGCCGGTGTCGATCTCCCGCCAATAGCAGTTCGCGAAGTTTTGAAAGGTCGCGTGTTCGGCGATCTGCTGGGTGGAACGCATGGTGTGCCGATCCTGAAGGGCTTCGGGCATGACGATGGTCGGGGCGGTGGTGGGTGCGACCGTGAGGGCGGCGGCCTTACGCCGCCCAGTCGAGCCGCCGGTCGCCCTCGCGGAAGGCGAAGCGCAACAGATGGCTTTCCACCACCGCCTGAAGCTCGGCCAACTCCGCCGGGGTGGGGGCGCTGGCCTCGATGGTCAACCGGTCGGGAGCCGCCCGCAGCCGCGCGGTGCCGATGGAGAACCGGCATTCCCCGCCCTCTTCGGTCTCCACCGTTTCGATCTTGTGGGCGAAGTGGCGGCAGAGCTGGGCGGCGTAACGCTTGCCGTGCTCCGTCACGAAATGGGCGGTTGAATGCAGCATGCCGGAAGGCTCCCGAGTGGGGTGAAGGGATCAGAACTTCGCCGACGCGGTCAGCAGGAAGGTCCGGCCCGGTTGGTACAGCGGGGTGACGGTCCCGAACTCCTGCCCATAGGTGGCGCGGTCGGCGTAGGTCTCGTCGAACAGGTTGCGGACGTCGGCGCGCAGCGTCAGGTTGGACAGTTGCGGGATTTTGTGTTCGACGAACAGATTGACGGTCTCATACCCCTTCAGCGGCTTTTGACCGGCCTGGACCTTGGTGTGGTCCGACACGATTTCCACATCCGCACCCACCGTCAGCTCCCATTTCGGGATGGTGTGCGCGCCGCCGATGGTGTAGACGCGGCCGACCGGGGTGGCGATGTAGGTTCCGGTGTCGGAATCGGCGGGCAGCCCGTCGATGGTCACGTCGATGTTGGCGTATTTGGCGCGGACATAGCCGGTGTCCCAGCTGTAGCCCAGGCCCAATTCGTACCCTTTCGACCGGACATCGCGGAACAGCGTGCCGCTGCCAACGGCGTAGCGGGGCGCGCGCACATCGTCCAGGTCGGTGCGGAAAACGCGGCCTTCGGCGGTGAAGCCCTGATAGCGGGCAACCAGCCCGGCGGTCAGGTTGGTCGCGGTCACGGGCTGCGGGCCAGCGCCGTAGCGCCAGGCCGGATTCATCACGAAGTTTTCGGCCAGTTGAACACCGCCCCAGCTTCGCGAATATCCGGCCTTGGCGGTCAAATATTCAGGCAGGATGTCCACCTCGCCCGAGATGTTGTGGCTGGCGCCGGTGTTGGCCCACTCCTCGCCGGTGGTGCCTTCAAACCATTGCTGATCGCCGCGCAGACCGAAGGACAGGCGGACCCGCTCCACCGGCGACAAGCGCGCCTGACCATAGACCCCGACGTTGCGGGCCTTTTCGGCCGCCGTCATGGTCCGGTCTTCGTATTTGGCGTGATCGACGTAGAAGTCGGTTCCGGCGGTGATGGTCCCCGCCCCGACGGCGAACACATTCTCCAGCTTGCCGTTCAGCGAGCTGGTGGCACCCTTGCCGGGATAGCTGCCGGGAACCGTGCTGGTGCCGACCGGGCGGGTGTAGATCGGGGTTTCGATGTCGGTGCGGCCATAGGCGACCACGACCTTGGGGTTCCACAGGTCGGTCGGCTGGCTGTCGGTGTAGGTGAAGACCAGATTCTGGCGGTCCAGCGTGTAATCGCGCACGCGCGGTTCCCAGGCCGGGCGGCCGGAGATGGAACCGACGTTGGCGCGGAACGGGCGCGGCGCGTCGTCATAAACCCGCTCGTAGCTGACCTGGAACCGGTGGCCGACGTCGGATTCATAGGCGAGCTTGGCCAGCCCGCTTTGCAGGTCGGTTTCGGTCCCATCGACCTTGCTGCCATTGCCCGACTTGAACCGGCTGCCCTTGGCGTAGGTGACGTAACCCAGCCCCTCCAACCCCTTGTGACGGCCATAACCGGCAAGGCTGTTGGTGAAGACCGAACCGTTGGTGCCGAAGCTGGACTTGACGAACGCGCCGACGCCGTCGCCCTCCAGAAAGTCGCGGGCGTCCTTCGTCTCATAGGCGATGGCCCCGGCCAGCGCCCCCGGCCCGGCATCGGCTGGGGCCACCCCGGCATCCACACGGGCGGTCTTCAGAAAGGCGGGGTCGATCAGGGTGGTCCCGTTGTGGTGGAACACCTTGTTGTTCTGTCGGCTGCCGTCGATGCTGACCGACAGGTTGGTTTCCTCCACGCCGTTCACATAGACCTTCTGCGACATCGGCACCGAGCTGCCGACGCGCACCCCCGGTTCGTTGGCGAAGACGTCGCGGATGTCGCTGGGGTTCTTGCGCTCCAGATCCTCCTTGGAGATCAGGATTTGGGCGGGGCCGCTGGGGGCCGGGGCGGTGGCCGTCACCGACACCGGACCCAGCGCCATCGTGTCGCTGGCCGCAGCGGCCACGGGGGCCGGGGCCAGCGTGGCGGTGGCCGGACCACTCAGGCGATAGGTCACGCCGGTGCCCGCCAGCAGGCTTTCCAGCGCCTGGGCGGGGGGCATGGTCCCGCTGACCGCGTGGGAGGTGCGGCCATCGGTCAGCGTGCCGGGAAAACCGATCTGCCAGCCGGTTTGGCGGCTGAAGGCGTCCAGCGCGTTGCGCAGCGGCTGGGCGGGCAGCGCGAAGGCGGCGGGACGTTCGGCTGGTGCGGTCGCCTGTTGGGCCGCAGCGGGGGCCGCCGCCAGCGTGGCTGCAAGCGCCGTTGTCGTCATCAACGCGGCAAACAAACGCCCGGCGACCCGCGACCGGCTGAAATCCCCAACCCCGACTATCGATGCCGTACGGCCGACCATGTCCTGCAACTCCCGTCTCAATCTGGTGCGGGGGGTTCAATCACCGGCGGTCAAGCCTGCCCCCTCTTCGCCAGACGTGTGGGAATGCGGACCCTCACAAAAAAAGATGCGAGCGATTCTCAGTTTGTTGAGAGTCAGCGCAGAATGGCGATGCCGCCCGGCAGGACGGTCATCCGGGCACCGACCATGTCGGCGAGTGCGGCCAGCGCCCCAACCGGATCGTCGAGCCGGTAGTTGCCGCTGACCCGTTCCGCCGCGATGCGGTCGTCCAGCAGCAGGATGGGGGCGGGGTGGTACCGCCGCAGCGTCGCCACCACGGCGGTGAGCGATTCGTTGTGGAAGGCGTAGCGGCCTTCGCGCCAGGACAGAATCTCGGCCGGATTGGGCCGGGGTTGCAGGGTCAGGCCCAGCGCCGTGGCGGTCAGCCGGTCGCCCGGGGTCAGCGCCATCGCCCGGCCGGGATCGTCCGGCCGCCGGACCGTCACCCGTCCGCGTTCCAGAAACACGGAATCCTCCTGGTCGTCCGACCGCACGGAAAAGGCGGTCCCCGTCACCTCGACCACGCTGAAACCGGCGGTCACGCGGAAGGGGCGGGCGGTGTCCCGCACCACATCGAACCACGCCTGACCGCGCAGCAGGGTCACGCGGCGTTCCGCGCCGTCAAAGGCCACCGTCACCGCGCTGTCGCTGTCCAGAAGCAGGCGGGAGCCGTCGGGGAGTGCCACGTCGCGCCGCTCGCCGGTGTTGGTGCGGTGGTCGGCGTTCCAGCGCGTTTTCAGGTCGGGATAGAGGTGCGTTCCGACCATGGCCAGAAGCACCGACGCCGCCAGCGCGCCGACCCAGGCGCGCCGCGTCGGCCGGGGGGCGGGCCGCACCGGGACCGTCATCGGCACTGGCGCTGACATCGGCACCGGCACCGGCACCGCAGGCACCGACCGGTGGGCCAGGGTGGCGCTGTGCAACTCCGCCATGCCGCCGATTTCGGTCAGCCGGTCGAACGCGCGGGCGTGGCGCGGGTCGCTCTCCCGCCACGCTTGATAGGCGGCCAGCGTCGCCGGATCGGTCGGCGGGTCCAGCAGCCGGACGAACCAGTCGAGCGCCGCATCCGTCACCGGATCGGCGTGGCGGTGATCGGTGTCCGCCGTCTTTCCGTTTGGCTTGTTCTGCACCACCCGTGTCGCCCGTCCTCTGTCGGTCTGCCGTTGCATCTTAGACGTTTGAGAGGTGGGACGGCCACACACAGCGCTGCAAAAAAAGTCGGCGCGGCTTGACAGCCACAAATAAGAATCATTATCAATCGCTGACGACCCCGAGGAAGCGCCCTGCGCGACGGATAGGCCGACCATGCCCGCAAGTCTGACCGCCATTTATCTGGATCACCGCCAATCCCTGTTGGGCCGCGCCCTGCGGATCGTCCGCGATGTGCCGACGGCGGAGGATGTGATCCAGGAAAGCTATCTGCGGGCCTGCAACGCCGAGCAGAAGGGGCCGATCGACAACATCGGGGCCTTCCTGCACCGCACCGTTCACAACCTTGCCCTCGATCAGATCCGCCGCCGCCGCACCCAGGAACGGTTCGAGGCCCCGGCCTCGCCAACCGCCGACCCGCTGGAGGTCGCGTGCGACGCCCCGTCGGTGGAGGAGCGGCTTCTTCACCGCGAACGGCTGGCCCAGTTCATGGACGCGATGGAGGCCCTGCCGGAGCGCGCCCGCCGTGTGTGGGTGCTGAACCGGGTGGAGGGCATGTCCTATCCGCAGATCGCCGCCCATCTCGGCGTGTCGCCGGGGACCGTGTTCAACGACATGAAGCTGGCGATGGGCCATTTTGTCGACGCTTTGGCGCGGGCCGACCGCCGCTGAAGCGGAGGTTCAAGGTCACGACGCGG
This sequence comes from Azospirillum sp., assembly GCA_027486405.1. GTDB lineage: Bacteria > Pseudomonadota > Alphaproteobacteria > Azospirillales > Azospirillaceae > Azospirillum. Next base: position 142,428 of record JAIXPD010000010.1, on the reverse strand, counting down.
CGTTCTGACATCAGGAAATTTTGCGAGGCGGCACCCCCCGGCGCGTCAAAGAGATGGCCGCCGCGTTTCACCGGCGGTCCGGCATCCGCGCAATCAGGGGCTTCCTTCGTGGTCAAGGACTTCTTCCGCTATTACCGCCCGCACAAGGGGCTGTTCATCATCGATTTCGGTGGGGCGATCCTGTCCGGCCTGCTGTCGCTGGGGTTTCCCTTTGCGGTGACGGCGTATGTGGATTGGCTGTTGCCGGGCGGCGATTGGGGGCTGATCCTGTTGGCCAGCCTGGGCCTGCTGCTGGTCTATCTGGCCAACACCGGGCTGATCGCGGCCGTGACCTACTGGGGCCATGTGCTGGGGATCGAAATCGAGACGGAGATGCGCCGCCGCGCCTTCGACCATCTGCAACGGCTGCCGCTGCGCTTCTTCGACGGGCAGAAAACCGGTCATCTGGTCGCCCGCCTGACCAAGGACCTGGAGGAGATCGGCGAGTTGGCCCACCACGGGCCGGAGGATGTGTTCATCGCGGTGATGACCTTCCTGGGCGCGCTGGCGCTGATGCTGTCGGTGCACACGCAGCTTGCCCTGCTGACGCTGCTGATCGTGCCGGTGGTGATGGTGCTGATCCTGCGCTTTGGCCGCGACATGACCGCCAACTGGCACGCCCAGTTCGAGCGGATCGGGGCCTTCAACGCCCGGATCGAGGAGGTGGTGGGCGGTGCCCGTGTCGTCCGCGCCTTTGCCAACGAACCGCACGAACGCGCCCTGTTCGCCGAGGACAATGGCCGCTACAAGCGGGCCAAGCTGAACGGCTACCGCATCATGGCGATCAGCCTGGGCTTGAATTATCTCGGCATGCGGCTGGTGCAGGTGGTGGTTCTGGTCGCGGGCACCTGGTTCGTCTATGGGGGTGAACTGACCATCGGCGGTTTCGTCGGCTTTCTGTTGCTGATCAACGTCTTCTACCAGCCGTTGGAACGGATCGCGGCGGTGATCGAGAATTACCCCAAGGGGATTGCCGGTTTCCGCCGTTATTGCGACTTCCTTGCCGTTGTGCCGGAGATCGTCGATCGGCCCGGTGCCGTCGCCGCCCCGCCGCTGAAGGGCGACATCGCGTTCGAAGACGTGACCTTCGGCTACGAGCCGGAGCGGCCGGTGCTGGAAGGGGTGTCGCTGTCGATCCGCGCCGGGGAAACGGTGGCCTTCGTCGGCGCGTCGGGGGCGGGCAAGACGACGCTGCTGTCGCTGCTGCCCCGCTTTTACGAGGTCACGGGGGGGCGCATCACCATCGACGGGCACGATGTCCGCGATGTGACCCAGGACTCTTTGCGTCGGCAGATCGGCATCGTGCAGCAGGACGTGTTCCTGTTCGCGGGCACTCTGCGCGACAACATCGCCTATGGCCGGTTGGACGCCAGCGAGGATGAGATTCGGGAGGCCGCCCGCCGCGCCCGGCTGGACGGGCTGATCGCCGACTGCCCCGACGGGCTGGACACCATCGTCGGCGAGCGCGGGGTCAAGCTGTCGGGCGGGCAGAAGCAGCGGGTCGCCATCGCCCGCATCTTCCTGAAAAACCCGCCGATCCTGATCCTGGACGAAGCGACCTCGGCGCTCGACACCGAGACGGAACGGGCGATCCAGGATTCTTTGCAGGAGCTGGCCCGAGGCCGCACCTCCCTGGTCATCGCCCACCGGCTGACCACCATCCGCAACGCCGACCGCATCGTGGTGATCGGCAACGGCGGCATCCTGGCCCAGGGGCGGCACGACCAGTTGATGCATGGCGGCGCCTATCGGCGGCTGCACGACGCGCAGGGCTGACGCGGATCAAGGCCCGGCAGGCCGGTGTGGGGCCCGGCCTGTGATGGGTGGCTTTGGGGTGACGATGCAGGGGGGGGGGCGGCTCAATCCGATGAGCCGCCCCCTTTTTGGTCCAGGACTCTTCGGCGCGCGCTGCGCTGTCTTTCCCCCATCCGGGCGCGGATCAGGGCGGAGACATCCATTCCTTGGACCCCCCGTTGCGTGAGGAAACGGGGCCTGTCTGGGACCGGGCACCAATCCATTGCGCGGAGTCAGGCGTCAAATTGCTTCCGACCGAAGCCGATCCGCGCCAAAAGGCAATCAAAACAAATGAGCGCCCGAACCGTTGTCGTCGGGGACACCGGCTCGGACGCTCTTGGCGACCTTTGACCTTTGGTGGCGGATCAGCCGTTGGTCAGCTGACCGATGAAGTGATCGACCTGACCCTTCATGTCGTGGAAGTTCGTTTCCAGATGGCGGATGCCGCTGTGGAGTTGCGTCACCGCCTGATCGTTGTCCTGGGCCGATTGCGACACGCCCTGCACGTTTTCGCGCAGCTTTTCCGCACCGACGGCGGCCTGTTGGACGGCGCGGCTGATTTCGACGGTCGCCGCGTTCTGCTCTTCCACCGCTGCGGCGATCGACGCGCTGATTTCGGTCAGGGTGACGATCACCGAGGCGATTTCGTCGATGCTGTTGGCGGCCGCCCCGGACGAGGATTGGATCGTGCCGACCAGATTGGTGATTTCCTCGGTCGCCTTGGCCGTCTGGCTGGCCAGATTCTTGACCTCGGTGGCGACGACGGCAAAGCCCTTGCCCGCCTCGCCCGCGCGCGCCGCTTCAATCGTGGCGTTCAGGGCCAGCAGGTTGGTTTGTCCGGCGATCGACGAAATCAAGGTCAGCACGTCGCCGATGCGGGAGCTGTCGTTCACCAGCTTGCGCATCAACGCCACGGTTTCATCAAGCTGGCGGTTGGCGTTGCCCGACGCCGAATGGGAGGAGGAGGCTTGCGACGAAATTTCGCGGATCGACGCGACCAGCTCCTCAACGGCGGCGGCCACGGTTTCGACGTTGGCCGTCACCTCGTTGGCCGCACCGGCGGCGGTCCGGCTGCGCGCGGCGTTTTCCGCCACGCTTTCCGCGACGATGCCGATTGAGCCGCTCATCTCGATGGAGGTCCGGTTCACCGTGGACAGCAGATGGCCGACCTGCGCGTCGAAGCCCTCGGCGATGCGGGTCATGTCCTGGCGGCGCTGGCGCTCCGCCTCCTCGCGCATGCGGACCTGTTCGGCCTCCAGGCGAAGTTTGACGATGGCGTTCTCGCGGAAGGTCTGCACCGACGCCGCCATGCGGCCAACCTCGTCGCGGCGGTCCAGGGCGGGCACGACCAGATCGGTCTTGCCATCGGCCAGTTCGCCCATGACGGAGGTCATCAGCACAATCGGGCGGGTGACGCCGCGCACGATGACCAGCAACACGCCGCAGACCAACAGCAACGCCATGCCACCGATGACGGCGATCTTGGCGGTTTCGGCCCGGATGACGTTGTAGGCCTGTTCGGCGGTCAACCGAATCTCGATGGTCCCGATTTCCGCTTTCGCCTTGCCCGTCCCATACATCAACGGGGCCGTCGCGGTGATGACGGAGGTCGGGTCGCTGGCCTCGCTCGCGGCCTTGCCATGGTTGGCGAACACCCGCCCGCCCTTGGCCGTCAGCGTGCTGCCCAGATAATCGGGATCGGTCGACAGCGCCGACAGAAGATTGGTCGCCGCGTCGTTGTCCATGCCCCACACGGCTTCCGCCGCGCCGCCGACCAGGACGGTCGCCATCATTTTTGCCCGGTTGGACAAGGATTCACGGACCGAAACCATGTTTGTGTAGGCCAGGCCAGCGATGGCGGCCACGGCGATCCCCGTTAGCAGGATGGCGATCGGCATCAGGGCACGAGCCGTCAGACTCCGGCTGAAGAGGGTCAGCATAGCGAACTTCCTTCTGGTCATCCTGCACGCAGCGTGGCGTCAGACAAATTGGATGGGCAAACCGTTACGGCAGTGCCGCAAACAACGCAGAATTTTCAGGCGATAGACATACAGGCGACTCGCTTGGTTGTCTATTTTTTTGCGCCAGTGACACGGTGTGCGCTCGGCAAGTGTTGCCCGATCTTCAACCGGACAATCATGCCGGAAAGTAAAAGCGAAAAACTTTCGCATTCGCCATTGGAGGTTGGATGTTGCCCAGAAGGATGCCAAGCACGCGCCCGACTCCTTTGCTGCCGACCAGAAGCGGCAGGCGGTTGCCCCGCGCCGCGATGTCGGCCAGGGCGCGGCCAACCCGGTCGCGGAATTCCATTTCCCCTTCGCCGCCCGGCGGGGTGGCTCCGGCGTTGATCAACGGCTGGGTTTCGGCGATGCTCATCCCGTTCCAGTCGCCCAGCCGACGTTCGATCAATCCGTCGTGACACTGGATCGGCACGGCACCCAGCGCGACTTGCACGATCTCCGCCGTGCGGCGGGTGCGCAGGAGCGGGCTGGCGATGATGACGTCGATGCGGTCGGGCAGCGCGGCCAGGGCCTTCGCCGCGTCCCGGGCTTGCTGTTCCCCCTGTTCGGTCAGCGGGATGTCGACGTCCCCACCGCAGCGGACGTTGAGCCGGTTGTGAGCGGTCTCGCCGTGCCGCATGAACAGGAACGGACGCTCACCCATGGCCGCCTCCGATCCAGGCCGGTGTGTGGGGGCAGGGCGGAGGCGCGTGGTGGTGCATGGGGGGCATGGATGGCAGGGGGGGCATGGATGGCATGGATGGCATGGGGGGGCGGATTCCTCTGGAACGATGGGGCGGGTGTTTGGGGCGGACGGTGACGGCGGGGCAAATCCCTAATAACGCTCAACAAAGGCGCGGACCCGATCCCAGGCGGGCGCAAGCGCCGGGGTCGTCGCGCGGATCCCCGCCCAATCGCCGTCCATCGCCGCCTTTTCCAACGCCAGACAGACGGCGGCGAGCGCGGCGGCCCCCACCATCCCGGACGCGCCCTTCAGCGCGTGGGCCTGTTGCCGCACGGCCTCGGTCGATTGCCCATCGGCGATGGCGTCGTCCAAACGGTCGCGCACCGGTTGGCTGGCCGCGACAAACCGGTTCAGCAACGCGCGGATCCCATCCCGGTCGTTTCCCAGAAGATCCTGGAACCGCCGCGTGTCGATGGGGTCGCCTGAGGCGATGGGATCGCCTGAGGCGGCGGGGTCGGCCGAGGCGGTGGTCGGGGCGGCGGACAGGTTGGGCCTCGCCGGATCGGCAACGACCGCCGCCGTTCGTTCGGGCCGTCGCGTCGCCGGTGCGGCCGTTGGCAGCCAGCGGGCCAGGCTGCGGCCCAGGCGAAGCGTGTCCACCGGCTTGGTCAGGCAATCGTCCATCCCGACCGTCAGGCACCGTTCGACCTCCCGCGAAAACGCGTTGGCGGTGATGCCGATGATCGGCAGGCGCGTGGACGACCACGCCAACCCGGCCCCGGCGGCCTCCCGGTCCCGGATGGCGCGGGTCAGGTCCAGCCCGTCCATATCGGGCATGTCCCAATCGGTGAGCAGGAGGGCGTAGCGTTTCCGCGCCAGCGCCTCCAGCGCCGCCCGGCCGTCGTTGACCGTGTCCGCCACGCAGCCAAGCTGCTCCAACTGGCGTTGGATCACCTCGCGGTTGATCGGGTGATCGTCGGCGATCAGGATTGGCCCGTCCGGAAGGAGAGTCGGCAAGTCTCCGCCCCGGTCATGGGCCTCCGTCTCCGCGCTCCTGTTCCGTTCGGTGGGTTCGTTGGCCACCGGCAAGGTCAGCTCGACCCAAAAGGAGCTGCCCTGACCGGGCGCGCTGTCCACCCCGATGCGGCCGCCCATGTGTTCGGCCAGCTTGTGGCAGATCGACAGGCCCAGCCCGGTGCCGCCGAACCGCCGGGTGGTGGATTGCTCCGCCTGGACGAAGGGTTGGAACAGGCGGTCGGCCTGTTCGCGGGTCAGGCCGATGCCGGTGTCGCGCACCGCGATCCGCACCGTGGCGCGGTCCTCCGCAACGCTCAAGCCTGCAACGCTGACGCTGACTTGGCCCGCGCTGGTGAATTTGATGGCGTTGTTGGTCAGGTTCAGCAGGATTTGGCGCAACCGCACCGGATCGCCGAGCAGCCAGGCGGGAATATCCGGGTCGGTCGTTCCGACCAGGGTCAGCCCCTTTTTCCCGGCGATGGGCGACAGGGTGGCCGTGATCCCGTCCACCAGATCGCGCAGCCGCAGCGGGACCGGGTCGAGTTCGAGCTTTCCCGCCTCGATCTTCGAAAAGTCCAGAATGTCGTCGATGATCCGCAGCAGCGACACCGCGCTTTCGCGGATGACGGCGACCGAACGGTCCTGATCGGAGTCCAGCAGGCTGCGCCCCAGAATGTCCAGCATCCCCAGCACGCCGTTCATCGGCGTGCGGATCTCGTGGCTCATCATGGCCAGGAAGTTGGATTTCGCCTGGGTGGACGCCTCCGCCTGATCCTTGGCGTCGCGCAGGGTCTGTTCGGCCCGTTTGATGTCGGTGATGTCGAACAGCCAGACGACGATGGCGGGGCGGTCCTCGAACAGCGTCCGTTCCCACGACATCACGGTCCACAGCAGCGGGTCGGTGGTGTCGTTGCGTTCCACCGTTTCCGGTGTCGGCCCGGTCCGATGGAACGCGATCTCCACCCCGCGCAGCGCGCCGTCGCGTTCGAACGCGTCCAGGCACCGCCGGTGCTGGTCCGGGTCGGCGTAGAGGCTGTTGAGGTCGGTCGCCAGCATGGCCGGTTCCGACCGCCGGAACAGCGCGCAAAAGCTGGAGTTGGCGAAATGGATGCGCCCGCCCGGATCGGCGATGCACACGCCCACCGGGCTGGTTTCCAACACCTGGAGCAGGCGTTTTTCGCTGTTGTACAGCGCCTGAACCGCGCGGTTGCGGTCCTGCCCGATGGAGGCCAACGCCACGAACCCGGCGACGGATTCGATGAAGTGGACCTCGTCGTCGATCCAGGGGCGCGGGGTCCGCCGTTGTTCACAGCGCAGCAGCGCGACCGGCCGCCCTTCAACCTTGACGCAGAGGTGCACAAGGGAACTCACCCCCGCAGGCCGCAGCACCGGGTCCAACAGTTCGCGCAGGCGCGGATCGTCGTCGGGGTGCGGGGCGACCAGCGACCGTTCGTCGGCCAACAATTGACAATAGTTGGGAAAGTCGGACAGCGGCAACTCTTCCGCGTCCCATGCGTTCAGGCCGTGGCTGGCGACCGGGGTGGCCTTCAGCCCCTCCGGCCCTTCCACCACGGTCCAGGCCGCGACCCGATCCACATGCAGGGTGAAGGCGATGATCCGGGCGATGTCGCCCAACGCCCGGTTGAAATCGGAGCAACGAACGGAATCAAGCCGGGTGATGTCGTGCAGCGCCATCGTCTGCCGCAGCAGACGGCGGCGGTCGTTCCGCAGATCCTGTTCGGAATCCTCCACAACCTCCCCGAAACCCGATCTCACCGGACGCCTCCGCCCTTCGGCGCGACGGGCGCGGCACCGAACAGATGGCGCGGCCCGGCGGGCGGGTTCAGGCTGGTGAAATGCCCGTGCGGCCCGTGCCCCAACAACCAGTTGCGAACGAAGTGGATCTGGTTGACGTCGCTCATCGCCGGGGTGTGGCCGGTGTCGGGGACATGCATCGCCGTCACCCCCGGCTTTTCGATCATCTCGTCCACCGTTTCGGGCAGCAGCGCGTCCGACAGCATGCCGTGGATCACCAGCACCGGCAGGTCGATGCCCGCCCACTCGTCCCACTGGGTCAGGCTGTCCTTCGCCTCTTCGGCGTAGGCCTGCAAGGCGCGCGGGTCGTGGCGATAGATGCGCCCGCCATGGCCATCCGACCATTGCGTTTGGAAAAAGGTGTTGTGCAGCAGCTCGTCCTCGGTCACAGGCCCTTCGTTCTTGGCCGACGCGCCCAGGCGGCGGAACAGATCGGCCGGGCGGCGGAAGACGTAATGGCGGGCGACCGCCTGGGCGCGACGGCGGCGGCGTTCACCCGGGATGTAGGGGCCGATGTCGTTCAACACCAGCCGTTCGGTGACGCCCGGATGGGCGGCGCAAAAGGCGATGGCCGAACTGCCGCCCAGCGATGACCCGATGATGCTGGCGCGCTCGCAATCGAGATGGGTGATGAGTTGGCGGATCACCTCGACGTTGGTGGCGATGGAATAGTCGCCCTGCGTCGGCATCCACCCGCTCATGCCACGGCCCGGCCAGTCCAGGCACACGACGTGGTAATCCTCGCACAGGCCAAGCGCCAGATAGTCCCACCGGCGCGCCGTGTTGGCGATGCCGCCGACGCAGATCAGCAGCGGCCCGTCGGGATCGCCCCAATCGGTGTAGGCCATGCGCACCACCGTGGGCTTGACCTGATGCTCGGGCCAATGCCCTTGCAGCGTGGTGGGGTGGACGTAATCGAAATAGCGCTGCTCGAACCGGCCTTCGAACGGTCCCAGCGTCCGCTGGACCATCAGCTCATACTCGTCCCAGGTCATGGTGTCGCCCCAGGACAGCAGGAAGCCGCCCTTCGGATCGGACACGTCCGGAACGATCAGATCGGCCGCCAAGTCACTGCCGTTCATAGTGCTTCCCCCTGTTCACGAGCTGGAATGGACGGCCCGCCGTCCGAGTAGGCGCCAAGCAGCGCGGCGACGATCAACAGCAACGACGCGGTCAGGGCCATGGAACCGAACGTCACCAGGGCGGTGGCGTCGCCCCAACGGTCGGCGCACCACGCCATGGCCATCGGCCCGATGAACAGCCCGGCGCGCTCGCACACGCGGTAAATGCCGAGAATCGTGGTGCGGCCGAACCGCTCCATGTCCGCCTGCGAAATCTTGAACAGCACCGTGATTTGCGGCGACATGCCGATGGATTGGGCGATCCCCAACAGGGTGATGGCGGCCACCGCCCCCCACAGGTCGGTCCAACCGCCCGGAATCACCAGCATCGCCAGACCGGACAGCGTCACCCCGACGACCGTGAACAGTAAGGGACGCCCGGTGCGGTCGATCAGCCGCGACCAGAAGGTCGTCGTCGTCGCCTGGATCAGCGCGTAGATCATCGCGATCCAGCCGATGGTCGCCGGTGGGGTTCCCAAATGGTGCAGATACAGCGGCAGCAGGTAAAAGACGAACCCGCCGTTGATCAGGCGCGACGGCAGCGCCGCCAGCAGAACCAGGCCGAGAAGCGGGCGGTTGCGCAGAAGAACACCCGGCCGCAACCGTTGCGGTGGCAGCGATTCCCGATGCGGGGTGAACAGCCGGGTCAGCGCCGCCCCCAGGGCCGACACCACCGCCCCGGCGATCAGCGTCCCGCCAAAGCCCAGCGGTTCGGCCAGCGTGCTGCCGGCCAGCGTGCCGATGATCGCGCCCGAAAAGAACGCGCTCAGATAGGCCCCCGACGCCAGGGTCCGCGCCTGTGGCCCCATCGACCGGATGATGGCGTCCTGGGCCAGGATCATCGTTGCCCCGTACCCGAGGCCGCCAACCGCTCGCCAAACGATCAGTTCGGTCACGCTACCCGCCCGCCCGCACAGGACGAGCGCGATGGTGGAGAGAAGAATAGACAGCCCGAACAACGCCCGATGGTCGCGCCCCCGTTCCCACAGCCCGGTGGTCAATTGCGTGGCGGCCACGGCCAGCCAGAACACCGACACCGGAAGACCGCCCGCCATCGCGTCCGAGATGAACCCGTTCAGCGCCGAATCCCCGGTGGCGTGCAGCCCACGCGCGTAGACCGGCAGGAAGGAATTGCCGGTCGCGTCCCCGGCGACCATCAGGAACAGCGCGAGCCGGGGATCGTTCAGCCGCATCGGCCGTCGCCCTTGGCCGCTGGAAGCGGCGCTTTCATCCGGGCCAGCGCGTAGGTCAACGCGTCGCCGATCGTCTCGTGCCAGACCCGCCATTCGTGATCGCCATCGACGACGCGGAACTCGGTCGCGTTGGGTTGCAGGCGCATCAACTCCCGCTGCAAAACGGCGGTGTGATAGGCGATCTCGAACCGGTCATGATCCCCGGCGTTGAGATAGAGCGGAACCCGCAAGGGCTGGGCGCGGTAGCCGTCGATCAACGACTGCCAATTCAACCGCTGCCACAATTCCCCATCGAACGCCCCGTCTTTCTGGAAGGAGGGATCCTTGATTGCCGAGGAGGTGGGGGGTGGCAGCGGGCTGTAGATCGCCGGGCTGAGCGCCATACCGACCGCGAACAGATCCGGCCGGGTGAAGGCCAGACGGATGGTCGCATAGCCACCGGCCGACAGGCCGCCGAAGGAACGGCCCTCGCGGTCCGCATGCACGCGGAAACGGTGCTCGACATCGGGAAGCAGCTCGGTCAGCAGAACCGATTCCGACTTCTCGCCATGGCCGTCGACCCACCACATGCCGCGATGGCCGGGCATGACGACGACGACCGGCGGAATGCGCTTTTCGGCGATCATCCGCTCCAGAACCGGTTCGACGGTCCCCTTATCGAGCCAATCGCGTTCGTTCCCGCTGGCGCCGTGCAGCAGATACACCACCGGATAGGTGGTGCAGGATGCGGCGTATCCATCGGGAAGGTAGATGGTGTACCGATAATCCTTTCCAGTAATCTTTGATGGAAAACTCAACTCTTGCGTGCTTCCCGCAGATTCGGCGGGGGAGGCGGCCACGACTGCGAACAGGGCGCAGACCGCGCTGATGATCGTTCCAAAACGGGTCATGGTGTTTCGTTGGCCTCTGGAATTGCCGATTCTGTTGCACATCTGTTACGAGAATAATTTTATCAAATTTTTCGCAACATGATGTCATATCAGGGATTGCTCCTCCATCAAGGATGGCAAAATTGTCAATTGCTCGCAAGCTTCAATCAATCTAAATTCCGTATCCACTGACGCGGGTGCTTTGGGCCGCCGCAGAGCTGAGGAAATTGCCAATGAAGTCGAAGTCCATCCGGATTGGCACGGGATCTGTTCGGGTATCAATCCGTTGGTCCATCAAGTCATTTCTTGCCGCGCTTTCGCTTGCAATGGTGGCAATGGCCGCCACCCCGGCGGCAGCACAGGAAAAGAACATCCTGTTGATTTTGTGGCGTGGCATCACGGAGCCGGAAGTCGCGCTCAAGGAGAAACTGGCAGCCCTGGGTGTTCAGGCCAAATACACCGAAGTGGTCGGCAATCAGGACCGTGGCATCATGGCGGGCCGTCTGCGCGCGCTGGAGGATGACATCGCGGCCAAGAAGTTCGACATCGCCTATTCGTTCGGAACCACGACGACGCAGGTCGCCCAACAGGTCATCCAGGATCGCATTCCGATCGTCTTCAACATCGTGTTCGATCCGGTGGGCGGCAAGCTGGTGAAGGCGATGGACGCGCCGGGCGTCAACACCACCGGTGTGACCAACGGCGTGCCGATGGATCAGCAATTGTCGGCGTTCAACAAGCTGGCCCCGTTCAAGAAGCTGCTGGTGCTGTTCAACGCCCGCGAACCGAACGCCAAGATCATCGAGGCGCAGGTGACGGACTGGACCAACAAGAACGGGATCGAGCTGATTTCCCGTCGCGTGGCCCCTGACACCGACGCCCTGGACGAGGTGCTGGCCGAGATCAAATCCGGCAAGCTGGCGGTGGACGCCGTGTACGCCGGTGCCGACAGCTATCTGGGATCGAAGTCCGGCGACATTCAGAAGGCCGTTGGGGATCGCGTCAATCTGTTCGGCGGCACCCAGACCTTTGTCTTGAACAAGTGGCTGGCCGCCTTCACCCCGACGGTGGAAGACATGGGCGGCACCGCCGCCGAAATGATCGCCAAGGTGCTGAAGGGCGAGGATGCCCGCAAGATGCCGGTGATCCTGCCGGCCTCCAAGCTGATCGTGTCCAAGTCCACGGCGGAGCTGCGCAAAGTCAGCGTTCCGGCGGAAGCGGTCGTCAACCCGTAACGCGGGTCGGCCCGGTGATGGGCTGGTGACGGCTTGGGTGTGAGGAGTCTCGCCCCCCTCGGATGGGCTTCGACCGCAAGCGCCTTCTGGTTTGCGGTCGGCCTTGTTTGGGGGGCAAGCGCCTTGAGCGTCGCGATGTAATTTTTGATTGCAATGATGGTCGGGCCTGACTCCCGACGGACGAAAGACGGAGTTTCAAACGTCATGACTCAACCTGTCGCTGCTTTGCGCTCTGAGCATCTGCTTTTGGTTGAGGACGACCAGTTCAGTCAGGAGTTGATCGCGCTGTATCTGGGCAAGGCCGGATTCGCCAATGTGACGGTGGCCTCGGACGGTCGTCAGGCCCTGGATCTGGCGAAGACGACACCGTTCGATCTTGTCCTTCTCGATCTGAACCTGCCGCGCATCAGCGGCACCGAGGTGTTGCGCCGCCTGAAGAAGGAAGGGCATCTCACCGACACGCCGGTCGTGGTCATTTCCTCCCTGACCAACATGGAAGAGACGGTTCTCTGTCTCGATCTCGGGGCGGAAGACTATCTGCCCAAGCCGTTCAACGCCCGCCTTTTGGAAGGACGGGTCAACGATTGCTTGGAGCGCTACCGGCTGCGGCGGCAGGTCAAGGCCATCGCCGCCCAGACGGAACGGGAACAGGAGGCTGCGCGTCGGCTGCTCCAGACCATGACCGCTCCGGTTCTGCCGTCGCCGGGGGCGTCGTTCCCGGTCCATGGCACCATCGGTTATGATCCAGGACCGGTCGCCGGGGGCGATTTTGTCGATCTGTTCGCTGTTCCCAACACCGGGCCAAACGCTGGCGTGGTCGCTTTCGTGGCGGGGACCGCGACGGGGGAGGGGCTGGCGGCTCCGCTGGCGGCGGCGCGCTTGCTCACGCTGCTGCGGCAGGCGGTCGATCACGCCATCCACGGGCAAGGGGATCTCGACCCCGCCCTGATCCTCCAGCGGGTCAACGCCACCTTCTGCGCCGGACTGCCGGAGGATGCGCCGGAAGACGGGCGCGCGCGCACCAGCGCGGCGGCGGTGTTCGGCCTTTTCGATCCGCAGACCGGTGTGGCCCGTCTTGCCAACGCCAATTTTGCGGAGATTCTGGCGGTTGGACCGGCGCGGGGCGTGACCCCCGTCGCCGCACCGTCCGGGCGCTCCCTTGGTCTGTACGCGGAGGCGGTCTACACCACGCACAGCGTGACGTTGGAAAAGCGTGAGGTTTTGGTCGCGCTCACCGATGGGTTTGCCGATACCACCGACGCGGCGGCCAACCGCCTGGGAGAGCAGCGTTTGCGGAAGACCCTGGACGCGTTGGCGGGGGCGCTGCCCACGCAACTCGTGGCGTCCCTGCGCAAGGAGGTGGCCGGTTTCGCCGCCGTGCCGACTGTTGACCGAAGCGTGCTGGCCCTGTCCCGGGTCGAGGGCTGACAGGGTGATGTGACCGTCCGTTCCAGTCCTGGGATCGACGGTGATCATGGTGGTGATCATGGTGTTGATGGCGGTGGTCTTTGACTGCCGCCATCCTCCTGCGCCCCCTGTTTTTACCGAGTATGGCCGCACGGCTTTCCGCCCCCCTTTTTACCACCACGCCGGTGGGCAAGGGGTGGAGGTTTGGGCGGATGATCGCCGTCGTGATTGTTGATGAGTTCGGCGGCGCTTTGCACAACTGCCCCCGCTGATGGGGACGCGCTGTTCCACCGCCGTTGGCCAGCAGCCCGAGACTCCCGAATACAGGCAAAAGTGGATCGGTGCGACAATTTTAATCCAAATCGGAATTGAAATTGGAACCATCACCTGCTTTTGTTGCGGTGCATTGTGAAGACGCCATTCACGCGCAACCGCCGAAGGGGAAAGACTGGCATGGCGCTGCTTGACCGGATGAAGATTGGAACGCGGATCTCCCTCATCGTGCTGGTGATGGCCATGGTGATGGCGGCGGTCGGGGCCGCCGGCGCATGGTCGCTGACCCTGTTCCGGCAGCGCGCCGACGACATGGGGAACGCGGGCCTGCGCGCCCTGGCGGCGGAACAGGCCAACGGTCTGGTCAACGCGGTGGTCATGGAGTCACGCGGCATCTACATGTCGTCCTCGACCGGAGAGGCCCGGAAATTCGGGGATCCGTTGCTGATGCGGTTGTCGGAGCTGAAGATGACGGCCGACCGGTGGGCTGACCTGACGCCGGAGGCGGACCGTCCGGCCTTTCACCGCGAGGTGGGGGCGGCGATTGACCAATTCATCGCCTTTCGCCGCGAACTGGTGCGTCTGGCCTATGAGGAGACGCTCGCCAAGGCGCGGGCGTTTGGCGACAACGAGGCCAACCGCGAGAACCGCAAGGCGTTGAACGCCCACATCCAGGCCATGCGGCAATTGCGGCAGGACCGCTTGACCGCCGCCCAACGGGAACTCGCGGCCTTTCACCAGACCTGGCAACCGGCCTTGATCCTTCTGGTCGGCTTTGGCGTGTTGGCGGGGGCGGTGGTCGCCCACATCATCGGGGCGCGGACCATCACGGCTCCGGCCCGGCTGTTGACCCGCGCCATGCAAACGCTGGCCGCCGCCGACCTGTCGGTGGTTGTCAGCGGAACGGAGCGGCGCGACGAGTTGGGCGACATGGCCCGGACGTTGACGGTGTTCCGCGACAACATGCGGCGCAACCACGAATTGGAGGAGGCGCAACGGGCCGAGGCCGCCGCCAAGCAATCGCACAGCGAAACGGTCTCGGCGCTGGTGCGCGATTTCAAGGCGGTCATCACCCGCGAGGTGACGGCGCTCACCACCTCCGCCGGATTGCTTCAGAGCAACGCCGCCTCGCTCTCCAGCGCGGCGCAGCAGACCCGGCAGCAGAGCGGCGCGGTGTCGGCAGCGGCCCAGCACGCGAACGCCAGCATGCAAACGGTGGCCGCCGCCACCGATGAAATGGCCGGGGCCACCCGCAGCATCGGCGGGCAGGTGGCCGATGCCTCCTCGCTGGCCGGGCAGGCGGTGGACCAGGCGGGGCGAACCGGCGCGGTGATCGATGGACTGGTCGCGTCGGCGCAAAAGGTGGGCGACGTGGTGCAGCTCATCAACAGCATCGCCAGCCAAACCAACCTGCTGGCGCTCAACGCCACCATCGAGGCGGCGCGGGCTGGGGAGGCGGGCAAGGGCTTTGCCGTGGTGGCGAACGAGGTGAAGCATCTGGCCAACCAGACCGCAAAGGCCACGGAAGACATTTCCATCCAGATCACCGGCATTCAGGGCACGACCAGTGCCGCCGTGTCCGCCGTGCGCGACATCGCCGTCGCCATCGGCCGGATCGACGGGGTGGCGTCGGACATCTCCGCCGCCGTTCAGCAACAGGTGGCCGCCACGGACGAAATCTCCCGCAGCGCCCAGCAGGCGGCCCGGGGGACCGAGGAAATCTCCGCAACGATTCACGGTGTGACCGACGCGGCGGGCAACACCGGCACGGCCGCGCACGCCCTGCTGACGGTGTCGAGGACCTTGGCGGAACAGGCCGACAATCTGCGGGACGAGGCCGACCGCTTCCTGACCGCACTCAGCGCGGCCTGACCGGCTCGCCCATCGTCAGACGCCGCCGTCAAAAGAGGTCGTCAGAAGAAATCGATGTCGCCGCCGCCGCCCTCCGCCTCCGGCTCTGCGGTTGGGGTCAACCCGTCGGTGGCGGCGAACAGGTCGTGGACGATGCGTTCGCTGGCCATGGTGTATTTGCCCGCCAACAGCCGCAGCACGTCCTCGCGCACATGGTCGGTGGCGCTGTGGTCGGGGACCAGGGCGCTCATGCGGGCCAACCCATCCGTCACCGCCGCCGTCGCCGTGTCCAGCCGGGTGTCGAGCGAGAGGCGGTCCACGCAGCCGCGCAACAGGCTGGCGGCGCGCGCGCAATGGGCGGTCAGGCCCGACAAGGCGCGGTCCTGCTCCTGTTCCAGCCCCTTGAGGGCGGTCATCGACACCGACATGCCGGTGGTCAGCGCGGCGGCGGTCTGGTGGTCGCGGTCCGATTGGGTGTTGAGCGCGGCGGCGCGCGCGGTCGCGTCGCCAATCGCGGCGGCGATGGAGCGGGAGGCTTCCTCCGTGCGACGGCTGCACGCGCGCAGCTCCTGCGCCACCACCCCCAACGCCTTCCCGGCGTCGCCCAGGCGGGTGCATTTGAAGGTGGTGTTCAACCCCATGATCCGCATGTCGGCATCGATGGAGGTGATCGCGGTGACGTTGCGCCGCATCGCGGCGAAGCCGTCGGACACCTGAACGATCTGTTCGCGGATGCGCGAGTCGGCCTCCCGGTATTGGGCGAGCAGGGCGATGGCGCGATCAACATCGGCGGCCACCGCGCCGACAAAGGAGCGGTCGCGGTCGTCGTCGTCGTGAAACAAGCGCCGGGCGTCGCTGGCGATGGCGTCCGCGTCGCGCGCCAAGGCGCGGAGATGGTCTTGCAGCGTCTGGACCTGATGGGAGAAATCCTGGCGCGTGCGGGTGAATTGGCGGGCCTGGAGGTCGCACACGGCCGACAGCAGCGCGGCCTTGCGATCCTCGGCAAGCGCGGTCAACCAATCCTGCCCCTGCGCGACGCCGCCGGAGGCTGGAGCCAGCATGCCGATCAACAGATCCAGTGCATGGCGAATGTGTTCCAACCGCTGGCGGGTCATGTCGCCCGCCTGAAGGCCGATGATGCAGTGGCCGGTCCGCGCCCGGATGTCGGCCACGCGGTCGGCAAAGGCCCGGGTCGCCGCGCGCGCCGCCGTCCGTCGGGCGGACAGATCGTTCAGGCTGGCGTTCAGCTCCGCCGCGATGGCGTCCAGCGCCCGCACATTCTCGGCCTGGAAGCGCGCGGCGGTCTGGTGGGCGGTGGCGATGGCGGCGCGCAACCCGGTCAGCCGCTCGCTGGCCTGCTGGGTGGTGCTGTTCGCCAACCCGTGCAGCCGGTCGATTTCGGTGCTGAACACGCTGAAATCAACGTTGGCGGCGCGGATTTGCGCGGCCTGGACCTTGGCGTTGATGGCCAGCGCGGTGATTTCGCCGATGACGCTGGTCAGGGTGGCCAGCCGCTGCGCCAACGCCGAACTGCCCTGATCCAACCCGGTCAGCAGATCCATCATGGCCTGCGTGTTCGCCGCCAGCGCCATGGTGTCTTTGCGGGCCTGGGTCAGCGTTGTCACCGCGCTCACCCCATCGGGGTTGTCCAGCGCGGCGGACAGGGTTTGGAAATCCCCGCCGACGCCGTCGATCACCGTCAGGGCGTTTCCCAGATCGCCGCCGACCGCTGCGAACGCCCCCTCGATCGGGGCGGCGGCGCGCGCCAACCCGTCGGACAGCGCCCGCAGGGTGGCGGCGGTGTCCGCCGGAATCGTCACCGCCGTTGTTCCGTTGGCCCAAGGGGATCCATCCATCGCGGGATTCTCCGTCGTGTCACTGGGGCGCGTCACTGGGTGTGGGCGCGGCTGCCGCGCCAGACGATTTCCCGCGCGATGGCGGACAGGCCGACGATCTTTTCGGCGGCACCGCGCTGGATCGCTTCCTTGGGCATACCGAAGACCACGCAACTGTCCTCGTCCTGAGCGATGGTGAAGGCCCCGGCGTTGCGCATCTCCAGCAGCCCGTTCGCGCCGTCGTCGCCCATGCCGGTCATGATGATGCCGACCGCGTTGGCACCGGCGCAATGGGCGGCCGAACGGAACAGCACATCGACCGACGGCCGGTGGCGCGACACCAGCGGCCCATCCTTCACCGTCACGAAATAGCGCGCGCCGCTGCGTTGCAGCAAGGTGTGGCGGTTGCCCGGCGCGATCAGCACCTGGCCGCGCAGCACGGTGTCGCCGTCCTTGGCCTCCCGCACCGCCACCTCGCACAGGCTGTCCAGCCGCCGGGCGAACGCCGCCGTGAAGCTTTCGGGCATGTGCTGGACGATGACGATGCCGGGTCCGTCGGCGGGCAGGGCTTCCAGGACCGTGCGCAGCGCCTCGGTTCCGCCGGTGGAGGCGCCGATGCAGATCACCTTTTCCGTGGTCTTGGCCATCGCCTGCCCGTGCGGGGCTGGCATCATCACGTCGGCGCTCAACTTGGGTTCCGGGTGCAGGGTGCGGGCCGGTGCGCTGGCGGCGGCGGCGCGGCGGTTGGGGCGTGCCCGGGCGGCGGCCTTCACCGTGTCGCAGATCAGCGTTTGCGCTTCCAACAGGGCCTGGCGGGTGTCGAGCCGTGGCTTGACGATGATGTCCACCGCCCCCGCCTCCAGCGCCTGCATCAGCGTGTCCGATCCATCCTCCACCAGGGAGGAGCACATCACCACCGGGATCGGGTGCTGGCTCATCAGCTTGCGCAGGAAGGTGATGCCGTCCATGCGCGGCATTTCCACGTCCAGGGTGATGACGTCCGGGGCCTCGTCGGCGATGCGGCGCACGGCGGCGTAGGGGTCGGCGGCGCTGCCCATCACCTCGATCTCGGGGTCGGAGGACAGGATGGAGGACAGGGTTTGTCGCACCGTCGCCGAATCGTCGATGATGAGAACACGGATTTTTCCCGATGCCCTGGTCTGGTCCATCTGTCAGCTCCGCATGAAAATGGCCGAGGCGACCTGCGTCAGCGGCAGATCCATGTTCGCGATGGTCTCGCTGTGGCCGACGAACAGGTATCCGCCCGGACGCAGGTGGTGACACAGCCGGTGCAGAACCGCCTTCTGCGTCGGCTTGTCGAAATAAATCAGGATGTTGCGGAAGAAGATCATGTCCATGTCGGTGGCAACCGGATAGGAGGGATCCATCAGGTTCAGATGACCGAAGCGCACCGACTGGCGGATTTGGGGGATGAGGCGGATGGTCGGGTTGTCCCGGTCGTGCGACCGGCGGACGTAGCGCATCGCGTAATCGCGCGGGATCATGCCCGCCATGTCGGCGGGGTAGATGCCCAGCTTCGCCGTGGCCAGCACCTCGGTACAGATGTCGGTGGCGATGATGTCGAAGCGGAAGGGTGGCTGGCGGCGGGCGTGCTCGTGCAGCAGCATCGACAGGGTGTAGGGTTCCGCCCCGGTCGAACAGGCGGCACTCCAGCATTTCAGCGGGCGGTCGCGGCCGGGATGGTGCGGCAGACCGACCAAATGGGCGAGACCGCGTTCGGACAGAAAGCGGAAATGCTCGATTTCCCGGAAAAAATCGGTCTTGTTGGTGGTGACGGCGTCGATCAGGTTGACCAGCTCGCTGTCCAGCGCCCCGCCGTCCAGCACATAGCGGCAGTAATCATGCATGCTGGCCAGTTTCAGCGCGCGCACCCGGCGGCGCAGGCGGCCTTCCACCATGGTGCGCTTGGTCGGCGGCATGCGGATGCCGCAATGCTGCTGGATGATCGCCCCCAGACGGTTGAAATCCTGCGCGCTCAGGCTGTCGTTGATGACGCGGTTGGTGGACGGTTCGGTCATGCGGCCTCGTCGGGTTGGGACAACAGCACGGCGGCGTCGGTGGAAAACAGGCGGACGACGTCGAAGACGATGACGAAACCGCCGTTGGCCCGGCCAATCGCCTGGATGCAATCGGACCGCCAGCGCCCGCCCACACGCGGCGGCGCTTCCAGGGCCTGGTCGGACAGGGCCGTCACCTCGATCACCCGGTCGGCGATGACGCCGATGGTCAGCGGGGTCCCGTCGACGGGGACATCCAACACCAGGATGCGCGTGTGTTCGGTGGCCGGGGTGGGGGGAAGACCCAGCTTCAGCCGCAGGTCGATGGTGGGGACACCCTGGCCGCGCACGTCGATCATGCCGACCAGAAAGGCCGGGGCGTGCGGCAGCCGGGCGATCGGTTGCAGATCCAGGATCTCGCGGACGTTCCCAACCTCGATCGCGAAGATTTCGCGGTCGATCCCGATGGTCACGTATTGGGTCGGTTCACGTGGTGGGGTGGGGCGGGTCATGGGGCATTCCCGGAAACGGGGGCGGTACAGGGACGGTGCCTCGTCCCGGGCGGCGGGGGGGACCCCAACGCCCAGGACGTGGACCGACCGATCAGAATTCGGTGTAGCGGGAGTCCAGCTCATCGGCTCCCTTGCCACCTTCCAGATTGATCTTGGGGCCGTTGCCCTTGCCGTTCAGCTTGGCCGGGCGTGCCGCCGTGGCCGAACCGGCCTTGGCCTTGACGAAGCTGGCGGGGCGCTTGACCGGCGGCGGCGGGGTCATGCGGGCCAGGGGCTGGGCGCGGCGCACCGGCGCTGCGACCGCCACCTCGGCCATGACAGCCGGATGCTCCGTTTGGTCGATGGAGAAGTAGGAGATCGTTTCCTGCAACTGCCCCGCCATGGAGGACAGTTCTTCCGAGGTCGCGGCCATCTCCTCCGACGCGCTGGAATTCTGCTGCGTCACCTTGTCGAGCTGTTGGATGGCCTGGTTGATCTGTTCGGCCCCGATGTCCTGCTCGCGGCACGCCGCGCTGATTTCCTCAACCAGTTCGGCGGTCTTGCGGATGTCGGGAACCAGACGGGCCAGCATCTGCCCGGCCTCCTGCGCGATCTTGGTGGATTCGGTGGACAGCGCGCTGATTTCCGCCGCCGCCCCCTGGCTGCGTTCGGCCAGCTTGCGCACTTCCGACGCGACGACGGCGAAACCCTTGCCATGCTCCCCGGCGCGGGCGGCCTCGACGGCGGCGTTCAGCGCCAGCAGATCGGTTTGGCGGGCGATCTCCTGCACGATGCTGATCTTCTCGGCGATGGTCTGCATCGCCTGCACGGTGCGGCTCACCGCTTCGCCCGACGCCTGGGCGTCCTTGGCCGATTGGCGGGCGATCTTTTCGGTCTGGGTGGCGTTTTCGGCGTTCTGCTTGATGTTGGCGGCCATTTCCTCCATCGACGCCGACGCCTCTTCGGCGGCCGACGCCTGTTCGGTCGCCCCTTGCGACAGCTCTTCGGAGCTGGCGGACAATTCCTGGCTGCCCGCCGCGACGTTGTCGGCGGCGCTGGACGCGTCGGTGACGACGGTGCGCAGCTTCTCCAGCATGGTTTCCAGCGCGGTGCCCAGCGCGTCGCGCTCGGACAGGCGTTGCGCCTCCACCGTCAGGTTGCCACGGGCGATTTCATTGGCCACAGCGGCGGTGTTGCGCAGGTTTTCGGTCATGCTGTTCAAGGCGTTGATGAGATCGCGAATTTCGTCGTCGCTGGACGCATCGACCCGCTGGTCGAGATCGCCAATCGCCACCGCGTTGGCCAGTTCGACCGCCTTGGCCAGCCCCCGCGCCACCGAGATGGCGATGTAGCCCCCCGACACGATGGCCAACAGCAAGGACACGATCACGGCGGCGATCAGGATGGCGCGCAGGTTGGCGTAGGTCTGCTCTGCCTTCAGCTTGTCGTCGGCCATGCCCTTTTCGGCCAGAGCCACCATTTCATCAGCGGTGTTCGACAGTTTGATCGCGGCGTTGCGCACCTCGCCAGTGGACAGGGCAAGCGCCTTGACCTCGGTGTTCTTGCGGGCCAGCACGACGACCTCGTCACGGTATTTTTCGAAGGCGCGGTATTTGTCGTGGAACAGGGCGTAGGCGCGAATGTCTTCGTCGTTGGTCAACAGGCTGCGAATGGCTTCCTGCTGGGCGCGGATGCTGTCGACCAGGGCGGGAAACGGTTTCAGCACCGCTTCGGTGCTGGCGTCGTCGGACGCCAGCAGGCTGTTGCGCAGGATGACCCGCGCCTGTCCCCAGTCGGTCGTCATCTTGCGGATGGCGTGGGCGATGCGCAGTTGCACCGCAGAGGTGTCGCCACCCCGTTCCACCCGATCCAACAGCGGGCGCAGCGCCTCGTCGGCGGCAATGAAGGCCTCGTTGGCCGCGCCGTTGACCAGTTCCGCCCCCTTGTTGGTGGAGCGAATGCGACCGATCACCCGAACCTTGTCCTGTGCGGATGAGAAGTCGGCGAACAGGCTTTCCACCTGCGCCAGCTTCTTCTGCCCTTCGGCATCGGCAACCTTGCGAAGCCGTTCGAAAACCGCCTTGGTTTCCTCCCGTTGGGTCAGGAGCGCCTTGTCGAAGCGGTCGATGTCGGCCTCCTCGCTGACCAGCAGGAAGTTCTTTTCCTCGCGCTGGATCAGGAACACCTGTTTGGGGATTTGGCGGGCCAGGCTGACGCGCTGGGCCGACTGGCTGACCAGCTCTTCGATCTTGTCGCTCAACTCGCCCAGCCCCTGCACCGCCAGACCGGCGGTGATGGCCGACAGCAGGATCACGGCGCTGAACGCGGTGATGATTTTGGTTTTGATGGTGATGCGCATGGTGGTTCCTCGCTGCGCGAACCGCGTGGGCCGGTCAGTGGACGGACAGGATGCGGACGATGTCGGGGATGACGATGAAGTCGGCGCCGCGCTTGCCGATGCCCCGGATGAAGTCGGGACGCCAGCGCATGCCGATGTCGGGCGTTTTTTCGATGGAGGCCCCGCCGATGGTCGTCACCTCATACACCTTGTCGGCGAGCAGACCGACCACGGTCGGCTCGTCGTCCAGCGTGATTTCAACGACCACGATGCGGGTGTCGATGGTGGGCGGGGTGCGCTCCATATCGAACTTGATCCGCAGATCGGCCAGCGGGACCACCTTGCCCCGCACGTTGATGAGCCGGTCCACGAAAGGGTGGGCACCGGGCACATCGGTTTGCGGGATGAGGTCGAGGATCTCGTGCACGCAATTGGCGTCGATGGCGAACAGCTCCCCACCCAGATTGAGCGTCAGGGCTTCGAAGGAGGATGGCAGCGTGTCGGTCATGGTGTGATTCTCCGGTTCGCGGTCACGACGCCGCGCGCTGCGGTTCGGGCGCTGGCCCGGCGGCCTGCCCAGCCGCTTGCCCGGCGGCGACCAGTTGGCCGATGTCCAGGATCAGGGCGACCGAGCCATCGCCCAGAATGGTGGCACCGGAGAAATTGGCGACGTCGGCGTGCAGCTTCGACATGGATTTGATGACCGTCTGGTGGTCGCCCAGCACCTGATCGACCACCAGCCCGACCCGGCGATCCCCGGTGGAGATGATGACCACCTTCGGATAGGCGTCGGGCGGGTGGCTGACGGCGAAGCTCTCGCGCAGGCGGATGAAGGGGACCAGCGCCCCCCGGATGTTCAGGAAATTCCGACCGGCCTGGCGGCCTTCGGCGGTGGGCGGCAGCTCAACGCACTCCTCCACCGCGAACAGCGGGATGACGTAGCGTCCCCGCCCGACCCGCACCAGCAGCCCGTCGATGATCGCCAGCGTCAGCGGCAGGCCAAGGGTGATTTCGGTCCCCTGGTTGGGCGTGCTGGTGATGTCGATGGTCCCGCGCAGCGCGTCGATGGTGCGTTTGACCACATCCATGCCCACGCCCCGGCCCGACAGGCTGGTCAGGGTGCGCGCGGTGGAGAAGCCGGGATGGAAGATCAGTTGGAACAGCTCGGCGTCCGACAGCTTCGCGCCCGCCTGGATCAACTCCTGCTCCTCGGCCTTGGCGCGGATGCGGTCGCGGTCCAGGCCGCGCCCGTCGTCGCGGATGGTGATGAGCACCTGGGTTCCGGCGTGGCGGGCGGACAGATGGATGTGGCCCTGCGGGGCCTTGCCCCCGGCGGTGCGCTGGTCGGCGGTTTCCAGCCCGTGATCCAGGCTGTTGCGGATGATGTGGACCAGCGGGTCGTTCAGCCGCTCGATCATCGTTTTGTCGAGTTCGGTGTCTTCGCCGGACATGGTCAGGGCGACGTCCTTGCCCAACTCTTGCGACAGATCACGGACCAGACGGCGGAACCGCCCGAACAGCGACCCGATCGGGACCATGCGGATGCCCATGGTGATGTCGCGCAGCCCGTTGGACAGGCGTTCGATCTCCTCGGCCACGGATTTGACCTGAAGATCGGTGCTGGCCCCGATCAACTGCTTCAGGCGGGCCTGCGCGATCACCAACTCACCCACCTGATCCATCAGGTCGTCCAGCCGCTGGGCGGGCACGCGGATGGAGCTGGCGCTGTTCGCGTTGGCGGCGTTGCGGCCGCCCGATTCCGCCGCGATCGGGGGCGCTGGGGCCGCCGCGACCGGAGTGGCTGGTGATGGCGTGGGGCCTGGGTCGATCTCCGCGTGGGCGGTTGGCTGCGGCGCGGCGGCGTCGATGTCAGACGGCGGGGCGGTCGCCGGGGCCTCGTCGTTCACGGCGTCGATGGTCAGGTCGGTGTCGTCCATCACGAAGATGAAGACATCCTGGATCGTCGACAGCGGCTGCGCGGTGGTCAGCGTCACATCCCAGGCCAGGACGCAGCGGCTGGGATCCAGCTCCTCCAGCGGCGGCACGGCGTCGGTCACGGCGCGGATGGTGGCGTCGCCCAGGCTGCGCAGCTCGTCCAGCAGCAGCAGCGGGTTGGTTCCGCGCTCCATCGCGTCCGGGGCCAGCCGGAAGCGGACACGCCAGGTGCGGCGGTCGGGGTCGGACGGGGCGGCGGTTTCGGCCGTGGTTTCGGCGATGCATTCCGGGACGGGGGCGGGGGCGGGGGGCGGCCCGGCGGTTTGCGCGGCGACCAGCGCCAACAGCCGTTCGCCTTCCGCCGGATCGGCCAGGGCGGGGGTTTCGATCAGGGCGCGGATGTGGTCCTTGGCCGCCAACGCCACCCCGATCAGCACCGAATTGGGGGCCAGCGCGCCCGTGCGCATCCGGTCGAAGGCGCTTTCCAGATGGTGGGTGAAGGCCGCCGCCGCATCGAACCCGAACATCGCCCCGGACCCCTTGATGGTGTGCAGGGCGCGAAAGGCGGTGTCGAGGAGATCGCGGTCGCCCGGCCGGGCTTCGAGCCGCAGCAGCGTGCTCTCCAGTTCGGCCAGCAACTCGGCGGATTCCTCGCGGAAAATCTGGGCGGGGTCGGTGCGGTTGGTCATGGCCCGATGACCTTGCGAACCACACCGAGGAGTTGGTCTTGCTGGAACGGCTTGACGATCCAGGCGGTGGCACCGGCGGCCTTGGCCTCGTTCTTCTTTCCGGCGTCGGATTCGGTGGTCAGGAAGACAATCGGCACGCCGCGATAGGCGGACAGGCCGCGCAGCTCACGGATCAGCGACAGCCCGTCCATGTTGGGCATGTTCAGGTCGGTCAGAACCATGTTGAAGGTTCCGGCCTTGGCCTTGGCCAGGGCGTCCCGCCCGTCGGCGGCCTCCACCACCTGATAGCCCGCCGACGACAGCGTCAGCTTGACCATCTGGCGCATGCTGGCCGAGTCATCAACGCTGAGAATGGTCTTGGCCATGATGTTCGTCTCTCCCAGTCCAGAAATCGGCGTGCTGCGGATCGTTGAGGAAGCCGCCGCGTTGCAGCGCGTCCATCAACGGTTCGGCGAGTGGTTGTTTGAGGTGGAAGGCGATGCCGCGCCGTTGCGCGCTGCGTCTTGCCGCGATCAGCGCCTGGACCAGACCAAGGTCGGTGTCCTCCAGCGCGTCGCTGTCGACCAGCACCGAATCCGACGCGTTCAACGCCTGCCCCAGCCGTTCGCACAGATCATCGATCTGGGCGACGGTTTCCTTCCCGGTCAGGCGCAGCGTGGTTCTGTGAGTGCCGTCGTTCATGCCAACCATCCGTTCCAATCGAAACACAAATCACTGCGTTCGATGTTGATTGGAAGTGTAGTTGGTCGTGGTTCGCGGATCGATACGGGGAGATCCTAGATTTTCCCGATAATAACAGGCGCAAACAGCGAAAAGAATTATGCGCAATTCTGCATGTTGCTGAATTGCGCTTGGGAAGAAATTTAATTATTGCCTTGTGTTTTATTCTTTGTTTGATTCGAACACCTCGCGAATGTCCTGAAGAACCCGGCCAAAGGCCGCCACGCAGGCGGGATCGAAATGGCTGCCAGCGCCGTTGCGCAGGTGATCGTGCGCGTCCTCGAAGCTCCAGGGCTGTTTGTAGGGGCGGGTGGTGGTCAGGGCATCGAACACGTCGGCGACCGCGACGATTCGGCCCGACAGCGGAATGGCCTCGCCCGCCAGACCGTTGGGGTAGCCGGTTCCGTCGAACCACTCATGGTGCGACAGGGCGATCTCGCAGGCGAGTTGCAGCAACGGCGATTGGCTGCCCGCCAGGATGTTCGCCCCGGCCAGGGCGTGCCCCTTCATGATGGCAAACTCGTCCGGCGTCAGCTTGCCGGGTTTGAGCAGGATGTGATCGGGAATGGCGACCTTGCCGACGTCGTGCAGCGGGCTGGCGACCTTGAGCCGCGCGGCGGCCTCGGTGGACCAGCCCAACGCCAGCGCGATCAGCCAGGAATAGTGGGACATCCGGGTCAGATGTCGCCCGGTTTCCGGGTCGCGGTGTTCGGCGGTCCGGCCCAGCACCAGCAGGGCTTCGCGTTCGCGTTCCAGCAGTTGGTCGGTGGCCCGTGCCACCTCGCTGGCCAGCCAGGCCGATTGATCGGCCAAGGCCTTGTGCGCCTGATGGGCGTCCAGCGTGTTGCTGACGCGCGCGGTGAACTCGACCGGGTCGATCGGCTTGGTCAGAAAATCCTTGGCCCCCAGTTGCAGGGCCATGTAGCGGACATCCTTGGAGTCCGACGACGTGACCATGATGATCGGGACCGACGCCTGTTTCGGGTCGCGCCGCAGCAGCTCAATGAAGCCCAGGCCGTTGAGGGCGGGCATCAGATAGTCCACGACGACCAGATCGACCGGCGGGTTCTGGCCGATCCACATCAGGGCGTCCAGCGCGCGGGGGAAGGCCATGGCCTCCACCCCCTCCAGTCCCGCGACCAGCCCGGTCATCAGGGACAAAGAGCTTTCGCTGTCATCGACGATGGCAACCCGCATAGCATCCGCCTACTGTCAGTTATGCCAACAATACCGAGCGTAGGATCGGTCGGGCAATCGGGGCCGTCCCTATGGCCAGGGCAACCTCTTGAAGGTTTATAAACCTATAAGAAGAATTTACCGTCATCCCCGCGAAGGCGGGGATCCAGGTTTTCCCGTCAGAGCCACTCTGCGAACTCTGGATCCCCGCCTTCGCGGGGATGACAAATGTCCTAATAATGGAATTTCAAGCCTTCACCCGATTGCCCCGTCCCTATGGCCGACAGGCCGGGGCGCTGCCGTGCCCTGTCATGCGCTGGACGGGACGGGCGGGATGCGCGCCACGAATTTTCCCTTCACACCCTCCGGCCAGCGCTTGTAGGGCACAACGCCGTCCGACGTGCGTCGGTAGGACGCCAGATAGTCGACCAGCGCCAGGACCGCCGACCGTTCGGGCGGCAGATCGCCCAGCACATAGCCCATGCGGTCGGGGGAGCGGATGTGGACGGCGCAGGGGCGGCGGCAGCTCATCAGGCAGCGCATGGTGGACACGCGAACCCCGGCCAGGTCGGGCGTGGCGGCGATCACACCGTCCAGCAGGGCGGCGAACATCGCGCCGGTCCAGCCATCGCCGTCCTCCGGCGCGGGGGAGCGGCAGCTTTCGCACACGATCACCTCGGTCCGGTCGGTCGCTTCGGACGGGTTGGGAATGTCCAATGGCGTGGCGGCATCAATCGGCATGGGCCAGAACTCCGGCGTTGGTTTGGGGGTGGGACGGGCCAGCGGGCAGGGGGGCCGTGGTCAGGGGAACGACCAGGGGCGTGTCGGCAAGCCGGGTGACGGCGAAGGAGACGCCATAGGCCGCGCGCAGCGCCTCCGCCGTCAGCACCGACGGCGTCGGGCCAGCGATCACGCCGCCGTCGGGCAGCATCAGGATGAGGTTGTCGCAACTGCGGGCGGCCAGCGACAGATCGTGCAGAACAACCAGGACGGCGCGCGCCCGTTCGGTTGCTTCGGCGCGCAACAGCGCCAGAATCCGCAACTGGTGGCCGGGGTCGAGCGCGGCCGTCGGCTCGTCGGCCAGCAGCAGCGGCGCGTCGGCGGCCAGCACGCGGGCCAGCATCACCCGCGCCCGCTCGCCCCCCGACAGGGTTGGGACCGCGCGGTCGGACAGGGGGGCGATCCCGGTGGCCGCCATCACCCGGTCCACGGCGGCGCGGTCGGCCCGGCCCAGACGTCCCAGCGGCCCCAAATGCGGCAGCCGCCCCAATTCGACCGTGCGGCGGACCGTCAACGGCCAATGGAGGTGGTGGCCTTGCGGCAGATAGCCGATCAAGCGGGCGCGTTCGCGGGCGTCGGCGGGCAGCGGTTGACCATCGATCCGCAAATGTCCGTCATGGGGCAGCAGCCCGGCGATGGCGCGCAGCAGGGTGGATTTGCCGACGCCGTTCGGGCCGATCAGGCCGGTGACGGCCCCGCGCCGGGCGGTGAAGGCAAGGTTGCGCAGCACGCAACGGCCTCCCTGGCGAACGCTGAGGGTGGTGGCGGTCAGCATGGTCACAGCGCCTCCCGGCGCGCGCGCAGGATGAGGACCAGGAAGAACGGCGCGCCGACCAGCGCGGTGACGACGCCCAACATGACCTCCTGCGTGGTTGGCAGCAGGCGGGTGACAAGATCGGCGACCGTCACCAGCGCCGCCCCGCCGAGGGCGCTGGGCAGCAGCAGGCGGCCCGGCTCATGCCCGACCAGCGGGCGCAACAGATGCGGAACCACCAACCCGACAAAGCCGATGGAGCCGGACACCGCGACCGACGCCCCCACCGCCGCCGCCACCCCGCCGATCACGCGCAGGCGCAGGCGGGTCAGATCAACGCCCAGGCTGCGGGCGGTGTCCTCGCCCAGCGCCAGCGCGTCCAGGCCCCGCCCGGCGGTCAACAGCAGCGCGCCACCCGCCAGGATGAAGGGCAGCGCTGTCAGCGCGTCGGTCGGCGTCCGGTCCTTCAGCGACCCCATCAGCCAGAGCAGCATTTCGGTGATGGCGTAGGGGTTGGGGGCCAGATTCATCGCCAGCGAGGTCAGCGCGACCGACAGGCTGGACAGGGCGATGCCGGACAGGATCAGGGTCAGGGTTGAGCCGTCGCGCGCGGCCACCGCCAGCAGCACCAGGGTGGCGGCCACCGCCCCCGCCATGGCCAGGAGGGGAAGCGCGTAGGGCGACAGCGCCGCCAACCCGAAGTAAAAGGCGATCACCGCCCCCAGCCCGGCGCTGGACGACACCCCGATCAGGCCCGGTTCGGCCAACGGGTTGCGCATCAGCCCTTGCAGCGCCGCACCGGACAGGCCCAGGGCTGCCCCGACCTCCAGCCCCAACAGGACACGGGGCGCGCGCACCTCGCGCACGATGGCCACCAGACGGGGATCGCCCACCCCGGACAGGCCGGACAGAATGTCTGCGGGAGACAGCGGCACATAGCCGCCGCCCAACCCGGCGAGCGCGGCGGCGATCACCAACGCGATCAGACCGCCGAACAGAGTGAAGGACGCGCGCATCGATCAGGGTCCTGTCGCGGAGAGAATGGGCGAACGCCGCAGCCCGGCGGCCAGCGCCTCGGCGGCCTCCATCAGGATCCAGCCGCTGCACACCCAGCTTTGCCCCGGCACCTCCACCGCCGGGGTGACGGCGGCCCGGCGGGTGAAGGCCGGGTGCTGGCCGAAGGCGCGCAGCAACGACCGGTCCGGGCTGTCGAAAAAGCTCGTCACCAGCAGATCCGGCGGGGCCAGCAGAAAGCGTTCGAGGTCATAGCTGGTCCAGCCCGTGCGTCCGTCGGCGGTCGCCTGGTTGGTCAGGCCGTTGACCGCCATCACCGCGTTCACGAAGGTCCCGGCCGCCGCGCTGCCGCCGCCCGGCCGCAGATACAGCGCCCGCCGCCCGCCGCCCGCCGCCTCCGCCCGCAGGGCGGCCAGCCGGGCGCGGATCGCCGCGTTCAGGGCGTGACCGCGTTCGGGATGGCCCAGCGCGTCGGCCACCGATTGCGTGACCTTTTCGATCTCCGCAAAGCTTTCGACCAGCGGGATGCGGACCACACGCACGCCGAACCGCTCCAGCAAATCCATGGTCTTGTGGTCGCTCCAGGCGTTGGCCAGCACGACGTCAACGCCAAGGGTGAGATACGCCTCGGCGCTGGGCCGCAGCAGGCGGTGGCCGCGCGCGCGGTCGGCCAGCAACGACAACCATCGTGTTTCCGCCTGCGGGGACAGCGCGACGATCTGGTCGGGGTCGGCCAGCGCCAGCGCGTGTTGGTCGCCGCACACCGTTGCCGACGCCACGCGCGGCCCGGCGGCGTGCGCCTGCGCGGTTCCCACCGCCAGCGCCGCCATCACCAGCAGCGCCCCCGGGAGCCACCGCGTCAACCGGCGCATCGGAACCCCCGGCCGTTGCGGTCCAGCGGGTCGCTGTCCAGCCCAAGATAGCGTTGGCGGAAGCGGTCCCACATCGACAGGCGTGTCCAATCGGGGTGCTTGGCGATGCGCCCGCTGTCCTCCAGGAAGGGGTTCGGGAAGAACACGGTCATCTGCTGGTCGCCCGCGCCGTTGAACAGGCGCAGGCCCCAGCTTTTCGGCGCATCGTCGGTCCCGAGCACCCGGTACAACTCCGCCCGTCCGGTCCGGCGGACGCGGGCCAGGTCGGGGTCCACCGGGTTGCGTGGGGTTCCCTTGTGCGTCCCGATGCAGACGTGGAAGTGCCAATCGCCGAAATCGACGGTCAGATAGCCGTCGAACAGCGACACCTTGCGCGGGGCGTTGGGCGCGCGGATTTCGAACACCGCGCCCTGAACCAGCGACCCGAACACGATGTCCCGCCACCAGACTTCGAAGGCGTCCTTGAGCAGGGCGAACAGCAGTTCCTGATCGGTGGGAAGGGGAAAAATCTCGACCCGGCCCATGCCGGGTTCCTCGACGACGCGCGATGCGCTGGTCATGGCAGACTCCCTGTGTGTTGGGAAAAGAGGCTGTGGGGCGGCGGCGGGGGATCAGAAGCGGGCCGACAAACCGACCGAGCCGGAACGGCCCGGCGTGCCGTGGCCCCGGATTTCCTCGTACCGGCGGTCAAACAGATTCTCGATCCGGCCCAGCAGCGTGACGGTGTCGGTCAGCGCGTGGGACACGCGCAGGTCGGCGGTGAAAAAGGCGCTGGAGTCGCCGTTGTACCCCCGGGTCACGTCGCGGTAGCGCAGGCCGAGGTTGGCGTGGGAGTCCGACCGAAAACGCCAACCGACCGACGCCGTGCCCTCGTGCAACGGGCGGTCGCGCAGCCGTTGGCCGGTGTTGGCGTTCTCCACATTTTGCCAGGTGTAGGCGGCGCGCAGGTCGATGCCGTCGGTGGGGCGGGCGGTCAGTTCCACCTCGACCCCCTCCGTCCGCGTCCGGTCCACATTGACATAACCGCCGCCGGCGCAGGCCGCGCGCGTGGGCGCGCTGTAGAGCCAATTGAGCTGATCGCGCGTGCGGGCGGCGAACAGCGTGGCCCCCGCTGTGACCCGACCGGCGAACAGCGCCTGCTCAAGCCCGGCGTCCCACCCCTGGCTGCGTTCGGGCCGCAGATCGCCCCGGCCATAGCAGGGGTCGTGGCGTTCGTACAGCGATGGCGGTTGCCACGCGGTTCCATAGCTGGTGCGCAGCGTGGTCCCGGTGTCCGCCACCGTGTAGGCCGCGCCGATCCGCCAGGTGGCGCGGTTGCCGAAATCGGTGTGATGGTCGCCGCGCAGCGTCGCCGACAGGTCGAGCGCCGTGAGCGGCGTGACCCCGGCGGTGACAAAGGCCCCGTTGCGCCAATTGTGGGCGCGCATGCTGGGGGTGCGCGGGGCAAAGCCGGGGGTGAATTGCGCCATGCTTTCGCGCGTGGCGTCGGCCCCGTACCCCAGCGTGACCCGCTCGCTCAACGCCGCCTGGCCGGTGTAGTCCAGTCGGGTCTTGTGACCGTCGTAGGTGTCGCCCTTGTTCCCTTGGCCCCAATATTGCCGGGTGACGCTGGTGTTGGCGACGCCCAACCGGTGGACCAGCCGTCCGTCCAGGCTGTTCAGGGTGGCCCCAACGCGGGCGAAGCCATGGGTTTCGTCGCGCGACCAATCATTGTCGCGGGTGTCGGGGTCGTAGGTCAGCGTCTTGCGCTGGTAGCGGGCGGTCGCCTCGACCCGCAGATCCTCGGTGGCCTGAACCCCGACGCGCCCCGCCGCCGCCCATTGCCGGAACGGATCCTTTTCCCGCCCGCCACGGTCGCGGTTGAAGTCGGAATAGCCGCCGGAGTGGGTTCCCGACAGCGACAGCCGGTAATCGACCGGTCCCCGCAACCCCGCCACCGACGCGTTGCCCCGTTTGGTGTCGAAGCGGCCATACTCGGCGTTCACCACGCCGGACAGGGGCGTGGTCGGGCGCTTGGTGGTGATGTTGACCACCCCGCCGCCCGTGTCCGGGCCAAAGCGGCCGGGTTGGGGGCCACGCAACACCTCGATCCGTTCGATCTCCTCGGTGTTCCACTCGCCCGCCATGTGTTGCGATTGGGCTTGGCTGGTGTCGCTCATTTCGACGCCGTCGATGAACACGCGGGTGTTGCGTT
Source organism: Azospirillum sp. (assembly GCA_027486405.1). Taxonomy (GTDB): domain Bacteria; phylum Pseudomonadota; class Alphaproteobacteria; order Azospirillales; family Azospirillaceae; genus Azospirillum. The sequence goes on along the minus strand of JAIXPD010000010.1, from coordinate 110,313 downwards.
GCGCCAATCCACGAATCCGCAGCGCCTGCGCACCCCCGGGAGCCTGCCGCCCGGACAGGCTGACGCCCGGAACCAGCCGCAACGCGTCGTCCAGCCGGTGGATCTGTTGGCGCGCGATCTCCTCCGCGCTGACCTCGCCGATGGCGGTGGTCGCCCGTTCCTGCGCCACGCCCGGTTCGGCGGCCCCGAACACCGTCATCGGGGCCAATTGGACCGCATCGGCCGCCACGGCCGATCCAGGTCCGGTGAATCCCGTGGCGAGCGCCATCACGGCCAGCCACGCGCCTTGATCCTTGAGTCTCTTGTGCATTCCGCACCACGCCCTGTTGCGGGCATGGACGCGCGGGCATGGGGCAACGCCGGGCCGTCCGGCCCGCGTTCCAGACGCGCATCCACACCCAGCCCCCCGCAAGGAGGGCCGTTGAACGGACGTTGCCCGAACGCCAGCGATCAGGCGCGACGCGCCCGCACGGGATCGTTCGTTGACGACAGGGGTGTGAAGGGGATCAGACCACTTCGGACTCCGGTCGCGGCAACGCCAATGGACGCGTCACCACAACGGGTTTCCGCACCCTCGACACACCCCGATCGAAGGCAAAGTGACGCCGTCAACGGCAGGTCTCCTGGCTCACGGGTCGTCATCTGGTGCCGCCTTCCCGACCGGGTCCGAAGACCACAGGCCAGTGGCTGGAATGGCACCGACTCGCCGCTCACAGTTGCGGGGACAGCCACGGCTTGGACACGGGCGCACACGCCCCAATCCTTCCGTCGTTCCCTTTTAATCCCCTGGCTTGCGCCAAGGGGAACCGCTGACGATGCACGCACTGTATGCGGAACACCGCAGCCTGACAAGCCGTGATCGTGGCGGTGTGGTTTGAAGCGGGGTGCGTGAAATCGGAATCGATTTGACGCGTGAATCCGCGCGATGAATAAAGGCATGGAGCGCCGCACACCGTTTCCTTTTTGGAGCGTGGCGCTCCGACACCGCTGGGGTTCGCCACCCCGACGATCCAGCCATCGGTGCGAGGACAGCGTGAGCGCAGACGTCGGATTGTTCCGCTACAACAGCCCGCCCTCCTTTTGCGATCACGCGCTGGATCATGGGGAGGAGTATTATCGCCGCGCCGGAACCAGCCGGACCCACGCCCACGACCGTCTTGATCTGGACGCCGTCCGATCGGGCGATCTGGTTTTCATCAAGACCGAAGCGTTGCCCGCCTTTCGTCAGGTGTTGCCAAAGCTGAAGGTCCCCATCGGGTTGGTGACGGGTGTCAGCGACCTGTGTCCGCTCGACCATCGGGTGCTGCTGGACGACGAGCGGATCCTGTCGTGGAGCGGGCCGAATCTGCCGCTCTGGTCGGACAAAATCCTGCAACTGCCGATGGGGTTCGCGGAGAAGGAGCGGGACTGTGGCGACCAGCGGGCGATTCTGGATCTGGCGGGCGGGTTGCCGTGGGAAGAACGGCCGATTTCCATCCTGGTCACGCCCATGGCGGCGACGGCACCCGAACGGCAGGAGATCGTGGTGGAGGGGGCCTTCGCGCTGCGCGACCGTTTGCCCTACCGCGACTATCTTCACCTGATGGCGCGGTCGAAATTCGTCGTCTGCCCGCGCGGCAACGCCCCGGACTCCATCCGGTTTTGGGAGGCTTTGGCGATGGGGGCGGTGCCGATCACGCGCACCGGGATTCTGGACCCGCTGTATCGCCGTTTTGGCGCGCTCATCGTGGCGGATTGGGAGCAGACGGCGGACGCCGTCCGAACAGCGCCCAGCGGCACGGCGGTGCGCGATCACGCCCGGACATGCTTTGCGGAACGGACCGGCCTGTTCTTCACCCGCTTCTGGCGGGATCAGACCGCGCGGCATCACAGCCGCTTGATGGCCGCCCGCAACGGGTGATGGTGTGGCGTGCGTGTCCGCCGCCGACGGTCAATCCCACAGAACCGGACCGCTCCAGGGATCGAAGGGAACGAGTCGCCCGCTTGGACGGTGCGGTCGGACCATGAGGCGCGCGCGGTCGTTCAGCAGGGCGGCGGTGACGGAAAAGGAGCTGTTGGACACCGCCAGGGCATCGGCCTGTGACAACACCCAGTGATCGGCGAAGAACTCTGCCCCCGGCAGCGGTGCCGTGAGGTCGGCGGTCTGAAGCGGCGCGTAGCGGGCAAAGCGGTGGATCAGATCCGGCGCATCGGTCGCGATGCAGAGCACGGGGCGATCCAGGCCCGGCCACACCCGATCCAGCCAATCCAGATACCAATCCTCCGGTGCGATCCAGAATCGCCGACCGCCGAAATCGCCCCGGCGCAGATGGATGGCGACCAGGGTGCGCCCGCGACCGCGCAGCGCGATCAACACCTCATTGGCGTGGGCGGCGACCGCCCCGACCGGCCGGAACCAGTTCCGAACGCGCGCGCGGAACGGGGCCAGGGGGGTGGTGTCGCCGCAGAAATAGCCGACGACCTCCCGATTGGCGCAGCGGTCCGGCCCTTGTTCGGCAAGGCATTCGGCGATCCCACACTCCTCTTCCAACACGGGCGGCAGCGGCGGGCCGGGCAGGGGATCGTCAACCCCGTACAGGCAGCGCCCGATCCAATCCGGCGTTTCCAGTGCCAACCCCTGCTGTTCGGCGTGAGCGCGCAGGACGGCGTATTGAAGCAGCTGGTTGCCGAAGCGCCCGGCGCTGCCGATCTGGCTTGCCGACAGGCGCGGTCCACCCGGCGTGGGGCGCGGCGGGGGTGGCGGGGCGCTGGGGCGCAACAGCAGCAGCGCCCGGCGGGTGAAGGCGGTTCCCATGCCCGGCGCGGCGGCGATGGCGTGATCGTAGGAGGCCAGCGCCTGAACATCATCGCCGACCGCCTCCAACGCCATGCCCTGCGCCAGCAGCCCACGGGGATGGCCGGGGGCAAGGCGCAGGCCGCGCCGCGCCGCGATCAGCGCGCGCGCCGGATCCCCGGTCTGCAACCACGCCCGGCTCAAGCACGCCCATCCCTCCGCGTCGGTCGGGGTGAGGGCGATGGCGGGGCGCAGGGTGGCAACCGCCGCGTCGGCGCGGCTCATCGCCGCCTGGACGCGGCCCAATTGGGCCAGGGCGAGCGGTTCACCGGGGACCAGACGCAGGGCGTGCCGCAGCGGCGGTTCGGCCGCCGCCGCCGCCCCGGCGTCCGACCAGGCGGCGGCCAGATTGATGAGCGGTGTGGGGCTTTCCGGCTCCAGCGCCGCGCCCCGGCGCGCGGCGGCGATGGCGGCCTTCGCCCCGTCTTCGGCCTGAAGCGCCGCGCCGAGATTCACCCAGGCGGCGGCGTCGGTTGGGGCGCAGGTGGCGGCGCGGCGGCCCGCTTCAATCGCGCGTGCGCTGTCCGCTTCTGCGCGCCAGACCGCGCACAGGTTGGCCCAGCCCCCGGCCATGGCGGGATCGAGCGCCAGCAACGGGCGATAGGCGGCTGTCACGCGTTGGGGGGGCGCTCCGGCGCGCTGGCGCAGCACCGCGACGGCCCAGCGGTGCGACGGATCAAGCGGGTTCAGGGTTGCGGCCTCGGCAAAGGCGTCGGCGGCCCCGGCGGTGTCGTCCAGCCCGTCCAGGATCACCGCGTGTTCGACATGGGCGCGTTCCAGATCCGGGCGGAGCCGACGGGTCCACCACAGCGGACGCGCCGCGTCGGCGGCGCGCCCGCAGCGTTTCAAGGCGATGGCCCCATCAAAGCAGGCGGCCACATCATCCGGTGCCAGGGCCAGCGCCCGCCGGTAGAGGCGCGATGCCCGCGCGACGTCGGCGGCGTCGAGCGCCTCTTCGGCCAGGGCGCGCGCCAGATGGACGAGGCGCGCGTCCGCTTCGGCCAATCCCGATTCCAACCGCCTCGGCTGGTGGAACAGGGCGTGGCCATAGCTGATCAGCGCGTCGTCCATCCGGCCCGCCGCCTCGCACATCGTCGCGCGGTTGAGGTGATAGGCCGCGTTGCCGGGCGCGATGGCGATGGCCTGCTCGATCCGGGTCAGACCTTCGCTCAGGCGGTCCGTCTGAGCCAGCAGGGCGGCCAGGAGATGGAGGGCGTCGGTTTGGTTGGGAAGCGCCCGCAGAATCCGACGGTAGAGGGTTTCGGCGTCGGCCAACCGTCCGCGTGTGTGAAGATCCAGCGCGGTGGACAGCGCTTCGGAAACGGATGCCACGGTGAAGATCCCCTGCCAGTCCCCGTGATCCTATCGGGTGTCGGGCGGCGGGGCCAGGGCTGACAGGGCAATCGCTTGAACGAGCGATCACCGTCACGCAGGCAAGAATGGACACGGATTTCACGGACAAAAATGAGGGATTGCACGGTTTTTTACCTCCCAATTGCATTCCGCATCCCGTCATGAGGTGTACACCAAGATCGCAAACGGATGGTTCTCAGACGCGTTCCGTGAAATCCGTGAAAAATCCGTGAAATTCGTGGCAACTCTTGTTCCGGTGCGGGCGCACGATGCTTCAAGCGATTGCCTGCCATGGCTGATGGCGGATTTCCCTGGCGGATTTCCCTGGCGGATTTCCTTGGCGTGGGCGCGCGGCTGTGCTGAAAGGTTGGGCAGTTTGTCCCCTTCACCCCCGGTGCTTTCCATGCCGCTGTCCATGCCCCTGCCGATGCCGGAGGATTTGTCCACCCTGTTGATGGTGATGGATTTGATCGGTGTTTTCGTGTTCGGCCTGAGCGGCGGCACGCTGGCGGTGCGCAAGCGGCTCGATCTGTTCGGGGTTCTGGTGCTGTCGTTGGCCGCCGCGCTGGCCGGCGGGGTGTGCCGCGATCTGCTGATCGGCGCGGTTCCGCCCGCCAATCTTCAGAACGAACGCTATCTGTTGACCGCGCTGGCCGCCGGTCTGGTGGCCTTTTTCTTCCACCGCCCGATCAAGCGGTTGGGCAAGCCGGTGATGGTGCTCGACGCCGCCGGGCTGGGGCTGTTCACCGTGGCGGGCTGCGGCAAGGCGTTGGCCTTCGGCTTGGCCCCGCTGCCCGCCGCGCTGCTGGGGGTGCTGACCGCCTGCGGCGGCGGCGTGGTGCGCGACCTGCTGGTGGCCGAGGTGCCGCGCGTGCTGTGCGAGGAGATTTACGCCATGGCCGCGCTGCTGGGCGCGTTCATTGTGATCGTCGGGCAGCATCTGGGTTGGCCGCCGGTTCCGGTCGCCGTGGCCGGGGCGACGGCGGTGTTCGTTCTGCGGGTGGTCAGCGTCCTGCGCGGTTGGAGCGCACCGCGCGCGCCGGGAAGCTGACCCGCCACCCAAGGCGGTTGGTCCCCCGCGCCCGTCCCGTGTGGGTGGACGCGGGGGACCGCGCGTCTCAGCGCTTGCCCCAGCCCGGAGCCGGGAAGACCGGGGCGGCTTCCGCCGAGGCTTTCGGCAGGACCACGGTCGGGCGCTGGTTGTGGTTCTGGACGCAGGCCGAAATCAACTGCGTGTTCTGCCCCTTCTCGTCAAAGGTGATCGCCGGGCCGACCATCATCTTGTTGGTCAGGTTGGTGGCGCGCAGCGCGGCCAGCAGGCTGGCCGAATCGGCGGACCCGGCGCGCTTGAACGCGTCGGCGGCGATCAGGATCGCTTCCAGGGTGAAGGCGACGTTGAAGGCGTAGCCTTCGAAACGGTCGTTGGGGAACTGCTTTTTGAACGCCGCCTCGACCGTCTTGGTCAATGGGGCCTTGGGGTCGTACCAGGGCAGGTTGGTGATGGCGAAATCGGCGTATTTGCCCAACACCTTGTAGAATTGTTCGTCGTACAGGCCGGGCGAACCGGGGGAAACGATGCCCTTGGGTTCCCAGCGCTGCTTGACCATTTCGCGCACCAGCATGATGGCGTCGTTGGCCCGCGTGGTGACGATGGCGAGTTCGGCCCCCGTGGCCTTGGCCTTGGCCACCTCCACCGCCAGATCCTGCGCCTTCGGGTCGTAGGAGATCGACTCGACCAGGGTGAAGGGCATGTCCAGCTTGGGGAACAGCGCGTCGAGCGCCTGGCGGTTGGCCATGCCGAAGGTGTCGTTGGCGTGCAGGAACACCGCCGATTTCGGCGTGGTTCCGGTGGCGGCGAACAGGTCCTTCATCAGCGACAACCCGTTCGACACCAGCATGGTGGAGGTCGGGAAGTTGCGGAACACGGTTTTGTAACCCTGTTCGGTCAGCCGGTCGGCGGCGGCGATGTTCATCACCAGCGGCACGCCGCGCTGTTCGCACACCTGGGCGGCGGCGGCGGTCTGGCCGCTGTCGAACGCGCCGACGATGACGTGCGCGCCATCGTTGATGAGCTTTTCCGTGCGCGAACGGGCGACGTCGACGTTCGATTCGGTGTCGGCGGACATCACCTCCACCTTGTAACCGAGATCGGCGAGCACGGCGGGGGCGATGTCGGCCCCGCGCTGGCAGGCCTGCCCCGCCTGGGCCAGCAGGCCGGAGCGCGGCAGCAGAACGCCGACCTTCAGCGTGGTGTTCTGGGCAAAGGCCGGGGCGCGGCCAAAGCCGACGAGCGCGCCACCGGCCAACGCGGCCTGGCCGAGCTGGCGGCGGGTGAGGGCGAGTCCTCCGGTGGAACGGTTCTTATGATCGTTGGTCATGGTTCGGGCTATGCCTTTGAGGGAACGGAACGATCCTGGTCAACCGAGAGTCCACCCGCGCGCCCCGTTGTGTCAAAGTGGAATCTCAACCGCTTGACCGGATTTCCCCATGGCCACCATCGGCGAGGCGCTGGCCGCCGCCCTCGATCACCTGACCGCCGGACGCCACCCGCAGGCGCGCACGCTCTACCGCCGCATCCTCGACGCCGTTCCCGACCATGTCGAGGCGCTGTTCCGCATGGGCCTGTCCCACGGCCTGTGCGGGGAGCCGGAGAGCGCGCGCGGCTTCCTGCTGCGCGCCGTGGCCCTGGCCGACGCCGCCGGGACTCCGGACCCGGAGGCGCTCTACACGCTGGGAACCGTTCATCATGTGGCGCTGGAGACGGAGGAGGCGATCGCCTGCTACCGCCGCGCCATCGCGCTGCGTCCGGATTTTCCCGACGCCGAATACCACATGAGCGAGGCGTTGCAGGGGATCGGTCGCATCGACGAGGCGCTGGCCACGCTCGACACCCTGCTGACCCGGCACCCGCACCACCCCGACGGCTGGCGGCAGCGCGGCAACATCGAAGCGATGCTGGGCCGTCCGGGCGCGGCGGTCGGCTTTTATGAGATGGCCCAGGAACTGGACCCGTCGAACACCACGCTGGCCGGGAGCATCGCCGAACAGACCGCCGCCTTTCACACCCGCCGCGCCCTGCTGGACGCGCGCGACCCCGACGGGCGGCATGATCTGCGCGACGTCACCTTCCTCATCCCCTTCCGCGCCGACAGCGAGGACCGCAAGCGCAACCTGCGCTGGATCGTCTCCCATCTGGTGAAGACGACCGACAGCGCGATTCTGATTGGGGAGGATTGCAACGGCACCGGGGAGGAAAGCGGCGAGGGAGCCGGGGAGGCCGCCGCCGCGCTGGGGCCGGAACTGGCCGGGCGCTGCCGCCACCTGCGCCTGACCGGCAACGACACGCCTTACACCCACAAGGCGTTTCTCATCAACCGGATGGCCGAAGCGGCGGATACCCCCATCGTCGCCCTGCACGACACCGACATCGTCGTCGATCCCGTCCAATACGCGTTGGCGCGCGACGCGGTGCGGCGCGGTGGCGGGTTGGTCTTCCCTTACAATGGCTGGTTTTTCTGGATCACGGGGCGGGAGGTGCACCGGTTCGGCTACACCCTGTCCGCCGCGCCGCTGAACGCGGTGTGCCCGCGCTTTCCGCTGATGCACCGCAATTCGCCGGGCGGCAGCGCCTTTTTCGACCGCGAGCGGCTGTTCGCGGCGGGCGGTTACAACGAGCGCTTTCTGTCCTGGGGTTATGAGGACGACGAAATCGTCGAGCGCTTTCGCCGTTTGGGCTTGAGTGTGGAACGCACCCCCGGCCCGCTCTATCACCTGGAGCACGCGCGGCCGGAAAACTCGACCGACCAGAACCCTTTCATCGACGCCAACCGCGCCGAGCTGGAGCGCATCCGCCGGATCGACCCCGACGCCCTGCGCGCCGAGATCGCCCAGGGCGGGTTGCGGCGGCCCTTGCTGACCCGCCGCGACCTGCCGGAAACGACAACGGCCCCCGCCGGGCCTGCATAAGGGCTGGGCGGGGGCCGTTAGCCGTTGGTGGGCGGGCGTCAGCCGTTCTTCGCGCGCACCCGATGCACGGCGGCGAAGAAGCCCTCGACCTCGGTGGTGAGCACGCGGGAGCGGTCGGCGACGCTGGCGGCGGCGGAGAGCACCTGACTGGCCGCGCTGCCGGTTTCCGCCGCAGCCCCACGGATGCCGCCAACGGTCGTGCTGACCTCTTGCGATCCGTGCGCGGCCTGCTGGATGTTGCGGGCGATTTCCTCGGTCGCCGCCCCCTGCTGTTCGACGGCGGCGGCGATGGTCGAGGCGATGCGGCTGACCTGGGCGATGGTCTCGCCAATGCTCTGCATCGAACCGACCGTCTGTTCGGTCACGCTGCGGATCTCCTCCACCTGGGTGACGATGTCCTCGGTGGCCTTGGCGGTCTGGTTGGCGAGGTTTTTCACCTCCTGCGCCACCACGGCGAAGCCCTTGCCCGCTTCCCCGGCCCGCGCCGCCTCGATGGTGGCGTTCAGCGCCAACAGGTTGGTTTGCGCGGCGATGGATTGGATCAGCGTCACCACGTCGCCGATCTGCTGGGCACCCTGCGCCAGCGCTTCGACCGTGGCGTTGGTGCGTTCGACGTCGGCCACCGCCGCGCTGGCGATGCGCGCCGATTCATCGACCTGCCGCCCGATGTCGCGGATCGACGCCGAGAGCTGTTCGGTGGTCGCCGCCACGGTCTGGACGTTGCCGGAGGATTGCTCGGCGGTGGCGGCAACGGACACGGCCTGACCGTTGGTGCGGCTGGCGATGGTGGTCAGCGATTCCGCCGTCGCCTTCAACTGGACGGCGGCGGTGGACAGCTCGCCAGCCAAGCCACCGGCCTTTGTTTCGAAATTGCGTTGCAGCGTCGCGAGCGCAGCGGCCTGTTCCTGCTGGGCCGCCCATTCGGCCTTTTGCGCCAGATCGAGGTCGCGGGCGCGGATCAACCCCTGTTTGAACACCTCCACCGCGCGGGCCATGGTTCCGGCCTCGTCCCGACGGTCGAGCGCGGGCACGGGGGTGTCGAGCGCGCCGTCGGCCAGCCGCGCCATCGCCGCCGCCATGCCGGTCAACGGGCGGGCCAGACCGCCGCCGATGCCCAACGCGATCAGCGTGCCGATGGCCACACAGCCCAGCCCGACCAGGGCGGACAGCAGGGCGAGATGATTGGCGTCCTCCATGATGCTGGCCTTCGGCACGGCAACCACGAAGGACCAGACCGATCCCGTGCGGCCCAGCCGGATCGGCGACACCCGCAGGTAATGCTCGCGGCCGGACAGGCTGGCGTAGCCTTCGAACAGACCACCCGACGCGATGGCGCGCTGGGCGCCAGCGGGCAGGTCGTCGGCCGGTTTGGACAGGCGCGCGGCGTCCGGATGGGCGACGTAGCGGCCGGAGGCGGACAGAACGGCGACGTAACCGGTCCCATAGGGCTTCACCGAGCGGACGATGTCGGTCAGGCCGGACAGCGACAGATCAATCCCGGCGACGCCGACCACCCGGCCCTTGTCCAGCACCGGGGCGGCGGCGCTGGTCATCAACAGCTTGGTCAAGTCATCAAGATAGGGTTCGGTCACGACCTCTTTCTTCGCGGCGGCGGCGGCCTTGTAATATTCCTTGTCCTGCACCTCGGCGTAGGACACCCCCTCGCCGTCATCGGCCTTCGGGCCGCCGGACGACGGCAACCACAGCAGGCTCATCCGCCCGGTCTTGGGCAGGCCCAGAATGTCGGCCCCCACCGTTTGCGTGGCAAAATCGGCGTCTTTCCCGTCAAAGCCGTTGTCGGCCATGTCGATCCAAACCCCGGCGTAATGGGGGCTGGCCGCCGCAAGCTCTCGGAGGTAGCGGTTGACGACTGTGCGGCGCGGGTCGGGGTGGCTGCGTTCGACGGTGGCCAGCGCGGCGATTCCGCGCGCATCCTCCACAGCCGCGCTGATGTCGGCGGCCACGCGGGTGGCCTGATGCTCGGCCAATTCGGCGGCCAGCGCGATGGCCTGCTCCTCCGCCGATTCCCGCGACAGAACCATCGACACCCCGGTGATCGCCGCAGCGCCAGCGATCAGCACCACCACCATGCCGACCACGATTTTCGTCCGCAACCCCAACGCCATCCGCTTCACCGCAAGACCCAACTCTGCCAGTCGAAAGATTGGACTCTCATATGCCCAACAAACGGGCGGCGCAACGGAAATTGAGAGCGATTATCAGGCGGTAACACACATGTCAGCGATTAAGGGTTGTGTCTTGCGACCGCAAAGAGAGCTGTCTAAACTTTGCAGAACGGCAACACAGGGGGATGGGTGTGCTTGGGTCGGCTCGTCAAATCGCTCCGTTGGACACACCGTCGCCGCCCTCTGCGCCGCGCGGAACGCGAATCTACGCGGTGGGCGACATTCATGGGCGACTCGACCTGCTCGACTCGCTGCTCGACCAGATCCAGCGCGACGCCGACGACGCGCCCAATCTGCTCAAATCCCTGGTGTTTTTAGGGGATTACATCGATCGGGGGCCGGATTCCGCCCGCGTGATCGAACGGTTGATCCATGGCCTGCCGCCGATGTTCAGCACCGTTTGTTTGCGTGGCAACCACGAAGACGTGATGCTGCGCTTTCTGGGCGATCTGCGCGCGGCCCCCGGTTGGCTCACCTATGGCGGGCGGGCGACCTTGGTCAGTTATGGGGTCGATGCGCCGTCGCCGGACGCCTCGCAGGCGCGCTTGGCGGTGGCGCAACAGGATCTCAACCACGCCTTGCCGGACCATCACCGCGCGTTTCTCACCGGTCTGCGCAGTTGCGCCAGCTTTGGCGACTATCATTTCGTGCACGCGGGCGTGCGGCCGGGCGTGCCGTTGGATCGCCAGCGCGACATGGACCGCCTGTGGATCCGGCATGAGTTTTTGAATTCCCGCGAGGATCTGGGCAAGGTCATCGTCCATGGCCACACCGTGGCGACGGAGCCGGAATCCTACCCCAACCGGATTGGCATCGACACCGGGGCCTACGCGACCAACCGATTGACCGCGCTGGTTCTGGAAGGAACGGAGCGCCGCTTTCTCTGCACCGTCTGATCCTGGTGATGGGGGGCGGTGGCGCGGATCAGGCCGCCGTGTTCTGTGTCAACAAGGTGGTCAGCCAACGGAAGTTGGAGCCGTTGCCGCTGTTGATCGCGCTTTCCACCACCTGATACGCCCCGTTGGGGTCGGGCATGGTCGGATCCGGGGTCTGCCCTTCCTGCGCGTCCGCCGCACCGCCGACCTCCTGCGCGAAGAGGGAGACGGCCCCGACGCCCAGACGCACCGACGGTTGGGCGTTGGCGACCACCCCCGTTCCCGCCGCCGACAGGTCCGCCCCTTGATCGACGCCGTTCAGCGTTTGCAGCATCGCCGCGAATTGACCCGCCAACGCGCCCGCATCTTGGGTCGCGGCGGTGCCTTTGCGCTCCAGGACGTTTTCCGCCCGGATGCGCATCGCTTGCGTGGCCTCGCTGTTGGCCATCATCGACATGGGACCACCCCTGTGGCGTTTGGCGAACCCTGTGGCTCACGCAAGTTTCACGCCAATGGGAAAATCGGCTTCATTCCGCCCTTTTGCGGGCTTTTTCCGGCAGGGAGCGGGCAAAAACATCCCGGTTCCCGGCAAAAATTTCCGCCCGCCCCGGCAGCTCTTGCCGGGGCGGGCGGGGCGCGATCAATCGCGGAAATTGTCGTACTGCAACGGCTGTTCGATGCCCATGCGCTTGACGTGGGCGATGGCCTCTTGCAGATCGTCGCGCTTTTTGCCGGACACGCGCAGCTCATCGCCCTGGATCGAAACCTGGACCTTCATTTTGCTGTCCTTGATCGATTTGACGATCCGCTTGGCCAGCTCCTGGGCGATGCCCTGCTTGACGGTGACGGAATGGCGCAGGGCGTCGTTGGCGGCCCGTTCCGGCTTGGCCGAGAAATCCAGGGCCGACGCGTCCAGCTTGCGCCGCGTCACATAGACGCGCAGCAGTTCCTGTATCTGCAGGAGTTTCGGCTCGTCATCGGCCAGCAGAACGATGGTGTTCTCCGTGCGCTCCACCGTGCATTTCGACCCTTTGAAGTCGAAACGGGTTTCGATTTCGCGACGGACACCGGCGATGGCGTTGTCGATCTCGTGGATGTCCGTTTTGGACACGATGTCGAACGACGGCATGGCGGCTTTCTCCCTTGGGCAATACCGGAATTTGGCCGCACCCTAATGAAGACGGCCGTTGCACTCAACAGCCGCCTTCAAGGTTGCCGATCAGGTCATCTGTTCGGCGTGGTGGCAGGCGACCAGACGGTCGTCCACCGGGCGCAGGGCCGGAACCTCCGCCGCGCAGCGGTCGGTGGCGAACGGACAGCGCTTGTGGAAGGAACAGCCCGGCGGCGGGTTCAACGGCGAGGGCAACTCGCCCTTCGGGATGACCCGCTCAACCCGCAGGGCCGGATTCACGCGCGGGGTCGCCGCCAGCAGGATGCGGGTGTAGGGGTGGCGCGGGCGGTTGAACACCACATCCTTGGCCCCATGCTCCACCGGCTTGCCCAGATACATCACCATGATGGCGTCGGCGATGTGACGGACGACGCTGAGATCGTGCGAGATGAACAGGTAGGCGAGGTTCAACTCCTCCTGCAAATCCATCATCAGGTTGAGAACCTGCGCCTGGATCGACACGTCGAGCGCCGACACCGGTTCATCGGCCACGACCACGCGCGGGTTGAGCATCAGGGCGCGGGCGATGGCGATGCGCTGGCGCTGACCGCCGGAAAACATGTGCGGGTAACGGTCGACCTGATCGGGGCGCAGCCCGACCTTGCCCATCATGGCGACCGCGCGCGCGCGCCGTTCGTCCTTGGGCATGTCGGTGTTGATGACCAGCGGTTCGGTCAGGATGGAGCCGACGGTCTTGCGCGGGTTCAGCGATCCGTAGGGATTCTGGAACACCATCTGGACGGTGCGGCGCAGTTCCTTCAGCTCCGCCGCGCTGCGGCCCAGAACGGTGCGGCCGTCGTAATGCAACTCGCCCGAGCTGGGCGGCTCGATCATGGTGACGGAGCGGGCCAGGGTGGATTTGCCGCAGCCGGATTCCCCGACCACGGCCAGCGTCCGCCCGGCCTGAAGCTGGAACGACACGCCGTCCAGCGCCTTGACCGTCGCCATCGGTTTGAAGACGCCGCGTTTGACGGCGTAGTGTTTGCGCAGGTTGTGGGCTTCCAGAACGACGGGGCTGTCGGTGGTGGTCTGCGTGGTGGTGCTGGTCATTGGATCGCCCCTTCGGCACCCAGGTGCCCGTCAGGCAAGGGGAAAAAACAGCGGGCGCGACCGTTGTCCACCTCGGTCAAGGCCGGGCGCTCGGCGCGGCAACGGTCGGTGGCGAAACGGCAGCGCGGCCCGAACAGGCAGCCCGCCGGGCGGTCGGCGATGCCGGGAACCATGCCCGGAATCGTCGGCAGGCGGCGCTTGCCCAAGGCCCGTTCCGGCAGCGCGTCGAGCAGCGCCCCGGTGTAGGGGTGGCGCGGACGGGCGAACAGGTCGGCCACGGGCCGCGTCTCCGCCACCTGCCCGGCGTACATCACCGCCACCCGCTGGGCGGTTTCCGCCACCACGCCCATGTCGTGGGTGATGAGGATCAGGGCCATGCCCCGTTCCTTTTGCAGGCGGACCAGCAAATCCAGGATCTGCTTTTGGATGGTGACGTCCAGCGCCGTCGTCGGCTCGTCCGCCACCAGCAGGCGTGGGTTGCAGGCGATGGCGATGGCGATCATCACGCGCTGGCTCATGCCGCCGGAAAGCTGGTGCGGGAAGGCCGACAGCCGGGTTTCCGGCGCGGGAATGCCAACCTGCTCCAACAGGGCGATGGCGCGGTGACGCAGCGCCTTGCCCGACAGCCCTTCATGCACCCGCAGGGTTTCCATGATCTGGAAACCAACGGTGAAGCAGGGGTTCAGGCTGGTCATCGGCTCCTGGAACACCATGGCGATGTCCTTGCCGGTGATCTTGCGCCGCTTGGACGGGGCGAGCGTCAGCAAATCGGTGCCGCCAAAGTTCATGCGGTCGGCGACGATGCGCCCGTTGCTGCCCAGCAGCCCCATGACCGCCAGCGACGTGACCGATTTGCCGGAGCCGGATTCGCCGACGATGCCGACGACCTCGCCCTCGTCCACGGTCAGGTCGATCCCATCCACCGCGCGGAAGGTCCCGGCGCGTGTGGTGAACTCGACCGACAGATTCTTGATGTCGAGAAGAGGCATGGCGTCAACGCTTCAGCTTGGGGTCGAGCGCGTCGCGAAGACCGTCGCCCAACAGATTGAAGGCCAGAACCGTCACCAGGATCGACACGCCGGGCCAGGTGACGACCCACGGCGCGCGCTGGAGGAACTGGAGGGAGGAGGCCAGCATCGTGCCCCATTCGGGCGTGGGCGGTTGCGCGCCCAGACCCAGGAAGCCCAACGCGGCGGCGTCGAGGATGGCGGTGGAAAAGCCCAGGGTCGCCTGCACGATCAGCGGGGCCACGCAGTTGGGCAGCACCACGATCAACATCAGGCGCAGCGGCCCGGCCCCGGCGACGCGCGACGCGATCACATAGTCGCGGTTCACCTCCGCCAGCACCGCCGCGCGGGTCAGGCGGGCGTAGTGCGGGATGACCACGACCGACACCGCGAGCATGGCGTTGACCAGCCCCGGCCCGAGGATGGCGGCCACCACCACCGCCAGCAGCATGCTGGGCAGCGCCAGCAGGATGTCCATGACGCGCATGATCAGCACATCGACCATGCCGCCGAAGAACCCGGCGACCATGCCGAACGCCAGCCCAACGGCCAGCGACAGCGTGACGACGATCAGGCCGATCATCATCGACAGCCGCGCGCCGTACATCAACCGGGACAGCATGTCGCGCCCGATGTCGTCGGTCCCCAGAATGAAGCGCCAGCTTCCGCCATCGGCCCAGACCGGCGGGGTCAGGATGGCCTCGCGGAACTGGATGTTGGGGTCATGCGGGGCCAGCCACTCGGCGAACACGGCGATCACGGTGATGGCCAGGATCACCGCCAGCCCCAGCAGCGACCCCTTGTTCTGTTTGAAGTGATACCAGAATTCCAGCAGCGGATGCGGCGGACGCGACACCGGCGCGGCGGCGGGGGATTGGGAAGCGGACATGGGAACACTCACCGCGCGTGACGGATTCGGGGGTTGAGGACGCCGTACATCACGTCAACCAACAGGTTGACGGCGATCACCGAGGTGGCGATCAGCAGCACGCCGCCTTGCAGCGCCGGGTAATCGCGGCGACCGATGGATTCGATCAGCCATTTGCCGATGCCGGGCCAGGAGAAGATGGTTTCGGTCAGGATGGCCCCGCCCAACAGCGTGCCGACCTGAAGCCCGATGACCGTGACCACGGGGATCAAGGCGTTGCGCAGCGCGTGCATCCCAATCACCCGGGTGTCCGACAGGCCCTTGGCGTGGGCGGTGCGGATGTAATCCTCGCCCAACACCTCCAGCATCGCCGACCGGGTCATGCGGGCCACCACCGCCAGCGGAACCGTGCCCAGCACGATGGTCGGCAGGATCAGATGGCGCAAGGCCGACCGGAAGGCGTCGTATTCGCCCGCCATCAGCGTGTCGATCAGCATGAAACCGGTCTGCGGTTCGATGTAGTAGAGCAGATCGAGGCGCCCCGACACCGGCGTCCAGCCCAGCGCGACCGAGAAGAACAGGATCAGCAGCAGGCCCCACCAGAAGATCGGCATGGAATAGCCGGTCAGGCTGATGCCCATCACCCCGTGATCGAACAGCGAGCCGCGCTTGACCGCCGCCAGGATCCCGGCGGGCAGGCCGATCACGGTGGCGAACAGCATGGCGGTCAGCGCCAGTTCCAGCGTGGCCGGGAACAGGGTGATAAATTCGGTCAGCACCGGGTTGTGGGTGATCAGCGACACCCCGAAATCACCGTGCAGAATGTTCCACACATAATCCAGGAACTGCCGCCACAGGGGCAAATCCAATCCCAACTCGTGCCGGAACTGGGCCAACCGTTCGGGCGAAATGCCGCGCTCGCCGACGCGAACCTCAATGGGATCGCCGGGCACGAGCCGGATCAAAATAAAGGTCAGAAAGGTGATGCCGAGAAAGGTCGGAATCACCAAGCTCACCCGCGTCAGGATGAAGCGCAGCATCGCGTTGTCACTCTTTTGAAAGAAATCGGTCGCTGACAGAAAACAGACACACACCGCGCGTCGCCGCGTTTTGAAACCTCACGAGGTCGGCGCGTTTTCAAAGCACATCAAACCCAAGCCTAGTCCAAACCCGGGTCAAACCTCGGCTAAACCGTGTGAAACGCAACGGGACCAAGGTGAGGCCCCATCCACACCCATCCACCATGGCGGGGCCGAACGGAGCGGGGCGACGGGTCGTTCGCTTCCTGCGGATGTGACACTCCCCTCCCGCCCGCCGGGCGTGTGGACACGTCCGGGGGCGAGAGGGGAGGATCGTCCGTTCAAACGGTCACTGCTTCAGATCAAGGCCGTCGAAGTAATGGATGCCGAACGGATCCATCTTGTAACCCTGAACCGCCTTGTTCATGCCCATGTACACGACCGAATGGGCAATGGTGTACCAGGGGGCTTCTTCCTTGAAGATGACCTGGGCCTGCTCATACAGCTTGGTGCGGGCGGCGATGTCGTTCGTGCGCTTGGCCTGAACGACCAGGCTGTCGAACTCCTTGTTGCACCACTTGGACAGGTTGTTCCCGCCCGGGCGGGCCGCTTCGCAGCCCAGCAGGGTGTAGAGGAAGTTGTCGGGGTCGCCGTTGTCACCGGTCCACCCCAGCATGCCCATCTGCTGTTCGCCCTGCTGCATGCGCTTGCGGTATTCACCCCACTCGAACTGAACGACCTTGGACTTGATGCCGACCTTGGCCAGATCGGCCTGCATCATCTCGGCCACGCGCTTGGCGTTCGGGTTGTAGGGGCGAGCCACCGGCATGGCCCACAGGTCGCTTTCAAAGCCGTTCGGATAGCCCGCCTCGGCCAGCAGCTTCTTGGCGCGCTCCTGGTCGAAGGGGTAATCCTCGATGGCCTTGTTGTAGGACCACATGGTCGGCGGGATCGGGTTCTTGGCTGGCGTGCCGGCACCCTGATAGACGGCGTCGACGATGGCCTTCTTGTCGATGGCCATGCTGACCGCGCGGCGGACCCGGACGTCGTCAAAGGGCTTCTTCAGCGTGTTGAAGGCGAGGTAGCCGACGTTCAGCCCTTCCTGCTCCTGCACGGTGATCGACGCGTCCTTCTTCATCGCGTCGAGATCGGCGGGGTTGGGATAGGACATGACGTGGCATTCACCGGCCTTCAGCTTGGCCAGACGGACCGCCGCGTCGGGGGTGATCGCGAACACCAGATTGTCGATGGCCTGCTTGCCGCCCCAGAACGCATCAAACGCCTTGAAGCGGATGACGGCGTCCTTCTGATAGGCGACGAACTGGAACGGACCGGTGCCGATGGGGGCCTGATCGACCTTTTCCGGCGTGCCCTTCTTCAGCATCGCTTCGGCGTATTCGGCCGAATGGATGCCCATGAAGGGCATCGCGACGTTCGCCAGGAACGGGGCCTCGACCTCGTTCAAGGTGATCTTGACGGTCAGGGCGTCAACCTTTTCGACCGACTTCAGCAGGGTCGGCATCGCCATGTCGGCGAAGTAATCATAGGCACCGCCCGACACCTTGTGGAAGGGATGCTCCTTCTTCCACTGGCGTTCGATCGACCAGATCACGTCATCGGCGGTCAGATCGCGGGTCGGCTTGAAATCGTTGTTGCTGTGCCACTTGACACCGGCGCGCAGCTTGAAGGTGTAGACCAGCCCGTCGTCGGAGATCGTCCAGGATTCCGCCAGGCCGGGCACAACCTTGGTGCCGCCGCGTTCAAACTGAACCAGGGTGTTGATGACCGGCAAAGCCGCGTCCCAGCTGGTTCCCGTCGTGTTCAACGCCGGGGTGAAGTTCTCGGGGCTGCCCTCGGAGCAATACACAAGGGTTTTGGCGGCCTGAGCGGGTGCGGCCAGCGCCAGCGCCGCAGCCATACCAAGCCCGGCACCCAGCAGGATGCGCTTCATTCTTTGGTCTCCCGATTCCCGTTGTGACGATCTTTGATGTGCCGTTCGGCCTTGGGATCTCGGGGTATTTGGCTCGCGCTTGCGTCACCTGTCAACGTCTACATGCATACAGCGCTACTCTACTCTTCGGAGCATTCCACCAGCGCTGAAAATGGGCGTTTCAGCTCGTTTTTTTACTTCAAAACGAAACAGTTGCAAACGCAATCGAATTGTCGGTGGCGAAACCAATTCGGAACCCAATCGAATCAGCCGTCGTTTCGCGAACGGCAGCCATGCAGACCCGGCACTCCCATCCGGGTTTCGCCGTGATAGGGTCGACCGATTCGGCGCTGTGTCGCCCCCCTTCTCGTCGGCTTCCCCCGTCCATGCTGCCTGTGTTGAGCCGTGGCCCCGTGGCTGTGATCGGCCTTTATCTGATGGCCTCGGCCCTGTTGGCGTCGAATCCGGTGTTGGGGCGGGCGGTGGCGCACGCCGTGCCGCCGGTCGGCATGGCCTTTTGGCGCTGGCTGCTGGCCTTTCTCATCGTCCTGCCGGTGGCGCTGCCCGGTTTGCTGACCCACCGCCACCGCCTGTTGCGGGATTGGCGGCGCTTTTTGCTGCTGGGCGTTCTGGGGCAGGGGATTTCCGGGGCCATCGTCTATTACGGGTTGGTCCACACCAGCGCGACCAACGCCAGCCTGATTTACGCCACCAGCCCGGCGATGGTGTTGGGGATCGCCGCGCTGTGGCTGGGCGACCGCATTCGTCCGCGTCAGGTGGCGGGCATCGCGCTGGCAATGGCCGGGGTGGTGGCGATCCTGACGCGGGGCGATCCGGACGCGCTGCGCGCCCTGTCCTTCAACACCGGGGATGTGCTGGTTCTGGTCGGCGCGGTGTCCTGGTCGGTCTACACCATCCTGTTGCGGCAGACGGACAACCCGTTGCCGGTCGTCACCAGCTTCGCCGCCAACGCGCTGGCCGGTGTGATCGTGCTGGCCCCCTTTTATGTGTGGGAGGGGATCGCGGTGCGCCCGATGCCGCTGACCCTCACCACGCTGCTGTCCATTCTGGCGGTGGCGCTGTTCGCGTCGGTTTTGGCCCTGCTGGCCTATCAGAAGGCGATTGCCTGGATGGGGGCGGCGCAGGCGGCGACGACGCTCTATGTTTCGCCCCTGTGGGCGGCGCTGGCGTCGTGGCTGTTGCTGGGCGAGGGGTTGGAGGCGTTCCACCTGTTGGGCGCGGCGCTGGTTCTGCCCGGCGTCACCCTGGCCACCCTGCCGCAACGCGCGTCCCACTGATCCGTTGGCCGGATCCTGACTCCAAGCGGTTGATCCTTGATCCCCGCGCCCGGCGTCGCCATCTTCGCGGCCAACGCCTTGTGTTTGAAAGCCCCCGCGATGACGCTGCCGGTTCTGATTTGCGCCGATGATTACGGCCTTGCCCCGGGGATCAACGCCGCCATCCGGGAGTTGATCGCGCTGGGCCGCGTCACCGCCACCTCGGTGATGAGCCTGTGCCCGCATTGGGAGCCGGAGGCCGCCGCCCTGCGCGCCGTGGCCGCCGACCGCGCCGATGTCGGTCTTCATTTCACCCTGACTGACCAGCGGCCGCTGGGGGCGCTGCCCAATCTTGCGCCGGACGGGCGGTTGCCGCCGCTGGGCCGGTTGATGGCCATGGCCTATCGCGGCGCGTTGGATCCGGTGGAGATCCGCGCGGAGTTGGACCGGCAGATCGCCGCCTTCACCGACGCGTGGGGCGGACCGCCCGCCTACATCGACGGGCATCAGCACGTTCACCAACTGCCCATCGTGCGCGACGCGGTGGTTGCGGCGGTGGAATCCCTGCCGGGGGCCTATGTCCGCCGTTGCGGCGAACCCATCGCGGCGGTTCTGGCGCGCGGCGTGGCGGTGCCGAAGACCCTGTTGATCGGTGGGCTGGGGGTCGGCTTGTCGCGTCGGCTGGACGCGCGGTCGCTTCCGGCCAACGACCGCTTTGCCGGAGTCTATGATTTCGCCACGCAAGAGCCGTTCGCGGCGCTGATGCCGCGCTTTCTCGCAGGGTTTCGGCGGGGGCGGACGGGCCGTAACCTGATGATGGTCCACCCCGGCCTGCCCGATGACGAACTGCGCCGGGTGGACAGCCTGGTCGAGCCGCGCCGGGCCGAGTACGACTATCTCAAGGGGCCGGAGTTCGCCGCCTTGCTGGAGCGGCTGGGCGTGCGCCCCAGCCGTTTCCAGGATCTGACGGCGACAGGCTGACGACGGTCTGCCGTTTCGCCGCCCGTCAGGACTCCGGCTCGCTCGCCCGCTTGCGCAGCTTGAAGCGCTGCACCTTGCCGGTTTCGGTCCTGGGCAGGGCGTCGAGGAACTCCACCGCGCGCGGGTATTTGTAGGGCGCGATGTGCTCCTTCACATAGCTTTGCAGATGTTCGATCAGCCCATCGTCGGGCCGCATGCCATCGCGGATGACGACGAAGGCCTTCGGGATGGTCCCGCGCACGGGATCGGGCACGGCGACCACGGCGCATTCCTGCACCGCCTCGTGCCCCAGCAGAATGTTTTCCACCTCAAGGCCGGAGATCTTGTAGCCCGCCGACACGATCAGATCGTCGGTGCGCGCGTGGTACCAGAAGAAACCATCCTCATCGACGTGGAACGCGTCGCCGGTCAGGTTCCAGCCCTGTTGCACATAGGCTTCCTGACGCGGATCGTCGAGATAGAGGCAACCGGTGGCCCCGCGCACGGCCAACCGCCCGACCTGCCCCGGCGGGACCGGCTGGAACTGGTCGTCCACCACCATCGCCTCGTAACCGGGGACCGGCTTTCCGGTGGAGCCGGGCCGGACATCGCCCGGCACGGCGTGCAGAACCGCGTTCAGCAATTCGGTGGTGCCGAGGCTGTCCAGAATCTCCAACCCGGTCGCCGCGCGCCAGCCTTCGAAGGTCGGCAGCGGCAGGGGTTCGCCCGCCGACACGCACAGCCGCAGCGCCGACAGGCGGTCGGCCAAGGCTGGTTCCTGTTCCAGATGCGCGATCATGCCGCGATAGACGGTTGGCACGGTGAACATCACCGTCGCGCGGTGGCGGATGGCGGCGTCCAGCAGCCGGTCGTGGGTGCCGCGTTCCAGCAGCACCACCGACGCCCCGATGCGCAGCGGAAACAGCAGCAGCCCGCCCAGGCCATAGGCGAAGGCCAAGGTCGGCGATCCGCAAAACACGTCGTCGGCGCTGGTGCGCAGGATCGAGCGCGGCGACAGATCGGCAATCGCCAGCAGATGGCGGTGCAGATGCGCCGCCGCCTTCGGTGTGCCGGTGGTCCCGGAGGTGAAGGCGATCAGCGCCACATCGTCGTTCGCGGTGTCGGCGGGGGTGAAACCGGTCGGCTTGGTCGCGATGCGGTGCTCCAACTCGCCGCCCGGCACCCCCCCACCCTGCAACCGGCCGTCCTGAAAGCCGACCAGCCGCATCGACGGCGGGGCCGCCTCTTCCAGATCGTCCAGATAACGCTGGTCGCACAGCGCCATGGTGATGGAGGCCCGGCTCAGGATGTCGGCCAGTTCTGGTGCCCGCAGCAGCGGCATGGTTGGGACCAGAACCGCCCCTGCCTTGATGACCGCCAACCAACAGACCGCCAGCATCGGCGTGTTCGGCCCGCGCAGCAGCACGCGGTTGCCCGGGACAACCCCGTAATCCTCCGTCAGCACGCGGGCGACGCGGTCCACGGTGTCGCGCACGCGGCCATAGCTCCACACCTCCTCCCCGCCGATCAGACAGGGGCGGTCGTCCCAACCGCGCTCCCGCCACCCGTCGAGCAGGGCGGCGATGGCGTTCAGGCGGGGCGGGTAGGCCAGTTCGGGCCGGTCGAGCAGGAAATCGGGACGTTGCGCCGGGGGCGGCAGGCGATCGCGGGTGAAGCTGTCGAGATGGCCGGACCGTTCCATGCGCTCACCGCCCCCCCGCCGGCGCGCGGGCCGGGACAACGGGGCGGACGGTCGGGCGACACCGACACAAGGATTCATCCTGCGCAGCCCGGACGCGGGCCGCCGCAAAGGCGCTTGCCGTCATGGATATGCTCCAACTCCCCCTGCGGTCGGTGTGCGCACACACCGCCGTCATTTTTAGGCTTACGACTATAGTGCCGTGCCGGGTCGGAGAGCCATGCAACGAAGGAATGGTGGGTGCACCATCAATCGCCGTTTTTGACGGGGCACCGGAATGGTGCTGAGCAACGGAAGGGGACGGCCCGCGTCGGTCAGGCTTCGCGCAGATACAGGTCGATCTCGCCCTGTTCCATGACGTGCGCGGCCCCATGGATGATGCCGTTGGCCACCTGGATGATGCGGTGGATCATGGCGACGGAGGTTTGGCAATCCGCGCGCAGCTTGCCCGGGTCGCCCCCCTGGATGTCGGTGGCGACTCGCTCCAGTGTCCGGGCGATCACCTGATGGGCCTGGGTGATCGTGTCCTCGAACGGAAGGCGGAACTTCGACGGCACATGGCGGTAGGCTTCGATCGCCAGCAGCTTGTCGGAAAAGCCGCTGTCCTGGAAATGCTCGGCGTAGGTTTTGGGTTGCCAGATCTGGCATTCCTCCAACATGTCCGGCATGTCGGGGATCATCTCGATCAGCATCACGATTTCGTTGAAGTGATTGAGATAGTCGGTGGCCAACAGGGTCTTTTCGGAAATGTTGGTGCCCTGCACGCGGGCGCGCCAAACCTCATAATCGGCCAATTCGTCCGGCGGAACGCCGTCGGTCACGGACAGATCATACTTTTGGTCTTCCATGCGCCAATCCGAACCCGATGAAACCGACAAGAACGCCGCAAATTGCCGCAGCCCAAACGCCAGCACCCACTTTGCCGTGCTGTCATTAACTTCCGATTAAGCGACATGCAAGGCCGTGTATGAGACCGGGCAGAAAAAACGCGCCGACCCGGGGGAGGTGTCGGCGCGTTTGAGGATCGGGAACACTCGCCTCGCCCTCGCACAGCCATAACCGGGAGGGCGGTATCAGAGTAGTCTGTGAAGTCTTTCGGAATGGTTAAAGTTCTGTTGCTGTTTGCCCCATCAACAAACAATCCACCCCGCGCTGCTTCGTCCGGTCTTGTGACCAACTTGAAACATTCAGCAGGCAAGCTGACGAAATCTTGCGCTGGCGTGATGGATTGTTGCGGCGGGCGCTGTGGGTTGTGGAAGCGCCGACCTGCGGCTGCGCGCTTCCGCATTTAACCCCACCTGATGGTCAACGGAAGACCACCGTCTTGTTGCCGTTCAACAGCACGCGGTGTTCAACATGGTAGCGAACGGCGCGGGCCAGAACGACGTTTTCGATGTCGCGGCCGATGGCCACCAGATCGTCGGGCGTCATCGTGTGGTCGACGCGTTCGGCCTCCTGCTCGATGATCGGGCCTTCGTCCAGGTTGGAGGTGACGTAGTGCGCCGTCGCCCCGATCAGCTTCACCCCGCGCGCGTGGGCCTGGTGATAGGGCTTGGCCCCCTTGAAGCTGGGCAGGAAGGAATGGTGGATGTTGATGACCCGCCCGGCCATCCGCTCGCACAGTTTGCCGGACAGCACCTGCATGTAACGGGCCAGCACCACCAGATCGATCTTTTCGCTTTCCACGATCTCCAGCAACCGTTCCTCTTGCTGGGCCTTGTTGTCGGGGGCGACCGGCAGATGGTGGAAGGGGATGTTGTGCCACGCCGCCAATTGATAGAAGTCCCGGTGGTTGGATACGATCGCCGGGATTTCGATGGGCAGATAGCCGGTGCGGTAGCGGTACAGCAGATCGTTCAGGCAATGCCCGAACTTCGACACCATGATCAGCACCCGCTGGCGGCGGCCCGCGTCGTGCAGGTTCCAGGTCATCGCGAAGCGTTCGGCCACCTGGGCGGCGAAATCCGTCTTCAGCGTCGCTTGCGATGGGCCGCCGACACCCGCCGAGAAATGGATGCGCAGGAAGAACAGGCCCGACACCCGGTCGCCGAACTGGGCACTGTCGATGATGTTGCAGCTTCGATCCGCCAGAAAACCGGACACCGCATAGACGATGCCGACCGCGTCGGGGCAGGAAATGGTCAGGATGTAATCGGAACTGGTCTCGGACATCGCGGGTCTACCATCACATCGGGCATCACAAAACGGGGGGATTGCGTAGCACGGATTGCGGCGCGCGTGCACCCGCTCGATGCAAAAGGCCGAGTTGCGCCGGGGATGGGACGCACGCATCCGCTGGAATCCAAACCGTGACGATGCCACAATGGCCGCATGGCCAACGATCGGCGACGGAGCGCGGCATGACCACGGGCGGCAAGATCATCGGCGAATTCGTCAAGGGCAAGGTGGACAAGCTGATGACGCCGGAAGCGTCGGAAAGCGGCGCGCGCCACCGCATCCGGCATTTCATGGAAAACATGGATGCCGCGATTCTGGAGGCCAATTGCGAGGTCATCGGGCGCGAACTGCCCGGCCTGAACCGCGACTCGCTGTTGCGCATGGCGGTCCGGGTGGCGGAACTGCGCGCTGATTACATCCGCACGGGCATCACGATGGCGGAAACCCGCCACCCCAGCCCCGCCGCCGTGGCGGAACTGGCCCGTCTGCGCGCCGCCTATGAGGAGATGAAGGCCGTCTATGAAGCGGCCGAACGCGTGATCGAACGCGGTTATGTCAAGCTGAGCTGAGCGCGGGGGTGTGCGGGGAGCCGTCGGACGGAAATCTCGGGCGTAAATTCCCGTGCGTAAATTCCCGTGCGTAAATCACCGCGCCGGAGGCCAAAAACAAAACCCCTCCCGCCGGGTTGGTGGAAGGGGTCAATCACAGTGTCCTTTGCCAATGCGTTGGGGACGCGCATTGATGTCCATCGGGTCCATGGAGGGGGCACGAACCGATCGGGCGGTCACACGTCCTGATAATGCTCCAATTCACGGCGCAGGCTGGTCATTTCTTGGCGCAACCCAACAAGGCGGCCGACGTCTGGAGCCGGGCGGCGTTCTTCACGCTCCAACTCGTCTTCGACCTCGCGCTGCTCCTGCCGGATGATGTTGAACAAAGCTTTCCTCAACATCGGCACCTCCTGTGCTGATGGGTAAACGTTAGTCTTTTTTGTCGGCATCTTCAAGCAATGGTTTCCCCTGATTGGGGCCGTCCAGGATGTTCGCAACTCCTTCATTGATGAAGGGTTAATATTCGTTCGGGTCTGTCTTGCGGCTCTTGACAAGAGTTCGATGGCTCCCCATTGGTTAACAAAATATGGACGTTGGTTGCGTGGGCTTCCGATGGCTCCGATCCAGAACGGTGTTTGACGAATGGACCGCAGACGGCTGCTGACACTGGCCTTGGGCGCGCCCGTGACGCTGCGGTTGATGGCGTCGCCCTCCCTTGTCTTGGCGGCCGACGCCCGCAAGGCGGAGGCCCCATCGGCGGCCAAGCCATCGTCCCGCCCGGCCAATCGGTCGCGCGCCCGGCTGGTCATGCTGGATCCCGGTCATGGCGGGGCTGATCCGGGGGCCATCGGGCTGCACGGCACCCAGGAGAAGGACGTCACCCTCGACATCGCGCGCGAGGTCGCCCGTGTGCTGGCGGACCGCCATCGTGTCACCGCCCGCCTGACCCGCAACGGCGACCGGTTCCTGGCGCTGGATGAGCGTGTGGATGTTGCCCGCAAGGCTGGGGCCGACCTGTTCGTGTCCATTCACGCCGACAGCGCCCCCACCGCAGCGGCCCGTGGCTTGTCCGCCTACACCCTGTCGACCCGGGCGTCGGACGGTTTTGCCTCGCGGCTGGCCCAACAAGAGAATCGGGCGGATCGCTTTGGTGGGCGGGACAGCCGCCCCGGACGGCAGGTGGTCAAGGACATCCTGCGCGACCTGACCGCCCGGCACACCCGCAACGCCTCGCTGGTCGCGAAGCAAACGTTGGTCCGGGGGGCGGGCAAGGATTTGCGTCTGCTGGACAACCCGATGCGCTCGGCCAATTTCGCGGTGCTGAAGGCACCGGACGTGCCATCCCTGTTGGTGGAGACGGGCTTTCTGTCCAACCCCCAGGACGAAGAGCTTTTGCGCACGCCCGACGCGCGCCGCCGGATCGCCCGGGTGTTGGCGCGGGAAATCGCCGCCGTCCTGTCCCACCGTCAATTCGCCTGACGTCAATTCGCCTGACGTCAATTTGCCTGAATCACCGGCCATCATCCGTTCGCAGGCGCAGCAACTGCAACATCCGTGCATCACCCGAGGAGAAATCGACAATGCCCCGGAAGTCATCACCGATTCCCCATTGCCAAGCTTTCCAGGGCGTGACTTTTTCCCGCCGCCCGCCTCTTTGCCAGGGCGCGGGGCCGACCGGCGGGGGACCGGGCAGGGGAGGGGCGACTGTGGCGGCTTTCAGGCGTTTTGCGGCGCTGGCCGGGGTGGCGATGCTGGCGGCTGGTCCGCTTGCGGGCTGCACCCCGCTGGTGATCGGCGGGGTTGGCGGGGCCGCTGTGGCGGCGTCGGAGCATCGCGGGCTGAAGGGCTTCGCCACCGACACCGAAATCCGTGCCACCATCAACCATCTGTGGTTCCAGCACTCCGTCGGTTTGTCATCGGGCGTCAATCTGACGGTGGACCATGGCCGGGTGCTGTTGACCGGTCGGTCGCCCAACGAACAGACCCGCCAGGATCTGATCCGGTTGGCCTGGCAGGCGGAGGGCGTCAAGGAGGTCATCAATGAAATCCTGGTCGACACCGGCGGTGGCATCGTCGACAGCGCGACCGACACGTGGATCACCACGCAACTGCGGACAAAGCTGACCATCGACCTCGACATCCGCAGCCAGAATTACAGCATCGATACGGTGGATGGCGTGGTGTACCTGATGGGCACGGCCACCGGACAGCCGGAGTTGGATCGGGTGATCCAGCACGCGCGGTCCGTTCCGAATGTGCAGCGCGTCGTCAACTATGTCCGCATCATCTCCAGCCTGTAAGATTGAAACCGCACTGCCATGGCTTCCGCCTTTGCCCGTCTGCCTCTGCGTTTGGGGCGTTGTCTGGTCGCCGTCGCCCTTCTGGTTCTGGCGGCGACCGGTGGCGCGTGGCCGCAGGAGTCCGGCCTGGCCAACCGGATGTTCATCCAGGCGCTGCAACTCATCAAGCAGGCGGACAACAGCCTGGATGTGGCGGAAGAGGCGCGGCTGCTGAAGGAAGCTGACAGGCTGTTCGCCGACATCGTGGCCAAATACCCGGACAGCGCCTTGGCGGTGCAACTCGTCACCAATCAGTTTGTCGGCGATTTTGATTTTTACGATTTCCGCGCCCGCATCCGCGCCATGGTCTGCAACGAGCCGCTGACCAGCCTGTGTTTCCTGCACCGGATCGGTGAAATGCTGCCGCCGGTGGAAACGCCGATTTCCGCCGCCCGCTGGGATTGGTTGTCGCTGGCCGTCGCCTATCACCAGATCGGCGATTCCGGGCGGGCCAAGGAGATCGTCGCCCCCTTCGTCAGCGCGGTGCGGCGCGGCGGCGTGACCGACAGCGCCGGGCAGGATCTGTTCGTGGCCCGCGCGCTGACCCTGATGGGCCAAACCCAACTGGCGTTGGACATCACCCGACAGATCGCCGATTGCTCCACCCGTCTCTACAATCTGGCCGACATCGCCAAGGCCGCCGCCTGGCGCGGCGATCTGGGCCTGACCAATGCCCTGGCGGAGGAAGCCAAGAGCTACGCCACCGGGCATGGCTGCGCCTGGGAATTGGGGCTGGTCGCGCAAACCCTGCTGCGCGCCGGGAAGGAGGCGCAGGCCCGCACCCTGTTCCTGAACGCGGTCGAAACCCAGTTTTCCAAGTTCAAGGACACGCGCGGCGACTGCTGCCCGCCCGAATTGGCGGTGGCGGCGGCGGAAATGGGCGATTCCACTCTGGCGCTGTCGCTGCTGCGGACGGTGCAGGATGAAAACCCCTGGACCATCCCCACCGTGTTGGGCCGTCTGGCCCGGCGGGGGGAGGGCGGCCCGGCCCTGTCCTACGCCGAGCAGGTGGCCGACATCGACACGCGCGGCGAAGCCTACGCCGAGTTGATCGAAGCGGCGTTGAAGCGCGGCGACAGCACCACGGCAACCGAACTGATGAAGCGTCTGGGCAAGCTGACCGACGACGCGGGCGGACGCCGCCCCGGCCTGCTGGCGCAAAAGGCCAAGGCGGAAAAAATCCTGTACGGGGATGACCGTTGGCGGCGCAGCTTCCAGGCGGCGGTCGGGGCGGCGGAAAAATCCAGCAACTTCGTGCGCCGTGACATCGGCGCGCCGCTGCTGGCCGCGCTGGTCCGCATCGAAACCGGCTATCCGATGTTGGATTGAGGCCAAACGGCCTGGTGACGGACCAATCGGCGACTGACACAAAAGCTTGATTTGAGCCGGGACGGGCGGGCGCGGCAGGATGCGCCCGCCCGCCGGTGCTTGCGGCGGGCCTGATCCTGGGGATGGGCCATGACCGACAAAATCTACAACGTCCTGTTCGTCTGCACCCACAATTCAGCGCGCAGCATCATGGCGGAATGCCTGATGCGCCGCTGGGGGGCCGGGCGTTTCATCGCCCATTCGGCGGGCAGCAACCCGGCGGGGCAGATCAACCCGCACACGCTGGCCACGCTGGAAGCCTTCAACTACAAGACCGACGGCCTGCGCTCCAAAAGCTGGGAGGAGTTCGCGATGCCCGGCTCCCCGCCCTTGGATTTCGTCTTCACCGTCTGCGACAAGGCGGCGGGCGAAACCTGCCCGGCCTTCATCGGCGCGCCGCTGACCGCCCATTGGGGGGTTGAGGATCCGTCCACCGCCGAGGGGGCGGAGGAGAAGATCCGCCGCGCCTTCCGCCGCGCCTATGTCGAGCTGGAAAGCCGCATCAAGATCTTCTCCAGCCTGCGGGTGGAGGCGTTGGACAAGCTGACGCTGCAAAGCTCCCTGCACATGATCGGGACCGTGCGCAACCCGCAGGGCGAGGCCACCAGCGCCTGAACCGGCGCGTCACAGCAATTGTTGGGGCAGGGTCAGAACCTCCTTGCGGATGCGGGTCAGGCTGGGGCGGTTGTCGGGGCCGAAGGCGATGGGTCGGCACAGATGCATCGCCGTCAGCCCGACGCGCGCCGTCAGCAGCCCGTTGATGACGCCCTGCCCCATGCGGGTCGAAATGGCGGCGACGATGGTCCCGCCCAACGCCTCCACCGCCAGATGATGGGCGCTTTCCGTCAGCCCGGCGACGGCGAGGTTGGCCAGCATCCGCCGCAGCAGCCGCACCGATCCGATGTAGCCGGGCTGCGCGCCGTACAGGGCGGCGATCTCGCGGACCAGCTTCAGGTTCCGCCACAGCACCACGGTCAGATCCAGCAGCGCCGACGGGCTGAGGGCCGTCGTCACCGCCGTGTCCCGCGCGGCCAGCAACACCCGCTGGTGCGCCATCCGGTCGATGGGGGTCAGCAGTTCTTGATCCAGAAGGCGCACGATCTCGCCGTCGTCGTGGGCGTCGGTGACATGATCGCGCAGGCGGGTCAACGCCCCCTGCAATTCCGGGCGCGGGGTGTAGAGCGCCGTCAACGCCCCGGCAAAGGATCCGGCGGTCCCGTGCCGTTGGCCGAGGGTGAGCCGTTCGGCGTCCCGCCGCAGCGTTTCGATGGCGCGCAAACGGCGCAGGGCGCGCCATTCCCCCACCAACAGCGCCACCAGCGCCAACCCGGCCCCCGTCAGCAGCAGCGCCACCAGAATGCCCAGCGCCGCGCTGGCGGCGAAGGCGCGGGCCAGGGTGTCGGCGGTGTCCAACCCGACGCCCAGAAGCAGCAGCGCGACCACGCTGCCGACCAACCAGCGCACGGCCCGCCCTTGCGCAGGGAGTGTTGGCGCGGGTTGGGTCGGATCATCCTCGGACGCATCCGGTTCGGTTGCGGCGGGGACGAGCGCGCCCGCCGACAGCAACGCCTGTTCCTCCGCCAGCGCCAGCGGTTGGGCGGCCTCGGCGGCGAACTCCATGGGTGGAACCCAGGCGGCGGAGGGGGGCGTGGTGGTGGGGGCTGGATCGTGGGCCGGATCGGTCATTCCAGATAATCCCCCAGCAGGAATTGCAACGCCTGATCCAACCGGATGTGCGGCAGGCCGCGCGGGTCGCGCCCCAGATCGGCGGGCGGGCGGAAAGGCAGAAAATTGTAAGGATGCTCCCGTCCGGGCGGGAAGGCGTCGGCGTTGTCCGGGATTTCGCCGGGAAACAGCACGGTCGGGCGGTCGCGCCCCACCGGCGTCCCGCGCACGCAGCGCAATTGCCGCCCCTCATGTTCGGTGGTCACGCTTTCGGTGCATTTCACGGCGGCGATGGCCATGGTTTCGACCGCCGCGCCGTCAAAACGGATGGCCGAGCGGGCGTTGCCGACCAGTTGGTCGAGCAGGCCGCGCAAATGGGCGTGCTGGTGGGCGGCGATGTGGTCGGCCTTGGTCGCGGCGAACAGCACGCGGTCGATCTTGCTGCCGAACAGCCAATCGAACCAGCCCGAGGCCCCGTGACGGAACGGCTCCAGGCTCAGTTCCAGGGCGCGTTTCATGTCGGCCATGCCGAACGGCCCGGCGTTCAGCGCGCCCAGCACGTCGATCAAGACGATCTGGCGGTCGAGCCGGGCGAAATGATCGGTGAAGAAGCGGCGGACGACGTTGGTCTTGTACGCCTCGTACCGGCTCTCCATCAGCTCCCACAGGCTGCCGCGCCCGCCGGGGCCGCCGGACAGCGGGCAGAAGGTCAACAGCGGCGCGTCCTTCATGTCACCGGGTTCGACGAAGCGTCCCGGCTGGATCAGGCTCAACAGCGTGTCGGCCCGGCGGCAGGCGTGCAGATAATCGGTGTAGAGCGCCGCCCCCTGCCGCGCCGCCATTTCCTCCGCCGGGGCGGCCGGGTCGATGTCGGCCAGCCAGTGACGCCACAGGGCCGACAACCCGTCGCGCGGGGCCTGGTTGGCGAGTTCCAGCGTCAGCCCGCTCCATTCGGCAAAGCTCAGGCGCAGCAGCGGCAGATCGAGCAGCCATTCACCGGGATAATCAACGATGTCGAGGTTGAGCGTGGCCACCGGTTGCACCGTGCGCAGCAGGGCCGAACCGGGTTGGTAGCGGATGGACACGCGCAATTGCCCGATGCCCTTGGTGGTGTCGGGCCAACGCGGTTCCGATCCGGGAGCCGCACCGGTCAGGGCGCTCAGATGGCCTTCCACGTCAAAGCGCGGCACGTCGGGATCGGGTTGCGGTCGCAGGCGGGACGCCTGGAACCGTCCGCTGGACACCACGTCCAGGAAGGGCAGCCGTCCGGCCTTCAACAGATTGTCCACCAGGGCGGTGACGAACACGGTCTTGCCCGCCCGGCGCAGGCCGGTCACGCCAAGACGGACGTTGGTTTCCAGAAGGGTGCCGACGTCGAACACGCCGGTCAGGTCGGAGAAGCGCACGAAAACCGCCCAATCGCCGGAACAGGGAATCCCCCCTATATGGGGATGGTTTCCAACAATCCCAGAGGGTGCCGGGTTCCGGCAATGCCCGTCATCGGCAGCGCGCCCGTTCCAACGCTCCCCCGTCTGCCAGCCTGTCCGCCCGCGTCGTTTTTCCCCCTTGACCTTCCAATCGCTGGAAGCACGATGCTCCGGTGCGCGGCCCCCCAATGCGGCAAATCCAATGCGGCGAACGGACGGGGGGAACACGGAAGGAAGACCGGCCATGACCAGCGCCACCACAGCGACCCCACCCTCACCACCCCCCACCCCCGCCTCTGGCGTGGTGATCGACATCGGCGTGTCGGGCATGACCTGCGCCTCCTGCGCGCGGCGGGTGGAAAAAGCGCTGGCGCGCCTGCCCGAGGTGACGGAGGCCGCCGTCAACCTGGCGACGGAGCGGGCGCGGGTGGTGTTTTCCAGCGCGGGCGACGCCCGGGCGGTGGCCGACGCCATCGAAAAGGCCGGGTTTCAGGCGGAGCGGCGCGACATCGCCCTGACCATCGGCGGGATGACCTGCGCCTCCTGCGCCGGGCGGGTGGAAAAGGCGCTGGCGCGCGTGCCGGGTGTGGAGCAGGCCAGCGTCAATCTGGCGAGCGAGCGGGCGCAGGTCGTCGTGTTCGGCAGCGCCGCCGACGCCGATCGGCTGGTCGCGGCGGTGGAGCGCGCCGGATTCACCGCGACGCCGGTGGACGATGCGGGCGGGACCGATTTGGACGACCCGCGCGCGGCCCACGCCCGGCGGGAGGTGCAACACGCGCTGGCCGCCAGCGGGTTGGCCGCCCCGTTGGCCTTGGGCATGGTCGGCGACCTGTTCGGGGCCGACTGGATGCTGCCCGGTTGGGCGCAACTGGCGCTGGCCAGCGTCGTTCAATTCGGGCTGGGCGCGCGCTTCTACCGCGCGGGGTGGAAGGCCCTGCGCGCCGGCGCGGGCAACATGGACGTGCTGGTGGCGCTGGGCACTTCGGCCGCGTGGGGGTTGAGCCTGTACGCCCTGCTCACCGCCCACCCCGGCCACAGCCCGCATCTGTATTTCGAGGCCTCCGCCGTGCTGATCGCCTTTGTGCTGCTGGGCAAGGCGCTGGAATCGCGGGCCAAGGGACGGACGGCGGCGGCGATCCGTGCCTTGATGGATTTGCGCCCGGCCACCGCCCGGCTGTGGCGTGACGGCAACGAGCGCGAGGTCCCGGTGGAACGGGTGCGCGTGGGCGACCGCGTCCGCGTGCGTCCGGGGGAGCGGATCCCGTTGGACGGCGCGGTGGTGGAGGGCGGCGGCGGTGTGGACGAATCCATGCTGACCGGGGAAAGCCTGCCGGTGGACAAGGAGCCGGGCGCGCGCGTCACCGGCGGATCGCTCAATCTCGACGGCGCGTTGACGGTGGAGGTCACGGCGGTGGGGGGCGACACCACGCTGGCCCGCATCGTCCGGCTGGTGGACAGCGCCCAGGCGTCGAAGACCCCGATTCAACGGCTGGTCGACCGGGTCAGCGCGGTGTTCGTTCCGGTGGTGCTGGCGGTGGCCGGGGTGACGCTCGCCGCCTGGTGGTTGGCGACCGGCGATGCGGAACAGGCCATCGTCACCGCCGTGTCGGTGCTGGTGATCGCCTGCCCCTGCGCGCTGGGGTTGGCCACACCCACCGCCCTGATGGTGGGGATGGGGGCGGCGGCCCGTCAGGGGGTGCTCATCAAGGACGCCGAGGCGTTGGAGCGGGCGCACGCCGTCACCATCGTGGCGTTTGACAAGACCGGAACCCTGACCGAAGGCACACCGCGCGTGACCGATCTGGTTCCGGCGGCCGGGGTGGACGCAACGGATCTGCTGCGGCGGGCCGCCGCCGTGCAGGCGACCAGCGAACACCCGCTGGGCCGGGCGGTGCGCGACGCCGCCGTCGCCCAGGCCATTCCTGTGGAGCCGGTGGCCGACTTCCGTGCGCTCGCCGGGCGCGGGGTGACGGGGGTGCTGGCCGGGCGGGCGCTGCTGTTGGGCAACGCGCGGGCGGTGGCGGAGTGGGGCGGGAGTGACGATACCCTGGGGGCACGGGCCGCCGCCCTGGAAAGCGCCGGTCGGACGGTCTCCTGGCTGGTGGAGCGGGGCGAGGATGGGGGGCCTGCGCGGGTGTTGGGCCTGATTGCCTTTGGTGACACGGTGAAGCCAAGCGCCGTCGCCGCCATCGCCGCCTTGCGCGGGCAGGGGGTGGAGGCGGTGATGGTGACGGGCGACGGTTGGGGGGCCGCGCGCGCCGTCGCCGCCACCCTGGGGATCGAGCGGGTGTTCGCCGAGGTTCTGCCGGGCGACAAGGCCGCCGTCATCGCCACGCTGAAGGCGGAGGGCGCGCGCGTCGCCATGGTGGGCGACGGCATCAACGACGCCCCGGCCCTGGCGGCGGCGGATGTCGGCATCGCCATGGCGACCGGCAGCGACGTGGCGATGCACAGCGCCGGGGTGACGCTGATGCGCGGGGATCCCCGTCTGGTTGCCGGGGCCATCGACATCGCCCGGCGGACCCATGGCAAGATCCGCCAGGGGCTGTTCTGGGCCTTCGCCTACAATCTTGTCGGCATTCCGCTGGCGGCCTCCGGCCATCTCAGCCCGGTGCTGGCCGGGGCGGCGATGGCGCTCAGCTCGGTCAGCGTCGTGGTGAACGCGCTCAGCCTGCGCGGGTGGACCCTGCCAAAGGAGGGGGCGTGACGGACAAGGCCGGAAACGGGGGGGCCGCAACCGGGGGCGTGACCATCGGCGACGCCGCCAAGGCGTCGGGCGTCAACGCCAAGCTGATCCGCTATTACGAATCCATCGGCCTGATTCCGGAGGCCGGGCGCACCGCCTCCGGCTATCGGCTCTACAGCCCGGCGGAGGTCCATGTGTTGCGCTTTGTCCGGCGCGCCCGTGGTCTGGGCTTCAGCATCGAGCAAATCCAGACCCTGGTCGGGCTGTGGCGCGACCGGGACCGCTCCAGCGCCGAGGTGAAGCGGGTGGCGCAGGCCCATATGGATGAGTTGGAGGCGAAAATCGCCGAATTGACGGCGATGCGCGACAGCCTGCGCCGTCTGGCCGAAGCCTGTCACGGCGACGACCGCCCGGATTGCCCGATCCTGCACGATCTGGCCGGATAGGGTGGTGGGCGCTTTGTCAGGGACGCTTCGTCAGCGCTCCTGAACGGTTTCGACCTCCGACAGGTCGGACAGGCGGCGGGCCAGCCGATCGGTGCAACGGATGTCGAGGATGCCGAACCCGGCGTTGGGGGCGATGGAGTGCAGATCGCCCGCCATGCCGTTTTCGCTGGCGAAGCGCTTCACCCGCTCGACCATGGCGTCGCGTTCGGGGCGTCCGGGGCGCAGGCCCGGCAGCGGGCGGGTGAAATGCAGCGTGAAGCGCTTGAACATCGCGGGGGCCAAGTGCGGGGCGTCCTCTGGTGATCCGATCCGCTCAAATCATGGGCCGGACGCCCCGCTGTCAACCCTGGCGCGCTTCCGGCCGGTCAGATCACGCAGGTTTCCAGCAGCGGGCGGTTGTCGAGCAGGCGTTGGTAGCCGAACAGCGACAGATCCAGGTTGCGGTAGCCGCCATGGATGATGTGTTCGGCCAGCCCCCGGCCAACGCCCGGGGCCTGTTGCAGGCCGTGGCCGCTGAAGCCATTGCAGAACAGCAGGTTGGAGACCTCCGGGTGCGGGCCGAGGATCGCGTTCTGATCGACGTCGTTGTATTCGTAGAAGCCCGCCCAGGAGGCCGTCACCTTGATCGCCTCGAAGGCCGGGACGCGGGTGGCGAGCGCGGGCCACATCATGTCGTCGAACAGGTCGTGTTCGACGGTCAGATCGTCGGTGTCCGGGTCGCGGTCGGCGGGCGGCGGCGCGCCGCAGATGAACTGCGCGCCTTCCGGCCGGAACCAGACGCCCGACGGGTCGATGACCAGCGGGCAGGCGGGCAGCGGGTCCCGGCAGTCGAAGACGAACACGCAGCGCTTGCGCGCCGACACCGGCAGCGGGATCCCGGCGAATTCCGCCACGCGGCGGGCCTTGGGACCGGCGGCGTTGACGACGGTCCCGCAGTCCAGCCGGTCGCCGTTGTCCAGGCGGACGCCGGTGATGCGGGAGCCGTCCCGGTCCAGCCCGACAACATCGGCGGTGATGAAGGTGACGCCCAGCGCCCTGGCCTTGCGGCGGAAGGCCTGCATCAGGCTGTAGCCATCAAACCAGCCTTCGCCGCTCAGACCCAGCGACCCGGCGACCAAGCCATCGACCGACATCCAGGGAAAGCGCGCGGTCAGCTCCTCGGGCGTCAACAGGGCGACATCGACGTTGCAGGATTTTTGAATCGCGTGGTTCTGGCGCAGGATGTCGGCCCCGGCCTCCGTCGCCAGATAGAGATAGCCCGGCTCGCG
Organism: Azospirillum sp.; assembly: GCA_027486405.1. Classification (GTDB taxonomy): domain Bacteria; phylum Pseudomonadota; class Alphaproteobacteria; order Azospirillales; family Azospirillaceae; genus Azospirillum. The sequence continues at coordinate 74,191 of JAIXPD010000010.1, read as the reverse complement.
CAGACCCAGATCGACCGGGTCGTCGTCCACGGCCAGATGCTCGGTGATGGTGCGCAAGAACTCGATGCCATATTGCGAAATGGCGATGTTGGCCGGGGTGGAGAATTGCTGGCGGATCGAGCTGGCCGACAGCGCCGACGAGGCGGTGCGGTAGGTCGGATCACGCTCCACCACCGCGACGGTTCCGCCGAACGCGGGGTCGGACGCCAGATAATAGGCCACCGAACACCCCATCACGCCACCACCGACGATCACCACGTCGAACCGACCGCTCATCATGCCTCCTGCTGGCTGCACCGGGGCGATGCGTTCACCGGTCCGCCCCTGATTGCTCTGGGGGAAGTATGCACGGAACGGCGGCTTGGAAAATACGAGAAAATTATAGCAATAACTTTGTTATAATGGAAAAATTATAACTTATTTTTCCTGCGATATGGCTCGCGCCACCGCGATCCACTCCTGCCCCGCATCGGCGTCGCGCAGGGCGCGCAGGGGCTGCCAAACGCCCAGGCGGCTGGTGCGGCGGTCGTGGAAAAACCGCTCAAGCTCTTCGATGGTGGGCAGGCGGTCGCCCTTGCGTTGGTTGCAGCGGCGGTGCGCCAACACGACGTTGGCCGGATCGTCGATTCCGCCATAGGCCTGGGGGATCAGATGGTCGAAGGTGGCCTTGGCCCCGACCGGCTCCCCGCAATAAAAGCAACGCCCGCCTTGCAGGACGTCCATCAGTCTGGCGTCGTCCGGCGAGACGGGCATCGCAAGCGCTCCGAAAAAACGGTGGGGGGTGTCAGATCACCCGTTCGACGCTGCCCCACAGATCGTATTCGTCGGCGTGTTCGATGGTGACATCGACCAGATCGCCGGGTTTCAGCGTGGTTTCGCCGTTCAGGAAGACGTTGCCGTCGATTTCCGGTGCTTCGGCGTAGGAGCGGCCAATCGCCCCATCCTCGTCCACCTCGTCGATCAGCACGCCCAGCGTCCAACCCACCTTCTGCTGAAGCCGTTCGGCGCTGATGGCCTTCTGGGTTTCCATGAAGCGTTCCCAACGCTCCTGCTTGACCTCTTCCGGCACGGCCCCCGGCAGCTCGTTCGCCTTGGCCCCGTCCACCGCCTCATACTTGAAGCAGCCGACGCGGTCGAGTTGGGCTTCCTTCAGCCAATCCAGCATGAATTGGAAATCCTCCTCCGTCTCGCCGGGGAAGCCGGTGATGAAGGTGGAGCGCAGGGCCAGATGGGGGCAGTCCTCCCGCCATTTGCGGATGCGGTCGAGCTGCTTTTCCTGCGAGGCCGGGCGGCGCATCGCCTTGAGGACGGTGGGCGAGGCGTGTTGGAACGGAATGTCGAGGTAGGGCAGGATCTTGCCCTCCGCCATCAGCGGAATGACCTCATCCACATGGGGGTAGGGATAGACGTAGTGCAGACGCACCCACAGGTCCAGATTGGCCAGTTCGGTGCACAGATCAAGGAAACGGGTGCGGACCGTCCGGTCGTACCACATCTCTTCCTTGAATTTGGTGTCGATGCCATAGGCGCTGGTGTCCTGCGAGATCACCAGCAGTTCCTTGACCCCGGCGACCGCCAGCTTTTCCGCTTCGCGCAGAACCGACGTGATCGGGCGGCTGACCAGATCGCCACGGATGGACGGGATGATGCAGAAGGTGCAGCGGTTGTTGCAGCCTTCGGAGATCTTCAGATAGGCGTAGTGGCGTGGCGTCAGCCGCAGCCCTTCGGGCGGAACCAGATCGGTGAAGGGGTCATGCTTGGGCGGCAACGCCGCGTGCACGGCGCTGACCACCTGTTCATACTGGTGCGGGCCGGTGACGGCGAGCACGTCCGGGTGGGTCTGGCGGATGACATCCGGCTCCACGCCCAGACAGCCGGTGACGATGACCTTGCCGTTTTCCTTGATCGCCTCGCCAATCGCGTCGAGCGACTCTTGCTTGGCGCTGTCCAGGAACCCGCAGGTGTTGACGAGCACGACATCGGCCCCGTCGTAGGACGGCGAAATCTCGTACCCTTCGGCGCGGAGACGGGTGAGGATGCGCTCGGAATCCACGAGCGCTTTCGGGCAGCCAAGGCTGACGATGCCGACCTTCGGGGCGGACTTGGAAACGGATGATGCGGTCATCTCGCGCGTATACAGGCGAACGCGGGAGGACGCCAGCCAAATCGCCATGCGTTTTTGCCGAGGCCGATCCCGAGCGTCGGACTCGGACAATCCACCCGCGACGAGCGGGCTTCGGGTGCGACAATATGCAACCATCGGATGATGATGAGAACGGTTTTGTTTTCGATCAAGCCCCACTAAAGTGCGAACCATTGATGAGGGGCACGGCACTGGTCCTTAAGGACCGATGCGCGCCTCATCGTATAGTGTCTCTACTTTGCAGAGCGATGATGATGACTGTGGTGGAATTGCGCAGACCCGCAAGCGACCGTTCGGCCCCGACGGAGTCCCTGCGCCCGCAAGGCGCGTCGGTTGCGTTGGCCTCGCCGCAGGCCATTGCCGAAACCGTGATGCACATCGGCCATCTGGCCGACAGCCTGGGGTACACCCATGGCCTGAAGCCGTCGCAATGGACCGCGCTGCGCTACTTCGCCGGTGCCCCCAGCAACCAGCGCACGGTGTCGGCCTTCGCCGATTTCCACGCCACCACGCGCGGGGCGGCGTCGCAGATGGTTGAGGTGCTGGTGAACAAGGACCTGTTGGTCCGTGTGCCGGTGCCGGAGGACCGCCGGGTCATGCAACTGCATCCGACGGAAAAGGCGCGGGAGCTGTTGCGGTTCGATCCGTTGCAGGAGTTTGCCAACGTCATCGCCGCCCTGCCCACCGCCGATCAGGCCCGTCTGGGGGAAACCCTGTCCGATCTGCTGCGCGGCCTGCTCGACAAACGCCAAGGCGGCTGATTGATCGGCCACGCTCGGTCGGCCAATCACCGCTGATGGCGTGACTGTTTCCACGACGGTTTCATGGGGGATGCCGACGGCGATGCCGACGGTTGGGCGTCCCCCAGTCTTGCTTTGCTCTGGTGGTCAGGCTTCGTGACGGGTCGATGGCCGATCAAACGGGGTGCTGGCAAAAGGATCGCCTTGGCCGTGTCCGGCGCGGCTGTGTCCCCGTTCCGTCGCCGCCTGTCGGTAATAGCCAACGACGAAAACACGCAGGGCGTTTGCCAACGACACACCGCCTTGGCCGCCCGCGCGCCGTGTTTGCTGCTCCATCCTGTCCTGAACGTCGGCGCACAATTCATCGGCGCTCAAATCCTCGCGCCGACAAATCTCGTCCAGCCCCTCCCAATAGGAAGGTTCGAGACGGACCTGGATGGTTCGGCCCGCCAAGACCAACGACCGGGAAACCAAAGACGCCACGCCCTTGGGCTGATTTTTGCGCGCAGCCGCGCCCTCTGTGTCAGACATGACCGTTCGCCCTCTTCCTGACCGCCAGCAAGCCCCCCTCTAACTTTCAGACTATAACTCGATTGAACGAGTTTTGGGGAACAAAACTGCAAGCAGGTGACGGATGGGTTATGGCACCCGTTCGGTGTCTCCGGCCAAGTCCTTCAACAGCGGAAGATTATTGATGACTATGAAGCCCTTAGCGTTGGTGATGATGCCGGACTTGCGCAACGTCCCCAGGCTCTTGTTCACCATTTCCCGCGTGACGCCCAGCATGCTGGCCAACGCTTCCTGCGAGAGAGGTTGAGCGATTCGCAGCCCTGACGGTGTGGTTTGCCCGTAATGGTCGGCCAAATGGAGCAGGCGGCGGGCCAGACGTAGCGGCACATCGTGAAAAACCGCGTCCTCGATGTTCTCGGACACCCATCGTAATCGCTCACACAGCACGATCATCATGCGGGTGCACAGGCGGGGGTGACGCTCCAGAAACGGGATGAAATCGGCGCGGTCGATCCGGTACAGCTCGGTCGGGCCGATCGCGAGCGCGCTGGCGGTTCGTTCCCGGCCGTCCAGCAAACCAATTTCGCCCAGAATGTCGCCGCTGTTCAGGATGTTCAGCAGCATGGTCTTGCCATCGGCGGACGAGGTGCGGATCGCGATCTGTCCCTTCAGCACGGCATACAAACAATCCCCGGAATCGCCCTTTTCAAAAATCGTCTGGTTTGGAGCGAAACGGCTGACATATCCCAGCGTCAGAAGTTCGGCCATCTGCGCCGCGTCCAATTCTTCGAGCAGTCGGTTGCGCCGTAAGATGGACGCGACGTCTGTCGGCGTGTTCATAAACCGCTCCAACCAGTGTGTCCGGCCCCTGCGTCAGGCGGAACGCTGTCAAACTTTATGGCGTGTTGCAAGGGGCTGGAACAACCAAATTGGTGCAAATTGAGACGGTTTCACATCGTGTGCGGAATGGCGTCGCGCACCGCCCGATCCCACAGGATGGTGCGTTCGAAGTGGAAACGGGGCTGGGGGGCGCTGTCGGCGCGTCCCAGGACACGGCGCATGGTGCGCAGCATCAGACGGGCGTCGTCGCGCTTCTGATCGAAGCGACCGATGGGCAGCCAGTTCTTGAACATGGCCAGTTCATCGGCGGGCAGGCCGATGTCGGCCGCCAGGCGCAGCATTCGCCCGTACCCGCGTTCCCGATACGGCAATTCCTTGGCGATGGCTTCCAGGCGCAGGCAGGTGCTGGCGCTCAACACGCCGCCCGCCACCGCGTCCGCCAGCGTGCGGCGGATGTTGACCATCGCCTCCGACAGGCTGGGATAGCCCAACTCGGCGGGGCCATGGACCACGGCCACCTCGTCGTCGTCCTCCAACCGGCCGTCGCGGAAGGCTTCGAAGATGGCCCCCACCCCGATCATGCCGAAGGGGTGAAGTTCGGACGCCCGCAGCGCCCCCATGCTGGACGCGCCGAACACCGGAATCCCGGATTGGATCGCGAACAGGATCTCCTTGTGCCAGACCGACGGGATGTTCTCGAAATACCCGTCGATGATGCCGATGGCCTTGGGTTTGTCGGCGCAGACCCGGATCACATCGCCTTGCGCCACCGGCGGCAGGAAGGTGGCGTCCAGTTCCCGTTCGGCATCCTCGCGCGGCAGGGTCGGGCCGAGGAAAACACAGATGCTGCTCATGCGGCCTTCTCCAGGTTGCGGGTCGATGCGCGTTGGCCACGCTCTCCCAACAGGTAATCCGGGGATTCGTCCAGGCTTTCCAAGCCAGGGATCACGACGCGGACGACGGGGATGCCGAATTCGGCCTTGGTCAAATCCACCGCAACCACCTCGTCGATGCCCACCGCGCGCAGGCGTTCCAACTGGTGGTTCAGATCCGCGTCGATGGAGGCGGTTTCGTGGGTTGGGCAATCGTCAAAGGACCGTTCGCCCGTGTCGGACAGGATTTTGTCTTTCCAGCGCCGGTGTTGCTGACCATCCAGGTGGCGTGCGTATTCGGCGCGCGGCATGTCATCCCGCGCCCCGGCGATGAAGGTCAAACGGCTCTGCGCCGCTTCGGTCAGGGCGCGCGACAGGGCGATGCCCCGGGCCGCGTGGCAGCCCATGCCCGACGCCGGACGGATGGCGTGCTGCGGGCTGTCCTCCCGTTCGGCGATGCGGCAGAGGAAGGCGGGCAGGCCGACGTCGCTGCTGATGTCCCAAACCCCAACCCCAACCCCCGCCGCGTCGAAACGGTCGATCAGGGACCGGCACACCGGATCGGTGATCGTGTCCAGGGCGATCCGGGTTCCGCGCTGCTGGATCTCACCGGACTGCCGCCACAGGGTGGTGGCGTCGCGTTCGATCAATTCGGTGATGGCGTGGCTGGTGGCCTCGACCAGATGGTTGCCGGAGGCCAGACCGTTGGAACTGGCCACGAAGCAGCCATGCCCCGGGGCCATCGGCATGGTGAAGTTGAGATGGACGGTTTCGAACGGAACCCATTTCGGACCACCGTTCAGCAGATCGGTCCCTTCGATCCACAAGATGGGGCTGTGCGGGCTGTAGGTGCTGGTGGACAGGCGGGGCAGCCGGTCGACGTCAATCACCGGGTGCGTCCAACGCAGCTCTTCGAAGCTGGCGAATTTCAGGGGAAGCGTGACGCGTTCCGCGTGATAGCTTTCGATCGATTCCATCACCCCGGACGCCTTGGCGGCGGCCAAAGTCACCCCCTTTCCCTGCGACACGGAGATCGACCGGGAGTTGGGACGCGTGACCATCACAACCGGAATGCCGACCGTGTCCAGGCCGGTGACGTTCGCCACCCGCGTGATGCCCATGATGGGCAGGAACGGGGTGACACGGGCCAGGGTCTGTTCCGGGGAGACAATGCGATGCGTGCCCATCGTGTGGGCCTTCACCGCATCCGTCGCCGTCGCTGCGAAATTGGGAAGAAAATCGAAAGGCATCGCCGCTCGCTGTCGGAGGAAGAGGCTGGGGAGGGTGCCGGTCCAGGCCGTCTTCGCGCGTCAAGACAGGATGTCGAGGGGGCATCCGGATTTTGATGGGCGCAACGACGCCTGGACAGCGGTCAACCGCGATTGGATGGTTCAGGCGCCGGGCGTGATGTACATGCGGCCGGACTCCAGGTCCGTGGCGTCGAAGCTGGCCCGTTCACCAGCCCGCAGGACGGCGCGCGGGGTGCTGTTCTGGCTTTCGCCAACTTCGATAACGCCGTTGGCGGTCACGGCATACAGGCGGCCATCGGCACCACGAACGGTCGAGCGGCTGGAGATCTGCACAGAAGCCATTGTTCTCTTTCCTTTTGAGTGGAGGGTCGTCGATTGAAGGAAGGGCGATCACGCCATCGGGTGATGGCAAAACTTTCTATTCGAAGTGTTTTCCCGTCTGTGAAGTTCTTCACAGATGCGCTGTCAAAACGGATCGATAAGCGTGTTGTGTGGACACTCGGGAAAGCAGCCTTACGCTTACCCCCCCCCGACCAGGCAGCAGTGCCTCGAACGCGGCGGGGCGCTGGGGCGATATTGGTGTGTGGAGTGAGAATCGCTTTCACGTGTGAATCGGCACATCACGCGCGACGCTGGCGAAATCGATTGTCAGGTTTTGGGGAGGTTGGGATGGCGTATGTTCTGGACACGGAGAGAGACCGGCGCGACGCATCGTCCACCCGGCTTGATGTTGAGGGACTCGCCGGGTGGGCCGCCATCACAGAGCGGTCAATGCGCGTGTCGGGCCGCCGTGTCCGCTTGCGGCTTGAAACCTTGATTTGGGAGACGCTGGAGTTGAAGTCGCGTGGCGAGGGAATCACCCTGACCGCGCTGTGTCAGCGGGCCGATCAGGAACGCGGCAGTGACGTGTCGTTGGCCAGCGCCTTGCGCAATCTTGCGCTTGATTTCCATCGGTCCGATGATCGCGGCCAACACTGACCGTCAGACGGGTTGATCCCCGTGACCCTGCATCAGCGCGGTGCGGTGAGCTGGTGCTCTTTGCGCAGGGCTTTTTTCAGTTGGTCGCAAGCCGACAGTCTCACAGTCATGTCAAGCGCTTCGGCAATTCCAATGGCCCGATCCAGCGAAGTGACCATAAGAGTTTTGGTTTCATCCCAAGCGCTGTTCAGGATCGTAGCGATCTGGAAATGAGCGTCCGCCTGCAAGGCCAGTTGCCCAGACGCCGACGCGTTGGCTTCGGCCTTCCGGGCAAGGGCTAACGCCTCCTGTGTCTTGCCCACGGTGAACAACGCGTTTGCGTGCCACACCTGCACCTGCGGAAGGCACAAGCGGGGGTGCAGGTCGTTCGGGTTTTTGCCGCGTCGCGAAAAACAGCGGTAGCTCTCATCAAACAGGCGAAGCCCATCGATGTGGTCGCCCATTGCGACCATGCAATGTGCGATTCCCGCCTTGGCCAGCGGCAACCAAAGGGGCGATTTGGCCAATTCGCACAGGTTTTTCGCCTCCAGGAACACAGGAAGGCCTTTGCTGGGCTGATTCATCAGCAACAGCGTCCATGCCAGATGAACGTGAGCGAAAATGCGGGAGAATATGTGTCCGGAATGCTGGGCCAGATCGTTGGCTTCGATGGCGTGCTTCAACGCACCGGTCCATTCCCCCATTTCCGCGAGGCAACGCGCCCGATGGCTGTGAATGATGACGGAGGCTGAGACGCTCAGGCCATAACGGGCATTCTGATCGTCATCGCCCAACCAGCGTTGACACTGATCCAGCGTGTCGATGGACTGGCGAAAATATCCGTGATCCGCCAGGATTCCGGCAAGTTTCAGAGACAGTTGAATGCGGGTTGTCCGCTCTTTGCCGGATGGTAAGGCGCTCAAACCATCGTTGCACAGCTCAATCGCGTCATCAAGACGTCCATCCGCCCAAACAAAGGATGCCAACATGGAGGACGCTTGGGCGTAGCCACGACGGTCGCCGTGCTGGTTGGACAGAGACTTGGCGCGGTTGATAGCCTCCTGTACGTCCGTTGCGCCGGATGGCAGCAGAACACGGGGCAGCGCAATGGACAATTGAATCATCCGCGCCACGTTCCGCCGTGTCTCCGGCAAACGCCGCAGGGCTTCCGTGCTTGCCTCGTAATTCAGTCGAGCGCTTTCAAATTTGGACTGTTCTTCCGCGTGTTGCCCGGCTCTGCGGCCATAGGCATAGGCCAGCGGCCATTCTTCCGCCTTCAGGGCGTGGTGGGCCATCAGGTCCAAGCGGTTGGGCAGATCATGGTCGCGGCGCTGGCACAGCGCCTGCAAAACCCGTCCGTGCAGCGCCTTCCGCTCGCTGATGGTCAGGGTGATGTAGGCCGCTTCCCGCATCAGCGCGTGATTGAAGCTGTATTCAAGATTGGGCAGCAGGCGGGTCCGGGTGATGAAACCGGCGCGTTCCAGATAGCCCAATTGGTCATGCAGATCAGCGCGCGGGGTTGCGTCCATCGCCCGCAACAGCCCGAAGTCGAAGGTCGGGCCGATGACCGCCGCGTTCAACAGCAAGCGGCGGGGTTCGTGGCCCATCAAATCCATGCGAGCGGTGAGAAGGCCCTGCAATGAATGCGGCACGTCCAAGGGTTTGTTGGGGTCGGCCAGACGATAGGAGCCGGGGGAACCGCAAATCGTTCGCCTCGCCTCCAGGGTCCGCAGCATCTCTTCCAAATAGAGCGGCACGCCCCCGCTGCGGTCGGCGACCTGCTGTTTCAGGGTGGTCAAACTCCAATCGGTGCCAAGCCAATGATCCAGGAACTCTTGAACCTGTGGGCGATCCAGAACCGTCAGGTCGAGGGAGCGCACCGAACCGGGAGGATTCCACCCCTGGGGCGCGGTGTCCTCCAGGCGCAAATCGGGCGGCCGGGTGGTGGCGATCAGCAGCAGGCGGCTGTGGCTGCCGGGCAGGGCGGCCAGGAGCGCGTCGAGCAGGCGGACCATGACGGGGCGCGCCCAATGCGCGTCCTCCACCAGAATCAGCATCGGTCGTTGACCGACCGCGTGCGGCGCGGACAGGTCGAGCACAGCCCCGACCAAGCCATCAATCGACCATTTCAACCGTTCCGTCGGGTCGAGGCCAGCCCACAGGGGGGTGAGCGCCGGGGTGTCCAGCAGTTGCCGGACGGCGTCCCCGGCCAGGACCCCGGCCCGCCGTTCGGCGGCGGCGGCCAGTTCCGCAACGGCGTTGGCGGTCCCGCCAATCGCCTGAATGGCCAGGCTTTGCGCCACCGCTTCCAGATCGTCGGGATCACCCAGGCGGCGGATCGGCATTTGCGACCATTGCAGCACCGTCCATTCCCGGCTGCGCGGCGCGCGCAGGAACTCACCGACCAAGCGGGATTTGCCGATGCCCGCGTCGCCGCGCAGGATCAGGGAGGAGGGGATGCCCGCTTCCGCCCGATCCGCCAGCGCGAAGATGGTTGCCACCTCGTCACGGCGTCCCAGGAACGGGGCCTTGGTGGAGCGCAGCAGGTCGGTTGCGGTGCGGCGAATCGCGCGCGCACCCTCCAGGGCGAACACCGGCACGGGTTGCGCGCCCTTGGCCAGCGTCAGGCTGCCCATCGGTCTTGCGGCAACGCCGACCGGCACCAGATCGAGCGTGTCGCGGCTCAACTGCGCGCTGTTGGGTTCGGCGCGCTGTTGCAGCTTGGCGGCCAGATGCACGCATTCCCCAACCGCGCGGTAATCGGCCCAGACCCCGTTGGTCATGACGTGGGTGATGACATCGCCGGAACTGATGCCGATCCGCACCTGGAAATCGGGCAGGTCCAGCGCCTCCACCGTGGAGCGAACCATGTCCTGCGCGGCCAGACAGGCCCGCAACGCGTGGTCTTCCAACGCGTTCGGTGCGCCGAACACGGCCATGAAGCCATCCCCCAGAAGTTGCGACACCATGCCGTTGTAGCGTGGGACCGCTTCCACCAGGCTGTTCAGGATGGTCAGCAGGATGTGGTCGGCGTCCTCCGGATCCCGCCCGGCGACCAGGGCGGACGAACTGACGATGTCAACGAACACGGTTGTCAGGATCTTGCGCTCAGGCGTCTTGCCGCGCAGGGGGCGCGTTGCCGCAAGAGTTGCCTGATGCCCGATGCCGTCTGTTGCCCTGGTGTCCGCCGCCATGCCCGCCGCCATGTCCGCCCCCCTGCGGAGTTCGCGTTGACATATTAGAGCATGTATTTTTCGATTTGTGGATATTCCAGCGCCGTGCAGCGGATTCTTTTTCAGCTTTGGCGGTTTCTGCATACTCGCATATGCAATTTCACAAAAGGAGAAAGCGCCGGAAATACTCCCGACGCTTTCTGTCCATTGTGCATTCGTCTCGTTGCGCTGTTACCTTCAGCGCCGAACGGCAAGACCTTCAACTTGCGAGACGTCGCGCACCGCACCTCGGTCCGCGCTGGTCGTCAACGCTGCGTATGCGCGCAATGCGGGTGAAACGACGCGGTCGCGCGCAACCGGCTTCCAGCCATCCGCACCCTTGGCGTTCATCGCGTCGCGGCGGGCCTGCAAGACCTCGTCGCTCACCGCCAAACGGATGCTGCGGTTGGGGATGTCGATGTCGATGCGGTCGCCCTCCTCCACCAGGGCGATGGCCCCGCCGCTGGCCGCCTCGGGCGAGGCATGGCCGATCGACAGGCCGGAGGTGCCGCCGGAGAAGCGCCCATCGGTGACGAGCGCGCAGGCCTTGCCCAGCCCCTTCGACTTCAGATAGCTGGTCGGGTACAGCATTTCCTGCATCCCAGGGCCGCCGCGCGGGCCTTCGTAGCGGATGATGACCACGTCACCGGCCTTCACCGTGTCGCCCAGAATGCCCGCCACCGCGTCGTCCTGGCTTTCGAACACGCGGGCCGGGCCGGAGAAGACCAGGTTCGACTCATCCACACCCGCCGTCTTCACGATGCAGCCCTGTTCGGCGATGTTGCCGTACAGCACGGCCAGACCGCCGTCCTTGCTGAAGGCGGATTCCACGTTGCGGATGACACCGGCGTTGCGGTCGAGGTCCAGGTCCGGCCAGCGGCGTTCCTGGCTGAACGGAACCACGGTCGGAATGCCGCCGGGGGCGGCCTTGTAGAGGGTGTGCACGGTCGCGTCGTCGGTGCGGACGACGTCCCATTGATCGATGGCGGCCCCCAGGCTGGGCGCGTGGACGGTCGGCGTGTCGCGGTTCAGCAGCCCGGCGCGGTCCAATTCACCCAGAATGCCGAAGATGCCGCCCGCGCGGTGCACATCCTCGATGTGGACGTTTGACACGGCCGGGGCGACCTTGCACACGTTCGGCACGCGGCGCGACAGCCGGTCGATGTCGGCCATGGTGAAATCAACCTCGCCTTCCTGCGCGGCGGCCAGGATGTGCAGGACGGTGTTGGTGGACCCGCCCATGGCGATGTCCAGCGTCATCGCGTTTTCAAAGGCCGCCTTGTTGGCGATGCCGCGCGGCAGGACGCTGGCGTCCTCCTCCTGGTACCAGCGGCGGCAGAGATCGACAGCGACACGGCCGGCCTTGAGGAACAGCTCCTTGCGGTCGGCGTGGGTGGCCAGGATGGTCCCGTTGCCGGGCAGCGACAGGCCGAGCGCCTCGGTCAGGCAATTCATCGAATTGGCGGTGAACATGCCGGAGCAGGAGCCGCAGGTCGGGCAGGAACCGCGCTCCATCTCCGCCGCTTCCTCGTCCGACACGGTGGGATCGGCGGCGGCGACCATGGCGTCGATCAGATCGACCGCCTTCACCTTGCCGCGCCAATTGACCTTCCCGGCCTCCATCGGGCCGCCGGAGACGAAGACCGCCGGGATGTTCAGGCGCATGGCGGCCATCAGCATGCCGGGCGTGATCTTGTCGCAATTGGAAATGCAGACCAGCGCGTCGGCGCAATGGGCGTTGGCCATGTATTCCACGGCGTCGGCGATCAACTCGCGCGAGGGCAGGCTGTAAAGCATGCCGCCATGGCCCATGGCGATGCCGTCATCGACCGCGATGGTGTTGAATTCCTTGGCCACACCACCGGCCTTTTCGATTTCGCGGGCGACGAGCTGGCCCAGATCCTTCAGATGGACATGACCCGGAACGAATTGGGTGAAGGAGTTGGCAATCGCGATGATCGGCTTGCCGAAATCGCCGTCCTTCATGCCGGTGGCCCGCCACAATCCGCGTGCGCCCGCCATGTTGCGGCCGTGGGTGGAGGTGCGGGAACGGTAATGCGGCATGGATTGTGTCCTCAACTGATCGCGCCGGTGCGGTTTCGCGAAAGGAATGGGATGAAACAGGTGGGCACCTTAGCAATCTCCTGTCGGTGATTCCAGAGCCGCGACACCATCAGCCCGGCCCCGTCGGGCGAAGGCCAGCCATGCGCGGACGACGGACAGCCAGCGGCCGGGGTTCCAACCAGGGCGGACTCGTGGCACAAGGCGCGGACACGATCCTTGCCAGGCCGCCTTGCATCATGCCGCAGCGCTCCCCTTCGTCTTTCCCGTTGGATGGCCCATTGGACCGGTTGGCGCGCGCGCCCTGGTGGGCGTTGTGCCTGGGGCTGGCCGCCGTCATGGCGGCGTCGGTCCTGGCGGTTGGCTTCCGCCTGCCCTATTGGGCGCACGCCGATCAGGATCTGGTGCTGGCCTATCACGGCCTTCTGTTCGCCGACGGTCTGCCGCAGGAGTATTTCGACCATCCCGGCTATGTCTATTTCCTGGTGATCGATGGCTGGTATCGGCTGTGGCACGCGCTTGGCCTACTGCCGGTCGCCCGCCTGTCCGATCTGCCACCGGCCGCCGACGCGGCAGCGAACGCGGCGGCGTGGCAATCCTTGATCGAGGCCGGGCGGGCGCTGTCCATCGCGCTGACCGCGCTGTTCGCGGTTGCCTACGCCAGCTTGGTGCGCGGGCTGGTGGGCGACCGGCGCATCGCCCTGCTGGCCGGGCTGCTGTTGGCCTTTGGCGTCGGCCTGACCGCGCAGGGGCGGCAGATGCGCACCGATCTGCTGTCGGCGGGCTTTGTCGTGACCGCGTGGTTGCTGGTGTTGCTGGCGGTGCGCCAACCGCCGGAGCGCAGCGGGCGGACGCTGTTGGGGCTGGGCGGGGCCGGGCTGCTGGTTGGTTTGGCGATGGCGACCAAGGTGCAGGCGGTGTTTCTGGCGCTGGGCCTGCCGGTGGCCGCGCTGCTGTTCGGGCGGCGTTTCGAAGGCAGCGTTTCGGCCGGAGGGTGGGCGCGCGCCGCGCTGCTGGTTTTGCTGGCGGCGTTGGCACTGGTTCCCGCCGTCGGCCTGATCGCGCAGGGCATCGCCGATTGGGGGCAGGCGGTCTATCCCTACAAGCCGGTTGGGGGCGGTCTGACCGGGCGGTATCAGGGGCTGGTCGCCGGGTGGGTGGCGCTGGGCGTGTTGCTCTATGGCCGGGTCTGGCGGGTTCCGCTGGCCCATACGGTGGCGGCTTTGGCGGCGGTGGCGCTGGGGGTGGCGTTGGGCCTGCTGGTGCTGGAGGTCCGTTACCACCAGCAAAACGCCATCGCCGTGGCGAATTTCATCGAACACATGTTCGTCTTCACCTCCTGGCGGCACGCCAGCGCCTTGCAGGAGCAAGGGCAGGTGGTGAGCGAAGGGCTGCTGACGCTGCTGGCCAGCGGCATCGGACGGACGCTGGCGATCCGCACCATCGTCCTACACCCGGACAACATCCCGCAAACCATCGTTGTCGAGTGGTTCGCGCTGATCGGGGCGGTGCGGCTCTGGCGGCGGGGCGACCGGCTGGCGGCGGTCCAGGCGCTGTTTCTGCTGCTGGTGGCCTGGGGGCTGGAGGCGCTGTTCTCGCTGCGCGGGTTCCAGCGCGCCTACGCCGCCTACACCGACCCGCTGGCCATCCTGTCCGCCGCCTGGGTGTTGGCCCGGACGCCGCAATGGCTGGACGGAGTGCGGTCGCGCCGCTGGGTGGTCGGTGTTGTGGCGCTGGTGATCGTCGCCGCTCACATCTGGCCGATCCGGGAAGCGCGCAAACCGCCCAACCCGGCCAGCCATTGCGAGTGGATCCCCACCTACATGCCGCGCGTCGAGCCTTTCCCGTTTTGCCGCTGAAGGGGCGCTGAAAGGCCGTTGAAGGGCGCTGCGGGGCGGGTCAGGCGTGGGTCAGCAGGCGCGGGCCTGATCGATGGCGTCCATCACCCCGGCGCTGTCCATCGCGTCGAACTCCGGCCGATGGTGGACGATGACGCGCGGGCCGGAGCTGTGGATCGGGTTCGAGGCGTCGGAAAACACGGCGACGGTCGGGCAGCCCACGGCGGCGATCAGGTGGGTGGGGCCGGTGTCGTTGCCCACCGCCGCCCAGGCCCGCCGCGCCAGCCCTCCCAATTCGGGGACGCTGGTCTGTGCGATCAAATCGACGGTGTGCGGGCACAGTTCGGCGATGGCGCGGGCGATGTCCGCCTCGATGGCGGTGCCGATCACCACGGGCGTGACCCCGCGCTGCACCAGGGCGTTGGCGACCTCGGCGTAGCGCCGCATCGGCCAACGCTTGTCCGGCCGTCCGGGGGAGGAGCCGGGAACCAGCAGCGCGAAGGGGGTGGGAAGGGCGAAGCGGCCGATGTCGGCGTCGAGCCAGCGCAGATCCGGGGCGGCGTCCGGAACGATGCCGAAGGGGGCCAGTTGCCGGGTGTAGCGCGCGAGCACCGGGACCTTGCGTCGTCCCTCGTACCGGTCGCCATGCGATGCCCCTTTGGCCGTGCCCGACCATTCCGGCCAGGGTCCGGGAAAGAACAGGCGGTGGTAGAGGTCGGTGCGGGTCTGCGCCTGCAAATCATACACCCGGTCGAACCGCCCGGCGCGCAAGGTGCGCCGCACCGCCAGATAGGCCGATAGCGAGCGCTCGCGCGGGTCCTCCAGAACCTCGTCGAACAGGCCGCTCATGCGCGCCAGCGGTGCCAGGGACGGAATGGTCAGCAGGGCGAGATGGTCCCCGGCGTGGTGACGGCGGATGGCGGCGAAGCTGGTCTGCGCCAGGAAGAAATCACCGAACGCGCCCAGCTTGATGATGAGAATCCGTTTCGGTGCCATCGCATGGGGCTGGGCGTGGGGCTGTGCGTGGGGCTGGGCGTGGGGCATCATGCCGGGGGTGTTGCTGTCGGTCATCGCCCGTCCGTCGGCACGCGGGTCGCCAACCGCAAGGTCAGACCAGCGGCGAGAAAGCTGGCCATCCACCAGGCTTGCCACACACCGTAAGCGGTGCTGATCATCGCCAGCCCGGTGGCGAACAGGGCCAGGGCAAAGGGTTGATCGGCCTCGTCCAGCCGCTTGACGCCGTTCAGCAGCAGCAGGGTCAAGGCCAGGGCCAGCGCGGCCCCGACCGCGCCCAACTCCAGCCACACCTGAAGAAAGGCGTTGTGCGGGTGCAGCGGCAACAGGCTGTCGGTGATGGGGGAGAAGCGCGACACCTCGCCATGGGGCGGCAGCGCGCGCGACGCGTCGATGCCTTGGCCCAACAGGGGGGTTTCCAGCGCGCGGGTGGCGGCCATGCCCCAGATTTCGACACGGTGCTGGGCCGATGTGAACAGCCAGGAGGCGCGCGTCAGATCCAGAACCCGGTCCAGCATCAGCACCAGCGGCAGCACGGCGACAAAGGCCACCGCCACCAAAACGCCCAACACCCGCCGCGCCAAGGCACCCGACCAGCGGGCGAGCAGATAAAAAGCAAGGCCGATGCCAATCCCCAGCGTCGCCGACCGGCTGGTCAGCGGCAGGCACAGCAGGGCGTATCCCACCGGCACCAGCAGCGCCGCCGCGCGACGACCCAACCGCGCGACCGCCAGCGCCGCAGGCCAGACCAGCAGGCAGAGCAAAGCGGAACTGCGTTTGGGCACGTTGCTGTACAGAATCGCCGCAGCATCCTCCGCCGACACGCCGTTCCACCAGCGGTAGATCGGGAAATTGGCCAGCACCTCGCCGCCGAACACCAGGATTCCGATGATCAGCCCCGCCAGGAGCAAACGCACCAGGCGCCGCGCCTCAGCGCCGGGCAATTGCGACAGCCAGGCCCCACCGAACAGCGCCCCCAGCGCGATGTAACCAAGCTCGGCCACCGTCGCCAGCGCGCGCGGCGATGGACTCCACAGGGTGGACAGCAGCGCCAGCAGCAGAAAGGCTCCAGCCAACCCAATGGGAAGCGCGGCGCGCACCAACCGGCCCAGCGAATGACTTCGCGCCAATCCTGCCGCCGCAACCAGCGTCACAAGAATGGCCCACACCGGCAAGCCGCGCGGGGCCAGCGCGGCCATGGGGCCAAGCGCCACGGCCAGAAACCCGCCGACGGCCGTCACCAGGCGTTCGGGCAGACCATCGGAGGCGGCGTGACGCGACGAGGACATGGTCATGGACACACGAACGGACAGTGGCGTGGGCAGGCCGCGACTTAACAGAACTCTCCCGAAGAAAGCAACCGGCCCGCCGATCAGGCGGTTGCCGACCAGCCGCAGGCCGACAGGGCACCCACCATGTGCGGCGGTGGCGGCGCGATGGCGGTTACGGCGGGGTATTGATGGGCCAGTTGGAAGGCGACCGAGCGGGCCAGCAGATGCAGGTTGCCGAAGGGCAGGCGCTCCGGCCCGTAAAAAGGCTCGCCCACCAACGGGCAGCCGATGGCGGCGCAGTGAACGCGGATCTGGTGGGTCCGCCCGGTGCGGGGCGACAGTTCCAGCCAGGAGCGCGTCCGGTCTTGGGCGACCCCCAGCACGCGATAGTCGGTGATGGCCGGTTGCCCCATCGGATCGGGTTGGATGGTCCAGCGACCGGGTTCGATGATTTTCCGCAGGGGCAGGTCGATCACGCCGGTGTCCGTGTCCGGCACGCCGTCGGCCACCGCCCAATAGGTCTTGCGCACGTGACCGGCGGCGAACATCGCGCCCAGCCGTTTCAGCGCCCACGGGGTTTTCCCCAGGATCAGGCATCCCGCCGTGTCGCGGTCCAACCGGTGGGCCAGCTTCGGCGCGTCGCCGTTGGCGTCGGCCAGGGCCGGGAGATACAGTTCCAGATGATCGACGATCTTGCCCGCCTTGTGCACGGCCAACCCGGCGGGCTTGTCGATCACGCACAGCCATTCATCGTCGTGCAGCACGCGCGCGCGCAGCGAGTCGGGGGTGAGGGTGGGTGTCATCGCCGCACCATGGCCGGTCGCTGTCCGGGGCGCAAGCCCGAAGCCGGGCGGCGTTGGCGGCGGGGTGGCACCGTGTCGCGGCCACGCGGCGCGCCGGAATAATCGCGCATCGCCTGTGTTTGTGGTGTCATGGTGATGGTGACGCTTGTCTTTGGAAGGTTTGTTGCGCCTGATGCCAAGGCGTGGCAGAAAGCCGACAGAGCGGCGGCGCTGGCACCCAAGCTGGTCGAAATCCGATCTGTGAACAAACTGTTTCAACGATAAGAGAAGCTCAATGCGTAAACCCGTGCGCAAGGTGGTGTTTCCCGTCGCTGGTCTGGGCACCCGCTTCCTGCCCGCCACCAAGGCGATTCCGAAGGAAATGCTGCCGCTGGTGGATCGCCCGTTGTTGCAGCACGCCGTGGAGGAAGCCCGGGCGGCTGGCATCGAGGATTTCGTCTTCGTCACCGGTCGGTCCAAGCGCGCCATCGAGGATCATTTCGACGCCGACACCGAATTGAACCGCACCCTGGAAGATCGCGGCAAGGCCGACGCCCTGGAAGAGGTGCGAGCCAGCGAGATCGCGCCCGGCCGCTGCTTTTACACCCGCCAGCAGGTTCCGTTGGGGCTGGGCCACGCCGTGTGGTGCGCCCGCGCGGTGATCGGCAACGATCCCTTCGCCATCGTGCTGCCCGACGATTTCGTGCAGGGCAACACCCCCTGCCTGAAGCAGATGGTCGAGGCGTATGACGAGGTCGGCGGCAACGTCGTGGCCGTGGTGGATGTTCCCCGCGAACACACCAGCCGGTACGGCATCCTCGACGTCGAAAAGGACGATGGCCGTCTGGCGACCGTGCGCGGTCTGGTGGAAAAGCCCAAGCCGGAGGATGCGCCCTCCACCCTGTCGATCATTGGCCGCTACATCCTCCAGCCGGAGATTTTCGACCATCTGGAGCTGCAACAGCGTGGGGCGGGCAACGAAATTCAGCTCACCGACGCCATGGCCAAGCTGATCGGCAACCAGCCGTTCCACGGGCTGCGCTTCGAAGGCACGCGGTTTGACTGCGGCGACAAGGTGGGCTTCATCGAAGCCACCGTCGCCTACGCGCTGAAGCGGCCCGACATGGCCGACAAGGTGCGTGACATGCTGCGGAAATATTGCTGATCCTGCACAGATGTTGGACGCACGCCCACCGCCGTTCGCCAAACCGGACGGCGGTGGGCGTGTGTTTCGACCCGTTCGTTGACGCACGCCGGATGGTGCTTGAGACAAGAGGGACACGATGCGCATCGCGATGATTGGCACGGGCTATGTCGGCCTGGTGTCCGGTGCCTGTTTTTCGGAATTCGGCGTTCACGTCACCTGCGTTGACAAGGACGCGGGCAAGATCGACCGGCTGAAGCGTGGCGAAATTCCGATTTATGAACCGGGTTTGGACGATCTGGTGGCGCGCAACGTCGCGGCTGGCCGCCTGTCCTTCACCCTGGATCTGAAGGAAGCGATGCAGGGTGTGGACGCCGTCTTCATCGCGGTGGGCACGCCCTCGCGCCGGGGCGATGGCCACGCCGACCTGTCCTATGTCTATGGTGCGGCGGAAGAGATCGCGCGCAACCTCGATCACTACACCGTGATCGTCACCAAATCGACCGTGCCGGTCGGCACCGGGCGCGAGGTCGAGGCGATCATCCGCAAGACCGCGCCGAACGCGGAGTTCGACATCGCGTCCAACCCGGAATTCCTGCGCGAAGGCTCGGCCATCGGCGATTTCATGCGGCCCGACCGCGTGGTGATCGGTGCCACCTCCGACCGGGCGGCCGAGGTGATGCGGCGGCTGTACCGTCCGCTCTACCTGATCGAAACCCCGATCGTCGTCACCTCGCTGGAAACGGCGGAATTGACGAAATACGCGGCGAACACCTTTCTGGCCGCCAAGATCACCTTCATCAACGAGATCGCCGATCTCTGCGAAAAGGTCGGTGCCAACGTTCACGATGTGGCGCGCGGGATCGGGCTGGACGGACGAATCGGCAAGAAGTTCCTGCACCCCGGCCCTGGGTACGGCGGTTCCTGCTTCCCCAAGGACACGCTGGCGCTGGTGCGCACCGCCCAGCAGGTGGGCAGCCCGTTGCGCATCATCGAAACCGTCGTGGACATCAACGACAAGCGCAAGAAGCAGATGGCCCAGCGCATCATCGCCGCGTGCGGCGGGGATGTGACCGGCAAGACCGTGGCCGTTCTGGGCGTCGCCTTCAAGCCGAACACCGATGACATGCGCGACAGCCCGTCGCTCGACATCGTTCCGGCCCTTCAGGCCGCCGGTGCGACCGTGCGCGCCTATGACCCGGCGGCGATGCACGAGGCGGAAAAGCTGCTGCCCGGCGTGGTGTGGGCCAAGGACGCCTACGACGCCCTGGACGGGGCCGACTGTGTGGCGATCCTGACGGAATGGAACGAGTTCCGCGCGCTCGACCTGCGCCGCGTCAAGGGCCTGCTGACATCCCCGGTCATGGTGGACCTGCGCAACATTTACAACCCCGCCGACATGGCTCAGGCTGGCTTCGTCTACAGCTCCATCGGTCGCCCCGATGGATCGGCCGAGAAGCCGACCGGCTCCTCGGCCCCGTCCACGCCTTGAACGACCGCGCCCAACGGAGGAAAACCAGCATGACCGCCGCCCACAGTTTCCATTCCACCGTGCTGCGTGAATACGACATTCGCGGCATCGTCGGTTCGACCCTGAACCCCGCCGACGCGTTGGCGGTGGGTCGCTCCTTCGGCACCGTGGTCGTGCGCAAGGGTGGCAAGACCGTTTGCGTCGGTTACGACGGCCGTCTCTCCTCGCCCGCGCTGGAAGAGGCGCTGGTCGAAGGGTTGATGTCCACCGGCCTGCATGTGCTGCGCATCGGCCTTGGCCCGACGCCGATGCTGTATTTCGCCACCCGCGACCGCGAGGCGGCGGCGGGCATCATGATCACCGGCTCCCACAACCCGCCCGATTACAACGGCATCAAGATGATGCTGGGCAAGGGGCCGGTCTATGGCCAGCAGATCCAGGAGTTGGGCGCGCTCGCCGCCGCCGCCGATTGGGAGGTTGGTGAAGGCTCCTCTGAACAGATCGACGTGCAGGACGAGTATGTCGCCCGCCTGCTGAAGGACTATGACGGTCTGCGCGATCTCAAGGTTGCCTGGGATTCCGGCAACGGGGCCAGCGGCGAGATTCTGCGCCGCCTGACCGCCAAGCTGCCGGGCAAGCATGTTCTGCTGTTCGATGAGATCGACGGCAATTTCCCCAACCACCACCCCGATCCGACGGTGGAAAAGAACCTCGTCGATCTGAAAAAGGCGGTGGCCGAGCACGGTTGCGATCTGGGCATCGGTTTTGACGGCGACGGCGACCGCATCGGGGCCATCGACCATCTGGGCCGCGTGGTGTGGGGCGATCAGCTTGTCGCGCTCTACGCCGCCGACGTGCTGAAGACCCATCCGGGTGCTACCATCATCGCCGACGTCAAGGCCAGCCAGGCCCTGTTCGACGAGATCGCCAAGCATGGCGGCGTGCCGCTGATGTGGAAGACTGGCCATTCGCTGCTGAAGGCCAAGATGGCGGAAACCGGGTCCCCGCTGGCTGGCGAAATGTCGGGCCACATCTTCTTTGCCGACAAGTGGTATGGCTTTGACGACGCGCTCTATTGCGGCGTCCGTCTGGTCGGGCTGGTCAGCAAGGGCGGGACCACGCTGGCCGCGCTGCGCGATGGCCTGCCCGACATGCTGAACACGCCGGAAACCCGCTTCCAGACCAGCGAAGAACGCAAGTTCGCGGTGGTTGAGGAGGTCAAGGGCCGGTTGACGGCGGCGGGTGCCAACGTCAACGACATCGACGGCGTCCGCGTCACCACGCCCGACGGCTGGTGGCTGCTGCGCGCGTCCAACACCCAGGACGTGCTGGTCGCCCGCGCCGAGGCCTTCAGCGAAGAGGGTTTGGAGCGCTTGAAGGCCGCGCTGATCGAACAGCTTCTGGCCTCCGGCATCGAAGCCCCGACCTTCGAGGGCGGCGGAACGGCGCACTGAGACAAGGGGATAAGGCGTCGCTGATCCCGGTGCCTCCTTGAAAAAGGCCCGCGTCCGTCTTGGACGCGGGCCTTTTGTGTGTTCGAGGCGGACCGATTTGGGTGATCGCGCGGCGCGGGTTACAGCCGATGCAGGCGGACCAGCAGCGCCGGGTTGTCCCAGGTGGGTTGCCGGTCTTCGATCACCACGCGGTGGGGCATGGGATCGTCCCGTTCGACCGTCACCTCGACCCAGCGTGGAACCAGTTCGTTGTTCAGATCGTCGAGGATGGCCACGGCCAGTGCCTCCGGGCTGGACAGGCCGTCGAAGGGATGCCCCAGATAGGCGGCGAACCCGGATGCCTCCAGGATCAGGCGATCCGGGACCATGCGGATGAGCAGGCGCGATCCGGGCAATGGTTCGCCGCGCAATTCCACCAGAAAATCATGACGGCTGTCCGGTGACGGGGCCGTCGTCAGCGCCTCCCGTCTCACGCCGACACCCCCAGCGCGCCGCGTCCGGCGCGTGTCAGCTTGACCCAGCTTTTGGCCCCGGATTGGAAGGACAGACCGCCGGTGTAGCCCACGGCGCGGACGCTGTCGGCGAAGACCTGGATCAACTGCACCTTCAGGTCGGGGGGCAGGGCGCTGTGGCTGCGCAGAATCAGGTCGAAGTGGTTGGGGCGGACCAGCCCATCCAATTGCATCGGCCCCAGACGGCTCATGTCCAGATCGATCACGAAACGGCTGCCGGGCTTGGCCTTCTCCTTGCCGTCCGCTGCCTCGTCCTCCCCCTTCAGCGGGTGGACATAGACGTGGATCGGCTTCACGCCCGTGTTGTCCATCATCGGCAGGGTGAAAGGACGCCAGTCGCCGGGCAGGGGATCGGCGGCGTTCTGCTTCAGGCTCTCGAATTCTCTCTCCAACTGGGCCAACAGGTCGCGGCGGCCTGATTTTTCGAGCGCGCGAACGGCCTCTTCGCCCAACCAAGCCCGGGCGTCACCGCCCTGGATCGCGGCCATGAAGAAGCTCAGCGCGGCCGTCAGCTTGCGGTTGGGCTGTGGCATCGTCGCTTGCAAGGAGCGCGCGAGCGCGGGGTCGCTGTTGACCAGGGCGGCCATGATCTGCCGCATGGCGGGCCAATCGCGGTCGGTCATCGGGGCCAACGGGTCGCCGCCGGGCGGGACGAGCGCTTGGCTCGCCTGGGCGCGGTCGGTCAGGGCGGCGGTGACGGTCGTTCCTTGCGGCAGGCTGGCCGGAACGTTCAGTGCAAGCATGCCTTGTTTGGTGGCAAGGATCGGTTGCCCCTGCGGCGTCGATCCGGCCACGGTGCCGCGCAGGATCGGCCCGTCCGCTGCGGCATCGCTGGGGTCGGGAGCCGCTTGGCCGTCTTGCCCGAACGGTTGGCCGGACGGGCGGCCGCCGGATTGGGGATCCTGCGGGTTGGAGCCTTGCTGGTTGGTGGGGGGCGGGTTGGGCAGGGTGACGGTCAGAATCTTCAGCGCCACGGTGGCCCCGCGCGGCAGGTCCGGGGCCTCCGATGGGGGCGGCGAGGAGGGGGGCTTGAGCGTCGGGGTTTCCGCGCCGGGGTGGGCGGCGTCGCCACCCAACTCCACCGGTGTGTCGAGCATCGGTGCCGACGGCATCGGTGACGCGCCCGACGGCGCGGCTCCGGCGTTCGCAGCGGCGGCGGGCGCGCCAGAGGGGCCGCCGGGGGTGCCGGTCGCCGTTGTCGGCGCGGTCCCCCCGGTTGGGGTGGTGGTCGCGGTGGTTGGCGCGGCGGTGGTCGGGGCCGTGGTGGGGCGGGAGGTCGCCGCCGCCAGCACCAGGGCCGGAACCACCGTGCCCGCCGTCAGCAGCGGCAGGGTTGGAACGGTGGGCAGACTCGGCGTCGTGGGCAGCAACACCGCTGGCGCTTGGCCGGTCCCGGTTCCCCCCGCCGCCGCCCCGCTGGCGTTGGTTGGCGTGGCGGTGGCTTGCAGCAGGATGAGGGCGGTGGGCTTGCCCGTTTGCCCCGCCGCGCCGCCGGGGGTGAGGGATCCGGACGTTTGACCGGGCGTGATTTGCAACGTCACCGGCTTGTCCACCGGCAGCGGCGTTGGGCTGTCCAACACCACCTCTCCGGCGGCGGTGCGCACGCGGGTCAAGCCCTCCGGGGTTTGACCCGCGACGGTGCCGGTCAGCACCACCGGGCGGGCGAGCTCCTGAAGCCGGTCGGGCAGCTTGGTGACGGGGGCCTCGGCCACCGGCGTCTGCGCGGCGGCGGTTGGGCTGGTCCCCGTCGTGGGGGCCGCCGGGGCAACCGGCGGTGGGATGGCCCCGCCCATCGCCGCCGGTCAGGTGGGGGAGTTGGCGAGAAGCCGCTGAACGATGGCTTCCACGTCGCGCGCCGCGTCGCTGGTCGGGGACCGGGTCAGCAACGGCGTCTGGTTGCGGATGGCGTCGCGCACCTTCAGGTCGCGGCGGATGATGCCAGCCAGCGCGGGTTTGTATTTCAGGAAGTTCTGGCAGGCCTTCAGGATCGTCCCATAGGTCCGTTCCCCATCCTTCACGCTCTGCGCCATGTTGACGACGATGCGCAGATCCGCCGACGGGTTGGTCGTGTGGGTCAGCTTGATGAAGGCGTAGGCGTCGGTCAGCGAGGTCGGCTCGTCGGTTGTCACCACCAGGGTGACACCGGCCGGGCCGGACAGGGTGCGCACCGTGCGATCCACACCGGCCCCCATGTCCATCACCACACGGTCATAATCCTTGGCCAGTTCCAACAGGTCGTTGCGCAGGCTGGACAGACGTTGGCTGGGCAATTGGGCGAGCGTGCCCGACCCCGACCGCCCGGCGATGATGTCAAAGCCGGTGTCGGGGAAGCGCTGGGCGGCCTTGGCGAGCGTGACCTCGCCGTTGATGACGGCCCCCAGATCGTTCTTGGGCGAAAAACCAAGCTGGATGTCGACGTTGGCGAGACCGAGATCGCCGTCAAACAGCAGCGTGTTCATGCCGGCGCGGGTCAGGGCGTGGCTGAGCGTGATGGAAAACCACGTCTTGCCGACACCGCCCTTTCCACTGGCCACGGCGATGACGTTGACGCCGCGCAAAGGGCGAACGTTCTTGAGAGCGGCAGCGGCCGGGAACACCGGTTCGTTCATGGCAGAGTCCTCGACGCAGGCGAACTGACAGCTTTGGCCTTGGTTGCGGGCTTGGTGGGGCGGGCGGCGGGTTTGCTGCGGGGGGCCGGTTGCGGCTCCCGCTCCTCCGCCTCCGCCGGTTCGGCGGGGGGGATGATCATACGGGCGAGCGCCATGGGGTTGAGGGTGGTCAAGCCCTCCGCCACCTTGGATGACACGCTGGCGTCGCAAAAGGACAGGCGCGCGCGGTGGGCGATGGCCAACAGGCTGCCCAGCCGACGGGTGATGTCCAGCCGCGTCACCAGCAGGCGGCGAACCCCCACCGCTTTGAAGGCCAACGCCATGTCCGACGCTTCCAAGGCGTCCAGACCGGCGGGCAGGACCAGCACGGGTTCGACGTCGCCCGCCGACAGCAAGGCGCGCAGATCGTCCATGTCTTCTTCGGAAAACGGGTTGCGCCCGGCGGTGTCCACCAGGACGAGATCGGTTTTGCAGTGAACGGCGTAGGCCCCGGCCAACGCATCCGGGTCTTCGACCGTGGCCAGTTTCAGCTTCATCAGGCGGGTGAAGGCGGCGAGTTGGTCCACCCCCCCGGCGCGCACCGTGTCGGTGGTGATGACGCCGACCGACCGTTTGCGGAACACCGCGCGGGCGGCGAGCTTGGCGGCGACCAGCGTCTTGCCGCTGCCGGGCGGCCCCACCAGCACCAGCGGTCTGACCGCCGTTCGGCCATCGGGCAGGGGATTGAAATTGTACAGCGAGTCGATGGCGGACCCCAGCGCCAAACAGGGATCGTCGGTGTCCAGGCCAGAGGCCGCGTCAATCAACTGTTCGGCCAGCGCGGCGGGCACGCCGTGGCGGTGCAGGGCGTCGGCCACCGCCTCGCCCACATCGATTTCCGGTTCCACCGGCTTGGCCGGTTTGCTGGGCTGGCGGCTGCGCGATTCCTGGGCAACCGGCAGATCGTCTTCCTCGACGGCGGCGGTCACGCGGACCCCGCCACCCTCTTCCTCGCGCGTGGCCACGATGATGGCGTCGTCGCCCAGCGACTGGCGCACCATCCGCATGGCGTCGGACATGGTTTTCGCGTGGAAGGACTTCAGCCGCATGGGCGGAGCCTTCGATCAGGCGGAGGAAGAGCGGGTCGCGCCATGTCAGATCTGCCCCAGGGTCTTGATCCGCGCCTTGGGGTGAATCTCGTTCTGCGACATGACCACGGTCGTCGGCCGGAACCGCTCGACGATCGAGCGGACGAACGGCCGGATGAGCGGGCTGGTCAGAAGAACGGGGCTTTCGCCCATCATGGCGTGTCGCTCGAACGTTTGTCGGACGGAGGTGATGAACTGTTGCAGCCGGGACGGGGCCATCGTCAACTGCCGGTCGTCGCCGTCGCCCACCAACGACTCCGCGAACGCCTGTTCCCATTCGGGGGACAGGGTGACGAGCGGGATGAAGCCCATCTCGTTCGTGTTCGTGTCGCAGATCTGCCGAGCCAGGCGCGAACGCACATGCTCCGTGATCTGGGTGATGCTGCGCGTCTGACTGGCCGCTTCGGACACTCCTTCCAAGATGGTGGGAAGATCCCGGATCGAGACGCGTTCGGCAAGGAGATTCTGCAACACCCGTTGCAATCCGCCCACAGTGATCTGATTCGGCACCACATCGGCGATCAGCTTCTGGTGATCCTTGTCGGTTTCGTCCAGCAGCTTCTGCGTTTCGGTGAAGGACAACAGCTCCGGCATGTTGTCCTTGATCAGTTCGGTCAGATGAGTCGTCACCACGGTGGAGGGATCGACGACGGTGTAGCCCTTGAACAGGGCCTCTTCGCGATACCCCGGTTCGATCCAGATGGCGGGCAGGCCGAAGGTCGGCTCCACCGTGCTTTCGCCGGGCAGGCTCATGGCGTCGCCGCGCGGATCCATCACCAGCAGCATGGTCGGGCGGATGTCGCCGCGCCCGGCCTCGATCTCCTTGATGCGGATGACGTAGCTGTTGGGCGGCAGTTGCAGATTGTCCTGAATGCGGACGGCGGGCATGACAAAGCCGACCTCGCCCGCGATTTGCCGCCGCAGGCCCTTGATCTGGTCGGTCAGCCGATGGCTGCCCGCCTGCGGTTGGTTGATGAGCGACAGCAGCCCATAGCCCAGCTCCAGCCGGATGAGGTCGATGGCCAACGCGGTGGCGATCGGTTCGTCGGCCATCTGCGCACCGCCCGGCCCCAAACCGCCGCTGGCGGCACTCGCCGCCGCCGCTTCCTCCGCCGCGCGTTCGGCCTCTTCGGCCTCCTGTTTGGCCCGCATCTTGGGCAGGTAATAGGCCGCGCCGCCGACCGCCGCGATGATCGGCACAAAGGTCAGAATCGGCATGCCCGGCAGCAGGGCCAGAATGACGATGGCCCCCGCCGACAGGGCGAGAGCCGAGGTGTGGCTGGTCAACTGGCCGACCACGGCCTTGTCGGTGGAACCGCCCGCGCCCGCCTTCGACACCAGGAAGCCGGAGGAAATCGAGATGACCAGCGCCGGAATCTGCGACACCAGACCGTCGCCGATGGTCAGCTTGGTGAAGGTGTC
Source organism: Azospirillum sp. (assembly GCA_027486405.1). Taxonomy (GTDB): domain Bacteria; phylum Pseudomonadota; class Alphaproteobacteria; order Azospirillales; family Azospirillaceae; genus Azospirillum. The sequence continues at coordinate 46,962 of JAIXPD010000010.1, read as the reverse complement.
CAGCGCGTCCATCACCGGCATGCCGTGGCGGATGACCGCGATGGACACGCCGCCGATGATGTTGATGAACATGATTATCAAACCGGCGACCGCGTCGCCCTTCACGAACTTCGACGCACCGTCCATCGAACCGAAGAAGGCGCTTTCGTCCTCCAGCTCCTTGCGGCGGGCGCGGGCGGTGGCCTCGTCGATCATGCCCGCCGACAGGTCGGCGTCGATGGCCATCTGCTTGCCGGGCATGGCGTCCAGGGTGAAGCGCGCCGCCACTTCGGCGATGCGGCCCGAACCGGCGGTGATGACCTTGAAATTCACAATCGTCAGGATGCCGTAGACGATCACGCCGATGATGAAGTCGCCCGCCATCACAAAATTGGCGAACGCCTCGATCACATGCCCGGCCGCCGCCGTGCCTTCGTGGCCGTGCGTCAGAATGAGACGGGTGGACGCCATGTTCAGCGACAGACGCAGCAGCGTCGTGATGAGCAGGATCGTCGGGTAGGAGGACATCTCCAACGGTTTGCTGATGAACAGCGTCACCATCAGGATCAGGATCGAGACGGTGACGCTGATGCCCAGCATCATGTCGAGCAGGATCGACGGCAACGGCATGATCAGGCCGATGACGATGAGCATGATGCCCATCGCCATGATGACGTCGCCGCGCTTCAGCGACGCCTTGGCAACCTGAAACATCTCACCGAACGCGGCCATGTTGCCGGAGCCGCCGCCGGGGCCTCCGGGGTTGTGTTCGGTCAAGGCCATGTTCTAACTCCGCCGTTCAGCCGGTGGACCGGGCGATGGTCATGCCGTCGCCCGTTCGTCGTTGCCCGGTGTTGGGATGGATCGCCCTTCATCCCCATACTGCTTCAGCTTGTTGCGCAGCGTGCGGATGGAGATCCCGAGTATGTTGGCAGCGTGGGTGCGGTTGCCAAGGCAGTGGGTCAGCGTTTCCAGAATCAGATCGCGTTCGACGTCGGCGACGGTGCGGCCGATCAGCGCCTGAAGCGTGGTGTTGCCGTTGCCATAGCCCGGCCCCTTGGCCCCCTTCGGCCCGTAGCTGGTCGGCAGCGCTGCCGGCGGTGCCACCACCAGCGGCTGGGCGGGTTGCGTTGGAGCGGCGGGAGCGCTGGCGGCGGGGACCGTGCCGCCCGGCCCGGCAAAGGGGTTGGCAACCGGCGAGTTGGCCGGGATCGACGCCTGGGCGCTGCCTTCCGGGGCCAGCATCTGGCTGGTCAGCATGATCGCTTCCGGCCCGACCTCCTCCCCGCGTGACAGCAGGACGGCGCGGTGCATGGTGTTTTCCAGCTCGCGCACGTTGCCGCGCCAATGGTGGGCCTTCAGCATCAGCAGCGCGTCTTCGGTCAGGCGCTTGTCGCCCAGCCCGTTGGCCTCGGCGTATTTCTTCAGGAAATGCTCGGCGATCAGCGGAATGTCGGCCGGGCGTTCGCGCAGCGACGGGATGGCGACCGAGAACACGTTCAGGCGGAAATACAAATCCTCGCGGAAATTCCCGGCCCGCACCTCCGCTTCCAAATTGCGGTTGGAGGTGGCGATCAGGCGGACGTTGACCTTGACCGGCTGCGAGGAGCCGATGCGGTCGATTTCCTTTTCCTGGATGGCGCGCAGCAACTTCGCCTGGAGACGCGGGTGCATCTCCGACAATTCGTCGAGCAGCAGGGTCCCGCCGTTGGCCTCCTCGAATTTGCCCAGACGCCGGGCGACGGCCCCGGTGAAGGCCCCCTTCTCGTGACCGAACAGTTCCGATTCCAGCAGGTTTTCCGGAATGGCGGCGCAATTGACCGCGACGAACGGTTCGTTCGACCGGCGGCTTTTGCGGTGGATGTAGCGGGCCATCAGCTCCTTGCCGGTCCCGCTTTCGCCCGTGACCATCACCGATGCGTCGCTGGGGGCGACCTGATCGGCCAGGCGCAGGGTCGCCATCATCGCCGGGTCGGAACAGACGATGGAATGGCTTTCCTCGGCCACCGCCTCCAGCACCGCCGCGATCAGTTCGGCGTTGGGGGGCAGAGGCAGATACTCCTTCGCCCCGGCGCGGATGGCGCGCACGGCGGCGGCGGCGTCGGTGCCGATGCCGCAGGCCACCACCGGGATGGTGATCCGTTCGGCCTTCAGGCTGTCGATGAAGGCGGCGATGTCCAGCTTGACGTCGATCATCACCAGATCGGCGCCGGTGGCCGACCGCAAGGCGTTCAGCGCCCCTTCGATGCTGTCGGTGTGCGACACCTTTGCCCCGCGCTTCATGGCGATCTTGCCAGCGGCGGTGATGTAGCCTTCCAACGTTCCAACGATCAGCAGACGCATGGTGTTACGCTCCCACTCTCGGGGATTCCCGGTCGAAATACTGGATCCGCTTTCCAGGCGGCAGGACGGCGTTCAGAAGCATTTCCAGACGCCGGGGGTTTTCCTGGCGCGCGATGGAAACGGCGCCGATGGTGTACAATGTCTTGACGAGCGCGTCATCCTCCGCCGCACGCTCCACCTTCGCGGCGAGCGGGGCGAGGACGACGTTGCCCAGAACCGCCCCGTAAAAGGTGGTCAGCAACGCCAGCGCCATGGCCGGGCCGATGGCCGAGGGGTCGTTCAGGCTGCCCAGCATCTGGACCAGACCGACCAGCGTGCCGATCAAGCCCATCGCCGGAGCGACTTCGGAGGCGCGGCGCAACACGCCGGCGCTTTTGCCAAACCCACCGACCAAGGCGTCCACTTCGCCGGTCAGCATCCGTTCCATCACATCCGGGGGCAACCCCTCTGTGATGAGCGTCACACTGCGGTGAAGAAAAGGTTCGGCCCGCAGTTCGGGCAGCAGATTCTTCAAGGTTTCGGGTCCGGCCCGCCGCGCGGCCTCGGCCAGCAACAGCACCTGCCGGGCCACCCCCTTGGGGTCGAGCGTGTGATGGACCAGCACGGCGGCGGCGTTTTTCCAGGCGACGGCGACGTCGGCCAGCGAAAAGGACGCCGTCGTCACCGCCAGCGTTCCGCCCAGCACGATCATCAGCGACGGCGGATCGACGAAGGCGCGCAGCGATCCACCGGACGTGATCGCCACCACAATCACCGCCGCCGCCGCCGACAGGCCGACCAGAGTCGCCGCATCGAACCCGCCGCGCAGCCGCACGCTGCGTCCAGGGGCCGCCGGGGCGGGGGCCGGGGCGGCGGTTTGCCGCGCCGACTCCGGGCGAACGTTGTCCCGCGCCGTTTCCGGCGCGCGCGGCTCCGCCTTGGGCGGCGGCTTGGCGCGCGGGGTTGGGGCGGTGTCGGAACTGTTGGTCATCAACCGCGATCCGACTTGATGATTTCCGTCATGGTCACGCCCAGACGGTCTTCCACCACCACCACTTCGCCACGGGCAACCAAGCGGTTGTTGACGTAAATGTCGATGGCCTCGCCCACCTTGCGATCCAACTCCACCACGGCACCGCGCCCCAGCTTCAGCAACTGGGCCACCTGCATGGTGGATTTGCCCAGCACCGCCGAGATTTGGACCGGGATGTCGTAAACAGCCTCCAGATCCTTGGCAACGCCGGAGCCGTATTCCTCGGCATCGCCGCCGCTCATGTCATTCAGCGAAAAGTTGTCGCTCGGCATGTCGGTCTCTGACCTCCTTGTTCCCGGTCCCCTTTATACGGGGGCCGGTGCCTCCAGCAGGCGTTGGGCGCAGCGTTCGATCTCCGCCATCAGCTTGGCGGTGTCCCGCTCCACGCCGCCGTCGGCCCATTCGATGCGGCAGCCGCCCGGGGCCACCGTCGGATCGCCGATCACCATCAGCTTGGCCCCGAAACCACGCGCCCCGACGGTCTGGTCGAGGTGATCGCGGATCAGGTCGAGCGTGTCCTCGGCCACCCGGATGATGAGGCGGGGTTCGTCGATCAGGTCGGTCAGGCAGGCGCGGACCATGCCTTCCACCTCGGTCAAGCCGCCCCGGCGCGCCCATTCGGGCATCAGTTTGCGCACGATGGTGAGCGCCAGATGCACCGGCTGGTCGGCGCGCATCGCGTTGGTGGCGTCGCGTTCGGCGAGCAAACGCATGACGCCGTTGCCCAACTGGTCGAGCGCGTTCGCGATCCGGGCGTTGACCGACGCCTCGATCTCCGCCTTGCCACGCTCGTAACCGGCGGTCTGGCCCGCCACCATGCCTTCGCCAAATCCCTTGCCGTATCCCGCCGACGTGCCTTCCGACTTGCCTTCGGTGAAGCCCTCGGCCTTGCCCTGGGCAAAAGCCTGGGCGCGCACGGCTTCAAGCTCGTCCTCGCTGAAGGTTGGGGCGGGCGGCGGCGGCGGCGGCTCCGGCTCGGCGGGAAGCTCCGGCTCGGGCAGGTAATCATCGTCGTCCACGTGCGAGATGCGGCGCACCGCGTCCACGTCGAACGACTCGTCGAAGAGGAACTTGCGAACGCTCATGACCGCCCCGTTCCAGGATCAGGCAGAAGGACCGTCATCGCTCAACTCTCCTGATACAGCCAGTTGCGCAGGATCGAGACCGCTTCTTCCGGATGCTTGTCGACGATTTCGCCCACCTTGCGCAGGGAGGAGGCGCGGACGCGGCCTTCCACCCGGTTGATGTCGATCATCTGTTCCAACTCCTCGTCGGCCTGGGCGGCCTCCAGCGCCAGATCCTGGGCCAAGGCACCGGTTGGGGCCGCCAGGGCGGCGGGCATCCCGGCCTGATCGGACAGCAGGCGGTCCATCTCGTCGTCTTCCTGCATGTCGGCCCGTTCGAAGGCGCGGGAAATCAACGGCCGGATGACCAGCAGGATGATGAGGACGGCGACGATGCCCAGCACCACCATTTCGGCGATGCGGAACACATCGTCTTTGGACAGGCCCATGAAGACGTCTTCGGGTTTCTGGATGTCGTCTTCCGGCGTCCAGAACCGCAAGTTGACGACTTCCAACGTGTCCCCGCGCACCGCGTCCAAGCCAACGGCGGAGCGAACCAGCGCCTTGATGCTTTCAATTTCCTGCTCGCTGCGCGGCTGGTAGGCGGGCGGGTTGTCCTTGGACAATTGATAAGTGCCATCGACCAGCACGGCAACGGACAGGCGGCGCACCTGCCCGCTTTCCCGGACGTGCGATTTGGAGGTCTTCGAAATCTCGTAATTGATCGTTTCTTCGGCGCGCCTTGATTTGTTCGACGACAGTGGGCCGTTGCCGCTGCTGCCCGCTTGGGAGGTCGGCAGATTCTGATCCACCGTGACCGGGGCCAGCGGATCGCGGTCGCTGCTTTCGTTGGATTCGTTGACGGTCTGGGTCGAGCGGACGACCTGGCTTTCCGGGTCGAAGATTTCGGATTGGGTGGTGATCCGGTCGAAATCCAGATCGGCCGACACCTCCGCCCGGACCTTGCCGTACCCCAGCGTCCGGCCGAGCAGATCCTCGACCGTGCGGGCCAACCGGCTTTCATAGGCCTGTTTCTTCTCTTCCGCGTTGGCCATCATGGCGTCGGCGGTGTCGTTGCCGGTGCCGCGCGCCAGCAGCTTGCCCTTGTCGTCGACGATGGAAATCCGGCTGGGGTCGAGGTTCGGCACCGAGGCGGCGATGAGTTGCTGGATCGCCTGGATGTTCTCGCGCGACAGTTGCGCGCCGGGGCGCAGCTTCAGGAAAACGCTGGCGGTGGCCGGATTCTGTTGGCGGGCGAACATCTCACGCTTGGGCAGCACCAGATGGACGCGCGCCTGCTGCACGCCGTTCAGCGTCTGCACCGTGCGCGCCATTTCGCCTTCCAGCGCGCGCAGATGGTTGATGTTCTGCATGAAGCTGGTGGCACCAAAGCCTTCGGACTTGTCGAACAGCTCGTAGCCGACCGAACCGCCGGACGGCAAACCCTGGGCGGCCATCTTCATGCGCACCGGGCCGACCTGATCGGCCGGCACGGTGATTCGGGTCCCGGTCTTGTCCACCGTGAAGGGGATCTTCGACGCTTCCAGGCTTTTGGCGATGGCGGCCGCTTCGTTGGGCTGGAGTTCGGCGTAGAGCAACTCCATCTCCGGGGTGGAGAGGCGCGTCGTCAGGTAGATGAAGAAGCCGATCAGCAGCAAGCCGACGCCACCGATCGCCGCGAGGCGGGCCGGGCCGAGGTTGCGCAGGGTCTGGATCAGGTTGTTCACGCGTCATCCCCACTTGGAGTCCGTCCCGGCATCCTCACCCCAACCATCCGTTTTGCATTCGCAACAAGGATGTTTGCAAGTTCCGCGCCGATCCCAAGAGTCACCGTACCATGCTGCGGTGTCTTGATGAACAGAGGGTTAATGAGGCGGCATATTTTGCCGAGTGCCCGGCAAATTATGCCTAGCCTGCGGATTCTTTTGCCCACGCCGAACCTGTTTGGCATGGGGGCGATGCTCCCCCAGGTTGATTTGTGGCCGTTAAAATAACCAATCAAGACGTATATGATGATTGTCTAAGTATTGGCGAGATTGACTCTGACTGACGGAGTAAATTCGTCTGCTGAGGTTGACAATTGGCCTTGATTGTCTTAGTTGGGTTGCAAATCATGCTCATGATCCGACGAATCAATCTCTGGTGTCAGGCGCTCTCGTTCTGGACGCGGTTGGCTTGTCTTTTTCAGGATCGGCGTCTGTCAAATCATCCGAGGGGACTGCTATGAAAAGGCGTGGCCGCGAGAAGAAGGAAGGCCTCAATGAGGTGGATGTTTTTGTCGGGCAACGTCTGCGTGAATTGAGGATGTTGGCCGGGTTGAGCCAAAGCGACGTTGCCTCGGCGTTGGGGTTGACGTTCCAGCAGTTGCAGAAATATGAACGTGGTTTCAACCGCGTCTCCTCCAGCCGCCTGTTCAAGTTGGGGCAGTTCTTCAAGGTCCCGGTTTCGGTCTTCTTCGATGGGCTGGAAAATCGCGGTGCCGGTGGGGATTCGCAGAACGGGACACAGCGTCCAGCCGACGCCGACACCACGTTGGGATCGCGCGAAGCGCTGATGCTGGCGCGCTATTTTCAAAGCATTCCCGACCCGCTCATCCGTGCCGCGATCCTGGAACTGGCCGAACGCTGCGCGGATCAGGTTGGCGATGAGGCCGGTCGCGCGGACCCGGCGGCGGTTCAGGCCGAGGTCGGTGAGGCGGTGTAAACCGCGTTTTTGTCCATTTGGGCGGTCAGCCGCTCCAACTCAGCCAGAAACCGTTGGGCGGCCAGTTGGGGCGGCCATGGTTCCCACGCGGTGCCGCCGTAACGCGGCGTCAGCGGGTCGTCGGCGAGTGGCTTGAACGGTATCTTCAGGGTCTTGCGCACCTCGTCGGGGGTCCATCCGACGACGTGCACCGCTTCGCTGGCGGCGGCGATCCGATCGGCGCGCTTGTGTGCCTTTTTGTCGTCCGCCGACCATTGCGGCACGGCGTAGCGCCGAAACACCGCCTCTTCGAGTCGCGCCGAGAGGGAGCGGAAACCCTCCCCCAGAAACGGTTTGAGCACGCTGATGCAGTCGAAGCCGAGCAACCCCTCCTCGGCGTCGTGCAAGAGTTCCCGCAGTTCAGAGCGGGGATCCAGGCCGGTTGAAGCCGACGCGCGGCGCAGCAGCATCACCGTGATCGAGTGTTGGGCCACCGAGAGGGGCAGCGGCCAAATCGAATGACCACCCCAGCGGTAGGTGCGGGCCAACCCCAGCGCAAGATCGGCGTCGTCCCAATCGAACGGTGTGGGATTCAGCAAATCCAAACGCCGCCCCGACGGCATCCGAACCCAGGCGCGCGTCGTCCCGATCATTGGCTTCGCCCTCTCATGCGGTCCGATCCTCCGCGCGGTTTGCGGTCCTCAGCATGCGGTCGCGCGCTGTGGGGCGTGATAGGCCCGTCGGCCCTGTGAAGGCAACAGCGAAGCGGTGGAACCGGCGATGCGTGGCGTGGTTACGTCTCTGGCCGCCCTCTCCTGCGGAGAATTCCGTCGGATTTGAAAAATTAATTGTCAATTAACAGGCCCCCCTCTACCGTTCTTCTGTGCGGGTGTGTGAACGGACCATGCGTGCGGGGTGTTGCGGTGTCCGACGTTTGGCGCGCGTGTTGCAACGACGCTGTGGCGTGTGAATGAGGGGAGGGCGGAATCATGTCGGACGGTTTGTCGAGCGTCAGCCAGATGGTTTCGGACCTTAACAAGTCCCTGAAAAGCGCCATTGCGAACGTTCAATCCCAACAGTCGGCCCAAACTCCGGCCGCCGAAGTGAAGAGCTTTGAGAAGCAGGTCCGCAAATCCTCGTCGGACAGCCGCATGTTCGCCACCGACATCGGCATTTTGTCGAAGGGCGTCACCCGGTTGAACGTCGTCGGCACCTTGGGCGCGAACGATCCGGTTGATTTTTACAAGTTCCGCGTCACCAGCAAAGGTGAAGCAACGATTGGCCAGATCGGTGACAAGGGCGTGAACGTCCAACTGCTCAGCAAGACCGGGCAGGTGGTGGCCGACAGCAACAAGGACGCGGGCAAGGCGTATGAATCGTTTCGCAGCCTTCAACGCGGTGAGTTGAGTCTGGATCAAGGCGATTACACCGTGCGTGTGACCCGCGACAAGGGCGAGGCGGCGAAAGACCCCAAAAACTACGCGATCCAGTTCAGCATGGGATCCTACAAGCAGGATTACGACACGGTCGCCAAGGCTCCCCGGAAGGGCGACACCCCGTTCCAGTTGAATCAGGCGCAACAGCAGATGTTGGACGGGCTGAACACGGCCATCAGTTCCATGAACTCGATTCCAGTCGGCCAGACCGGAACACAGAAGCTGATGGGCAGCTTCAGCCTGTTCGTGTGACGCGGGCGGCCTGGGGCGGCCCGCTCCCCTCACCATTAAAGCATTGTTAACGGCCTTCGGTCCAAATCGCTGGGGCTGACGGCGGTTTCTTTGGCGCGTCCGGTGCGCTCTGTGGTGCACCCTGTGGCGGCCGCTCAACACATTGGGGTCGGTTGGATGTTCTACGAGTTGGCGGCAACCACTTGGGGACCGGAAGAGGTTGCGGCGATCAACCGCGTGGTCGCGTCCGGCCGCTTCACCATGGGCGACGAGGTGGCCGCGTTCGAACGGGAGTTTGCCGATTATTTCGGTGCCCGGCACGGCATCATGGTCAATTCCGGCTCGTCGGCCAATCTGATCGCGGTGGCCGCGCTGGCCCACAAGGCGGAGCGCCCGTTGCAACGCGGGGACGAGGTGATCGTTCCGGCGATTTCCTGGGCCACCACCTATCATCCCTTGCAGCAATATGGCTTGAAGCTGCGTTTTGTCGATGTTGAGCTGGACACGCTGAACATCGACGTGTCGAAGCTGGAACAGGCCCTGACCCCGCGCACGCGGGCGATTGTCCCGGTGTCGATCCTGGGCAACCCGGCGGCGCTGGACGTGATCCGTGCCTTTGCCGATGCCCATGGGCTGTGTGTGCTGGAGGACAATTGCGAGTCGATGGACGCCGAGTTGGCCGGGCGCAAGACCGGAACCTTTGGCGACCTCAACACCTTCAGCTTTTTCTACTCGCACCACATCTCGACCATGGAAGGCGGGATGGTGCTGACCGACGATGTGGAGTTGGCGCATCTCTGCCGGTCGATGCGCGCCCACGGCTGGACCCGCGATTTGCCGGTCGACACCCCGCTGTACACGCGCACGGCGTCCGATCATTTCGAGGCGTACCGCTTCATCCTGCCGGGCTACAACGTCCGTCCGTTGGAGATGGAGGGGGCCGTCGGGCGGGAGCAGTTGAAGAAGCTGCCCGGTTTCACCGCCGTCCGCCGCCAGAACATGGCGCTGTTCCAATCCCTGTTCGCCGGGGATGACCGCTTCATCATCCAGCGCGAAAACGGGCGGTCGTCCTGCTTCAGCTTCACCATCATCCTCAACCCGGCGCGCAACCCGGACCGGGACAGGGTGTTCGCCGCGCTGAAGGAGGCGGACATCGGTTTCCGCATCATCACCGGCGGCTGTTTCCTGCGCCACGATGTGCTGAAATATTATGAGTACGACACGGTCGGCGACATCACCAACGCGTTCACCGCGCATGATTTGGGCTTTTTCGTCGGCAACCACCCCTATGATCTGACCCCACAGATCGAACGCCTGCGCGCTGTGCTTGACCGCGTGTGCGCCTGATACCCAAGGAGTCGTTTCATGGCCGACCGCAAGTCCATCCTCGTCACCGGCGGCGCCGGATATCTCGGCTCCATCCTGGTTCCGGCTTTGCTGGACGCCGGGCACAGCGTGACGGTGCTCGACAATTTTCTGTTCCGCCAGACCTCCTTGGCCCATGTCTGCGCGCATCCGGGTTTTGACATCGTGCGCGGCGACGCCCGCAACGAGGACACGCTGCGCCCACTGGTCGCCAAGGCCGACGTGGTGATTCCGCTGGCCGCCCTGGTCGGCGCGCCGATGTGCGACGCCGACACGCTGGCGGCGACCAGCACGAACCGCGACGCCGTGCTGTCGCTGATCCGGCTGCTGTCGAAGGACCAGCGGATCATGATGCCGGTGACGAACTCCGGCTATGGCATCGGCGAAAAGGGGAAATTCTGCACGGAAGAGACGCCGTTGCGGCCGATTTCGCTCTATGGCCGCACCAAGGTGGAGGCGGAAACGGCGGTTCTGGAGCGTGGCAACGCCATTTCCTTCCGTCTGGCCACGGTGTTCGGGATGGCCCCGCGCATGCGGGTCGATCTGCTGGTCAACGATTTCGTGTATCGCGCCATCCATGACCGCGCCGTCGTGCTGTTCGAACCGCATTTCAAGCGCAACTACATCCACATCCGCGACGTGGCCCGCGCCTTCCTGCATGGGCTGGATCGGTTCGACGCGATGAAGGATCGGCCCTACAACGTCGGCCTGTCCGACGCCAATCTGTCGAAATGGGAGCTGTGCGAGGTCATCGCCCGCCATCTGCCGAAATTCGTGTTCCTGGAGGCCCCCATCGGCGAGGATCCGGACAAGCGCGATTACATCGTGTCGAACGAGCGGATCGAGGCGACCGGCTACAAGCCCGCCTTTTCGCTGGACGACGGCGTCCGGGAACTCATCAAGGGCTATCGCATGCTGCGCAACGGCCAGCACGGCAACGTCTGATCCCGATACGGGAGCCGACGCATCACGGAAGGACCACCGCCCGACATGACCACCGCCGCCGATGGCCGCATCGACCTCGCGCTTGTCCATCCCGGTGGCCGCAAACAGGTCTACCAAACCCTGGCCGACGATCTGACGGCGGTGGAGCCGCCGCTGTGGTGCCGGTTGATCGCGGGCTATTGCCGGACGCGGGGCCATCGTGTCGCCATCATCGACAGCGAGGCCGAAGCGCTGGACCCGGCGGCGGTGGCCCAGCGCATCGCAGAGCTGAACCCCCGTCTGGTGGCGTTGGTGGTGTACGGGCATCAGCCCTCGGCCTCGACCCAGTCGCTTCCGGCGGCGGGCGCGGTGGCGCGGGCGGTGAAGGAGACGTCGCCCGACCGCCCGCTGATCCTGATCGGCGGGCATGTCGCGGCGCTGCCCGAACGGACCCTGCGCGAGGAGATGGTGGATTACGTCGCAACCGGCGAAGGTCCGGTGACGGTCGATCACCTGTTGCGCGCGCTCGCCAATGGGGAGGATGCCCGCGACCGGGACGCGGCGGTGGCCGAGGTTCCCGGTCTTGGCTATTGGCGCGTCGATGACACCGGCGCGCGGGTGGTCCGCTGCACCGCCCCGGCCCCGCTGGTGGAGGATCTCGACGGCGCGCTGTCCGGCGATGTGTGGGATCTGCTGCCGATGGACCGCTACCGCGCCCACAATTGGCAGTGTTTTGGCGACATGGACCGCCGGATGCCCTACGCGTCGATCCACACGACGCTGGGCTGTCCCTACAAATGCAGCTTTTGCTGCATCAACGCCCCGTTCGGCAAGAACGGCTATCGGTTCCGCAGCCCCGCCGCCGTGATCGCCGAGATCGATCATCTGATCGACCGCTACGGCGTGCGGACCTTCAAGATCGTCGATGAGATGTTCGTGTTGAACGAGCGCCACGTCACCGCGATCTGTGAGGCGCTCATCCCCCGCAACACGGCGTTGGGCGGAACCCTGAACATCTGGGCCTACGCCCGGGTGGACACGGTCAAACCGGCCATGCTGGCCATGCTGCGGCGGGCGGGAATCCGCTGGTTGGCGCTGGGCATTGAATCCGGCAGCAAGCATGTCCGCGACGGGGCCAGGAAGGCGCTGCGGTCGGAGGACATCGTCGGCATCGTCCGCGCCATTCAAGAGGCCGGAATCAACGTCATCGGCAATTACATCTTCGGCCTTCCCGACGATGATCTGCAATCCATGCGGGACACCCTGGATCTGGCCAAGGAGCTGAACTGCGAGTTTGCGAATTTCTATTCGGCCATGGCCTATCCCGGATCGCCGCTCTACGCGCAGGCGGTTGAGAAGGGATGGGACCTGCCAGAGGAGTGGAGCGGTTATTCCCAGCACAGCCACGATTGCAAACCGCTGGCGACGGACAGCCTGTCGGCGGCGGAGGTGCTGCGCTTCCGCGACGCCGCCTTTACCGAATATTTCACCAACCCGCGTTACCTGATGATGGTCGACCAGCGGTTCGGCGACGCGACCAGCCGCCACATTCGGTCGATGACCCGGCACGCGCTTCGTCGTAAGCTGTTGGAGGAGGCGGACGCTTTGCAGGAAAGGGCGGTCGGTTGAGGTCAGAGGACGCGCTTGCCAACATTGACGTGGCCGTTCTGGCCGGTGGATTGGGCACCCGCATCCGGGGCGTGCTGGGCGACACGCCCAAGGTGCTGGCCCCGGTCGCCGGACGGGCGTTCCTGGGCCATCTGCTCGATTATCTCGGCACCTATGGCGCGCGGCGGGTCGTGCTGTGCCTGGGGCATCTGGCCGACCGGGTGACGGCGTGGCTGGCGCGCGGCGATTCCGCCGGGTCGATGGATGTCGTCTGCCAGATCGAGCCGCGCCCGCTGGGGACCGCCGGCGCTCTGGGCTTTGTGCGCAGCGAGTTGCGGTCCGGGACCGTTCTGGTTGTCAACGGCGACACCTTTCTGGACGCCGACCTGCGCGCCTTCGTCGCCTCGCACCGCCTGTCGGGGGCGGACGCGTCGGTGCTGTGCGTGACGGTGGAGGACGCCGCCCGCTATGGCCGGGTGGAGATCGGGCCGGACAGCCGCATCCGCCGCTTTGTCGAAAAAGGACCGGGCAGCGGAACCATCAACGCCGGGGTCTATCTGTTCTCCGCCGCCTTCCTGGATCGCCTGACCGCTGCGGGGGCCGTGTCGCTGGAACGCGACGTGTTGGAGAAGGCCCCACCCGGCAGCCTGCACGCCCACGTCGCCAAGGCGCGCTTCATCGACATCGGCACGCCGGAAAGTCTGGCGGCGGCGGGCGGTGTGATCGTTGGGGGCGACGTGTGATCATCAGCCGCACCCCCTTCCGCGTGTCGCTGTTCGGGGGCGGCACCGATTTGCCGCAATGGTACGGTCGCCATGGCGGGGCGGTGATCGGCGGTGCCATCGACAAATATTGTTACATCAGCCTGCGCACCCTGCCGCCCTTTTTCGAGCACAAGCACCGCATCGTCTATTCCAACATCGAACAGGTGCGGGCGATTGACGAGATCCGGCACCCGTCGGTGCGCGCCTGCCTGTCCGAAATGGCCATCGAAAACGGGCTGGAGATCCACCATGACGGCGATCTGCCCGCGCGGTCGGGTCTGGGGTCCAGTTCCTCCTTCACCGTTGGTCTGCTGAACGCGCTGCACGCCTACCGGGGCCGCATGGCGAGCAAACAGGAGTTGGCGGAAGAGGCCATCCGCATCGAGCAGGAGGTCATCGGCGAGAATGTCGGGTCGCAAGACCAGTATTGGGCAGCTTATGGCGGGTTGAACCGCATTGATTTCCAGCCCGACGGGACCATCGACGTCACCCCGCTCATCATCGACCGCGACCGCCGCGACGCGCTGCAAAACCATTTCGTGCTCTATTTCACCGGCCTGTCGCGCTTCGCCTCGACGATCGAGGGGGAGAAGATCGCCAACCTCGACCAACGGGAGGCGCAGCTTCACGGCTTGCGCGCCCTGGTGGATGAGGCCGCCGCGCTGCTGAACGACCCCGCCCGCGATCTGAACGATCTGGGGCGTTTGTTGCACGAGGGCTGGATGCTGAAACGCGCCCTGTCGGCCAACGTGTCCAACAGCGCCATCGACGATCTGTACCAGGCGGCGTTGTCGGCGGGTGCCCTGGGCGGCAAGCTGTTGGGGGCGGGGGGCGGCGGCTTCCTGCTGCTGTTCATCCCGCCGGACCGTCAGGCGGCGGTGCGGGAGCGGTTGAAGGATCTCACCGCCGTGGCCTTTCGTTTCGATGGCGGCGGCAGCAAGATCGTCGTTTATGAACCCAATGATTTCGAGCGCCGCCGCCGTGCCTGATCCCGCCGGATGGCGCTGAGTTGAAGGGAAACCGTTCCGTGTCCATCGTTCCAGCCCCCGTTGAGGCCCAAACCCCCGTCCCGGACGATCCCGCCCTGATCGAACGGCTGTACCGCAACTTGCGCCTCACCCGCCTGGTGGAGGACGAGGTGGCGCGCGTCTACCCGACCGACGTCATCAAAAGCCCGGTCCATCTGTCCATCGGGCAGGAGTTCGTGTCGGTCGGCGTCTGCGACGCGCTGGAACCGTCCGATCACGTCTCCATCACCTACCGGGGCCACGCGGCCTATCTGGCCAAGGGCGGCGACCTCAACGCCATGATCGCCGAGATGTACGGCAAGAAGACCGGCTGCGCCCAGGGGCGCGGCGGCTCGATGCATCTGGTCGATATGGCCGCCGGGGTGATCGGCGCGTCGGCGGTGGTCGGCACCTCGATCCCGGTGGCCACCGGCTTCGCGCTCGCCGCCAAACGCAAGGCGACCGGCACGGCAAACAGTGGGGTTGTGGCCTGCTTCATCGGCGATGGCGCGACCGAAGAGGGGTGTTTCGCCGAAAGCCTGAATTTCGCGGCGCTGCACCGGCTGCCGATCCTGTTCGTCTGCGAAAACAACGGTTACGCCATTCACGAGCCGTTGGCCAAGCGCTGGGCGACCGACCGTTTGTGCGAACGGGTGGCGACCTATGGCATTCCAGCCACGCGGATCGAGGATGGCGACGTCTTCACCGTGCGCGACGCGGCGGCGGCGGCGGTGAGGGCGATGCGCGCCGGTCACGGCCCGGCCTTTTTGGAGGTGATGTGCTACCGCTGGCGGGAGCATGTCGGGCCGAGCGAGGATTTCAACCAGGGCTACCGCCCGGCGTCGGACATGGCCCCGTGGGCGGCGCGGGACGAGGTGGCCCGGTTGGCCGCCCTGCTGCCGCCCGACCGCGTCGCCGCGCTGGAGGCGGAGATCGCCGCCACGGTGGCCGCCGCCTTTGCCTTTGCCGAAACCAGCCCCTTCCCGCTGTCCGAGGATCTCTATGACCACGTCTACGCCTGACGGCCGTCTGCTGCGCTACGTCGATGCCCTGCGCGAGGCGGTTGCGCAGGAAATGCGCCGCGACGCGGATGTGTTCGTCTTCGGCCTGGACGTGGACGATCACAAATCCATCCAAGGCTCCACCGCCGGGTTGCTGGCGGAATTCGGGGCGGAGCGCGTCTTCACCACGCCCTTGTCGGAAGACGCGATGACCGGGGTCGCCATCGGCGCGGCCATGGCCGGGATGCGGCCGATCCACGTCCACATCCGCATGGATTTCCTGCTGCTGTGCATGAACCAGCTCATCAACATCGCCGCCAAGGCGCGGGCGATGTATGGCGGGTCGGTGACGGTGCCGTTGGTGGTGCGCTCCATGGTCGGCAAATCCTGGGGGCAGGGGGCGCAGCATTCCCAGGGGCTGCACTCGATGTTCATGCATGTGCCGGGGCTGAAGGTGGTGGCCCCCAGCAACGCCCACGACGCCAAGGGCTGCATGATCGCCGCCATCCGCGACGACAACCCGGTGATCTTTATGGAACACCGGCTGCTCTACCCCACCGAAGCCTATGTGCCGGAACCCGCGTACGAAGTGCAGCCGGGCAAGGCGCGGGTGGTGGCACCGGGCAGCGACGTGACGATGGTCGGCATTTCCAACATGGTGTTGGAATGCCTGCGCGCGCGGGAGTTGCTGGCCGAGGTTGGGGTGTCGGCGGAGGTGATCGACCCGATTTGGCTGACGCCGCTGGACATCGACACCATCGCGGAGTCCGCGCGCCGCACCCGCCGTCTGCTGGTGGCGGACAACGGGTGGACCGCCTGCGGAGCCGGGGCGGAGATCGTCGCCGGTGTGTTGGAGCGGCTGGGGCCGGAGGGGGGCGTCGCGGTCAAACGCGTTGGCTTCGCCGCCACCGCCTGCCCGCCGTCGCCGGTGCTGGAGGCGGCCTTCTACCCCAATCCCGGCACGGTGGCGTCGGCGGCGCACGCGCTGGTGCATCCCGCCGCACCCGTCTGGACACCCGACCCGGAACGGACCAAACTCGCCCATCAGGTGCAGTTCCGGGGTCCTTTCTGACCCGACGGCTGCGCAGACGGACACACGCCGATGGCCATCATTCTCGTCCGCGCCGATTCCTCCCCCGTTGTTGGAACGGGGCATGTGATGCGATGCCTTGCCGTGGCGGAAGCGCTGCGCGACGAGGGGCACGAGGTGTTGTTCGCCTGTGCGGAATCCACCCCGGCGATGGATCAACGGCTGGACCGTGACGGCTTCCGTCGGATCGCCATCGCCGGTCCGGTGGGGGAGGCGGCGGATCTGGCCGCCACCCGTTCGGCCTTGCGGCGGGAGCATTGCACGGCGGTCATGCTGGACGGCTACCGCTTTGGCGAGGCGTACCGCGCGGGCTTGCAGGCCGCCCGCATCCGGGTCTTGGCCTGGGACGATCTGGGCGACGGCGGGCCGCTCTACGCCGATCTGGTGGTCAACGCCGCCCCGCAGGCCGACCGTCTTCCCTACGACCGCATGGCCCCCGGTGCGGCGCTGCTGCTCGGCCCCGGCTACGCCCCCTTGCGGCGCGAGGTGCGGTTGGCGGCGCGGGAGGCGCGGCGGTCCATCGCCGACCGCCCGGTGCTGCTGTTGACCTTCGGCGGGTCCGATCCGCTGGGCCTGACCGGGCCGCTTCTGGAACGGCTGGCCGACCGGCGGCCGGACGGGTGCCGTCTGTTGGCGGTGGTGGGCGGCAGCAACCCGCGCGCGGCGGACGTCGCCGCCCTGGCCGAGCGGTTGGGGCCGGGTGTGGCGGTGCAGATCGATTGCCCGCGCATGGGCGCGGTCATGGCCGAAACCGGGCTGGCGGTGTCGGCCGGGGGCGGCACGATGGGGGAATTGGCCGCCTTGGCGGTCCCGACCCTGCTGGTGGTGACGGCCGACAACCAGGCGATGGCCAGCCGGGACGCGGCGGCGCTGGGCTGGTGCGACGCGGTGGACGCGCGCGGCGGCGACGCGGTGGCGGCGAT
Organism: Azospirillum sp.; assembly: GCA_027486405.1. Lineage (GTDB taxonomy): Bacteria > Pseudomonadota > Alphaproteobacteria > Azospirillales > Azospirillaceae > Azospirillum. Next base: position 29,533 of record JAIXPD010000010.1, on the reverse strand, counting down.
TGCCGACGCGGCGTTGATGCTGTGGACCGACCCGGCGCGGCGGTCGGCCATGGCGACGGTGGCGGCGGCGCTGCCGTTGGACGGGGACGGCGCGATCCGCATCGCCCGCGCCCTGACCGCCCCGCGCGTCCGCAGCCAACCCCGCGTTCGCGCCTGACGCTTCCCGCTTGCGGGATGCGCGCATGGCAGATCCGCCATCCGGTCGGCGGGCGTGACGGGATCCGTTGCTTGCCCCTATGATCCGTCCAACGGCGCAACAGGTGCCGACCAAAAGTGACCAGGGCAAAAATCGACCAGGGGAGTCAACGCCATGCTGCCGGAGGGCGACAGCTATGAGGCGGTGCGCGATCGCTTTGTGTGGCGCGTGCCGGACCGTTACAACATTGCGGTGGATGTCTGCGACCGCTGGGCGGACGCCGATCCCCAGCGCTTGGCCCTGATCCACAAACGCCGCGATGGCGGGGTGGAGGAGTACCGCTTCGCCGATCTGCGCGCGCGGTCGAACCGTTTCGCCAACGCCCTGGTCGGGCAGGGGATTGCGCGCGGCGACCGGGTGGGCATCCTGCTGCCGCAAGCCCCGGAAACCGCGATCTCGCATCTGTCCGTCTACAAGATGGGCGGTGTCGCCGTGCCGCTGTTCGCCCTGTTCGGGGTGGAGGCGCTGGAATACCGGCTGGCCAATTGCGGCGCGCGCGCGGTGGTGACGGACGCGGCGGGAGCCGCCAAGATCGCCGCGATTCGCGACCGCCTGCCCGACCTGCGCGCCGTCTTCCGCATCGACATGGCCGACGCGGGGCCGGTTCCTGACGGTTGCCTGGATTGGCACGCCCTGACCGACGCCGCGTCCGACGCCTTCACCCCGGTCGACACGGCGGCGGACGATCCGGCGATCATCATCTACACCTCCGGGACCACCGGCCAGCCCAAGGGGGCGCTGCACGCCCACCGCGTGCTGTTGGGCCATCTGCCGGGGGTGGAGATGTCCCACGACGGGTTTCCGCAGGCCGGGGACCGGATTTGGACGCCCGCCGATTGGGCGTGGATCGGCGGTTTGCTCGACGTGCTGCTGCCCGCCTGGCACCACGGCGTCACCGTCGTCTCGCACCGCTTCGAGAAGTTCGATGGCGAGGCGGCCTTCCGTCTGCTGGCGGACTTCCAGGTGCGCAACGCCTTCCTGCCGCCCACGGCGCTGAAGATGATGCGGGCGGTCAACGATCCGGCCTCCCGCCACGCCTACCGGATGCGGTCGGTCGCCAGCGGCGGCGAGACGCTGGGGGCGGAGTTGCTGGAATGGGGCCGCCAGACCTTTGGCCTGACCATCAACGAATTTTACGGCCAGACCGAATGCAACATGCTGGTGTCGTCCTCGGCCCGCTTCATGCCGCCCAAGCCGGGGATCATGGGACGCCCGGCTCCCGGCCATGAGGTGGCGGTGATCGACGGGCAGGGCAACCGCCTGCCGCCCCACAGCCTGGGCCTGATCGCGGTGCGGCGGCCCGATCCGGTGATGTTCCTGGGCTATTGGAACAACCCGACGGCCACGGCGGCCAAATTCATCGGCGACTGGCTGATCACCGGCGATCAGGGCGAGATGGACGAGGAGGGCTACATCCGCTTCGTCGGGCGCGACGACGACGTGATCACCTCGGCGGGCTACCGCATCGGCCCCGGTGAGATCGAGGATTGCCTGATCGGCCACCCCGCCGTGCGGATGGCCGCCGTGGTCGGCGTGCCCGACCCGCTGCGCACCGAAATCGTCAAGGCCTTCATCGTGCTGCAGGATGGGGTGGAGGTGGACGACGCGCTCGTCGCCTCCATCCAGGAGCATGTGAAAACCCGGCTGGCCGCGCACGAATACCCGCGCGCCATCGCCTTCCTCGACAGCCTTCCCATGACCACCACCGGCAAGATCATCCGCCGGGAATTGCGCGAACGGACCCAATGACCGAACTGTTGCTGTTGACCGCCGCCTTTTTGGCGGGTGCCATGAACGCCGTCGCGGGCGGGGGAAGCTTTCTGACCCTGCCCGCGCTGATCTACGCCGGGGTGCCGCCGGTGGCCGCCAACGCGACGGGAACGGTGGCGCTGCTGCCCGGCTACGCCAGCGGCCTTTACGGCTATCGGCAGGATGTGACCCCGGTCGGCGACGTTGGATTGCCGTTGCTGTCGCTGGTCAGTCTGGCCGGTGGGTTGGTTGGGGCGGCGTTGTTGCTGGTCACGCCCGACGCCGTGTTCCGGGGAATCGTGCCGTGGCTGCTGCTGGCGGCGACCGGGCTGTTCGCCTTTGGCGGGCCGTTGGCGGCACGGCTGCGGTCGGTTGGCTTGCACGGGCGCGGCGCGCTGCTGGGCACGCTGTTCGCCGTGTCGGTTTATGGCGGTTATTTCAACGGTGGGTTGGGCATTCTGCTGCTGGCGCAGTTGAGCCTGTTCGGCATGACCAACCTGAACGCCATGAACGGGTTGAAGAACCTGTTTTCCACCGTGTTGACCGCGATTGCGGTGGCGACCTACGCCGTGGGTGGGGCGGTGGATTGGCCCAAGGCGGCGCTGATGGTGCTGGCGGCGGTGGCGGGCGGCTATGCCGGGGCGCGGGTTGGGCGACACATTCCGCAACCGATCCTGCGCGGCGGCATCATCGCCGTGGGGTTGACGATGAGCGCGCTGTTTTTCGCCAAGTGACGCTTCACCAACTGCCCGGTGACGGACAAGGATGGGTGAAAATGGGTGGCGCGCGCGCTACAGTGCGCCTCCCCGTTCCGTCCTTTCCGGTGCGTCCGCCATGCTGTCCGTGTCCAATCTCGATCTGTTTTACGGCGACGCCCAGGCGCTCGACGGTGTGACGCTGGAGGTGGCGGAGGGATCGACGACCGCCATCGTTGGCGCGAACGGAGCGGGCAAGACCTCGCTGATCCGCACGGTGGCCGGGATCCTGAAGCCCGCGCGCGGCAGTATCCGCTTTCGCGGGCAGGAGATCGCCGGGCTGCCCAGCCACGCGGTGTGCAATCTGGGCATCGGTCAGGTCGCCGAAGGGCGGCAGATTTTCCCGAGCCTGAGCGTGCGCGAGAATCTGGAAATGGGGGCGGTGATCCCGCGCGCGCGCGCCACGGCCAAGCCGACGATGGAACGGGTGCTGGCCCTGTTTCCCCGCCTGCTGGAACGGATGGATCAGGCGGCCGGAACGCTGTCGGGCGGCGAACAGCAGATGTTGGCGATCGGCCGCTGCCTGATGGGCAAGCCGGACCTCATCATGTTCGATGAACCGTCGCTCGGCCTGTCGCCCGCGCTGGTGCAGGAGCTGTTCCGCATCATCCGCGCGCTGGCCGCCGACGGCATGACCATCATTCTGGTCGAGCAGAATGTCGCGGCGTCGCTGAAGATCGCCCAGCGCGCCTATGTGCTGGAAAATGGCCGGGTGGTGCTGTCGGGCAGCGGGGCGGCGTTGCTGGACGACCCGGCGGTCAAACAGGCGTATCTCGGTTTGTGAGTTGCGACGAACCGGCGGGGCAACCGATGCCGCCCCGCCGGTGTCTTGCGTCAGAGCGTCTGTGCGTCCAACGCGTAGGCCATCAAGCGCGCAACCGATCGGCTGCGGTCGCCGGTGTCAGCGTAGCGGCTGCGGGCGAGCGCGGCCTGTTCCGACCGGAAGGCCGGGTTTTCGGCCAGCGCGGCGGCGCGGTTCAGGAACGCCGCGTCATCCGCGACGATGAAGGCCGACCCGACGACGCTGGCGACGTCACCCCCGGCGGGCGTGACCACCGGCAGCCCTTCGGCAAGCGCAAAGGCCGCGCTGCCGCCACCGCCCGCGCGGGCCGGGTTGAGATAGGCCGTGACCACCCGGTAGAGCGCGCGCACGTCGTCCACATGCCCCAACACATCGACGCGCGCGGCGTTGCGCAGCGCGGCAAGCCGGGCGGGCAGGCTCTCCACCGCACCGGCAAACGCAACGCGGGCGTTGGGAACGCGGTCCAGCAGCGCGTCGATCTGGGTGAGGAAGGTGGCGTTGGCGTCCTGGTCCAGCCGGTTGCCGACCGTGACGTAGATCGGTCCCCCGTCGTCCAGGCCGAAATCCCCGCGCGTCAGCGGCGCGCCGCCGTCGGGCAGACGCCAGCCAAAGGAGAAGGGACGGAAGCGGGCGCGCGCCTCCTCCGGCCAGTTGTCCGCGCTGTCCTCCGGCCCCCAGCCCAGGATGAGGCGGGCCAACGACGGCGGGACGCCGGTCGAGGTTGGCAGGCAGACCACCGGACGGGTGCGGGCAAACAGGTCGGCAATGGTGTTGGCCCCGCCAAAGGACACGATCACGTCGGGGTCGAACCCCTCCACCGCGTCGATGATGGCGTGCAGCTTCTCTTCGTCGAAATGCCGTTGGGGGAAGGAGATCATCCGCACCTGGGCACCGAAGGCACCGATGGTTTGGCTGCCGGAATATTCCTCCGACACGTTGTAGCTGTATTCGGGAAGGAAGCCGTTTTCACCGGCCACCGCCATGGCGTTGGGGTTGATGATGACGACCTCGCACCCCTGCTCGTCCTGCAGGCGGCGGGCGTAGTCAAAGGCGTCCACCGTCGGCTGATGGCCTCGGCCCAACATCTGGTTGGTGATGAGCGCCACGCGCTTGATCGCGGTGCGCGGCTGGGCGCGCCGCACCCGCACGGCCAAACCGTAGCGGCGCGAGGTTTCCGTGACCAACAGGCGGTAGAATTGCCGGAACGGGCCGCTGGTGAAGGCGGCGACGTCGCCCACGCGCGCCTCCCCCTGGAACAGCTGCATGGCCATGCCCCAGTAGGCGTAGTGGAGCGATGGCACGGAAAAACGCAACGGATCGTCGAGCGCCGCCCGGACCAGCGTTTCGTAATGCGCGACATCGCCGGACAGCAGGAACAGCAGCGAATGGCGGCGCATCACGTCGCCCATGCTGTACCCGGCGTCAACAATCGCGCTGGCGGCCCGGCGGCTGTCCGTGTCGTACCGGCGGATCAGGTTGGCGAGCGCCCCGATGTTGCTCCACCCCTCCCCGTCGTTGGTCAGCAGGGTCAAGGCGCGGGCGAAGCTGAGCGCCGCGTCGCGCGTCCGGCCGCAGGCGTGCAGGGCGTGGCCGAGGTTGGCGTGGAACAGGGCCGATCCACCGTCGCTCACCACCGCCTTGCCGATCAGGTCCGCCGCATCGGCGGCGCGCCCGCTTTGCAGGGCAATGACACCCAGCAGATGCAGCGCATCGGGGTGGCCGGGCGATGCGTCGAGCACATCGCGATACAGCCGCTCGGCCTCTTCGGTGCGACCGGCGCGGTGGTGTCCGGTCGCAACGGCCAGCGTCTGTTCGATCATGTCCATGGTGACGTTCCTGTTGCCGGGGCGCGCAAGCCGACCCGTTGGTGCGGCGGTCATGAGGCGACCGCCGGTCGATCCGGCAAATCTACCCTTTTTGCGGGCGGTGCGGGCAAATTTCCGCAGCGGCTATGGCAAGGGTTGCAGGGCGCTCCCCGCCCGCTGTGTCCTGCCAACCTGTGTTTCCGGGCAAAACATGCTATTGCCTTGGCACAAGGCCATGGATGGAAGCGGTGCGACAGCGGGGCGGCGGGGCATGAACCGGAATCAACGCAGGGCATCCAACGCGGGTGGCAGCGCCAACGCCCTGGCAAGGGCGGCGGCGTTGGTCGGGCAGGCGGTCCCGCTGCATCAGGCCGGGCGCTTGGCCGAGGCCGAGGCGGTCTATCGGCAGGCGTTGAGCCTTCAACCACGTCATCCCGACGCGCTGCACCTGTTGGGCATGATCGCCTGCCAGACCGGGCGTTTCACCGAGGCGGTCGCGTGGATCGGGCAGGCGGTGGCGGCCCAACGGACCGTGCCGGATTATCACGCCAACCTTGCCTATGCCCTGCACGCCCTGGGGCGGGCGGCGGAGGCGGAGACGGCGGCCCGCGCCGCGTTGCGCCTGCGCGCGCCGTTTCCCGAAGCCGCCAACACGTTGGGCAACGCCTTGACGGCGCAGGGACGTTTTGAGGAGGCCGCGAACGCCTACGCCGATGCGTTGCGCGCGCGGGCCGATTACGCCGACGCCATGGCCAATCTGGGGGGCGTGCTGCAACGGTTGAACCGTCCTGCGGAGGCCGAATCCTGGCTGCGGCAGGCGCTGGCGCGGCTTCCGCATCGGGTGGACGCCCGCGTGGCCCTTGGTTTGGTTCTGCTCGATCTCGGCCGGGCCGGGGAGGGGGAGGCGACCTTGCGCCATGCGCTGGCGCAGCGGCCCGATGACACCGACGCGGCTTTTGCGCTGGCGTCGGCGGTTCAGCGCCGGGGCGGGCCGGCGGACGCGGTGCACCGTCTCGTCATCGTTCTGGCTCCGGCTTTGGCGTTGGGATGGAACGGGTGGGGGCTGTCGCATCAGGCTCAGGAACAGTTTGAGGAGGCCGCCGCCGCTTTTCGGCGTGCCGTCCGGCTTGCCCCCGATCTGACGGAGGCGCTGACGAATTTGGGCAACGTCCAGCGCCTGCAAGGGCGGGTGGGGGAGGCGTTGACCACGCAGCGCCGTGCCCTGGTTCTGCGCCCCGATTACGCCGCCGCGCACTCCAACCTTGCGCAAACCTGCCAGGATCACGGCGACGGCCGGCGGGCGGAGGTCGGTTTCAGCCGGGCGTTGCTCTGCGATGCCGGTGAATCGACCGCCCGCTTCAACCGCGCGCTGCTGCGTCTGCGCCGGGGGCATGTGGCGGAGGGCTGGGCGGACTATGCCGACCGTTTTGCCTCCGGGCGGCTGGGACCGCTGACGGCTCGCACCATGCCGGAATGGCGGGGTGAATCGTTGCCCGGTGGCCGACTGTTGGTGTGGGGGGAGCAGGGTTTGGGGGATGAGTTGATGTTCGGCTCCCTTCTTCCGGACCTGGCCGCCAGCGGTCGGGTCGGGCAATTGGTGGTCGAGTGCGATCCCCGCTTGATCGGGCTGTTCCGCCGGTCCCTTCCGACCGCTCTGGTGCGCGCGCCGCAAGAAGGGTTGATTGAGGCGGATGCGCATCTGCCCTTCGGTTCGCTGCCTCGGCTCTTGCGGAACCGGTTGGCGGATTTTCCGGCTCGGGCCGGTTGGCTGCGCCCCGACCCGCTGCTCCTGGCCCGGTGGCGGGATCAGTTGGACGCGCTGGGGCCAGGGTTGCGGATCGGCATCGCCTGGACCAGCCGCCGCGTCACCGCCAACCGCCGGGGGGCTTACACGATGTTGGCCCAGTGGGAACCGTTGCTGCGTCTGCCCCACGCGCATGTGGTCAGTTTGCAATACGACGGCCGTGAGGCCGAGATCGCCGAAGCCGAACATCGGTTCGGCACCCCCATCCACCGCTGGCCCGATCTGGACCAGACCGCCGATTTGGACTCCACCGCCGCGTTGATCGCCGGGTTGGATCTGGTGGTGTCCGTCGCCTCGTCGCCGGGGGAGCTGGCCGGGGCCTTGGGAGTCCCGGTCTGGCGGATCGGTGGGTTGGATTGGACCCATTTGGGGGCTGGAACCCGCCCGTGGTTCCCCAGCATGCGCAGCGTCGTGCCATCGGCCGGTGGTGGGATCGAGTCATCGATCATGATTGCAAAACAAAAGATTACAGAATTGTGCGGAGGTGATTTGTGAGCACCGACGCCGTGTTCGCCGATGCGTTGGCCCGGCATCAGGCCGGGCAACTGGATGCGGCGGAAGCCCTGTACCGCAAGCTCTTGCGGGCGCAGCCCCGCCATGCGGACGCGCTTCATCTGCTTGGCGTTCTCATGCATCAGATGAACAAAAACAATGAAGCTGTTGATTTTATAGATAAAGCAATTCGAATTGACGATCGGGTGGCCGATTTTCACGGCAACCGTGGGCTGGTGCTTCAGGCGTTGGGGCGGTTGGGCGAGGCGGTTGCGGCGCAGGAACGCGCCCTGTCGATCAATCCCGACCACGCCGGGGCGCACTTCAATTTGGCCTTGGCGTTGGTGGCGCTTGGGCGGCGCGACCGGGCGGCGGTGCATTACGCGGTGGCGGCGCGGCGGTCGCCGGGGTTGGCCGACGCCCATCTGAACCTGGGCGCGGTCCTGCACGATCTGGGGAGCTTTGCCGAGGCGATTCCGGCCCATCAGGCCGCCATCGAGCGTTTGCCCGGCGACCCACGCCCCTGGACCAACCTGGCCGCCAGCCTGCGCGCGCTCGGCCAACCGGGAGAGGCGGACGCGGCGATGCGGCAGGCGATGGCCTGCGGTGGAGCCAGCGGCCCGAACGCCGCCGCCGCGCTCGCCGGGATGGCCACCAGCCTGCACGCCGTCGGCCGCTGGGAGGAGGCCGCCGGACGCTACATCGACGCCCTGAAGCTTGATCCGGACAATCCAAGCCTTCTCAACAATTTTGGCCTTCTTCTTCAAGCGATGAATCAGCTTGAGGACGCCGCTCACTGCTTTGACGCGGCGGTGCGCGCCAGCCCGGATTATGCCGAAGCCCACGATCATCTCGGGTCGGTCCGCGCCACCCAGGGACGGTTGGTGGAGGCGGAGGCGCTGCACCGCGCGGCCCTGCACCGGAAACCCGATCTGGCGGGGGCCTGGAACAATCTGGGCAACGCCCGCCGGTCGCTGGGGTGGGGGGGGGAGGCGTTGCCCGCGTGGCGGACCGCCATCGCGCTGGATCCCGGCCGTGCGGAAACCTTGTCCAACCTCGGCAACGCCCTGCGCGAGGCGGAGTCCTTCGCTGAGGCCGAGGCCAGCCACCGCCGGGCCGTGCTGCTCGATTCCACCGGGGCGGTGGGGTGGAACAACCATGGCCACGCTCTGCACGGGCGTCAGTGTTTTGCCGAGGCGGCGGCGCGGTTCCGCCGCGCGCTGTCGTTGGATCCCGCCTATGGGGAGGCCTGGAACAATCAGGGTTTGGCCTTGCAGCGGATGGGCGACCCGGCGGCGGAGCGCAGCTACGACCGCGCGCTGCGGCTGCGCGGCGATCTGGCCTTGGCCCATTTCAACAAGGGTCTGTTGCGGCTGGAGCGCGGCGACCTGCCCGACGGTTGGGCGGGGTACGCTTGGCGCTTTTCCTCCGGGCAGGTCGGGGCCGCGCGCCAGCCGCGCGCCCAGGCGTGGCGGGGTGAGGATCTGACGGGCCGCCGCCTGATGATCTGGGGCGAGCAGGGGGTGGGCGACACCCTTCTGTTCTCGGGCCTGTGCGCGGAGGTCGCCGCCCGGACCCGGTCCACGATCATCGAGGTGGACCGCCGTCTGGTTTCCCTGTTCGCCCGGTCCTTTCCGGGCATCCTCGTCCGGGCCGAGACGGTGGACGGGCAGGGGCGGGAGGCGTTGGACATCGCCGATTACGACCGCCATGTGCCGATGGGGTCGCTGCCCCGCGTCGCGCGGTCGGCCCTGGCCGCGTTTCCCCCGAGGCCGATGGGCGGTTGGCTGGTCCCCGATCCGGCCCTGGCGGCGCGGTGGCGCGAGCGTGTCGCGGCGTTGGGCGCGGGCTTGGCCATCGGCATCGGCTGGCGCAGCCAGTACGTCACGGCGGAACGCCGCCACGCCTATCTTGATCTCGACCAATGGGGGCCGCTGTTCGCGATTCCGGGGATCCATTGGGTGGTGCTGCAATACGGGGATTGCGAGGCGGAGATCGTGGCGGCGGAACGCCGCTTTGGTGTCCGCCTGCATCGGTGGGGGGATCTGGACCGGAAGAACGACTTTGACGGGGTGGCCGCCCTGATCGCGGCCCTGGATTTGGTGATGTCCCCAGCCATGTCGGTCGGGGAATTGGCGGGGGCGCTCGGCGCGCCGGTCTGGCGCTTTGGAACGCGCGACTGGACCCAGTTGGGCAGCGGAGTCCGCCCCTGGTTTCCCACCATGCGGCTGGTCCAACCCCGCCCCGGAACCGATCTGACCGATGCGCTCGATCAGATGGCGGCGATGCTGCGGGCGCTGGCCCCCACCCCGGTCGCCCCGGTCGCCCCGTCTCCGGCGATTGTGCCACGCCCTGCCGTTTCTTCTCCCCCGGTCGATCCGGTTGCCCCGGTCGATCCGGCGACGAGCGCGGCGCTGTTGGCCGACGGGTTGCGGCACCATCAGGCCGGGCGGCTGGCGGAGGCGGAGGGGTGTTACCAGCGCATCCTTGCCGCTCAACCCAATCACCCGGACGCCCTTCATCTGGCCGGGGTGGTTGCGCACCAGCAGGGGCGGAATCCGCAGGCGGTCGATCTCATCGCGCGCGCCATCGCCGAGCGGGGATCGGTGGCCGAGTATCATGGCAATCTGGGGTCGGCGCTCCAGGCGCTCAACCGCTGGGGGGAGGCGGTGGCCGCCTATGAACAGGCGTTGCGTCTGCGACCGGTCTTTCCCGACGCCCTCAACAATCTGGGCAGCGCGCTTCAGGCGATGGGGCGGCTGGTGGAGGCGGAGGCGCGGTATCGCGCCGCTCTGGCACACCGACCGGATTTTCCCCAGGCGCTCGCCAATCTGGGCACGGTCCTGCACGCGATGGGGCGGCGGGCCGACGCGCTCACCTGCCTGAGCGACGCCGTGGCGCGCGACCCCCAGGCCCTGGACGCCCGGTTGGGGTTGGGGGCGTTGCTGACCGATCTGGGTCGGGCGGCGGAGGCGGCGGCGCACTACAACACGGCGCTGGCGCTGGATGGGCGTGACCCGGAGGCCCATTCCGGCTTGGGGGTCGCCCTGTTCCATCTGGGCCGTCGGGATGAGGCGGCGGATCATCTGGCCCGCGCCGTGGATCTGGGGGTGGAGCGCGCGGCGACGCTGGACCTGTTGGGGGCGATCCGGCGCGGGCAGGGAAACGCAGCGAAGGCCGAGGCCCTGCACCGCCGCGCCGTGGTGCTGGAACCGGAACGGGCGGCCACCCGCAGCAATCTGGGGCTTGCCCTGTCCTCGCAAGGCCGGACGTGGGAGGCCGCCGCGCAGCAGCGGCGGGCGCTGGCCCTGTTCCCGACCTTTGTCGAGGCGTTGAACAATCTGGGCGTTCTTCTGCAAGGGCAGGGGCCGGGCGATCCTGCGGCGTTCGACCGCGCCGTCGCCTGCCACCGCCACGCCCTGCGGCTGCGCCCCCAATCGGCGGAAGGCTGGGGCAATCTGGGGGCGGCGCTGTTGACCGCCCGTCAACACCGGGCGGCGGTGGCGGCGTGCCGTGTCGCGGTGGCCCTGTCGCCCACGTTGGCCGGTGCCTGGACCACGGGCGGGGCCGGGCGGAAGGCGTTGGGGGAACCGGTGGACGCGGCAACCCAGCACCGCCGTGCCTTGCGGCTGGCCCCCACCCACGCCCGGGCCTGGTCCAATCTGGGAACCGCGCTGGCGGCGTCGGCGCAGTGGGAGACGGCGCGCGCGGCGCACCGCCGTGCCCTGGCGCTCAATCCCGGCTTGGCCGATGCGCATTTGAACCACGGGCACGCCGCGCAGGTGTGCGGCGATTGGCACGCGGCGCGGCGTGGGGCGGAGCGCGCCTTGCGCCTCAACCCGGCGCAGAGCGACGCGCGGATGAACCGGGCGCTGTTGCGGTTGGCGGCGGGCGATCTGGTGGGGGGATGGGCCGATTACGCGGCGCGCTTCGCCAGCGGCGAGGCGCAGGCCCGGCGCATCGCCCTGCCCCTGTGGCGGGGGGAGGATGCGCGGGGCCGGACGATCCTGGTGTGGGGTGAGCAGGGCTTGGGCGACGAAATCCTGTTTGGCACGGTGCTGCCCGACCTGCTGGCCCGCGCCGGGCGGGTGATCGTCGAATGCGACCTGCGCCTGCACCGTCTGTTCGCCCGCGCCCTGCCCGGTGCGGTCATCCGCGCGCCCACGGACGATCCGCGCGATGCCGATTGCCACTCCCCCATGGGCGATGTGGCGGCGCGGCTGCGGCCCGGTCTGGCGTCCTTTCCGTCGGTCGCGCCGTTCCTGTCACCGCTGATCGAGGACGTGCGGCGTTGGGGCGAGCGGCTGGGCACCCTGGGGCCGGGCTTGCGGGTGGGGGTGTGCTGGCGCAGCAGCCGCATCACGGCGGATCGCGCCGGATCCTACAGCCGCTTGACCGACTGGGGGCCGCTGTTGACGATGCCGGGCCTGCGGCTGGTCAATCTGCAATACGACGATTGCGCGGCGGAACTGGCGGAGGCCCGGCAACTTTTTGGCGTGGACCTCCATGTGTGGCCCGATCTGGACCTGCGCAACGATCTGGACAGCGTGGCCGCGCTGATGGCCGGGCTGGATCTGGTGGTGACGGCCCCGACCGCCGTGGGCGAACTGGCGGCGGCGGTTGGAACCCCGGTGTGGCGGTTGAGCGGGTCCGGGGATTGGTCGCGGTTGGGTACGGCGGCGCGCCCCTGGTTCCCAACCATGGCCCTTCACCAACGGCCGGGGGGCCATGGCGACACCCTGGCCGACCTCGCCAACCGCCTGAAGCGGTTGACGCGCGGTTGATCCGACCAACCGCGCGCCGACGGATTGGGGCGATCAGAGGCTGTGGAAACCCCGGCCTTCGTCCGCCAACCGGCGGAGCAGGGGCGACAGTTCCCACGGGTGGCCGCCAAGGGTGGCGTGATAGCCCTGGATGGCCTGGGCGATCACCGGCAAACCGACGTGATCGGCCCAGAACAGCAGGCCGCCGCGATGGGCGGGAAAGCGGTAGCCGTGCAGCCAAATGGCGTCGATGTCCACGGCGCGGGCGGCGATGCCCTCTTCCAGGATCTTGGCGGCTTCGTTGACCATGACATACAGGCAGCGGTCGCGGATCTCGTCGTCCGACACCGCGCGCGGGGTCAGGCCCCGCTTGGCGCGATCCTCGGCGATCAGGGCGGCCACCGCCGGATCGGGCAGGGGGGTGCGGCTGCCCGGCTCGTACCGGTAGACACCGGCCCCGGTCTTCTGCCCGAAGCGCCCTTGTTCGGCCAAGGCGTCCAGCCAATTGACCGCCTGGGACTCCGGATCACCGGCTTTCCGGCGCTCCTCCCGGATGCGCCACCCCACATCGATGCCCGCCAGATCGGTCATGGCGAAATGGCCGAGCGGGAAACCAAAGGCGGTCAGCACCCGGTCGACCTGTTCCGGCGAGGCTCCCTCGTCGATCAGGGCCATGGATTCCCGCCCCCGCTGGTGCAGGATGCGGTTGCCGACGAAGCCATAGCACACGCCGACCAGCACGCCGACCTTGCCGATCCGCCGCGACAGATCCATCACGGTGGCGACCACATCGTCGGCGGTCCGCGCGCCCCGGACATTCTCCAACAGCTTCATGACGTTGGCCGGGCTGAAGAAATGCATGCCCACCACGTCCTGCGGCCGGTGGGTGGCGTCGGCGATGGCGTTGATGTCCAGGGTCGAGGTGTTGGTCGCCAGAATCGCCCCGGCTTTGCAGACCCGATCCAGCTCCGCAAAGATGCGCTGTTTGACCTCCAGGCTCTCAAACGCGGCCTCGATCACCAGATCGGCGTCGGACAGGTCGGCGTAGGACAGGGTGGGGTGGATCAGCGCCATGCGGGCGTCCACCTGCGCGGCGGTCAACTTGCCCCGTTTGGCCGATGCCTCGTGCTTCCGGCGGATGGCCTGGACACCCCGGTCGAGCGCGTCCGCCCCGCTGTCGAGCAGGCGCACCGGGAACCCGGCGTTGGTGAAGCACATGGCGATGCCGCCGCCCATGGTTCCGGCCCCGATCACCGCCACCGTCCGCACGTCGCGCTTGGGCGTGTCGGTGGGCAGGCCGGGGATCTTGGCGACCTCCCGCTCGGCAAAAAAGGCGTGGATCAGTCCGGCGCGCTGGGGGGACTCCATGCAGGCCAGAAACAGGCTGCGTTCGCGCGCGACACCGTCGGCGAAGGGCAGGGTGACGGCGGCCTCCACCGCATCGACGCAGCGGTGCGGCGAAAACAGGTGAGGGACCCGTTTGGCCAGCGCGGCGCGGTGGGTGGCGAACAGGGTGGGATCGGTCCCGGTGATGCGGTCGGTCCGCCCGCTGGTCGGGCGGGCGGGCCACCCCTCGGCACGCGCGCGGTCGGCCAACCGCAACCCGGCCTCCAACACCGAGTCCCCGTCGTCCATCGCGTCGATCAGCCCATCGGCCAGCGCCTGGGACGCCGACACGGGATCCCCCGACAGGATCATGTCCAGCGCCTTGGCCGGGCCGATCAGGCGGGGCAGGCGCTGCGTGCCGCCCGACCCCGGCATCAGGCCCAACTTGACCTCCGGCAGGCCCAGCTTGGCGCTGCTCAACGCCACGCGGTAATGGCAGGCCATGGCAATTTCCAGCCCGCCGCCCAGCGCGGTTCCATGGATGGCGGCGATGGTGGGCTTGGGGCAGGCGTCGAACGCGGCGATCACGTCCGGCAGAACCGGCGGCTGGTGGGGCTTGCCGAATTCCCGGATGTCGGCCCCGGCCATGAAGGTGCGTCCGTTGGCGGTCAACAGCAACAGGGCGGCGTCGGCGTCCTCCACCCCCTGCGCCAGCGCGGCCACCAACCCGGCGCGCACAGCCAGCCCGACCGCGTTGACCGGCGGGTAATCGACGGTGATGACGCCGACACGACCGACGCGCCGATAGGACACAACGCTGTTCACCATGATCGTCTTGAACTCCCATCAAGGGCGGAGGCTGTGGGGGCATTGAGGGGGGCGAGTGTGGCCCCTGGTTCGGATCATCAGTGTAACAGAGGATTGGCGGTGCGCCAAGTTTATGGAATTTAATTCCATATAACGGAATATAAAAATTCATAATATTAGTTATGGAAAATATAGCATCCCACCGCCGCCCATTCGGGATGACCCTGACGCAAAAACCGCGTCTTTTGCGCGCAGGACATGCCCCATGGTCCCGTATAATCTGGTGACGGCAACCTGGAGCGGACGGACACGGGCGTGCAGCCTTGGGAAGATGAGGCGATCACCGACGAGGCGTTGATGGCGGACGCGGCGGCCGGGGATCGCAAAGCGTTCGGTCTCCTGACGCGCCGACATCTGCGCCGCAGCATTGCCTTGGCCCAACGGGTCGTCGGCAACGCCAGCGACGCCGAAGAGGTGGCGCAGGACGCGTTTCTCCAGATTTGGGCCAACGCCGACCGCTGGCGCGGCGACGGGACCCGATTCACGACGTGGCTGTACCGCATCGTCGTCAACCGGGCCATCGATTACCGGCGACGACGGACCTTTGCGCCGCTTGACGCCGCCGATGAGGTGGCCGATCCGGCGTGGAGTGCCGAAACCCTGGTGGACGGTCGCAAGATCGGGGCCGAGGTGGACGCGGCCATCGCCGCCCTGCCCGAGCGGCAGCGCGCCGCGCTCAGCCTGTGCTATCACGAGGAGATGAGCTGCGCGGAAGCGTCGGAGGTTCTTCAGGTTTCGGTTTCCGCCATGGAAAGTCTTCTGGTGCGGGCGCGCAAAACGGTGCGTGCCCGTCTTCAACCCCTGATCCGTCAGAAGGACGGCGCACGGCCATGATGACGCTCAAAGAGTTCACCCGCTACGCTTCGGTCCACGGGGCCAATCTCGACCGTTGGCCGGTCAAGGCCGCGCGCGCGGCGCAGGATCTGCTTGATCACAGCGAGGAGGCGCGCGGCGTTCTGGCCGACGCGGCGTTGACCGATGCGTTGCTGGACGCGGCGACCGAACCCGATCTGTCGGACGAGCGGGAACAGCGGGTGTTCGACCGCATCGCTGAACGGTTGGACGCGCAGACGGTGCCGGATTCCATGCCCTGGTTCCTGGCCAGATCGCCCTTGCGGATCGCGCCGACGGCGGGCTTTCTCGCCATGATGGGTTTTTTGGGCTTCATCACCTATCATCAGGGGATCGTCACCTTGCCGGGGGCCGCGCGCGCGCATGACCTGTCGGGCGTGATGATCGTCAGTTCTTTGGGAGACATGCGATGACGCCGACCGCCCGGCGCCGTTGGCCCTGGTATCTTTTGATCGGTTCGCTGGCGATCAACATGCTCGCCGGGGGTTTCGTGGTGGCGCACGCGATCCGTCCACCCCCGCCCCCACCGGGACCGGAACACGCGTTGGGGCGGTTCATCGACGACGCGGCCAGCCGGTTGACGCCGGAGGACGCCGCCCTGCTGCGCCGCGCCCTGGACGACGCCCGCCCGTTGTTCGTGCGGATGCACGCCGCCCGCGCCGATTTCGGGGCGCGCTTGCGCACCGAACTGATCGCCAGCCCGTTCGACCCGGACCGCATCCGTGCCCTGTTCGACAGCAGCCGGGCCGCCGACGACGCCCTGCGCGCCGAAATCGAATCCCGCGTGGTGGAGACGATCAAGCGCCTGTCGCCCCAGGGCCGCTTGGGTCTGGCGGAAGGCCATGGTCATTGAGGTTGAGAGGACCCCGCCCGGCTTGGGCGGGCCTTCGGCCAACGCGCCGGGGGGTTATCCCCGGCTTGCGGAGTGTTCCAGCAGGCTCAGCAACCCGGCCAGAAGTTCCGCCGGGCGCGGTGGGCAGCCGGGGATGCGCAGATCAACCGGGATCACCGTCTCAACCGGGCCGACGCAGGCGTAGGATCCGGCGAACACCCCGCCATCGATGGCGCAGGCCCCGCAGGCCACGACCCATTTCGGGTCGGGCGTGGCGTCCCAGGTGCGGCGCAGCGCCTCCGCCATGTTTTTCGTCACCGGCCCCGTCACCAACAGCACATCGGCGTGACGCGGCGACGCGACAAAGCGCAGGCCGAAGCGTTCCACATCATAGATCGGGTTGTTCAGCGCGTGGAGTTCCAACTCGCACCCGTTGCAGGACCCGGCGTCCACCGCGCGGATCGACAGGCTGCGGCCCAGCCGCGCGCGGGACGCCGCCTCGATCCGTCCGGCCAGTTCGGCCAGACCGTCGGCTGACGGGGATGGGGCCGGTTCCGTCACCGGCCCTTTGGTCAGCGCGCGCAGGATGTGGTTGAACACGCGACGCTCTCCTCACAGATCATGGCCGGAATAGGATCCGTTGACCGACTTGTTGCACAGGGGAAAGTCGGCGACGATGTTGCCCTCGATCGCGGCTTCCAACAGCGGCCATTGGAACCAGGACGGATCGCGCGGGTGGCAGCGCGCCACCGTGCCGTCGGCGGATAGCCGCACCCAGGTCAGAATTTCGCCCCGGAAGGACTCGACCAGCGCCATCCCTGCCCGCTCCTCCCCCACGGATGGAAGCGTCAACAACGGCGGCGGGGTGATGCCGTCGGGGCCGCGTGGCACGCCGGGCATGCGCCGGATGATCTGTTCGATCAGCGACAGCGATTGCTCCACCTCGCGGATGCGGATCCAGACGCGGGCGTTGACGTCGCCCTCGGTCAACACCGGAACCTCGAATTCCAGATCGGTGTAGGGGGCGTAGCCGGGGGATTTCCGGGCGTCCCCGTCCCGTCCCGACGCGCGCCCGACAAAGCCGCCCGCCGCAAAGCGGTTGGCAAGGCCACGGTGGATGACCCCGGTCGTCAACGTGCGGTCCTGCAACGAGGACTTGTCGTCATACACGGCGACCAGCGGGGCGAAGCGGCGGCGCAGGTCGGCGGTCAAGTCCAGCAGCCGTTGCGGGCCGGTGGCGGCGATGTCGGGGGCAACACCGCCCGGAACCACGCAATCCATCATCAGACGATGGCCGAAACAGGCGTCGGCGGCGCGCAGCACCGCTTCGCGCAGCGGGCTGAGATGGGCGAGCAGGAAGGAAAAGGCGGCGTCGTTGGCGATGGCACCGATGTCGCCCAGATGGTTGGCCAGCCGTTCCAACTCCGCCATCAACGCGCGCAGCCAGACCGCGCGCGGTGGGATCGTGAGGCCCAGCGCGGCTTCCACCGCCTGGGCGAAGGCGATGGAATGGGCAACCGTGCTGTCGCCCGACAGGCGGGCGATGATCTTTGCCGCCCGTTCCACCGGCTGGCCGCGCATCAGGGCTTCCACCCCCTTGTGGACATAGCCCAGCCGTTCTTCCAGCCGCACCACGGTTTCGCCGTTGGCGGTGAAGCGGAAATGGCCGGGTTCGATGATCCCGGCGTGGACCGGGCCGACGGGTATCTGGTGCAGCCCCTCCCCCTCGCACGGCAGGACGGGATAGGATGGCGGGGGGGCGGTGCCGTCGGTGGTGGTCGGGGTGTTCGCCAGCGGGTGGCGCAGGCCCCAGCGGCCATGATCCAGCCAGGGGCGCGGGTCGGTCAGCCCCTCCGCAACCAGGCCGAACAGGTCCTGGATCGCGCGCTCCAACCGGATCGCCGACGGGCGGACGGCGGACAGGCTGGGAAAGCGCCCGTCCGGGCAGGGCAAACTGACCACGGCCACCGCACCGGTTCCCGACGCCTCGTCGCGCAGGGCGGCGTGGACCTTGTGGCCCCCGGCGTCCGCATCGGCCCACAGCCCGATCAGGGCGAGGCCGCCATCCTTTTCCAAGTCGTCGATCAGGGTCAGCCAGCCCGCGCGGTCGGTGAGATGGCGCGGCCAGGGGCGGTGTTCGACGGCGCGCGGGCCGAGCGTGTCGAGCCGGTCGAAGAGGCGGGCGGTGTTTGGGCTTGCGGTGTCGGTCTGGTCGGTCATGCGGCCCCCTCCCCTAACCCAGCAGCGCGGCGACCGCCTGGAACCAGGCGACCAGCGGGGCGGGCAACCACACACCGGCCACCAGGACCACGGCGAGATGCGCGTAGAGCGGCAGCAGCGTGCCATGGATCGGCGCGCCGCCGGTGGGCGCGCCGAAGCACAGCCGCTGCACCCGCAGAACCAGCGCGCCAAAGGCCACCGCGATGCCCAACACCAGCAGCAACCCCAACCAGGGCTGGCGGGCAAAGGTGCTGGTGATGAGCAGGAACTCGCTCATGAACACACCGAAGGGCGGCAGCCCGGCGATGGCGACCACCCCGGCCAGCAGGCCCCAGCCCAAGGCCGGATGGCTGACGGTCAGCCCCCGGATGCCGTCGATCCGTTGGGTTCCGCCGATCTGCACCGCGTGGCCGACGGCGAAGAAGATCGCCGATTTGGTCAGGCTGTGCATCGCCATGTGCAGCAGCCCGGCAAAATTGGCCAGCGGCCCGCCGATGCCGAAGGCAAAGGCGATGATGCCCATATGTTCGATGGAGCTGTAGGCGAAAAAGCGTTTGATGTCGCGCCGCCGGTACAGCATCAGCGCGGCCAGCAGCAGCGACGACAGCCCCATCACCATCAGCAGCGGCCCCGGTGCCAGCGCCGCCCCGTTGGCCGCCAGCAGCATCTTGAAGCGCAGCACGGCGTAAAGCGCCACGTTGAGCAGCAACCCCGACAGCACGGCGGAAATCGGCGTCGGCCCTTCGGCGTGGGCGTCGGGCAACCAGGCGTGCAGCGGGGCCAGCCCGACCTTGGTCCCATAGCCGATCAGCAGGAACACGAAGGCGAGGTTGAGGATGTTCGGCTCGATCCGCGCGGCGTCGGCCAGCAGCCGGGTCCAGGTCATCGCCGCCAGCCCCGGCCCCATCACCGGCTGGGCGGCCAGATAGATCAGGATCGTGCCGAACAGGGCCAGCGCGATGCCCACGCCGCAGAGGATGAAGTATTTCCACGCCGCCTCGATGCTGGCCGCCGTGCGGTACAGGCTGACCATCAGCACGGTGGTCAGCGTCGCCCCTTCAATCGCCACCCACAGCACGCCCAGATTGTTGGCCGACAGCGCCAGCAGCAGGGTGAACAGGAAGGCCTGGAACATCGCGTGGTAAAAGCGCAGACGCAGCGGGTTGAGCGTGCCGCTTGCCACCTCGTGCCCGATGTATCCGGCGGAAAAGATGGCGGTGGTCAGGCCGACGAAGGCGGTCAGCGCGATCAGGGCGACGTTGAAGGCGTCGAGCACCAGCATGGCGGTGGCCGCCGGTTTGGCGGTGAACAGGGCCAGCGACGCGGCGAACGTCACCGCGCAAGCCCCCACATTCAGCCAGGAGGCCAGCCGCCAGTTCGGGACCAGGGCCAGCAGTGCCGCCATCACCAACGGCGCGATCAAGACGATGGGCAACATGGTGGGCAACATGGTGGGCAGGGCCGGGGTCAATCGCTTTCCCCCCGAAAGCTTTCGATCTTGCGCACGTCCAGCGTTTCGAACCGCTCGCGGATCTGGAACAGGAAGATGCCGAAGATGATGAAGGCGACCATGACGGAAAAGGCGATGGACATCTCCACCACCAGCGGCATCCCCGCCACCCCGACCGCCGCCAGGATCAGGCCGTTTTCGATCGACATGAACCCGACCACCTGGCTGACCGCGTTGCGCCGGGAAATCATCATCAACAGCCCCAGCAGCACCACCGACAGCGACAGCGCCAGATCCTCGCGCGTCAGCGCGGTGGCGTTCTCCGTCACCGGCAGCACCAGCAGGATCGACAGCGTGACCAGCGACACCCCCGCCACCATGGTCAGGCCGATGCCCAGCGCCGGTTCGACCGTGCGTTCGATGTGCAGCCGCTGGATGATCCGGTGCAGCGCCACCGGAATGGCGATGGCCTTCAGGGTCAGTGTCAGCAGCGCGGTGATGTAGAGGTGCGGCTCGTCATGGGCGTAGGCCTGCCACGCCGCCGCCCCGCTCAGGGCCAGGGCCTGGATGGTGAAGACGTTCAGCAGCGAGAACAGCCGCCGTTGATAGAGCAGCGCGAAGCTGGTCATCAGAACCAGCGCGCCGAGCAGATGGGCCGCGTCGTAACCGATGTCGATCACTCACACCCCCCGCGACACGTAAAGGAAGATGGCCCCCAGCAGGCTGAGCAGCAGCGCCCCGCCCAGGAACTCGCCGACCCGGAACACCCGCATCTTGGCGATGCTGGTTTCGAACAGCGCCAACGCGGCCCCCGCCGCCGCCAGCTTGGCCAGGAAGCTCAGCAGACCGATCCACAGGCTGCCCTGCGTCGGCGTGGCCATGCCCCAGGGCGCGAAGACGCAGGCGATCACGGCGGCGTAGAGCAGCAGCTTGAGCATCGCCGCCCCTTCGATCAACGCCAGATGGCGGCCGGAATATTCCAGAACCATCGCTTCGTGCACCATGGTCAGTTCCAGATGCGTGGCCGGGTTGTCGATGGGGATGCGGGCGTTTTCGGCGATCGCCACCATCACCAGCGCGATCAACGCCAGCGCCAGCGACACCCGCAGGCCCACGGTCCCGCCCATCATGTAGACGGCGATTTCGGCCAGCGAGGTGGTCCGCACCAGCACGGCGACGGAAAACACCACCATCAGCATCGCCGGTTCGGCCAACGCCGCGATCATCATCTCGCGCGAGGAGCCGATGCCGCCAAAGCTGGTTCCGGTGTCCATTCCCGCCAGCGCCAGGAAAAAGCGCGCGGTCCCCAGCAGGGCGATCAGGGCGATCAGGTCGCCGGTGGGGGCCAGCGCCAGATCGGTGGTGAAGACCGGGACCAGCCCGGCGGCCAGCCAGATGGCGGTGAACATCACATAGGGAACGGAGCGGAACAGCCAGGACGCGTTGTCCGCCAACACCACCTCTTTCCGCAGCAGGCGGGCAAGATCGCGGTAGGGCTGAAGCACCGACGCCCCCCGCCGCCCGACCAGCCGGGATTTCACCAGCCGGACCCAGCCGGTCAGCAGCGGTGCCAGCGCCAGCACCAACGCCATATGCAGGACTTGATGGATCACCGCCGCGATCATGACCGCACCACCGCAACCAGGGTCAACACCACCACCAGCGCCGCGAACATCAGGGTCAGATAGCTGCGGATGGTCAGGAATTGCAGGGCATCGGCATGATCGGCCAGCCAGTTCACCGCCCGGCGCACCGGGGTGAACAGAAAGGCCCAGGCCGGATCGGTCCAGCACACCGTCAGGCGGGCGGGGCGGGTGTCGCCCGGTTCGGGCATCTCCACCCGGTCGCGCGCGTTGAACACGGTGCCGCCGAAGGCGCGGCGGATCGGTTGGGCAAAGCTCGACGCGCTGTATTGCGACAACGCCGCCGGGTCGTCCCCGTCATGGCCGCAGCCCCAGGCGATGGAGCGCCGGACCCGGTCGGAGGCCCAGCGGTGGATCGCCAGCACCAGCGCCACCGACAGCGCGGCGATCATCCCCAGCAGGATCAAGCCGTTGTAGGAGTTGCCAATCGCCGAGGTCGGGGCCAGCCAGATCCAGGGCTGATAGCTGCGGTCGTCGAACGGACCAGCCTGCACCATGGCGCGGACGGCGGGTTCGAACAGCCGGATCACGAACGTCGGCAGCACGCCCAGCGCCACGCACAGCGCCGCCGGGATGGCCATTCCGGCCAGCATCGCCCGCCCGACCTCCCCCGCCCGCCCCGCTTCGGCCGAGCGGGGCCGCCCGAGAAAGGCGATGCCGTAGAGCCGGACGAAGCAGGCCGCCGCCAGCGCCGCCGCCAGCGCCACCGCCGCCCCCACCACGGCGATGCCGATTTTCAGCGACCATTCCGGCAGCGCCGGGGCGTTCAGGATCGCCTGAAACAGCAGCCATTCGCCGACGAAGCCGTTCAAAGGCGGCAGGGCGGAAATCGCCGCCGCCCCGATCAGGGCCAGCACCGCCGTGGTCGGCATCCGGTGGATCAAGCCGCCCAGCCGGTTCAGGTCGCGCGTGCCGGTGGCGGTCAGGATCGCCCCGGCGACGAAGAACAGCAGGCTTTTGAACAGGGAATGGTTGACGACGTGCAGCAGCGCCGCGCTGAGCGCCAGGGCGGCGATCACCGGGGTGTGGCTGGCCTTGAACACCAGGGCAAGGCCCAGCGCGATGAGGATCACGCCGATGTTTTCGATGGTCGAACAGGCCAGCAGCCGTTTCACGTCGTCCTGCATCAGGGCGTAGAGCACCCCCATCACCGCCGTGACCGCGCCCGCCGCCATCAGCGCCCCGCCCCACCACCACACCGGCTCGCCCAGCAGATCGAACAAAACGCGGACCAGGGCGTAGACCGCCACCTTGGTCATCACCCCCGACATCAGCGCCGACACATGGCTGGGAGCCGCCGGGTGGGCCAGGGGCAACCAGACGTGCAGCGGAACCAGCCCGGCTTTCGACCCGGCCCCCAACACCATCAGCAGCACGACCAGAGCCGCCGCCCCGGCTTCGGGCGGGTGCTGGCGGATCGCGTCGAAACGGTAATCGCCCCCCGTCCCCACCAGCAGGCCAAAGGCCAACAGCAGGCAGAGGGTGCCGAGAACCGCCATCATCAGATACAGCCGGGCGGCGTCGGGTGTGTCGGGATCGCGGTGGGTGGACAGCACCAGCAGCCAGGAGGTCAGGGACATGAACTCCCACGACACCAGAAAGCTGAAGGCGTCGTTGGCCAGCAGCACCAAACTCATCCCCGCCAGGAACAGCGGGAAAAAGGGCAGAACCGGGCCGCTCTCCCCGCCGCTGTGAACGCCGCTGTGATCCGCAGCCTGCTCATGCGCCCGCTCATAACCCCAGCCGAACAGGCTGGCGGTCACACCGCCCAGCGCGACGACCAGCAGGAAAAAGGCGCTCACCCCATCGGCCCGCAGATGGACGCCGATCCAGGGCACGCCAATCGGCAGCACCGCCGCCACCGCCCCGTCCCGCCCGACCAATGCCCCAACGGCCCACAGCCCGATCAGCCCACAGGCCGTTGCGGTCCCGCCATACACGGCGGTTCCGACCCAGGGCGACCGGCGCGCCGCCACCCCGACCACCGCCAGGGCGAACAGCGCAAGAAGGGCGACGAACAGAAGCGTCACGGGATCAGACCTGTTATGGACCAAACCCACTGTTTGGATGGGGGCTTAGTGTAAGGATATTGCCCATAGGTTTGGCAAGGGAAAACGACACCAGAAATTTTGTCCAATGGTCGCGATTGCCGTGATGATTTTGTGGCAACCGGTGGGGGAGAGGGCGCGTGCGCCCGCCGTGCCATCACGACGCTGGTCGGGTCCGCCCAATCGCGCTATAGGAGCCGCCGTCTTTCTCTCCAACAGCCAGCGCGGATTCCCCTGCCTATGCTGTCCATCAGCCAGCGCATCGCCGACGAACTGTCGGTTCGTGAAGCCCAAGTCGCCGCCGCCGTCGGCCTGCTCGATGAGGGATCGACCGTTCCCTTCATCGCCCGCTACCGCAAGGAAGCCACCGGCGGGCTGGACGACACGCAGCTCCGCACCCTGGAAGAGCGGTTGGGCTATCTGCGCGAGTTGGAAGACCGCCGCGCCACCATCCTGTCCACCATCCAGGAACAGGGCAAGCTGACGCCGGAACTGGACCGCCAGATCCGGCAGGCCGACACCAAGACCCGGCTGGAGGATCTGTATCTCCCCTACAAGCAGAAGCGCCGGACCAAGGCGCAGATCGCGCGCGAAGCCGGGCTGGAGCCGCTGGCCGACGCCTTGCTGGCCGACCCGACCAAGAGTCCGGAGGCTGAGGCCGCCGCCTTCGTCAACGCCGACAAGCAGGTCGCCGACGTCAAGGCGGCGCTGGACGGCGCGCGCCACATCCTGGTTGAACGCTTTGGTGAAGACGCCGAGTTGGTCGGCCGCCTGCGCACCGCCATGGCCGAAAAGGGCGTCGTCACCTCCAAACTGGTGGAGGAGAAGAAGGCCGAGGCGGCGAAATTCGCCGATTACTTCGATTTCTCCGAACAATGGGCCAAGATGCCCTCCCACCGCGCGCTCGCCCTGTTCCGGGGACGCGCGCAGGGTGTGCTGGCCATCGGCCTGGATCTGGTGGTGGAGGATGGGCAACCGCACCCGGCGGAACGCAGCATCGCCGCCCACACCGGCATCCGCGACCAGGGCCGCCCCGCCGACAAATGGCTGTCGGACGTCGTGCGCTGGACCTGGAAGCTGAAGATCGGCCCGCATGTGGAAACCGATCTGATGGGGACGCTGCGCGAGCGGGCGGAGGATGAGGCCATCCGCGTTTTCGCCCGCAACCTGCACGATCTGTTGCTCGCCGCCCCCGCCGGGCCGCGCGTGACCATCGGCTTGGATCCGGGCATCCGCACCGGGGTGAAGGTCGCCGTCGTCGATGCCACCGGCAAGCTGGTGGACACCGCCACCGTCTATCCGCACGCCCCGCGCAACGATTGGGACGGCTCCATCGCCGTGCTGGCGGCGCTGGCCCACCGTCACAAGGTGGAGCTGGTCGCCATCGGCAACGGGACCGCGTCGCGCGAGACGGACAAGCTCGCCGCCGACCTGATGAAGCGCCATCCCGAATTGACCCTCAGCAAGCTGGTGGTCAGCGAGGCCGGGGCGTCGGTCTATTCCGCCTCCGAAACCGCCGCGCTGGAGTTCCCCGGCCTGGACGTGTCGTTGCGCGGCGCGGTGTCCATCGCCCGGCGACTTCAGGATCCCTTGGCCGAACTGGTGAAGATCGAACCGAAATCCATCGGCGTCGGCCAGTACCAGCACGACGTCGCGGGCGGCAAGCTGGCCCGCTCGCTCGACGCCGTGGTCGAGGATTGCGTGAACGCGGTGGGCGTCGATCTCAACACCGCGTCGGTTCCGCTGCTGACCCGCGTGTCGGGCCTGAACGAGACCATCGCCCGCAACATCGTGGAGCACCGCGACCGCAACGGGGCCTTCCGTTCGCGCAAGCAATTGCTGGACGTCGCCCGGCTGGGGCCGAAGACCTTCGAGCAGGCGGCGGGCTTCCTGCGCATCCGCGCCGGTGACAACCCGCTCGACGGTTCGGCGGTCCACCCGGAAGCCTATCCGGTGGTGGAACGCATCCTGAAGACGACCGGCAAGGATCTGGGCAGCGTCATCGGCGACGCCCGTTTCCTGCGCGGCCTGAGCGCGGAGGAATTCACCGACGCGCGGTTCGGCGTGCCGACGGTCGAGGACATCATCAAGGAATTGGAAAAGCCCGGCCGCGATCCCCGCCCGGAGTTCAAGACCGCCACCTTCCAGGAGGGGGTCGAGGAGTTGAAGGATCTGAAGGTCGGCATGATCCTGGAAGGGGTGGCGACGAACATCACCGCCTTCGGGGCCTTTGTCGACATCGGCGTGCACCAGGATGGTCTGGTCCACATCTCCCAACTGTCCACGACCTTCGTCAAGGACCCGCACAGCGTGGTCAAGGCGGGCGACGTGGTGAAGGTGAAGGTGCTGGAGGTGGACATCCCGCGCAAGCGCATCGCCCTGACCATGCGCCTGAGCGACGCCCCGCCCCGTCCGGCCTCCGGCGAGCGCACCGGCCCTGGCAACCAGCCGCAAGGCAACCGCCCTCAAGGCAACCGTCCGCCCGGTCAACCCGACCGTCAACCCGACCGCCGCCCGGCCGCGTCGCCGCCCGCCGCCGCCAAGGCCGCCCAGGCCAAACCAGTGGCCAAACCGGCGGCCAAACCGGCCCCGGAGCCGCTCAACAACGCCTTCGCCGAAGCCTTCGCCCGCGCGCAGACGAAGAAGCGCTGACGAGCCGCAAAGAACACCGCCCGACCGCACTCTGGCCGGGCGGCGCGTTCGTTCATCCTTGTGGGGCGGCGTCGGCGACCAGACGCAGGCCAAGCCCGCCCATGGCCAGCGCGGCCAGCCGATCCACCCGGCTTTTGGAGCGCAGATAGGCCGCGCGCGGCTGTTCGGCGGAAAAGGCCATGGCAACGACGCTGTACCACCCCGTTTCGATGGCAAGGACCGACGGCGGAATCGCCAACAGCAGCCAGCTTGCCGGATCGGCGGGCAACAAAGCGGCGAAGATGCTGCCATAGACCACGGCTGTTTTCGGGTTGCTGACCTGGGTGACGAACCCCAGCGCGCAGGCGCGCGCCAATCCCTTGGGCGTGGTCGGTCCCTCCACGCTCATGGGCAATGGATCCGCCGCCCCGCGCCACAGCCGATAGGCCATCCACAGCAGATACAGACCGCCCGCCGCCTTCAACCCCGCGTAAAGCCATCCCACCTGCGTCAGCAGGCTGTGCAGCCCCAGCAACGCCAGAGAGGCGAACAGCACACCACCCATCCCCATGCCGAACGCCGCCGCCAGACCGGCGCGGCGTGACACCGACACCGAACTGCGCGCGACCATCAGAAAGCTCGGCCCCGGGCTGGCCGCCCCGATCGCCAACGCCCCGACGATGCCCGCATACGCCACCAACGGATCCATACCGCCCCCTTTTTGTTCGCTGTGGCGATGGTCCGGCCACGCCGCATCATGCAAGCGGAACGGCGGCGCGTCCCCCGCCCCCTTGGCAAGGCGGCCATGCGCGGCCATCTGTGAGGCGCACAGTCGCAACCACAACGCAGGACAAGGGGCATCATGATCGTCACCAGCACCGATTCGGTCGAAGGCCGCCGGATCACCCAGTATCTTGGCATGGTCGCGGGCGAGGCCATCGTCGGGGTGAACGTCTTCCGCGATCTGTTCGCCGCTGTGCGCGACATCGTTGGCGGCCGTGCCGGGGGCTATCAGGACGCCTTGCGCGAGGCGCGGGAAGCCGCCTTCGCCGATCTGACCGAGTCCGCCCGCGCGCTGGGGGCCGACGCCGTGGTTGGCGTCGATGTGGATTACGAGGTTCTCGGCAAGGAAAACGGCATGCTGATGGTGTCGATCAACGGTACGGCGGTGCGTCTGTCGTAACCCATTGGTCACGCAACGCCGCTGGACAGCGCCGATGGCTTCCGTAAACTCCCGGTCCACAACATGAATCGGGAGGACGGGGCGATGCGGCAGGGGGCAACGGGGGCGTTGAGGCAAACCAAGCGGACCGGCGGGCTGGGCAGCCGCTTGGCGCGCTGCGTCAGCGCGGTGGCGTTGGCGATGGGCGTGCTGGCGTCGTCGCCGGTGTTTGCCCTGGATGGCATCGTCGAAAAGAAGACGTTCGAGATGCCGTCCCTCACCACCACCGGCGGCGCGACGATCAAGAACGTCCGCGTCGGTTGGGAAAGCTACGGCAAGCTGAACGACGCCAAGGACAACGTCATCCTGCTGACCCATTTCTTCAGCGGCAGCAGCCACGCTGCCGGGAAATACAAGGCGGAGGACGCCGCACCCGGCTATTGGGACAGCATTGTTGGCCCCGGCAAGCCGCTGGACACCGACAAATACTTCATCATCAGCTCGGACACGCTGGTCAATCTGTCGGCCAAGGATCCCACCGTCATCACCACCGGCCCGGCCAGCATCAACCCGGACACCGGCAAGCCCTATGGCCTGACCTTCCCCGTCGTCACCATCCGCGATTTCGTCAACGTGCAAAAGGGCTTGCTCGACAGCCTGGGCGTCACCGGCGTGCAGGCGGTGATGGGCGGTTCGATGGGGTCGCTCCAGGCGTTGGAATGGGGCGTGGCTTATCCCGAGATGGTCAAGCGCGTCATCGCCGTGATTGGCGGGGCGGAGGCCGACCCCTTCCTGATCGGTTGGCTCAATCTGTGGGCGGCCCCGATCAAGCTCGATCCCAATTGGAACAACGGCGATTACTACGGCAAGACCGAACCGAAAGCCGGTCTGACCGAAGCCTTGAAGCTGGTGACGCTGCACGCCCGCCATTGGAAATGGGCCGACGCCGCCTTTGGCCGCAAATGGGCGGAAGAGGGCAAGGACCCGCGCGCCGCGCTGGGCAACCAGTACGCCATCGAAGCGTGGCTGGACAAGGCCGCCGCCGGGCGCGCCGCCGTCAGCGACGCCAACCATTTCCTGTATCTGGTCAAGGCCAGCCAGACCTATGTCATGGGCAACGGCGCGTCGCTGGAAGAGGGGTTGGCCAAGCTGAAGGCCCCCACCCTGCTCATCCCGTCGGCCGATGACATGGTGTTCCCGCCCGAGCGCGGCATGCGCCCCTTGAAGGACCGGTTGGAAAAGCAGGGGGTGGCGGTGGAATACACCGACGCCATCACCTCCACGCTCGGCCATCTGGACGGGGTTGCCAACATCGCCAAGGCGGGCGACAGCATCGCCAAATTCCTGGCCAAGTGACCCGAGGCGGATAGACGCGGCGGGGGCCATCCAGGCCCCCCGCCGATCATCCCCGGCCGATGGTGTCCGTTAGCTGTTGAAGCTCAAGAGGCTGGGAGCCTTGTCGATGATCTCTTCCAGGATCATCGACGCGGTTTCCAGATCGCGTTCCAACTCCGGCCCCAATTTGCCCGCATAGGCCGGGTTGTTCAGTTTTTGGCTGGCGTCGTGCAGGCTGCGCAGCTCCGACACGAAAATCTCGCGGGCACCCATCGGCAACACCGAGTTGGCCGACAGCACAAAGAAGAAGCGCATGCTCGCGCGCACCAGCAGCGCCAGCATCACCATGTCCAGCCGTTCGAACTGGTCGCGCAAATCGTCGGACCGGGTGTCCACAAGATTGCGAAGACGTTGCTCGATCAAAATGACCAGCGCCTGAAACTCGCCCACCTTGTCGCGGAATTCGCGATAGGCGCTGAAGCTGTGCTTGCTGGCCTCTCGTTCGGCCAGCGCCGCGAGTTTGGAAGCATCGCGGCATTGACGTTCCAACGCACCCAGCAATTCTTTGACTTCGGCGCGTGTGTATTGACGCTTGCTCATGGCACTCGAACAGACAAGAGACGGAATCGGATGATTGACCTTATAGCACAACCCGCGCAGGTCAACCCATCACCCTCTCACCCGCAGGGCAATCGGGTGAAGGCTTGAAATTCCTCTATTAGGACATTCGTCATCCCCGCGAAGGCGGGGATCCAGAGTTCGCAGAGTGGTTCTGACGGGAAAGCCTGGATCCCCGCCTTC